>JAEZEH010000123.1 GCA_023417785.1 Bacteroidota bacterium
TCTGGAGAAATCGGAACAGGAGCATAGAATAGTTACTTCAATGTAAGTGTGATGGACGAGCTTTCCAACCCGGGCGACTCCGCTCTGACGGTGACGGAGCCGGCCTTTGTTTTTGCACGCACGATAGCGAGGGCGAGGCCATGGAAGGCTTTGCGACTATCGCTTTGAAACGATTCATGACTTGTTGGATCACCATTATCAGTGGCGGCCAGAATGGCGGCATCACTGACGCTAAAATGCAACCGGTTATCCGCATGGGGAACTATCGTGCCATCTTCATCGACGACCTTCGCTGTTATGAAAGAGAGGTCCTTGCCATCGGCGCTAATCGCGTTCCGGTCGGCCTCAAGAATAATCTTTGCTGGCTTTCCCGCAGTTCTGACTTCTTGCGTCAAAATATCTTTTCCACCCTCGCGTGTCGTTACTTTGATCACACCGGGTTGGAACTTGAGACGCCACATCACGTGAAGGTCATCACTGGTTTTCTTTCGAACGCCTTGTGAAACGCCATTGAGCCATAGTTCCGCCTCGTCAGCCTGGTTATAATATGCCCACATATCGATCGTTTGACCTTCATTCCAATTC
Organism: Bacteroidota bacterium; assembly: GCA_023417785.1. Taxonomy (GTDB): domain Bacteria; phylum Bacteroidota; class Bacteroidia; order Cytophagales; family Cyclobacteriaceae; genus Ohtaekwangia. The sequence goes on from JAEZEH010000123.1 coordinate 586, forward strand.
CAGTGTGGGAATACGTGCAAAACAGTCTTGTCAGTCCATTCGCTTTGATACATGTAGTACGAGTCCTTTGGAAATCCTGCCAGATCAATGACACCGAAATAGGAACTTCGCGAGGGCCACACGTAGGGAGTCGGTTCGCCGAGGTAATCGAAGCCCGTCCAGATAAACATTCCGGAGATATGGTCGTGCTTCTTCACGACTTTCCATGTCTCCTCATGCGTCGACCCCCAGGGGGCACTTACATTGTCGTAAGCTGAAACCGTATTGTCTTTATTTCCTTCGACAAATAGCTTGTCCCACGCCAGAGGCCATCGTCGAATACTATCGGATAGCATATCATAGTGGCCACGGGTTGCCAACGCGGACGTTGTTTCGGTTGCGATAAATTTCTTGCCCGGATACCGCTGGTGAAAATCAGCATAATCCTTGTGATTGTAATTGTATCCAATCAGATCCAGAACACCGGATTTGATAATGTTGTTGCTGGGATTGACTTCGTTATTACCCGTGGTGATTGGTCTGGTGGGGTCAAGTTCCTTCACGATCCCGGCGAGTTCACGTGCGATCGTCGTTCCGGTAGAATCCCATTGTTCACCAATTTCATTTCCGATACTCCAGACAATAACACTTGGATGATTCCGGTCCCGGCGAATGAAATCCTCGAGATCTTTCTTGTGCCATTCATCCCAATAATGGCTGTAATCGAATGGTGACTTTTGCCGCTTCCACATATCAAACATTTCATCCATAACAAGAAACCCCATTTTGTCGCACAATTCAAGTAACTCGGGCGCGGGAGGATTGTGGGCGGTTCTTATACCGTTTACACCCATTTCACGCAGAATTTCAAGTTGCCTTTCAAGTGCGCGGTAGTTTATTGCGGCACCCAGGCTTCCAAGGTCGTGGTGGTTGCATACACCGAGAATTTTCATTGGCTTGCCATTGAGCGAGAACCCTTTATATGGGTCGAACTCAAAGCTGCGAATTCCAAACGCCGTTTCGTATTGATCAATCACTTTTCCTGCCTCGCGAATTTGTGATACCGCCTTGTAGATCGCGGGAGATTCCGTACTCCACAAATCCGGATTGCTAACCTTAAGCTGCTGGTTCACTGTGCTGGCGCCAGATCCATCAATGGATACAGCACTTTCCTCTTCAGCCACCAGATGGTTTTTAGGGTCATAAATCAGTGTACGCAACGACAATGATTTTATCGAACTGCTTTCGTTCAAAATATTGGTTTCCACATCAACGGTCGCGGACTGTTCGGTTATCGCAGGCGTTGTTATAAACGTTCCATCCTTGGCGACATGGACAGAATTCGTAGTGGTTAGCCAAACATTACGATAGATTCCCGAACCCGAATACCACCTGGAGTTCGGCTGTTGTGAGTTGTCGGCGCGAACCACGATTACGTTGTCAACACCTTGTTTCAGATATGGAGTAAGATCATACCGGAAGGAAATATATCCATTCGGTCGATGGCCCAGGTGGACATCATTAATCCAAACGTCGCTGTTCCAGTAGATACCATCGAAATCGATAAACACCTTATTTTCCCCAATGATCTCATCCAGACGAAACGTTTTCTTATACCATCCAATACCTCCCGGAAGGGCACCCCCTCCCACCGTTGCAGGAGCATCAGCACTAAAGACTCCTTCGATACTCCAGTCATGCGGCAACGAGATTTCCCGCCAGCTTTCGGTATTACTGGTGTCGGCATTCAGGGTGAACCGCCAGCCGCTGTTGAATGGTTCGATCCGCCTTGCGTCCGATTCCGTTTTCAATGCTGAATTTGGTTGACAACCAACCATCAACACGATACAAAAGACAGCCAATGCCAAGTCCGATATAATGCCCTTCATTTGTAGTTCTTCGTTATGTACGCGATAACACGTCACCGGTAGTCTCAATAGCTTGTTATCCAGTTTAATGTTCAAAAAAAATGGCACATACAACGGTTGGAGTATGTGCCATTTCCTTCATCCTTTGTTTCTATTTCAAAATATAATGATAAGCAGTGTATTCACTATCGCTGGACTGTACGCCAAGCCAGAATCCATTTTCCTGCACTTGGGTATAATCACCCCGCACCCATTTGTATTCCGGACCAGCGGTGGGTAGCCATGAGCCTGCACCAAACTGTATTATGTCGATATCGTGAATGATCACCATCTGGCTTTCACCATCAATGGTAACAGGGGACGTGCTGGTATTTCCAGCTTCGTCCTTCTTCGTCACGGTAACAACACCATCCGTTTGTGTGAACGTCAAAGTTTGATTCTTAACCGAGGCCGCGATCTCCTCACTCCAATACCATCCCTCCTGTGTGCCCGCCACGGTCCATCCGATGCCCTCAAGGTTGGTCCAGTCTACCGGCCAGTTCACGTCAATCTCAAACGTTCTTGACGTTGTTCCATTGGTTCCTCCGGCAAGTCCTTTGATCATCTCTTTCTGGATATCGGGGCGGCCGGATTCGAGTTCGAAGTGGTAAACCATATACTCTTTCTTGCCTGTATCCCTCTTTCCAAACCAAACATCCGTCACAATGCCCGCGACGCTTCGGGTCTTTACGATCTTCCATTGGTTTTCGCCCGTGATGACATTTCCGCCATCATCCTCAAAATACGAAGTGGTGGTTGCCGTAACCCAGCCACCCGAGATATAAATCTCTGGTCTAACCCCTTGAAACGTGATGATATTCTTGGGAGCATCTAGTGTAAAGTCACCCCGTTCAATCGAACCATCATTATTCCGGATGGTAACATCGCCAGTTTTGCTGAACGTAATCCTCACATTCTCAATATTGGCAATAGCTTCATCGTTGTAGCCAGTCCAATCAGGGTAGGCCGTAATTGAAGTCCAGTCTAGATTCAGGAACGTCCCATCCAGATCTGTCCAGTTAAAAGGCGTTTCTGTGCTAAGTTTCCAGGTCGTCGCTGAATTTCCGGCAAGGAAAAACATCTGATCGCCATGGTTGAAGTTCGGATCCGGAACAAACTCAGGAACATAGTTATCAGCAAACTCTTTGGACACATAGTTCAGTATGTACCACCAAGGTCCTTCATCGTTCGTCCTCATCACAGCGATGCGCATCTGATTCTCGGTCAGCTCAAGAATATTCAGATTCTGAGTCCAGTTTGAAACGTTAGCGACAAAATTTGACGGGCGAATAATCGTGGCATCTGTCGTGCTTAGTGTGTGGTTATCAACATCAAGGAAAAATGTACCCGATTCATCTCCGCCCGGCTCATTTGGTTTCACCGTCGTAAGGAACGGACCGCCCGAGAGTTTAAAGGTCATTTCAGCATCCTGAAATTCAGGACCGATCCCCACATCACCCGCAGCTGGCTCCCAGTTCGTTTGGAAATCACCCCACACCTGCGCCCTGCCTGGATCGGCATACGCAAGGGGTCCGGTAGCCAACCCGTATTGACCGTTGTCCAGTATCCATGATTTCTCATTACCAACCCCGCCGGTAAGCAAAGTCCAGAGGGGATCATTCACATAATTAAGATTGTCATCCGTAACAACAACCGTCACGGGATCCATTTCCACAATACCACCAGCGGTAGTTACCGAAAACTTTATTACATACTCACCCTGAAATGCAAATCGCACCGTATCCACCGCGCGCGTTGACCTGCCGGTTCCGTAATCCCAGAGGGAAATCGTTCCTGGAGTATTGTTCCGGAGTATTACAGTATTACCACCGCCGTCAACATTATAATCCTGGATTACGTCAAAGCTGATCTCTGATTTATCAAGCTTTCCACCAAGAACCGGCTCATCTTCCTGACAAGAAGTGAGCATCGCCACTCCCGCCATTAGAACCATGAATAGTTTAAATATTTTTCTCATATAGCTTTTGGTTTACCAGCCCGAATTCTGCTTAAGTACGTTGTTCGAAAGTGTAATCTGCGTGTAAGGGATTTGCTGCAGCCCTTTTGTCGCAGATATGTTTGCAGCTTGTATCATCTTATCGACAGGAGTTCCACCATTAAGCACCTGAGTCTGCTCAGCGATTGTTGCGGCGGCTACGTCAATACCCTGACGCAACAAGTCCCAGTACCGATGACCTTCGAATGCGAATTCGAGCTGGCGTTCCTTTAAAATGTTTTCACGCGTTGCCAAAACCGGTGACAGGTTTGCTCTCTCGCGTACCTGGTCAAGGTAATCCTGGGCGGAAGGGCTACCTAGCTCGGCAGCCATTAGTAACACATCAGCAAATCTGATTGATACGTAATCCTGAAACTGTGCGATCATGAAGTTCACTCCGCCCTTCTCAATGACAGGGCTATTACCGTCCTGGTCTACCATAGGTGTGTACTTCTTAACATAAAAGCCGGTGTATTCTCTCTGCTTGCTCACATTTCCAAAATCGATACTTTCGTGCGTGATGGAAATAATCGAAGCCCCCCGGCGCGAATCGTCTGCACTATACGCATTCCATAATTTCGGATTGACAGTTCCTCCGCCCCATCCGTTGCCATATGGGTAAACAGCCTGTTCTCTCATACCATACATAACAAGCCAATGATTGCCATCCGTGTTGCCATCGTAATCGCTGGTGTAAGTGTACTTGATACCAAATACGGTTTCCCGGTTATCCTCCCCGGCGTAGCTATCCAGTGAAGCCGCGGGCCAGAGCTCAGCGAAATCATCCAGCAATCCATGGCCGCTATTAGCGATCACATCCTCAACATAAGCCAGAGCCTCCTCACGCGTTACCTCGCCCACGAGATCGCCGGCTCCATAGTACCCGGTGTAGTACAGGTATACTCTCGCAATAAGCGATTGCGCAGCCCACTTGGTCACCCGACCATGTGTTGCTGCGGGTTGAGCAGCGTAGCTTGTGGCTGGTAGGTTTGCCGCGGCAAATTCCAGATCCTGTGCAATAACACGGTATATTTCATCAGGGTTAGCCTGCGGTACATTTGCATTAGTTGGCTCGGTGATCAGGGGAATATTTCCCCAGAGCCGTACCATATCAAAGTACATATAAGCGCGCAGGAACCGTGCTTCGGCCTCATAGGTAGTCTTTAGCTGTGTATCCGTTCCCCATTCAACCTGATCAAGCTTACCGAGTAAAACATTGCATCTGTATAGCGCACGATAGTAATCAACCCACATATCATTGAACATGTTTTGATCTGCGCTGGATCTGTTTTTATCGAATTCATCAATCATCTGGTAGCCGAATCCATCGGAGCTTCCAGTTCCGCCAAAGGCATTGTCTGACATAACTTCAGAAGCCACAGGAAAGCTCATGCTTCCAGCCCATGCGCGTTGCAGGCCATCATAACATCCTACGAGCGCAGCGTATGCCTGATCAGGAGTACGGTAGAAATTCTCATCCGTTAGCTCATCGAGGGGGCCACTGTCCAGAAAATCGTCACCGCAGGACGTGGACAGGAATACTGTTGCGGCAAGAATATATTTAAAGAAACTTTTCATGGGTCACAATTTTAAAATTTGACATTTACACCGAGCATATACGTTCTCGGCCTGGGATAAAATCCAAGGTCCACCCCTTGTGAGAAATCGTTCACACCAAAGCCGACTTCAGGATCCATTCCGTTGTATCGGGTAAACGTGTAAAGGTTCAGCACGGAGGCATACAGGCGCACCTGATTAAGAAACTTAGGTTCCATCAGATTCGAGAAGTCATACCCCAATGTGATGTTGTTCAATCGGAGGAAGCTTCCATCATGCAGATAAAGATCTGAGAAATTGGTCCAGTTCCGGTTGTCATCGGTTACGCGAGGGATCGAGTTTGATGAGCCCGGTCCATGCCAACGATCAAGAATCGCTGTTGTATAATTTGCCTTTGGATTGGCCTGATTGCGATACGATTGAACGAGTTCATTACCGGCAACTCCACTGGCAAGAAGCGTGAAATCGAAACCTTTGTAGTTCAACGATACGTTGAAACCAAATGTATAGTCTGGAATGGCCGTACCAATTTCGCCACGATCAAGATCATCGATTACACCATCGTCGTTCTGGTCAACATAACGCACGTCTCCAGGCTGAGCATTTGGTTGAATAACCTTACCTTCCGAAGAGCGGTGACTATAAACGTCTTCTTCGGTCTGGAAGAGTCCGTTGGTCGTAAGTCCCCAGAAGTAACCAATAGGGTGTCCGGTTTGTGCACGGTTAAACTCAAGTGAGTTATCAAATAATTGATTCGTCGGACCATGTATGACTCCGTCGTCTGTCGGTATTTCCAACACCTTGTTACGGTTGTACGATCCGTTGATACCCACTGAGTACGATAAAGCTCCAACGGTATTATTGTAGGTAAGCGCGAGTTCGAGGCCTTTGTTTACCACTTTACCAGCGTTGATGAACGGTGCTTCGGCCCCGGCGGTTGCCAGGATTGGTGCGCGGATCAACCAGTCTTTGGTGGTCTTATTATACCAATCCAGCGTCAGCTCAAGTTTTCCATCAAGTACACTGGCGTCAAGTCCGATGTTTGTTTGCTCGGATGTCTCCCATCTCACATCTGGATTGGCAAGACGGCTTGGGAAGGCACCCGGGGTAAGGGCACCTTCTTCGGGTCCAAAGATATAGTTAGTGTACTGATAAGTAACCGGCGCGAGATAATTGAAGAATCCAACGTTAAGGTTACCCACTTGTCCCCAGCTTGCTCTCAACTTCAGAAACTCAAAAGTGTCGGATGAAGAGAGGAATGATTCATTGGAAACAACCCAGCCAGCCGAAACAGAAGGGAAATATCCCCACCGGTTTCCCTGCGCGAAACGCGATGATCCGTCTGCGCGGAACGTCGCGTTCAGCATATAGGTTTCGCGATAGTTGTAGTTCAGTCTTCCGAAATACGATAATCTGTAATCTGGCGAATAAGGGCCACCACTAAGTGTCCGAAGGTTACCGCCCTGGCTATTGGTCGTGTTGTTTAACCAGGCATATTTGATTCCGTCAAGAACAAAATCCGTATTACTTCCGTCGATGCTTGCGCCGCCATTCCGGAACGCGGAAGAACCAACCATCACATCAAAGCTGTGGTCTTCAAGATTGAATCCATAGCTAAGCAGGTTGTCCCAAATCCAGGTTCTGCCTTTACCCATGTTTTGGCGAACGCGGGTGATGTCGTTAAAAGCATAGATTGAAAGCTGATACCTGGGAGTATAAGACCGCCCTTCGAAGGCGTTGTAATCAATTCCCAGACTTGTTCTGTATTTCAGGTTTTTGATCGGTTCAACCTGCATGTACACATCACCGATGAGTCGCTGGTTGTTGTTTCGATTCTGGTTGCTATAAACCATAACCGCATATGGATTTGCCTCTCCGTTGTTCCACTCGCCGTCCGTGTTGTCGAAGAAGTTGCCGTCAGCGTCGTACATGGGTACAAACGGGCTTACATTGAATGCTGCCCGAAGGGAGTTGTTGTACTGATTTCCCACACCGATACCGTTGTTTTCGGTGTATGCAAAGTTCAGGTGCTGGCCAATTGTTATGATGTCTTTCCAGACTTTATGTTCTGAATTGATTCTGAAATTGTAACGCTCATAATTTGAAAGGCTGCGGCCACCGGCGACACCAACCTGCGACAAGTATGACAGCGAAGTACTGTATACCGAAGTCTCCGTTCCACCAGAAGCGCCGAGGCTGTAGTTTTGTGTCGGCGCGTTTTTTATAAACATTTCGTCAAGCCAGTTGGTGCCCTCCCCCATGGCGCTGATTTCCTCGTCTGTGAAGTGAGGCAGATTGCCGGAGTTAACGGCGGATTCATTCATAATGGTGGCATACTCACGAGAATTGAGCAGGCCCGTTTTGCGTGCCACATTCTGTACACCATAGAACGCATCGAAGGTAAGTTGCGATTTTCCTGCTTTGCCCGTCTTCGTCGTAACCAGTACAACACCGTTGGCACCCTGTGATCCGTAAATAGCTGCGGAAGCAGCATCCTTCAACACCGTAAGGGTTTCAATGTCGGCAGGGTTCAGATAACTGATGTCTGATGTAAGAACGCCATCGACAACGTAGAGTGGCGAAGAGTTACTAATTGTACCTAGCCCGCGCACCGTTACGCGCATGTCGGAACCTGGCTGGCCCGACGTGGATGTAATCTGAACACCAGGAGCCTGGCCTTGTAGCGCCTGCATCGCATTGGTAGTACTCAGTTTCTGGAGGTTTTCACCGTCAACCTGAAGGTTTGCGCCGGTGTTTACCGTTTTTTTCTGAACACCATAACCGACTACAACCACTTCGGAAAGCGTAGTCAGATCTTCACCAAGCATGATGTTGAACGAAGTCTGGTTACCAACTGGAACTTCCTGGGATTGGTATCCGATAAATGAAAAGACAAGTACGTCTGAAGTAGTGACCTGAAGGGAGAAATTTCCGTTCGAGTCAGTAGATGTACCGTTGGTAGTCCCTTTAATAAGGACGTTCACTCCAGGCAATTCGGTGCCCTGAGCATCCTTGACTGTTCCTGTCACCGTTGTGGACTGTCCAAATGCGAAATTGCACAGAACCATCAGCAGGGCAGCAACAGCACAGCGTTGGTAGATTTTTTTAAGCATACAAATTTATTTAACTGATTATTTGGTGGGTCTGAACTTAACTGTGACTTCGTCTCCCGAGTAATCGACCACCTCATGGGGTGTGGCCTTAAGGCCTACCCCAATCGGCTGGTCTGTAACCCAAACTATCTCAAACTTTCTACTGGCTGGCATCCCGTCGTAGGAGCCACTTGCTTTGTGTATGGTAAGCGTCTGATTGCTGTCGCTGTACGAAAGCAGAACAGTCAGATGTTTTCCATCTTCATAATTGTAATTGATTCCCTCGTCTTCATATAGTGTGAATGTTGCATCTTTACCGGTGAACACGTACAGCGTAACCGGATCCGCAGGTTTTTCACTTGTGTGCTGAATCTCAGGGCCGGCGGGAACAATAGAACCTTCTTTTACAAACAATGGCATTCTTTCCAGGGGCGCTTCAACGGTAATTTCGTTTCCGCCTTCATAGCGCTTTCCGGTATAGAAATCAAACCAGCGATTTCCTGCAGGCAGATAGACTTCCCGGCTGGTGGCCTTGTATTCATACACAGGAGCAACGAGAATTGCCGGACCAAACATGTATTGATCCGCCACGTCAATAGCTTTGGGATCGTTGTTGAAATCCATTACGAGACCACGCATTATGGTGTAATCGTTATGGTAACTGTGTCCGGCCAGCGAATAGATGTAAGGCATCAAACGATAGCGCAGTTTGGTGTAGTACACCATGCTCCGGTACTCACGTGTTCCCTCGGGAGCGATGTTGAAAATTTCACGGAACGGGAACTGGCCGTGCGAACGGAATATTGGACAGAATGCACCAAACTGAAACCACCTTGTATTAAGTTCTCTCCATTCTTTTTGCGTCTCTCCCGTCAGATTGTAGTATCTGCGTTCAACGGAAAAGCCACCGATGTCCATTGTCCAGTACGGGATTCCAGAAAGTGAGAAATTGACACCAGCAGCAATCTGATCCTGAAAATCACTCCACCGGGATACGATATCACCACTCCAGGTGGCAGCGCCATACCGCTGTTGTCCCGCGTAGGACGATCTTGTTAGAATAAAGACCCTCTTTTCAGGACTGGCCTGCCGTTGACCTTCGTAAACACTTTTCGAATTCAGTAATGAATATGCGTTGAAGTATCTCTCGCCAGGACCCATCCCAGTAGGATTCATATTCTCCTTCCGCGCAGCTATCGAAAGGTTCGAGTGCATATCCGGTTCAGTGGCATCAAGCCACCACGCATCGATGCCTATTGTGTTGAGTCGTTCATCAATCTGTCTCCAGAACATTTTTCCGGCTTCCGGATTGAACGGATCGTAGAATGTGGATTCATATCCGATACCGACCCAGTCTTTCCGCTTCATTTCTACATTCTTCGTGAAAAGGAACCCTTTTTCATTCAGCTCGTCGTAGTTCGCAGTTCCTTTGTTGAATTTCGGCCATACCGAAATCATGATGCGTGTATTGAGTTCGTTGTGCAGTTGGTCGACCATTCCCTTTGGATCCGGGAAACGCGAAAGATCGAATTCGTGCGACCCCCATTTCGGATCTTCCCAGTACTGCCAGTCAAGCACGATGTTGTCGATCGGGATGTTTCGTTTACGGTACTCTTTCACAACGTCGATCATTTCCTGAGCATTGCGATAGCGTTCGCGGCTCTGCCAGTAGCCAAGGGCCCACTTAGGAACGATAGGTGCTTTCCCGGTGAGTGTCCTGTAACCACTGATCACGTCGTCAGCTGAATTGCCTTTGATAAAATAGTAGTCGATGTTGTCAGCAACTTCCGACCAGAGGGAAAGCCGGTTTTGCTCTTCGGATGGCCGGGGATCCAAATGGCGAACGCCGAGGTAACCGCTGTCGTCGGGATTCCACTCAATTTTGATGGCGCGCTTTTCGCCTTTCTTAAGATCAACCGTGAATTTATTCGTCCATGGATTCCAGTTCTGACGCCATTTATCGAGGATCAACGCGTCGTCTATCCACACTTTAATATATCCGGAGGAGTAGACCAGAAACTTGTGTGCACCTTCATTCGCCGACGAGATAGAACCCTCCCAAACCACTTTGCCATTTCGCGAGACATCTTTCGGGAAACTGTCTACCTGTGGTGTTTCGAGGAATTCAAATTCAATCTTGTCTTCACGGACCGTCTTCACGACCTTGTTGTCGACATAATATGAAGCGGTTAAGGCGCCATCTTTGCCGTCCTCATCGGTCAGGGTCAGCGTATTGAGTGATTCAAAATCCCTGGGGTCACCGAACTTGGAAATCGAATAGTTATCCCAGAGAATTCCGTAGTTTTTATTTGAATAAAGAAAAGGAACCACATCAACGATATTATGTTGTACCAATTCAACATCTTCACCTTTGTAGTTCATTTGTCCGTTCTGGTGACCGCCTAAACCAAAAAATGCTTCGTCGTCAGGGGATTCAAAAACCTGACGTATCGAATAAACCTGCTGGCCACCGAGCTGAATGGGTTCGAAGGACTTTCCGCCACCCTGGCGTTCCTGTGCAATTGTATTTCCGTCGAGATCGGTGAACGAAACTTCACCGGTGTTGAATATTGCTGTCGCTTTCAGGGATCGGGTCGTAATAGTGATGCGATCGTCGGCTTCCTGAACGCTCCACTCAGTTGAAGCGTCAACCGGTACCCGCATGAGGCTTTCGGCGGTCGAAAACGTGTCTGCAGGGGTAGCGGACACACGGATAATATCATCCGTAATTACTTCCAGACGCACTTTTTTCGCTCCCGGCTGACTTTCGGGAAGTGTGATAACAATACCATTTTCCAGCTTTTCATAAGGTCGGTTTTCGGAGCAACCGCTTATCAACAGCAGGATTGCAAAACTGTACAGTGTAAATCTTCTCTTCATCATAAGTTAAGTTTCAACCGAATGATCCGGACATAAATCCACAAACGGTTGCATAAAGGTAGATTGACTTCACCTTGAGGATGGGTATGGAATATCTTTAAAGGGGTGCCGGAATGTCTACCAAACGGGCTGGAAACGCTAAAAAAGGGGTATCAAATTGCTACCGAAGGTGGACCGAAGGGTAGAAGCCAAACCGATACAGGGTAATCCGGGTGACGGCTTGTTGCCTTTAAGCGACAAAGCGGAGGTATAAATAAGCTGCGGTACCTGCCAGGATACAGAAATACAGAATGCACTCGACGAAAAAGAGGAAATTGAGTTTTTTTCGCTGGCTATTTTCCATGGCAATGAGTTGCCACGAAGAAATAGATATTCATGGTTATTGAGGGATATAAAATAACTATAAATAGGTATCTATTTGGGCTTGGCGTTCCTGCGCGATGCCGCATAACCAGAAGGCAGGACCTTGAATTCCTCTTTAAAGTAACGCGCGAAGTATTTGGGGTTGTTGAAACCTACCTGATAGGCTACTTCTGCGACTGTCATCTGACTCTTTTCCAAAAGCTGAGCCGCATGCTGCAGCCGGATATGGCGGATGAATTCAAGCGGCGACTTTCCCGTTAAGGCCACGATCTTCTTATAAAGGTAAGCTCTGCTAAATCCCAGCTCATGCCCCAGGTTCTCCACCGTAAACTCAGGCGACGACACGTTTTTCTCAACGCATTTTATGGCATTCTCTATGAAGCGTTCATCAAGCGGGGTAATATTCAGTTCACTTGCTTTTACTTCAAGCGTTTTACGGAAATTCTTTTGTGCGCGGGTGCGGAGCGTGATAAGATTTCGGATGCGCGACTCAAGGATCTCGAAATTGAACGGTTTCGTTATGTAGTCATCCGCTCCGGTTTCAAAACCCTCCAGACGTTGTTCTTCCGTGTTCCTGGCTGTAAGCAAAATCACGGGAATGTGGGATATACGTTCGTCGGATTTGATTTTTTGACACAATTCAATACCGTTCATGCCGGGCATCATCACATCACTTACGATAAGGTCAGGTTGTACCTGCAAACAAAGATCCCAACCGGCCTCGCCTGTAGCCGCTTCGTAAATTCTATACGCGTATTTCAGGTTGTCCTTGAGGTAGAACCGGAAATCATCGTTGTCTTCGATTAGCAGCAGCGAATGCTCCGAAGGTGTCGTTCTTTCCTCCGGTTCAGAAACAGCTGGCATTGCAGCGACTTCGACAGGTGGCGGAGTCGTCTTACTTGCCGGCGGACTTACAATTTCCGGAGCGGGTAGCCAAACCGTAAACTGTGATCCCTCTCCTACCTTGCTTTCGACTTTGATTTCGCCTTTCGAAATCCGAACGAACTCATGCGTGATCGATAAACCGATTCCGCTGCCTTGATTCGTCATTGTACGGGGAAGGTCATGCTGGAAAAACCGATCGAAAATGCGTTCCAGCTTGTCTTCGGGAATTCCAATCCCCGTGTCGGATACCCGTATGACCACCCGGTTCGAACCCGCGCGATCTTCCAGTGAAACGGCCACCGATACTTTACCCCTATCCGGCGTAAACTTGAATGCATTGGATAGCAGGTTAAACATAATCTTTTCAAGTTTATCCTGGTCGAAAATAGTTTCCAGCGATTGCACGTCGGCGGAGAATGTCAATTCAATTCCCTTCTTTTCTGAGAGGTCAGAAAAAGAAAAAACTGTTTCACGGATGAATGCGATGATATCACCTTCGGAAGGAGAAAACCGAATCTCCTGCACCTCCATCTTCCTGAAATCGAGAAGCTGGTTTACGAGCGTGAGCAACCGTTTGGCATTCCGGTGGATTAACTGGAAGGTCTCCACGTTCTCCGAACCATTCATTTGCTTCAGCATTCGCTCGATGGGTGTTAAAATCAGCGTAAGCGGCGTCCGGAATTCATGACTCACGTTGGTAAAGAACCGTATCTTCATCATATCGAGTTCATGCATACGCATAGCCTCCTGCCGTTCATGCTCTATTGCGAACTTTAGTTTCTCGCGCTGCTGAATCAGCCGCCGCGCGAAGTACAGAATCGCGAGAAGAAGTACCAGATATAACACAAAAGCAAGGTTTGATTTATAAAACGGCGGCAACACTTCGATTTTTAGCGCTGCTTCGGCGTCAGAAACACCATTACCCTGTTCAGCGATCACTCTCAAGGTATAGTCCTTCGGGCTAAGATTTGTAAAGGTGATCTTGCGGGTCTCCTTGTCTATTGGCAGCCAGTCCGCATGGAGGCCTTCAAGCTTATACCAATATCGGTTCTTGCCAGGTTGAAGATAGTTGAGCGCTGAAAATTCGATCGAAAAGAAATTCTGTCCCGGAGGAAGAACGATTTCCTCGGTTTCAGAAATGGAGCGTTTCAGAATGGTACGACCCTTCACGTTCTCTCCAATCACAATGCTTTTTTGAAAAAGCTGAAAGTCAGTGAACACTAACTGGTTTTTCCCCTGAACATCCTTAACCTCGGCCGGATCGAATACATTAAAACCACGGGGGCCACCGAAAATCAATTCGCCCCGACGTGTCCGGAGAGAAGCGTTCTCGTTGAACTGCATACTCTGAAGACCATCCTCCGGCGTATAATGACTAACGGTTAATGAATCCTTATCAAGGCCAACTGAAACCAGACCTTGCAGTGATCCAAGCCAGATGTGGCCTTGCAAATCCTCTTCGAGCGTGAGCACAGGGCTGTTTCGTGGAATCCCGTTCTCCGTGAGGGTCTGAAATGTTTGCGTATCATGATCAAAAATATTCAGCCCCTCCTGCGTGGCAACCCAGATGCGACCGTGGGAATCCTCCAGCAAGTCATAGATAGAGTTACTGCTTGGGCTCGACGGATCTCCAGCGATATACTCATAGTGTTTTGTCGCACCTGACTGCGGCGTATAGACGTCGATCCCCGCATCTGTTCCTATCCAGATGTTGCCATTGCGGTCTTCAATGATTGCCGATATATAGGGTGAAGATGTGATGTTGCCGTTCGTGCTTCGAAGTCGATTAAAGGTATTCGTTTCGCGGTCAAATAAAGCCAGCCCGCCCTCAAGCGTCCCGATCCACAAATTCCGACCCGAATCTTCAAAAATCTCCCACACACTCCTTCCGGGAATAGAAGCCGGGTCGTCGGGGTCGTGCACGTATCGCGTGAATGTTTTGCCGTCAAATTTATTGAGACCGCCATAATAGGTGCCGATCCATAAAGCGTTGGTATGATCTACCCAAAGGCTCACGATCACATCACTGCTCAAGCTGTTTGGGTTACGTGGATCATTTCGGTACTGGACGAATTCTCCGTTCTTCCGATCGAACCGGATCAATCCACCCCCGTTGGTACCGATCCAAAGGTTTCCGTCCTTGTCTTCCGCGAATCGGTTTACGTCAGAATAGGGCAAGCCGCGAGGGTCATTGCTTGAATGCCGGAAAAGCGTGAACCGAAAAATACTTTCATGATAATAGCTTACGCCACTTTTATATGTACCGGCCCAAACGATTCCGGAATCGTCCCGATAAAGTATGTTGACGCTATTCTGTGCAAGTGACGCAGGTTCATCTTCGAGGTGATAAATGTACCTTACTGTTTTATTTTTTTTGTCGATGAGATTTACGCCACCGTGGTCTGTCCCTGCCCATATCATTCCGGAATTGTCCTGAACGATACCGGTAACAATGTTGGCACTCAACCGTACAGGATCCGACGCGGTGGTGTAATGCGTGAACTGTTCCGTATTGGTATCAAAAAAGTAAGCTCCCTGATTATCGTTGTTCAGCCAGACCCACAGATCTCCGTCGCGGTCCATCGCGAGGCGGTAGTCATAACTCGCGTGATTGTTTCGCTTCGCCAGCCATTCGTTTCGGTAAACAACTTTTGGCCCTGATGCTGAGAGCACAACTTTTTCAATGGTGCCGCTACCATGCGCAAGCCAGTAGTGCCTGGGTTGTGAAACGATAAATGATGTTACCGGTTGAGGTACAATGGATGTAGTGTCCTGCAAGGCATGACGGAAAACTGCCGTGGACTTTTGATGCTGGCGAAACAATACCAGTGCGTCCGACATCACAAACCAGGCTATGCTGTCGCCATCTGATTGGATATCAAGCAATGTTCCATCGGGCAACCCCCATTCTTCGAAGAACGTCGCAGTATTGCGGGAGAAGCTTTCCGTGGCCGGATCGTAAATGGCGAGCCCCGCTGACGTTTGAACGGCAAGCCTTCCATCGGGTGCCCCAAGGATCCTGGAAATATTGTTCGATGGCAGGGTCGTAGTATCCCGTGGATCCCTGCGGAAAATCTTTACGTCGTGGCCGTCAAACCGATTGAGTCCAGCCGCGGTACCTATCCACACAAATCCTTTCCGGTCTTTATAAATAGCGTTTACCTGATTATGCGATAGGCCTTCATTGATACTAAGCTGACGAAACTTGTAACGTTCTGTTTGTCCGAAGAGCGCAATGCCCATCAGTGAAAACAACCCGGTAAAAATTATGCATGCCTTCATCCTTACACTCTCTACTCAACTAACGAATCGATATTCCGCGAATCCACCCATGACGGCGAGTGAAAAAAAACAGCTTCACGGAAAAGGGTATTTCATTGCGATTTGAACCAGCCATTTGCCCCGATCCAGTTTTTGCAGGCTTCAATCCACTGTTCATTGGTAAATTTATTGTTCATTCCGAACCCGTGACCACCCTTTTGATAAATGTGCAGCTCTGCCGGAATCTTGTATTGGTTCAACGTCTGAAAGAATCGTATTGAGTTGTCGGCTTTCACTACGTCATCATCGGCTGCATGTACGAGAAATGTCGGAGGAGTCTTTTCTGTAATCTGAAGTTCGTTTGAAAACAGGGTGACATCTTCTGCAGTTGCGCTGTCGCCAATTAATTGCTCTCGTGAACCCATGTGGGCAATTTCCGGATCGAAGCTAATTACCGGGTAAATCAAAATCATAAAATCGGGGCGTACACTGACGGAGTGCTTAACAACCTGGCTTTCAAAATGCGTCCCTGCCGTTGAGGCCAGATGTCCGCCGGCCGAAAATCCCATTATACCTATCCGGTTTGGATCAATCCTGTATTTGGCGGCGTTCTGTCTTACCGTGGCGATGGCCTGCTGGGCGTCCTGCAGCGGGCCCAGTTTCCTGTCGGTCATATTATCACCGGGAATTCTGTATTTCAGTACAAACGCAGCAATCCCCCAGGAGTTTAGTTTCCTGGCGACATCCCACCCTTCGTGCGAGATGGCGTTCACCCAGTAGCCTCCCCCCGGACAAATTATCACCGCGAGACCATTTGCCTCCTCAGGAGGCGGCAGAAAGGCCGTGAGGGTAGGAACGCTGATTTTGCTGACGATGGTAATGCCATCCCGGTCTTCTGTCAACTCCTGGTTTTCTGTCGGGGTGCTGTTAGGGATAGCTCCCTCATATAAAGGGGATTCGTGCTGTGCATGAGTCTGCATAGAAATGATTAGAAACCCCAAAAGAGCGGGGATAAGAGTTTTCCGGGTCATGTTGCAAAATAACGAATTTCGGGTTCCCGATACCCCTCACGTCCCAATTCGAGTTCGGACTTCCAACTGGCGGGAATCAGATACCGAAGACCCATCAAATAAAAAAAGGATTCACGATAATGAATCCTTTTGCGCAACCTTTCAATCAGGTTTTCGAATAGATCTTTGGTTTCTCCCTGTTGTGGGCACCCTCCATTAGTTCCTCCAGAAGCTTTTTGTTGAACGCGTCAAGATCGTCAGGCTTCCGACTGGTGACTAATCCATTATCAACCACCACTTCCTGGTCCACCCACAATCCACCTGCGTTAACGACATCTATCCGTATACTTGGATATGAGGTCAGCTGCCTACCCTCCACCACGTTGGCTTCAATAAGCATCTGGGGACCATGACAGATGGCGGCAATCACTTTACCAGACTGAAAGAAGTCTTTGACAAACAGCACCGCATCATGATCCATACGAAGCTTGTCAGGGTTAAACACACCTCCCGGCAAAAGCAAGGCGTCATAATCATCTACCGTCACATCAGTGACGTGTTTATCCACGGGCAATTCAATTCCCCAATTGTCTTTGTCCCACGCCTTCACTTTATCCCGTTGAGGAGAAACAATATCAACTTGATGTCCGGCTTTTTCGAGAGCCTCTTTAGGGCTGACGAGCTCGGATTGTTCGAAACCATTTTCGGTAAGGATAGCAACCCTGCGGCTATTGTTGTTTGCGTTATCTGCCATATCAATATTAATTTAGTTCTATGTGTTTTGTTACCAAACCTATACCGGCCATTGTGGATTCAGGAGCGATGATTATCTCGTCGTATCGAGGAATTATTTCCACCCAAAGCAAAAAGCCAGGACTGTGCCTGGCTTTTGTATCTAAAAATTAAAGACTTCTTAGACTCGTTAAAGATTACCGTGTATTAGTGCTTCCGCTCGACTGATCGTCGGTGGTTGAGCCAGTCCCCGTTGTACCGGTTCCTGATGAACCAGAATCAGTTGAACCAGGAGTTGTACCGGTTGAACCAGGAGTTGTTGCATCGGGAGTTGTTGAACCGGGAGTAGTTCCGGTTGAACCAGCGTCGTCAGGGGTAGTGCCAGTAGAGCCTGAGCCCATGTCACCAGTTCCTGCATCACCAGTGTCGGTTGAACCGCTACCTGGCGCCATTTGAGAATCGTTCTGATTTGATTCGGAATCCAGATCTTCTATTTTCTGACCGTTCGCATCGAAGCGAAAAACTTTAGCGTCTTCATCACCAATCACAATCAGGTATTCATTAGTACTTGTATTGCGATAAACTTTACCTTCTTCCCATCCGGAATATTCAGCCTCGCCAAGCGTAGTGCGAAGATTAGATGGAACATCAGTCGATTGGATGACCTCCATATCACGGGAGTAATTTGACTGGTCGTCTCCCATCACTCCGGGTTGACCTGACTGATCAGAGATACCTGTTGTGTCCTGCGTCAGCTGCGTATCCTGCTGCGTTACCTGAGCATTTACCGCCATAAGGCTTACTAAAAGCATCCCGGCAACTGTTAACATTATTTTTTTCATTGTCTTTCTTTTTTCGTGAAACATGTTTGCTGGGTATATTATAATCGCGTGCCGATGTACTATCGTAGGCGTCAGGATGCTTCCTGGCCTAATAATTCCCCACGACGATTCGAATGGTGTTGAATAATCCTACACTGTTCTGGCATTTTCGTTTTACTGATTCGATAAACCTTAAGTAACTATGGGGCTAAGCGCTGATTTGCTTTTGAAACTCACCCGCAAGTATGAACCCTCTTCCCTTGTAAGACTGACGTTCCGCGGGAAGGACCTGGCCGTTCAGACTGACGGCGACGGAAACGCAATGGTACTTTTTATTGGAAGGTCAGATGCCACCGGTCGGATCAAAGGTCAACGGTATGCCCGTACGTTAAAGGCAGATACCGCGGGAAGGGTAATCAAGGACCATTGGGATTTGAAAGGGAAAGTTTAGATATGGATCGGCTGAATAATTGTTACCGGAGATTGATGCTATCCGCCCCGGGCAGCGGCTCACCCTGCTCAGCAATCGGAAAATAAAAGCGGCAATCCAACGTTCAAACCACACAGCAATGTACATTTCTATTATTTTTGACAGGATAAATCTATGACGTTCCCCCCTTTTGTTTCGGCAATTCTTCAAAAGATCAAACGTATCTTCATTATCCTGTTCATTGCACATTTCCTGTACATCGTCATTTTGAAGTGGGTTGACCCTCCCATAACCGCGATTCAGGCGATCAGCTGGATCAAGGGCTATGGCCTCAAACGCGATTACGTTGTCCTTGAAGAGATCTCACCAAACGCGCGTCTGGCCGTAATGGCCTCGGAAGATCAGTTATTTCCCGACCATACGGGCTTCGACTGGAAAAGTATCCAGCGGGCGTATGAATACAACCAGGCAAAACCCGGTCGGACCATCCGCGGCGGTTCTACCATAAGCCAGCAGGTAGCCAAGAATGTATTCTTATGGCATGGGCGAAGCTGGGTAAGGAAAGGCCTGGAAACGTATTTCACTTTCATGATCGAATTGATCTGGGGAAAACGCCGGATTCTTGAAGTTTACCTGAATATCGCGGAAATGGGGAAAGGAATTTTTGGCGTCGAAGCTGCTTCACGCGAATACTTCAACAAGCCGAGTAGTAAGCTTTCGGTCCGCGAGGCCGCGATGATCGCTGCATGTCTCCCTAACCCACGGGTGTACACAGTGAAACCCGTTTCCGCGAGGGTCCAAAAGCGGTATCCGGCCATACAGGTTCAGATGCAGAATATCAAAGGAGATCCGGATATCAAGATCCTCCTCTCTAATGATGAAAAGAAGCAACTGGAAAAGTTTAGCAACGCGGGCGGTAAGGATTAACTCAATCGATTATATTTCGAATCGTTTGGTGAACTGTCGCCGAATGGAACGTTTTTTCCCGCGACCGCATTGAGAATCAGTTGGGGAACAACCTTTTTTATTAATTTTGCCGATTCATTTCAAATCTAAATCATGATCGCTGCTAATAATCTGTCGCTTCAGTTCGGAAAACGTGTGTTGTTTGACGAGGTAAATATCAAGTTTACCGCCGGCAACTGCTATGGCGTAATCGGAGCAAACGGTGCAGGCAAATCCACTTTTTTGAAGATCCTCTCGGGCGACATTGATGCGACCGGTGGCAACGTGTCGATTGAACCCGGAAAGCGTATGGCTGTACTTCGTCAGAATCACTATGCCTTTGACGAAGTTACTGTAATTGACACGGTGATGATGGGCCATCAGCACCTCTGGAGCCTGATGAAGGAGAAGGATGCGATCTATGCAAAACCTGATTTTTCCGAAGCGGATGGAATCAGGGCTTCCGAGCTTGAGGGCGAATTTGCTGAGATGAACGGCTGGAATGCCGAATCAGACGCTGCGGCATTGTTGAGCGGACTTGGCATTACCGAATCGGACCATTTTAAGTTGATGAAGGAATTGAACGGGAACCAGAAAGTTCGCGTCCTTCTCGCACAGGCTCTCTTTGGTAACCCTGATATTCTTATTCTCGATGAGCCGACTAACGACCTGGATATTCACACGGTGAGCTGGCTCGAAGACTTCTTGCTCGAGTTTCAGAATACGGTCATCGTCGTTTCTCACGACAGACACTTCCTCGATACCGTGTGTACCCATGTCGTAGATATTGATTTTAGCGCGATTCGCTTATATACAGGAAACTATTCGTTCTGGTACCAGTCCAGTCAGCTTGCCCTTTCGCAACGTTCCGCAGCCAATAAGAAGGCTGAAGACAAGCGCAAGGAGCTACAGGAATTTATTGCCCGATTCAGCGCCAATGCGTCGAAATCAAAACAAGCCACGAGCCGAAGAAAGCTCCTGGAAAAGATCAACGTTGATGACATCCAGCCTTCGACCAGACGCTATCCTGCCATTATCTTTCAACAGAAACGGACTGCCGGAGATCAGATACTGCAGGCAGAGAACCTTGGCTATTCACAGAATGGTGAACCCCTGTTCAAGGGGCTGGACTTTTACGTGCGCAAAGGCGAGAAAATTGCCTTTCTCAGCAAGGATAGCCTGGCACTGACGTCACTGTTCCAGATTCTGGCTGGCGAAAAGAAACCCGATACGGGAGAATTCCGGTTTGGTCAAACCATTACAACGGCTTACCTCCCTTCCAACAATGAGAAATATTTTCAAACGCACGATAACCTGATCGACTGGCTACGCCAATTTGCAGACGACGAAAACAAGGACGAAATCTATGTGCGGGGATTCCTCGGAAAGATGCTTTTTTCGGGTGAAGAAGTATTCAAAAAAGCAAATGTCCTTTCAGGTGGCGAAAAGATGCGCTGCATGATTTCAAGGATGATGTTGGCCAGCGCGAACCTTCTGATTCTGGATGAACCCACGAACCACCTGGATCTTGAATCTATCACGGCTTTGAATAATGCATTGAAAGATTTCCCGGGAACGGTCTTATTTACTTCTCACGATCATGAATTTACCAATACGGTAGCAAATCGCATTATCGAGATTACGCCTAATGGGTTTATCGATAAACTCATGACGTACGACGAGTACATCGAGAATGAGCGGGTTGCCGAACAGAAAGAAGCGCTTTACTCCTGACCGGCATTGTGCCTTTAAGGGCATGTATTCCGGCCATCTATCACGATGCGGCCGTACTCACGCATAACGATCACGTCAAGTTCGTCGCGGAGCGCCTTGATAATATCATCCATCCTCGGTTCGTTGAAGGTTTTCGTGAATGTGCACTTGAGCATCGCCGTATTCTCAACCTGAACCGGTATGCCGAAATAGTCCTCAACTGCCTCTACAACCTGTGCCAGTGGTGTGTCATTGAATACCAGCTTTTTTTGTCTCCAAGCCAGCACGTTCACCGTATCGGCATCCAGAAGCGCGATGGCTCCGGAACCATAGTCGTATCGGGCCTTTTTACCTGCGGGTACCACAACCTTCTTTTCGGGATTCTTCAGCAGGCTTATAAGTAATTGGCCGCTGAGGACTATTACTTCTTCGTATTCCTCTCCCTTGGGTAAGTCGACCATGAAACTTGTTCCTGTCACGTCGATTCGGCTGTTGTCAGTTGTCAGCGTGAACAGGGTAAGCGAATCCGGGCTCACCTCAACAAAGGCCTGCCCCTCCACCTCGACAGCCCTGTTTGTGCTACCGTAATCCGAAGCGACTAGTAACACGCTCCCCGGCTTCAGCGTAACAGCTGAACTATCGGAGAGAATCACTGTCCGGATTTCCCGGCCGGCATGATGAATCGAGGGCCTTTCCCTCAGACCCATGAAAATTATTACGCTGGCTACCACCAGCAAGGCAAGAGCCAGACCTTCGAAAACATAAAATGTGGTTCTTCCTTTCTTTGCCGGATCGACCGTCGTGTTCCGGCGCCTTCTTCTTCGTGGACGCTCATCTTCGGGAATGTTTTCCCTGTCGGCTTGCCATTTGAATCGCAGTGCATCGAATGACTCCTTGTTACGCGGGTCGGCCTCAATCCATGCTTTCAAGGCGGCATCCTCCTCCGGGGAGATGATACCCATCAGTTTCCTCAAGACGAGTTTATCGTAGTATTGATATTTCTCTGATTTGTGCATACTTGTTTCATTCCTGACGCAAACCACGGGCGACTTCATCCGTTTCAATACCCGGCGTGCGATCGGCTACAGAAGCCAGGTAAAGTTTGATACCCGGCTAAACGACTATTCGATTTTCGGAAAAAGGGGAATTGCCCTCGGGGACCTGCGGCAGTTTTCCACATAATACCACAGTGTGTATGGCTTTTGGATGTGTGGCTGCTCTTATGCCCGGTTAATAGACTAAAACCGGGCAGTGTACGTCAACTCCAATACATTTCTCTAAACTACCATGGCAAAAAGTAAAATCACCCTCGGCCGCGTTATAAAAACAATCATCCTACCGCGTTGGAAACTATTAGCAATTGGGTTGATTCTGATCTTCATTAGTCAATTATCGGGACTGGTATTACCATGGTCAACAAGGTATTTTATGGACGATGTGATTGCCAACAAGGATCTTGAGCGACTCAAGGAGCTCGTGATGTTAGTGGTGGGTGCTATAACCCTTCAGGCGATAACCTCTTTCTTACTGACGCGACTCCTGAGTGTTGAAGCACAACGACTCATAAGCATCCTGCGCTCCAACGTTCAGAAGCATTTACTCAAGCTTCCGGTCCGTTTCTTTGATAATCAGAAAGCCGGGGCACTGGTTTCACGCGTGATGACCGACGTGGAAGGTGTACGCAACCTTGTCGGCACAGGGCTGGTTCAAATGGTTGGAGGCATTCTGACATCCTTTGTTTGCCTTTATTTCCTCATTAGCATCAGCCCTATGATGACGCTTTATGTGTTGGTGCCGGTAAGTATTTTCGGAGTAATCTCACTAAAGGCCTTCGCATATATAAGACCCATCTTCCGGGAAAGGGGCAAACTAAACGCCGATGTGACGGGGCGCCTGACTGAAACGTTGAATGGTATCAGGGTTATAAAGGGATTTAACGCCGAGAATCAGGAAATCAGGATCTTCGAGACCGGCGTAGAGCGACTGTTCACAAATGTTAAGCGCAGCCTGACATCGACAAGCCTGGTGACCAGCTCAGCAACATTCCTTTTGGGACTTGCAACAGCAGGTATCATGGCCATGAGTGGATATCGAATCGTACAGGATACCATGACTACAGGCGAGTTCTTTTCTTTTACTATGTTCCTCGGTTTCATGGTCGCCCCGATAGTTCAGATGAGTAACATTGGAAGCCAGCTGACCGAAGCTTTCGCGGGATTGGATCGCACAGAGGAACTGATGTCCTTTCCGCCCGAGCACGATGAAAATCAGCGTACGATCGATGCGGGAGTTATCCATGGCGATGTTGTGTTCGATGAGGTGAGCTTTGCATATGAAGAAGGTAAACCAGTCCTGAACGGCATATCATTCAGTGCTCCGGCGGGTTCTGTTACTGCCCTGGTGGGGACCTCAGGCTCGGGAAAGACCACCATTGCGGGCCTGGCTGCCTCGTTCCTGACTCCTACATCCGGAAAAGTAACTGTCGACGGACTAGATTTGTCTAAGGTGGTGTTGAACACATATCGAAGTCAGCTCGGGGTCGTGCTTCAGGATGACTTTCTCTTCGAAGGGACTATTCGCGAGAACATCATGTTTCCGCGGCCGGGAGCATCTCAACACAAGATCCTGGAGGCTGTGAAAGCCGCGCACGTGGAGGAGTTCACTAATCGCTTCGAGCACGGGCTCGATACATTGATTGGTGAACGTGGTGTTAAGCTCTCCGGTGGACAACGTCAGCGAATTGCTATCGCCCGTGCCATACTCGCTGATCCGCGAATTCTGATTCTGGATGAAGCTACCTCCAGTCTTGATACAGAATCAGAAGCCTTCATTCAGGAAAGTCTTAAGTTGTTGATGAAGAACAGAACTACTTTTGTGATTGCCCACAGGCTCAGCACAATCCGTCAGGCGGATCAAATCCTTGTGATTGAGGGCGGCAGAATTGCTGAATCAGGTCGTCATGACGATCTTATTCAGCAAAAAGGAAGATACTTTGATTTGTATACTTATCAGGCGCGAATCTGAGAGATCACCCTTATAGGCAGGCAAAATTTCCGGAAGCAAAGCCGGAGATTAAAGGCAATTATTGCGTTTCAGGGACTTGAGATACGATTTAACGGAAGAATCCGCAGCACAAATATGTTGTCATCACCTAGTCATCTACGCATGTATTGCGAGCGCTTCACACATAATAAGGTGATGATGCCCCGATGGTATAATTTTTTCTTTGGCCATACTATAAAAAAATGAATTTTTATTAATTAACTTTTGGCTATCAAAAACATTTATTGCTATGGCAAAGAAAGCAAAAAAGGCAGCTAAGAAGTCTGCTAAAAAAACAGCTAAGAAGGCTACCAGGAAAACGGCTAAGAAATCAGCCAGGAAGGTAGCAAAGAAAGCGGCTCCCAAAAAGGCAGCGAAGAAGTCCGCTTCCAAAAAAGCAGCGAAGAAGTCCGCTCCCAAAAAAGCAGCGAAGAAATCCGCGGCTAAAAAGGCAGCGAAGAAGTCAGCTCCTAAAAAGGCAGCGAAGAAGTCAGCTCCTAAAAAGACAGCGAAGAAGTCAGCAGCAAAGAAAGCAGCTCCTAAGAAATCGGCTCCCAAAAAAGCGGCGAAGAAGTCTGCTCCCAAAAAGGCTGCGAAAAAAACTTCTCGTCCTCAGCCGTCCTCGAACCTGATGGCACTGAAGAAAAGAGCCAGGCAGAAACTTCAGGAAAAAGAAGATGCAAAGGCAGAAGCTACTTCTGTTGTGGAGAGTGCTCTTTCATCCGAACCACCTGAAGTCTCAGGAAACAACGCGATTGCGAACGATCAGGCAGATCTGTTTGGCGGATCGCCAGCTGAACCAGATTCTGAGTCTTAGTTGTTGATTTAAGTCTCTGATCCAAAAGATTCAAAGCTTTTGTCTGACATAGCAAAAGGGGTGTTTCCGGAACACCCTTTTTGTTTTTTCAGCGGTCCCTGACTATTCCTAAAAGTGCATAAAAAAACCTCCACTTCTGCGGAGGTCTACGAATTGTATTTTGATCTGATCTACTCAAATAATACGCTTTTGTACTTTTTAGTGTCTGAGAGCGTGGTCGCAATCCCCTTTCCAACCGAAAGCAAGGGCTGATCGTCGACATGAACCGGAAGTTTTATTTTCGATTGAAACCGCTCGCGCAATCCGCGCAATTGCGCGTTTCCACCGGTAACGTGTATTCCGTTTTCATAAATGTCAGCGGCGAGTTCAGGCGGACAAAGTTCCAATGTTTGTACTATTCCGTGCTCGATTGACGCGATTGATTTCTCCAGAATAGTAACTACTTCGAAATGGTCGATGGTTCGGGTTACCGGTAAGCCTTCTACAAGGTCCTTTCCCTTTACCATCATCGGCTCGGGTATCTCTTCAAGATTATTGATTACTGCGCCTACATTGATTTTGATCTGTTCAGCGGTACGGAGCCCTATAGCCATGTTGTAATGCCGGCGGAAGTGGTCCTGAATGGCCTCATCAAAAGTATCACCTGCAGCTTTTACCGACTGAAAAGCTGCTATCCCTGAAAGCGAGATTATGACGATTTCTGTTAGTCCGCCGCCGATATCGATAACCATTTTCCCTTCCGGTTCACGGATGTTCAGGCCAAGCCCGATTGCGGCAGCCAGCGGTTCATACAAAAGGTAAGTATGCCGTGCGTTGAACTGATCCAACGCATCGCGCAGTGCCCTTCTCTCAACTTCGGTAGTGCAGTAAGGTATGCCGGCGATCAGGTTATCGTAGCCACTGAGAAATGACCGTGTTCCTCCGTCAGCCTGGGAAACCATCTCCTTGATCATCTTGCTCGCGGAATCATAATCGGCAATCACACCGCCTTTCAAAGGCTTCACCGGTTTTAGCTCAACATGGTTCTTTTCAAACATATTAAATGCTCTGTCACCAACAGCTTTCACAGCATTCGTTTCGGCGTCAAAAACAATATAGGAAGGCTGTGACAACAAAATCCGTCGCGCATCACTAACCAACGTATTGGTATTGCCAAGGTCAATGGCAAAACTCTTATTCCGGAAAAAGTTGAAGCTCATCTTCTGGGGGTCTTAAAAACTATTGAGAAAAACTCGGGAATGTGTGACCAAACTGCCGTTCACAAAATTGGCCATTGACTTCGGTGACAAATATCGTAACTTCCTTTGCTCTTCCAAAACCTTAAAAGATTATGTCAGATCATTCTACGAAATCCCGAAGAGGATTTCTTAAAAAAGCGCTCACTACTACATTAATCAGCGGAACTGCGCCGCTTTTATTACATGGACAAGCTGCCAAAGTCGTTGAACTAAAGGCCGCACGTCAGGAGAAAAAATTCAGCCCGAACGACCAGATAAACATCGCTACTATTGGCATGGGAATCATGGGTTTCAGCAATGCACACGTCAGTTCCGAAATACCGGGCGTGAAACTCGTTGCGGCCTGTGACCTTTATAACGGTAGGCTTGAACGCGCGAAGGAGAAGTATGGTAAAGACCTTTTCACCACCCGCGATTATCGTGAGATACTCGATCGGAAGGATATCGACGCGGTAATAATTTCAACCTCCGACCACTGGCATGATCACATCGCCGTAGAAGCGATGAACAAAGGTAAACACGTCTATGTGGAAAAGCCCATGGTCCACAAGCTGGAGGAGGGTGAAAAAATCATTGAAACTCAAAAAAAGACAGGCAAAGTGCTTGAAGTAGGGAGCCAACGCGTAAGCTCCGTGGTGACCGAAAAGACAGCGGAACTCTTTCGCAGTGGTGTCATCGGGAAACTGATCATGGTTGAAGCCTGGATGGATCGCCACAGCTCGAACGGCGCATGGCAATACTCAATACCGACCGATGCTGACAAGAATACCGTCGACTGGGAACGTTTTCTGGGAGATGCCCCCCGCGTTGCCTACGATCCGGTTAGATTCTTCCGATGGCGAAACTACCGGGACTATGGAACTGGGATTGCCGGCGATCTGTTCGTTCACTTGTTTTCTGCACTTCATGCCGTTACAGGTTCTGAAGGCCCTGATCGTATTTACAGTACGGGCGGCTTACGTTACTGGAAAGATGGTCGCGATGTGCCCGATATTTCCCTCGGATTATTTGACTATCCGGAAACCAAAAATCATCCCGCGTTCAACCTTCAGATGCGCGTCAATTTTGTAGATGGAAGCGAGCGCGGCGAAGGATTGAAGCTTATTGGTACTGACGGCGTCATTGATATGGGCTGGGGCTCTGTGCGGGTGACGCGTAACAAGATCTCGGATGTGCCCACGTACGGTGGCTGGGATTCTTTCGATACATTCTCAGAAGCCGAACAGAAAAGATACGAACAGTGGTACAAGTCGAAGTATCCAAACCCGGCCGGGCGAACCAAAGAAGACGATATCGAATACAAGGCCCCGGCCAACTACAGCGCCAACACCGACCATCATAAGAACTTTTATGCAGGCATTCGCGAAGGCAAGCCGATTGTCGAAGACGCGCTTTTCGGAATGCGGGCAGCCGGTCCGGCATTAGCCAGCAACAAGAGTATCTTTGAAAAGAAAATTATCCATTGGAACCCGGTGAAAGCTCGCGAAAACACTTAACAAGAAACGGCCCGGTGTATTCTCGGGCCGTTTTTTTTCGTTTATAGGTTGTACCTTACAAATGCATCCTTTCGACAATCTCTTCCTCAGGTATGTTTGGCGCCGTAAGACAAATGGGAAACGAGAGACTGAAGTGCGTGCCTTTATCACGCTGGCTTGTGAACGTGATTACACCATCGAGCTTCTCAGCAGCCTTTCGGATAATGTAAAGCCCAAGGCCATTCCCTTTAGACCTGTCATTTCCCCGGAAATACATTTCGAAAATACGATCATGGTATTGTTCGTCAATGCCGTCGCCGTTGTCCTCCACTTCGAGAAGCACACGGTCATCATGCTGAATGGCGCGGAGCCTCAGCTGAGCTCCCTGGTACCGACAAAAGGCTATGGAGTTCTCTACCAGGTTCTCCAGGATAATGTAAATCATCTCGGGATACGAGACGAAGGTGTCATGCATTACGCAGGTCGTCGACGTGTGGATGCCCTTTTCCGCCAGAACAGCTTTGAATTGTGCCAGCACCCGGTTGAATAATTCGCTCATCTCCACGCGGCCATAGGCTAGTTGCTGTGAACCCAGATCACTTATCGACTGCAGCTTAAGTAACATCTTGTCGAGGTTTGTAGCGGTCTCGCGAACCTTGTCGAACAACTCCCGCGCGTTCGGATCCACCAGGGTAATTTTGGCCACTTCTGCCAGGCCGAGAAACGTTGTAAGGGGTCGCCGGAAGTCGTGGGAAGCGCGGTAGAAGAAAGTATCGAGCTCGCGATAGGCTTCCCGTAACGCGAAGGTCCGTTCCTCCACCTTGGCTTCCAGTTCCTTGTGGCTTTCGGCGATCGTCTGATACGCCTTTTGCAATTCCTCCGACTGTGTCTGAAGTTCCTCCTTTTGTTCTACAATCTCAACATGTGCCGATTTGATTTCGTTGTTATACTGGTAAGTCTTATACGCCAACAACGATACGAGCACCAATGCAAATACTATGAATATGATGATATAACCCTGAAGATTTATCTGCGACTTCTGAAGCTCTAACTGCTTGGCCTGCAGTCTTTTTTCCTGATTCAGTAAAGTAATCGCTTTATCCTTCTGCTCGGTTTGATAAAGGGCCTGCATCTCCGCCAGTCGGCTCGCCCCCGATTCGTGATAGAGGCTGTCGTTCAAATCGGAATACCGCTTGTGCCATGCGAGTGCCTGCTTGTGATCCCCCTGGTATTCGAAAAATTCCGACCAGTAGAAGTAGTTCTCCATTTGCAACTTTAGTGAACCGGTTTCTTTACCGATCTCATCGGCTTTTACCAGATAATAACGTGCACTGTCGAATTGGCTAAGGTAGGTGTAAACGCTTCCTATGCTGCTGAAGGCGATCCCGATATTGAATTTATTTCCCGTGGCTTCCTCATATTTGTAAGCCTTCAAGTGATGTTGCAAGGCCTGCCTATACAGTTTTTGTTCTTCGTAGATCATGCCGAGGTTATAGTGACAAGCAGCGATCCCCTCAAGGTGTCCGATAGAGGATCTTATTCCAAGTGCGTGATCAATCCACTTTACAGCTTCCGGATAATCTTTTTGTTCGTAGTAAATGACACCTTTAACATTGTAGCTATTCGCGATTCCAAATGAGTCGCGGATTTGTTCGCGTACCTTCAATGACTTTTCCAGAAATTCAAAAGCAGGTGAAAAATCCTTCTGATTCTTGTAAATCCAGGCAATGTTGCTGGTGATTTTTCCGACCTCATATTTCATATCCAGGCGCTCGGAAATCTTCAGCGCCTCCAGATAGTAACGCATGGATAAATCGTTCTGGCCAAGCACTTCATAAACATCTCCAAGACCCGAATACACCCTCACGAAAGTCTGCGGCTCCTCCTTTCCATTCAATTGGTCAAGCACGTCAAGCAGGATCTCCAGCGCGACAACAAATTCGCCCAGTTTGAAATTAATCTCCGCCTTGTTGATGCTGCATTGCAGCTTAAGATATTGATCACCAATCCTTTCAGCCAGAGCACATCCATCGTTAATATCAGTGTCAGCCTTCTGGTAATCGCCCAGATTCCTGTTCAATTCAGACAATGCAAAAAGCGTCTCTGCCTTACCGTACAGACTTCCCACTTCCGAATAAAGTTCACGTGCGGAGAGAAGAGCCTCGCGGGCAAGCTCGTTTTTCCAGCGCTGCACATAGAGTTTCCCGAGGCTTCGGTAGCCAAAGGCGAGGTGGTTTTTATTACTCTCGCCTACAAGCAAGGCAATTCCCTGATTATAGAAGTAAGCTGACGAGTCATACGAAGAGACGGACCGGTAAAGGTTTCCCGTAAGGAGATAATTATATCCGAGGTCACTATCCGGCAAAGCGGGCAACGCCGCTCCCCGCCGATAATAAGACAACGCATTACGGAATTCACCTTTGACGAAAAAATAATACCCTTTGAGCGTAAGAGCCAGCCGCTCCCCCTTCAGGTACTTGTGTTCACGTGCGAGCATAATTGCCTGATCTGCATATTGATACGCTCTCACTGCGTCTTCATCAAATAAAGTGTAGGCAAGGCGATTCAGCTCATCTACTTTCCGGATGGGATCATCGGTAGTTTCGCTTTGGAGGGCAGGCGTATCTGTTCGGCCTTCCTGGGCGGCCAGAGTGAGGTCAGGGAGACAGCAGCCCAGCGTCAACAATAATAACAGCCTAACCATTATAGATTTTCAACCCTCTATATTACAGCATTTTTTCGTAAGCAGAGTCATGCAGTTTCGGCAAAATGCAAATTAAATCTCTGGCAATGATTTACTTGAGTAGAAAATAATAAACCCTGTTCACGCTCCTCGTTCTCGCAGGTAATGTTGTAGTTTTGAGGCCGCCTTTTGGCTAAGAATGAATTGTAACTCCTAACCTGAAAAGAATGAATAATCGTAAACTATTGCCATTTATCGTCCTTGCCGTAATCTTCCTGTTTATCCTCGCCGGGCTGTCCAGCAGCATCTTCTATAAAATCGGTCCTTACGAACGGGCCGTTATCTTTTATCCATTCGGCGAAGGCCTCGCCCGCGACAACACAATTGAACCTGGAACGCACATCAAGGCACCGTGGAATGACGTGATCGTTTATGAAGTAGCCGAAACTACGTCGGAAGAAAAGATGGATATCAACGACAAGAATGGGCTTCCGATTCATGTAGATGTTTCGGTCCGTTATTACCCCATGCCCGACCGCATCGGTCATATCCATGAAAAATTTACAAAGGCCTATGTTGATCGTCTGGTTATCCCGGAAGTCCGGTCCGTGAGCCGGCAAGTCATGGCCCGTTACACGGCCGAGGAAATATACTCCACCAAGAGAGCGGAAGTTGAAGTGGCCATTATGAGCGACACGCAGAAGATCCTGAATGCCAATTACGTAAATGCTACGGCTGTCCTGATTCGGTCCATAACGCTTCCGGATCAGATCCGAGTTGCTATTGAGAACAAACTTCAGCAACAACAGGAAGCGCTGGCTTATCAATATCGCCTTGACAAAGAAAAAAGCGAAGCGGAAAGAAAGCGGATCGCAGCAGAAGGAGAAGCTGCCGCAAACAATATTGTGAACAACAGCCTTTCGGACAAGCTGCTAAAAATGAGGGGTATTGAAGCCACGTTGGAGCTTTCCAAGTCACCGAATTCCAAGATTGTCATCATCGGATCCGGCAAGGATGGAATGCCGCTGATTCTTGGAAACAATTAAAAAACCTATTTTTTAGACCGTTTTTTTCCCGGAAACGGTTTGAGGCGTATATTTAAAACCTTGTGATAAAACTTTTTAAAAATGTCTAAAACTGCTGAACTGATTATTGATGGGAAGTCTTACACCTTTCCGATCATTGCCGGTAGCGAGAATGAAAACGCTATCGACATTAGCGATCTGTTGGAAAAGACCGGAACCATAACACTTGACCTGGGCTATAAGAACACCGGAGCTACGAAAAGTGCAATTACTTTCCTTGATGGCGACAAAGGTATTCTCCGTTACCGGGGATACGGTATCGAGGATCTTGCCGAGAAGTCGAACTTTCTCGAAGTTGCCTACCTGCTCATCTTTGGTGAACTGCCCACGCAACAGCAGTTCGACAAATTCGCATACGACATTAAGACGCATACGCTTGTCCATGAGGACATCAAGAAGATGCTGGACGGATTTCCGTCAACGGCACATCCAATGGGCGTTCTCGCTTCATTATTTTGTTCACAAACGGCGTTCTACCCCGAATCGCTTGACCCCAACCGCTCAGCGGAAGGCGTCTACCTGAGTATCATCCGTTCGCTGGCCAAGATGCCAACGTTCGCGGCGTGGGCTTATAAAAATGCCATCGGGCATCCGGTGAATTATCCGGACAACAGCCTGGATTATTGTTCGCGTTTCCTGAAGATGATGTTCGCACTTCCCGCCGAACATTACGAGCCGGACGATGTTATCTCCTCCGCCCTCGACAAGCTGCTTATCCTCCATGCAGACCACGAACAAAACTGTTCGACGTCTACGGTGAGAATGGTGGGTTCGTCCAAGGCAAGCATCTACTCATCGATTTCCGCCGGTATCAACGCTTTATGGGGTCCCTTACATGGTGGTGCTAATCAGGAAGTTATCGTAATGCTTGAAAATATTCGTCAGGATGGTGGTGATACTGAAAAATGGATCAATAAGGCCAAAGACAAGAACAGCGGATTCCGCCTGATGGGCTTCGGCCACCGGGTCTATAAGAACTTCGACCCACGTGCTCGGATCATCAAAAAAGCCGCCGACGACGTGCTTACCAAACTAGGTGTCAACGATCCCGTTCTTGAGATCGCCATGAAACTCGAAGAAGCTGCTCTCAAAGATCCCTACTTTGTAGAACGCAAACTCTATCCGAATGTGGACTTTTATTCAGGAATCATTTACCGCGCCCTCGGCATTCCGGTTGAAATGTTTACTGTCATGTTTGCCATTGGTCGCCTTCCCGGATGGATCGCTCAATGGAAAGAGATGCGCGAGAACAAGGAACCTATTGGCCGCCCGCGACAGGTTTACACTGGTACGCCTAACCGGGATTTTGTCGACATGAAAAAACGCTAGAATACATTGTTATCAACAGCCCTCGTATGACGTACGGGGGCTTTTTATTCCCTGACTATGGATCTCAACGCAAAATTTGACCAAGCCGTCGCCAAATCCAAAGAACTTACCAGGCGCCCCGGCAACGAAGAACTTCTGAAGCTGTATGGATTGTATAAACAAGCCACCGAAGGCGATGTGGCCGGTGAACGGCCCGGAGGCTTCGATTTTAAAGCTATTGCCAAATACGACGCATGGTCAGAGCTTAAAGGCACATCGCGCGAAAGTGCCCGGGAGGCATACATCGCTTTCGTTGAGCAGCTCCATCAGCAATACGCCTGAGATGTGAACCTTTTTTATCAACCGCGGATCCCAGAGGGCATTCATTACCTCGACGAAGAAGAATCGCGCCACTGTACACGGGTACTCCGCCGCAAGCCTGGCGATCTGATCCGGATAACCGATGGCAAAGGATACTTCTATGATGCCGTGATCACCGATGCGGGGCAGCGTCAATGTGGCTTCGGCATACGCGAGACGATTTCCGTTCCTGAAAGGACCTACCCTATCCATATAGCGGTATCACCCACAAAAAACGCCGACCGTATTGAATGGTTTATTGAAAAGTCCGTGGAGATTGGTATCGAGCGGATTACCTTACTCTCCTGCGCGCACACCGAGCGTACCTTCATAAAACCGGAACGGCTGATGAAGGTCGCCATAAGCGCGATGAAACAATCCCTGAAGGCCCGCCTCCCCGTCATTGATCCGGTTACTTCGTTTTCTGATGTGCTTTCACAGGCAGATTCAGTGGACCGCTATATCGCGTGGGTCGATCCCGAAAATCCGCGGCACCTCAAAGATGCTGCACAAAAGGGTCGCCCCGCCCTCGTATTGATCGGCCCAGAAGGCGACTTCTCGGCCGACGAACAAAAGGACGCGGTGTACCATGGATTTCAAAAGGTCAGCCTTGGCACGAGCCGCCTCCGTACCGAAACTGCGGCCCTGGTGGCGTGCCATATATTGAACCTGATCAATTCATAATATTCCGGATAAACTTACACGTAAGGGAAGCAGTTGCAGCACCAGTTGTGTTTGCCTGAGATTCCTTGTTAATTGCTTCGTTTCTATCCGGTAAGCCGGCATTGTTTCACCCTCTCTGTTTTTTTCGATGGTACTGAACTACATCTGGGTATCCTTTTTCATTATCGGTTTCATTGTTGCGCTGATCAAGCTGATTTTCTTCCAGGATACCGAAGTCTTTCCCGCGATGCTTCAGTCGACTTTCGATAACGCAAGAACCGGATTTGAAATTTCGATTGGACTAACCGGAGTGATGTCGCTGTGGCTCGGGTTGATGCGCATCGGCGAAAAAGGCGGCATGGTGCCAATTCTGTCACGTGTTGTCGGACCATTTTTTTCCAGACTGTTTCCTGAGGTACCAAAGAATCACCCCGCTACCGGTTCGATCATCATGAACTTCAGCGCCAACATTCTCGGCCTCGACAATGCAGCAACTCCTTTAGGATTAAAGGCAATGACCGAATTGCAGGAGATCAACCCCAACAAGGATGTCGCCTCGAATGCGCAAATTATGTTTCTGGTTCTGAATGCATCGGGGCTTACGATCATCCCGATATCAATCCTCGCCGATCGCGCCATCCTCGGGTCCGTCGATCCCACCAGTATATTTATCCCTACCCTTCTGGCAACGTATTTCTCTACCTTCTTCGGATTGCTTTACGTATGCATCCGGCAGCGGATCAATTTGCTGGATCCTGTTCTTCTGGCATACATAGTCGGTGTCACAGCCCTCATCGGTGGCACGATGTATCACTTCTACGGCTTGCCTCCCGAAGAAATCAAGAAGCAATCTTCGATGGCAACGGGGATCATAATCTTCTCAATAATCGTTTGCTTTATCCTTCTCGGATTAAGGAAACGCATTCCGATCTTTGAGACCTTTGTTGAAGGTGCGAAGGAAGGCTTCAATACGTCTATCAAGATCATCCCTTTTCTAATCGGAATACTTGTCGCCATTGGGGTTTTCAGACAGTCGGGCACACTGAAGTACATGGAAGACGGAATTGGTATGGCTGTGGCGGCCGCGGGTCTGGACACAGATTTCGTTCCGGCTATTCCCGTAGCATTACTCAAGCCGTTAACGGGACAGGGAGCGCGCTCTATGATGATTGAAGTGACGAAGGCCCATGGCGGTCCCGATGCATTCGTTGGCCAGGTCGCGAGTATCCTTCGGGGTTGCGCTGAAACCACTTTATATCTGCTGGCGCTTTATTTCGGTTCAGTGAATGTAAGAAACACGCGGTACGCTGTAACAGGTGGGTTAATTGCTGACTTCACTGGGGCCATCGCGGGTATCATAATCGCCTATATCTTCTTCCATTAACCT
Organism: Bacteroidota bacterium; assembly: GCA_023417785.1. Taxonomy (GTDB): domain Bacteria; phylum Bacteroidota; class Bacteroidia; order Cytophagales; family Cyclobacteriaceae; genus Ohtaekwangia. Next base: position 36,215 of record JAEZEH010000123.1, read on the forward strand.
GTATGTCAATGCAGGTCATGTGACTTTTGATGTAAGGAATATGGCCATATAAAACCCCCTGTTTGTTTGTTTAACTGCCTGATCAAAGTTATCATTGTTATATGGAAAAGAAAGCGGAAATACAGAAGACGATCTACGACAACGCCAAGACTCACTTCCTTGGAAACTTCCCGGATTCACTTCCCATTGAACAAGCTTATGTTCATATAGGAATCTATCTTGGATGGATCATCGATTCCGCTTTATACTCGGAATACTTCGAAGATGAAGCTTCCAATCAGATCTTCCGCTTCAGACGCAGAGAGATTTCGTGCACGATACTTAGCGAAATATGGGACGGCTATCTCGGATATGAATTATTCAGTCGCCAGGGCAATATGTTCACCTATTACTATTATGGTGGTGGTCTGTACCGGAATGATTATGATGAGATCCTGGTAAAGACGTTGCCTTCAATCTACCACGTTACCGATTCATGGGAAAACTATGAGAAGATGAAAATGCGAATTGACATGCGGTTCCAGGATTGGAAGCGACTGATATCAGTCTGATCGTTCACTTACATCGTCGTATCTTCAAAACGGCTTCGTCCACTTTTATCGCAGCATCTTACCGTTCTTATCAATGACACTCTCTGCGGCATCCGCACGTATCACAAATTCTCCTGATTCCATCTTATAGTCCAGCTCTGTCGGAATGAAAGGCAATGTATAATTTGAACTCCATGCCAGTCCGTCGGAGCGGTAGATCTTTGCCAGGGTAGCCGGATACTTATTGTCTTTCCCGGCCTTCTCGGAGTACAGTAAAACATAAAAGACCTGTCCAGCCCCATCAGAGTATGCCAGGGTTTTAGCAAAAGGAAACGACGACTGCCTGAACAGGGGCTTGTTTACCGGAAATGAAATACGAATGTCCGGAATACGGGAAGGCGTAATAGAATAAAAGTATCCGTCGGCGGTTAAAGAGTCCTTGAAGTGTAGCCCTACCGTAAATTTTTCGTCAACCACCGTCAGTGGCATAAAACGTGATGGCTCGATAACAGGGAAAAGCGGAATTGAGTCACTTTCATTCACTACCATCCACCGTAAAGACGTCTCGAGGTTCTCAAGTCGTTGGCTCCGAATTTCCTTTTCCCTCGCGGAAAAGTCTTTCATCACTTTGAGGAAGCTCCTTAGAACTGTAGCATTGCCATAGGTATTGGTGACAAAATGATTATAGTTTTGCAATTCCTTTTCAAAATCGCGTGCGAGAATTTCTCCAGCCAGACTATCGAGACGTACCACGTGATCAAGTTCCTTTTTTGCCAGACCGAGTTGCAGATGCAAATCTGACGAATCTTTAAGCTTGAAATTTTCAATAACTACAGACCTGTATTCAAGATCGGCGATTTTGACGGCAAAGATATCCATGGGGAAAGGCTGTGGGTCGTACTTGCTTAACTTCTCAAGCAACAACCGATCTATCAGCTTAGTCAGGTCGTTTTTAACAGAAGCAGAATCTTCTTTGAGTTTTTCGCGAAGTTTGTTCACCTCGATATCGTATGAGATCAGGTGATCGCGGATAGGAATGATCTCCTTTTCAATCGCATCCCTGGCCCTATCCGCCCAACTCTTATAATCCCATACCTCCACGTCATCCTTATAAAAATCTGCAGAAGAAAGCCCATCCTGTTTGAAGTTTTTAAGCTCAACCATTTCCAGGGTCTGATTGTATCCGATCTTTCCGAGCATTGCCACACTTCCTTTGTACTGGTTGAAGGCCCGCTCACAGGAATCGAAGCGCACGGAAAGCGTTTTCATTTTTTCCATCAGCGCTGAATCAGCGCGCAGATAAAGTTCCTTTTCTTCCTGGTAGCTTTCGTCGATCGATGCGTATAATGCCTGAGACTTTTTGTATAGCGTATCCGACATTGAGAAAAAGTGCTTGACCATCTTAACGCGATCAATACGTTCGCGAAGCGACTCCATGCGCTTCTCAAGGTCGAACTGAACATCTGAAAGCTTCACTCCGAAGTCACCGGTACGAAGGTCGCGACGATTATATGCCTGGTAATATTCGTCATTCCGCTTGATCTCCTTTTCAGTGACGGTCCGATAAGCCTTGTCGTAAAACTGGATGGCCGAATCCATCCGCGCTATTGCCAGTTCGGTGTGCTTCAGCACGTCATCCCGTCCGGACTTGTCCTGATAGATAATTCCCATAAACAGAAATGCATTGGGGTTATCTGTATTGTCTTTCAGGTAGCTCTTAAGAAACGGTTCCGCTGCCTCATATTGTTTGGTACTCAGCAGGCCCCATATGTCTTTATATTTGATCTTTTTCTGGGCAAAAACGGGCTGGGCGAACATCGCAAACCCGCACACAAATAAGAAAAAAGCCGATATACGCATTTCAGACGGAATTTAACTTCGAAAATACTTAAATTTCAGGGATTCAGAAACGTATTGCCGACCGGATTATGGAACAGAACCAAAAAAACAAGTTTTCGTCCCGCATGCTCAAATACCTGCGTCCGGCAGGACCATGGGTGTTTTACATCGTACTTTTCCTGGTGCTTCGCTATACCGGCGCACTGGGATCCATATCGACGGCCGCACAATCGGCGCTATTCAAAACAGGCGTGATGGATGCAACTCCCGACGATCCCACGCCTCGCGATGCTGCCAAAAAGTTTGATTATGATTTCAGCTTGTTGGATGCTGATGGCAATAAAGTCGACGTGGCTTCATTCAAAGGCAAAGTAATCTTTATCAACTTATGGGCTACCTGGTGTGGTCCCTGCCGTGTTGAAATGCCTTCGATTCAAAACCTGTACAACACCGTTGATAAGGATAAAATTGTTTTTGTGATGCTGGCGTTGGATCAGAAGGACCCATTCAATAAAGTTAATCAGTACATTCGTGAGAAAGAGTTCACCTTCCCCGTTTACTTCCCGGCCAGTTCGCTACCCGAGATGCTTCAGGTGCGAAGTATCCCTACGACATTTGTCATAAACGCGCAGGGTGTCGTAGTTCACAAAAAAATGGGTACCGCGAATTATGACACAGAGGAATTCAAAAACTTTCTGAAACAGCTATAGTTCCAGCGATTGTTCAGGTATCAATACGCCAGCCGGGTGTCACGATCAATATCCGAGCCCGAGTTTTATATAAATGATTTTAGGAGTAAAATTGGATTACAAACAAACTTTATGAAAAACCTTCTTGTATTCGCTTTGCTGATGATTATCGGTATCACAGCTTCCTCACAGTGTAACACGTTTTTTCCGCTCCGCGAAGGTGTCAAATATCAGTACGACTTGTATGATAAGAAAGAAAAGCTGACCATGCGGACAAACCAATGGTTGAAGAATGTGTCCGGCGCAGGCAATTCCATGAAAGCCACGATGGTCCAGGAAATGATCGATGTAAAAAAGGATGAGCCCATTGCCTCTACGGAAACGGAATGGACTTGCGAGAACGGCACCCTGCACTTTGCCCTGAACAACCTTGCTATCGACGGTGCGGTGGCGCCGGGAAGCGGCATGACCGTTGATTTTTCGGGGGACCAGATGGATATACCATCCGATATGCAGGTAGGTCAGGCGTTGAAAGACCTTACCTATCAGATCAAGATGGGAATGTCGGGTATGACCGTTATGAATCGAAGTTATAATGTAAAGGACAGAAAGGTCGAAGCCGAGGAAAAGGTTACTACGCCAGCCGGAACTTTCGATTGTTACAAAGTCAGCTTCACTACAGACAGCAAGGGCGGTATCGGGTCGGGAACGATAAAAACCATTGTATGGTACTCCAAAGACACAGGGATGGTCAAGACGGAGAACTATTCAGACAAAGGAAAACTGATGAGCCGGCAGGTCCTTTCAAAAATTGAAAAACTATAACCAAATCGAATCAAAGTTACGAGATAAGAGAGAGGCGGTCCGAAAAGACGGCCTCACTTGTTTAGGTGTCTTTCAGAACGTCAACGGGGTTGCACCAAGAGTTCTTGTAAGACTGGTAACTTACGGTCACCAGCGCAAGCATTCCAAGAGCCAGTCCGCTTACAACGAATAACATTGGATCTATCGAGGTTCGGTAGGCAAAATTCTGAAGCCACTTTACGGCTACATACCATGCCACAGGTACAGTGACCAGAAACCCGATCAGCACCAGTTTGATAAAATCCCATGAAAGCAACCGGACAATGTCGCGATCAGAGGCAGCATGGACTTTACGAATTCCGATTTCACGCTTTCGTTGTTCCGTAAGGAACGATGTCAAGCCAAGCAGCCCGAGACAGGCCACCAAAATAGCCAGTGCGGAAAACGTAGACAATGTAATTCAGATTTTTGGTAAGATTTCGCAGTGCGATTTTCAGGTAGTTTCTGATCATTTGGTAAGCTTACTCGTCTTTCAAAACATTCGATGGGTTTGTACTCGCGGCGCGCAACGCGATATAACCCACGCATACGAGCGCGAACAGCAGAGCACCTGCACCCGTGGCGAGGAATACCCACGGTTTAATCTCGATTCGATAGGCATACCCGTCGAGCCAGCGTTGCATAAACACCCAGGTCACGGGTGTAGCCACAATCAGTGACATAGCAATCAATCGGATGTACTGGATATTCAGCAACAAATAAATTCGCGACAGTGAGGCACCAAACACCTTACGGATACCGATCTCCTTTTTGCGTTGCTCTGCGGAATAGGATACCAATCCCACCAGACCGACAAGGGCGATGATCAGGGCTAGCGTTGTGAAGATAAAAAATAACGTTCCCATTATTTCTTCAGCCTCGTACTGCTTCCGATGATCAGCATCAAAGAATGAGTACTCTATCGGCGACTCAGGAGCAAACCTGGTCCACCTTTCTTCAATTCCCGCGACCATTGATGAAATGTTCTTTGTCGTGTACCTAACCAGGAGAACACGCTCACCACCCCAAACCGGAGCATCAATATGATAGAAGATCGTCGGCGCATTATTTTGATAAAGGTTCTGAAAATGGAAGTCTTTCAAAACACCGACGACTTCAGCCGCAACCTGGCCATCGCCGGCATAGGTGATTTTTTTTCCGAGCGCTTCTTCGGGTATCCAGCCCAAAGCCTGAGTAGCGGCTTCGTTGATAATCACTTTGTTCATGTCTCCCGTGAAAGACTCATCAAATGCGCGCCCGGCAGCAATCTTAAGGCCGGTGGTTGACACGAAATGCTCATCGATCTTGTATTGCGAGAGGGTAATTTTCCGATCATCACTTTCCCTGGTGAAGATATCCTCGGCGGGGTATCGGACGTCGGTCGATATCGAAGCCGACGTGACTCCGGGGATTTCCAATAATTCGTTTCTGAAGGCATCTACCTTCTCGCCAAGGGCAGCACCACGACTGATGGTAATGAGATTATCTTTGTCGAACCCGACATCTGCCGAAAGAAAGAAATTTAACTGTTGAAAAACGATCACGGTGCCCGTCATCAACGCAATGGCTATACTAAACTGAAACACTACCAGCGCGTTTCGGAGGCGACCGGATCTGAAACCGGAAGCCACTTTACCTTTCAGGACCTCCGCGGGACGAAAATGCGTAAGATAGAACGCTGGATAAAGACCCGCGAGAAATCCCGTCAGGATCGCGAACGCCAGGATGCCTGATACGAACAGATAGGGATTGACGTCGGTAAGCGGAATGTAAATATTAAGTGGTAGCAGGGCAAGACGCAGGATCTCCATTATACCCAATCCGGCCACTACCGCAATCAAAGCGATCAGGACATGTTCGATCTGGAATTGCATGACCATGGCGACCCGGGTCACACCAAGTGTTTTCTTTACACCCACCTCTTTAGCGCGATTCGCGGCCCGGGCCGTGGACAGATTTACAAAGTTAATTATTGCAATCAAAAGGATGAAGCATCCCACGCCGCTCATCATATACACAAAGGTTATATCCCCCGTAGGGCCCAACCGGTTGCCGATCGAAAGGCTGTCGGTCATTGAACCGGAGTGCAGGTGGATGTCTTTAACCGGCTGCAAGAACAAGCTCCAGTTCCCTTTTTCGCGAGCGAACTCCTGATAATCCATACCAATCCGCTCAAATGTTGCGGGAGCATGGCGGTCACCAAAGAGATGCAGTTTTTTCTGAAGGGCTGCCACGTCAGAACCTGGTTTTAACTTGATGTAAGTCACCACTTGCGTCCAAATCCAGCTCCATTCGAACGCTTTCACCCTGGGGTTAGTCGGCATGGAGAGTAGATAATCAAAATGAAAGTGAATATTCTTGGGTTGCTTCGCGGTCACACCGGTGACTTCAACAAGAATTGTTTCGGTCGGATCAAAGGGCCCTCCTTCAGGCGCCACTGCACCATCGGTTGCAATCTCAAGTTGTTTTCCCAGCGCGGGTTCATTCCCAAAAAGTTTTAATGCAGCTTCTTCGGAGATAACGACTTTGTCCTTTCCGACAAGCGCTGTGGCCGGGTTTCCTTCTTTCAACCGGAAGTTGAAAAATGAAAAGAAAGTCGAGTCTGCGGCGAAAATTTCATTGAACCCTTCGTTGAATGCTTTTGAACTCCCATCATTATCCACATATCTCACGGTGTGCGGCCCCGGCGTGTTGATCCGAAGTATCTGCTCAATCTCAGGAAACTCTGCCTCCAGCGCACCGGCTACTGCTGGCCCTGTCGAATGGAATATCCCACCCCCAGGTCTCCAGATATGGGTCATGTTAACCCGGTAGAGCCGATCCACATCCGGGTGATCGCGATCGAATGTGAATTGATGATAGACATAAAGGAATAAGACGATACTGGTCGCAAGCCCCAGGGCGAGACCTCCTATCTTTATCACCGAATAAGCGCCGTCGCGTTTGATGTTTCTTATTGCAAGAGAAATATTTCTTATCAGCATCTGTTTGATGTTTAGTCGGTTCGTAGTGTCTCGGACGGGTTTGTTATGGCAGCGCGAACGGAACGATAACTCACCGTCGCAAGCGCAATAATCAACGTGGAGGCTACACTAATCAGATAAACTGACCAGTGAATGGAAACATGGTATGCAAAAGTCTCCAGCCATTGGTTCATCACATACCACGCGAGTGGCGCGGCCATCACAAATGAAATAACAATAAGCCGGATGAAGTCGCGTGAAAACAGGAACACAATGCTTTGCACTGAAGCCCCCATAACCTTGCGGATACCAACCTCTTTCAGCTTCTGGTTCGCCATGAAAGAGACGAGTCCATATAAGCCCAGGCACCCGATGAAAATGGATATGCCGGCAAAAATCCGTATCAGTGTAAATGTTCGCTCATCCTGACGATAAAGCCTTTCCAGTTTCTGATCGAGGAAATTATACTCAAAGTAGTATTCCGGAAATGCTTCATGCCATTGCTTCTCGATGAATCCGATCGTTTGCTGTAAGTCGCCCCCACTGATCTTGATTCCAGCTTCATAATAGAAGTGAGGGAAGTTTACCAGTACAACGGGTTGAATCTCGTTGTGAAGAGATGTTACATGAAAATCTTTCACCACACCAATCACTTCCGCGTTGATCCGGTTCAGCCCAGTGGTGATGTTTTTGCCTATGATATCCTCCGGCTTGTCAAAACCGAGTTGACGTGCACCCGATTCATTGAGGAGGTAGACGAATCGCTGCTGACCTTCGGGAAGCGCCGCATCAGATGCCTTTTCGTCGCTTTCGTTGAACCATCTTCCCGCCTTCAATTCGATCCCATAGGTTTCCATGTAATCACGATCCGCCGGCTTCACGCCTACCGGAAACAATTCATTTCCAGCGCGCTCGGTGAGGAAGTAGTTTGTCCCGAAATTATTATCCGACGTAGGGGCTCCAAGAGAAAATGATACGGACTTAATAGACGGGTTGCTCAACATCCTTGCTTTAAGTGATTCGAGTTTTTCTTTTTTGTTTTCGGGAATATCAACGAGAATTACGGCCTCTTTTTCAAAACCAAGCGGTTTAGTCCGAAAGAACTTCATTTGGTCAGAAACGATAAGCGTACCGATAATAAGGATCTGCGCGATCATGAACTGACAAACTACGAGCACTTTCCGAACGGCGACGCCGGATCCGGAAGGGGTCACCATTTTGTTCTTCAGCACTGTTATGGGATCAAATCCGGAAAGGATGAGCGCGGGATAGAACCCTGAAAGCAAAGTAGTAACAAGGGCAAGTGTTATCAGGAAGATCGCCAATACCCCATCCGAAAACAGCCTCAGCGATATTTCTTTTCCGATAAAACTATTAACCCAGGGCGTCAACCATTCGGCCAACCCCAGTGAAATAAGGATCGCCACACATGTTATGAGAAAAGTTTCAGTAAGGAAATAGGCTGCAAGTTGACTGCGCCTGGCACCGAGAGTTTTCCGGACTCCGATCTCACGCGACTTCTTCACAGCAAGAGCGGTTGAAAGGTTGATGAAATTAATGCACGCGATCACAAGAATAAAAATTCCGAGCAGCGCCATTACTTTCAGTTCTTTATAGGAAGCGTTGGAACCCGGCGCCGGATTTTCGGTGTACTGCTCGTCGAAATGAATCGCCGAAAGTGGCTGGAGCGCATAGCTCTTGCGTTTGCTGTCTTCAGGGGGATAATACTTCTCAACAAAAGCCTTAAGTGATTGTTCCAATTCGGCCGGACTAACGCCCTGCGGCAACACCACATAAGAATACCCGGAGGCCGTCAGCGACCATTGATCGAGGGGAAAGCCGCCTATAAAATCCGAGATCAGCGACGGCATTGATAGTACCATTTGAAACTGGATATGCGAATCCAAGGGCACATCTTCGATCGTACCTACTACTTCTGCATCGAGCCTGCTGCTAACGCGGATGGTCATCGGGGATTCTCCCGTATAGCCTAGCTTAGCGGCCAATGATTGGCTAACGAAAGCCTTTCCAGGCTGGGCAAGATCCTCAGTTGGATTGCCTGACAAGACAGGGAAATCAAATACCTTGAAAAACAACGAGTCAGCAAAGATTACGTTCTCGGCGACGAGTTTCCGATCGTCAAGGGTCAGGAACACCGACTCTTCATAGTGCAGCTGTGTCGAAAGTGGGATATGCGGGAAGTCATTCCTGAACGCATCGACAAAAGGATACGGGGTGGCAGAACCATATTCTTCACCGGAAGCACTTTGCGAATTCTGGACTACGCGGTAGATCGCGTCGTGTTTCTCATGGAACCGGTCATAGCCAAGATCGTAACGTATAAGCAGAAAGATGACTATGCATGACGTAATGCCGATGCTGAGTCCCAGAATGTTAATCAGCGAATACATTCCGTTTCGAAGCAGATTTCGGAGAGTAGTGACGATGTAGTTTCTGATCATATGTACGGATGGATTTCCAACAATCCTGCCATTTAATTAACTACTTGACATTGAATTCATTAAGAAGCATAGTAATCACATTAACCATCATAAATGTACCGAAATCGTTACAGTCTATAGTTTGAAAACGATACATTTTAGCTACTTTAAACCGCCATGAATTCTTCTAAATTATTAATAATTGACGATGATCGCGACGTATTGGAAACAGCCCGCATGTTTCTGAAGCAGGAGTTCGCAACCGTAAGGCTGGAGGAAGACCCAGGGAATCTGCGCAGGAACATTGACGTGAAGGAATTTGATGTTGTTCTCCTCGACATGAATTTCAAAAAAGGCATGAATGACGGAGAAGAAGGATTTTACTGGCTAGAGCACATTCTATCAGTAGATCGTGATGCCGTAGTGATTCTCATTACCGCGTACGGGGAAGTGGACCTGGCAGTACAAGCTATGAAGAAAGGTGCGGTTGATTTTGTGACCAAGCCGTGGAAAAACCAGAAACTACTTGCCACCATTCACGCGGCGCTACAAATCCGAAACTCACGCCGCGAGATTGAACGACTTAAGACAACGCAGGAAAAACTGAGTGGCGATCTCGACGTTCAGTTTACTGATTTTGTGGGTTCATCTCCCGCCATTGAGCGCGTTCAGGATCTTGTGCAACGGGTGGCGGCTACTGATGCCGACGTGCTGATTCTCGGTGAGAATGGAACCGGAAAAGAAGTGGTCGCGCGGGCAATACATCGCCGGTCGAACCGAAGCAATAATGTCTTTATCACGGTAGATCTGGGTGCCCTTACTGAATCGCTTTTCGAAAGCGAATTATTCGGTTATGTGAAAGGCGCGTTCACCGACGCAAAACAAGATAAGCCGGGCCGATTCGAACTCGCGGAAGGTGGAACGCTGTTCCTAGATGAAATCGGAAACCTGTCCCTCCCACTCCAGGCCAAACTTCTGACGGTATTGCAGCAACGAAAAATTCAACGCCTTGGATCAACCCGGGAGACACCCGTCAACTTTCGCCTTATCTGTGCCACTAACATGGAGCTTCATGAGATGGTGTTCAGCAGGCAATTCCGACAAGATTTGTTGTACCGTATCAACACTGTCGAGATTCGCGTTCCGGCACTTCGCGAACGGGTCGACGATATCGGACCGTTATCGGAGTATTTCCTGAACCGCTACGGCCAGAAATACAAGCGTCCCGGAATACGGATAGACAAAACGGTAATGACGAAGCTTAAGAAGTACGCATGGCCTGGTAATATCCGGGAGCTTCAGCATGCCATTGAAAGGGCTGTCATCCTCAATGAAGGCAAGGTGATACAATCGGCCGAACTATTGATTAATGCCGGCCCCCAGCCAAAATCAAAGGAAGCAACTCCACGGACCATGGATGAGATGGAAAAGCAGTTCATCCTGGAATCGCTTCAGCAACACGAAGGTAACGTTACGAATACCGCCAGAACAATGGGTATGACACGCACCGCACTTTACCGCAGAATGAAAAAGCATGGAATCTAAAATGTCCGCCGAATGATTCTGAAAAGCTTTACCCTGAAAGTGACCATCCGCGTGCTGCTACTAGTCGCAACGATTACATTACTCAGTCAGATATTCGGCAACCCGGATTTATTCTTCAATCAAATCATCCTCTGCATCGCACTTGTACTTCAGGTAATTGAATTGATTTATTTTGTAAACCACACGAACCGCGAACTGGCGAAATTGTTTTACGCAGTCCGCCATGCAGACTTTTCAATTTCGTTCAAGGATAACCAGCTGGGCAAGTCATTCCGCGAACTGCATGGGGGCTTCACGACTATCCTTGAAACGTATAAAAAAGTCAAGATCGAAAAAGAAGGACAATTCCAGTTTTTACAGGCTCTGGTGAACCAGATCAACATCGGTATCCTTGCCGTTGAAGGCGACTCGGTTATTATTATCAACGCGCGGGCTGAGAATCTCTTGAATACCCGCCGCACAACGGACTGGGCACTACTGCGACAGCTGAATCGATCTCTTACTGAGACCATCGATTCGCTCGGCGAACAGGGCCGGCGCCTCGTGGAACTGCAATTGGCCGATGAAACCAAAATGGTAGCGCTTGAAGTAAACACGCTACTATTACTTGAAAGACCAATTCGCCTGATAACGCTTCAGGACATCAACTCCGAAATTGAGCAAAAGGAAATTGAGGCCTGGCACAAGTTGATCCGGATTCTCACCCACGAGATCATGAACTCGGTTACACCAATTACATCACTTACCGAAACGATGTCGGGAATGTTAACCTCCAGGCAGGGAAACCAAAAGTCGTTGCAAGAACTCAATGAAGACACGATCTCCGATATAAGGTTTTCTCTGGATACGATTCACAATCGTAGTGAATCACTGCTCAAATTTGTAGAAACGTACCGGAAGCTTTCGCGCATACCCAAGCCGACACGAACCGACGTATGGCTGCAGGAATATTTCAAGTACATTTGCAACCTCCTGTCAAGTGAACTTACCCAGGAGAACATTCAACTAGCTGTATCTGTCCAGCCTGCCTCGTTACTTTTGCAGTTCGACAAAACACTTATAGAGCAAGTGTTGATAAATCTGCTTACCAACAGTATTCATGCTTTGAAGGGGAGAAATGAGAAACGTATCAGCATAGCGGCCTATCGCACTGACAACGCAATCATTATCGAAGTGGCCGATACCGGCACCGGGATTCCACCAAAGGAATTAAAGGAAATATTTGTTCCGTTTTTTTCAACCAAAAAGAACGGCTCCGGAATAGGGCTCAGCCTGGCCAAACAAATTATGACTCTTCACAACGGATCAATTACCGTTAGTTCTACCCCAAATCGCGGTACGAGCTTCTTTCTTCGATTCCGATCTTCAGATGAAGTAGTCCATCAGGTATAAGTTTTTCTGCGTAATTTAATGGTATGCAAATGGACCGCAGAAAATGGCTCCAAACAGCGGCGATGTTATCAGTCGGCCCCTTCTTCCCTAAATTGGCGGAAATGAATCCCCAGATGCTTCAGAAAATTATTCCGTCGACAGGCGAAATGCTTCCCGTTATTGGACTGGGGACATGGCAAACGTTCGACGTCCCTAATGATATCGCTGAAACAAAACCGTTGACAAATGTTTTGGAAACCCTTATCCAGCACGGTGGAAAATTGGTTGACAGTTCACCCATGTACGGGCGCTCTGAGGAAATACTTGGGAGTCTGTCTGCAAAGGCGGGGTTGAATAAAGATTTGTTTATAGCCACCAAAGTCTGGACTACGGGTCGCGAAAATGGCATTCAACAGATGAACAAATCGATGGATCTGCTTCAGCGCAAACGAATTGATTTGATGCAGGTGCATAACCTTTCGGACTGGGAAACTCACCTTCCAACGCTTCGGAAATGGAAAGAAGAGAGCCGAATCAGATATATCGGCATAACCCATTACACTGAAAGCGCATATCCCCGAATCGAAAAAATTCTTCGAGAGGAGGCCGTCGACTTCCTTCAAATAAATTATTCCCTTTCCTCACGAAACGCAGACCAGAGGTTGTTTCCGCTTGCTATGGAGAAAAAAGTAGCCGTAATTATCAACCGGCCTTTCGAAGAAGGAGCATTATTCAGACGGGTTAAGGGCCAGACCCTCCCCTCCTGGGCCGGCGAATTTGGCTGCAAGAGCTGGGGCCAGTTCTTCCTTAAATTCATTGTTTCGCACCCTGCCGTTTCCTGTGCAATTCCAGGAACTTCCAAGCCACATCACATGCTTGACAATGCGCTGGCGGGAACCGGTCGAATGCCCGATGAAAAGGAACGCCAGAAAATGATTAAGATATTGAGTTGATCGCAGACGGTGCTAACGAATGAAAAAAGAACTCAAGGCCAGCCATTTTGAAATGAAATATAATCTGGGTGATTGTCGAACTTGCATTTTAAAGGCAAATAATTAATTTTAAAAAAAGTGTGTTGCCTTGGTATACTTCAAAGTTTTCCGGAGTCCGGCGCCCTGTCCGATAACGTAACACCGGGAGCGAGCTTTCAAGGGAATCTGAGCGTGGTGCCATAAACCTATACAGGATACATGAGAAAATTTATACTGACAGGGATTATCATTCTATCTGCAATATTTTCAGTTTCTGCACAAGAGAGAACGGTCACCGGGAAAGTGGTTTCAGAAAAAGACGGTGAGGAATTGCCTGGCGTAAATATTCGCGTAAAAAATACAACACGCGGAACCATTACCAACGTCGATGGCGATTACTCACTTAGTGTCCGCGGATCGGGTGATACGCTGGTGTTTTCGTTCATTGGTTTTCTTCCGATGGAACAGGTTGTTGGCAACCGAAGCGTTGTAAACGTTCGCATGGCCTCAGAAACGAGGGAACTGGACGAAGTGGTCGTCACGGGATTTCAGGAAGTGGAAAGAAAACTTTTTACCGGGTCGGCCGCCACTGTTAAGATGTCGGAGCTCCGCGTAGGCGGTCTGTCTAACGTGAGTCAGATGCTCGAAGGTCGTGTCGCGGGAGTAACCGTCGACAACGTTTCCGGATCTTTTGGAGCCAATCCCAAAATCAGAATACGCGGCAACACCTCCATCAACGGGGATACGCAGCCTCTGTTCGTTGTCGATGGGGTTATACTCGAAGACCTCAATCAGCTAAACGCAGACGACATCATCACCGGTAACGCCAACACATTGACCGCCTCTTCGATCGCCGGTCTTAATCCCGACGATATTGAATCGCAGCAAGTCCTCCGGGACGCTTCGGCTACCGCATTATACGGCACGCGCGCCAAAAATGGTGTGATTGTGATCAACACAAAAAAAGGGAGGAGTGGCGTTACTAGAGTGAATTACGCCGCGAACTTTTCCCTGAACCTCCGCCCTACCTACAACCAGTTTGATATTCTGAATTCAGGCGAAGAAATGTCAATCTATCGTGAGATGTATGAGAAAGGTCTGATCGACATTACAACATCTGTCAAGGCGCAGAACTATGGTGTGCTCGGAAAAATGTTTTCCGAAATCTCTGAACATAATTTAGACTGGGGACCAAACGGTTCACTTAACGAAGAGTATCTAAACCGGTACGAGAATGCAAACACCGATTGGTTTGACGTGCTTTTCCGCGATCTTTCCCTCCAGCAGCAACATTCACTCAGCTTTACCGCAGGGAACGAAAAGCACAATAGCTATTATTCGATCAGCTACCTCCATGACAACGGACAGACTATTGCCGACAACGTAAAGCGTTATGCGGGAACGGCTAAGAATACGTTTTTGTTTTCCGATAAACTTTCGCTTGATCTCAAAATCACCGGGAATTATCGCGAACAACGCGCTCCAGGAACACAGAACCGGGATTTCGACCCGATAACCGGGCGCTTCAGAAGAGACTTTGATATCAATCCATTGAGCTATGCCCTAAATACCAGCCGATCTATGCGCGCGTATGATGAAAACGGTGAACTCGAGTACTTCCGTCGGAATTACACTCCTTTCAACATCGTCGAAGAACTTGGACTCAACTACATTAATATCGGCGTGGCCGACATGTCTACGCAGGCGGACATCACTTATCGGCTTCGCGACAACATTACCGTTCGGAGTACGACTCAGGGTCGATATGCTTTCACACGTCGTGAGCATGTTATCCATGAAAAAAGTAACCAGGCAGAAGCCTACCGCGCCGACGATACACAGTACATTCAAGACGCTAATCCCCTTCTTTTTCGCGATCCCGACGATCCGGGAGGTCAGCCGCAGGTCGTCCTTCCCGAGGGGGGCTTCAACAACGTTGTCACAGACGACTTACGGTATTTTTACATGCGTAACAGCATTGACTGGTCTCGCACGTTCAATAGCATTCATGAAATAAACGTCCTTGCGGGCCAGGAAATCAAATATGCTCACCGGAACAGTCGTCGCGCGGATGCGATTGGCGTAGTGTATGAGAATGGCGGCGTGGTGAACACCGATCCGAAGATGATTGATTTTCTTAATCGCCAGGGTGTCCAACCAAATGCCCTCGGCTACGACCTTGAAAAATTTGTTGGCGCTTTTATTAACGCAGGTTATGCTTACCGCGACAAGTATATCTTCAATGGAACCATCCGATATGATGGTACAAACCGCCTGGGCAAAAGTAAAAACGCACGTTACCTCCCAACATGGAACATAAGCGGTGCATGGAATATAGATCAGGAATCCTTTTTTGATTTTGACTTCTTCTCGTATCTGAAGTTGCGCTCAACGTACGGACTATCCGCTAACCTGGGACCAAACACCAGTGCACTCCTGGACCTGCGTTCGGGTGTAACGCTCCGCCCGACAGACGTAGAGACTTTCCTCTACATCCAGGCTCTTGAAAACAGCGATCTCACCTGGGAAAAGTTAAATGAATTTAACGTCGGGATCGACTTCGGCATCCTCGACAGTCGCGTAACGGGAACAGTAGATTATTACACACGACAATCATATGATCTGATAGGCGTGATACAAACCAGTGGTGTAGGCGGTAACGCTTACAAAACCGGAAACTACGCCAACATGGAATCGCAGGGAATCGAGTTCTCCGTCAACAGCACCAACCTCCAATTGGGTGATTTCTCCTGGCTTACCAGTTTCAACATTGGCTATACCCACGACCAGATAACAAAACTCGAGTTCAATCCCCGTTTAGGAGACGCGATCACTCAGGGCGGCGCGGCTGTGTTGGGCGGCCCTCGCCGAGGACTTTTCTCCACCCGGTTCGCAGGACTTGATTCGAGGGGAATTCCTACGTTCTTTGATGAAAATAATGAAGTTGTTTACAACTACGATCTGCAGGATCGCGAAAACCTCACCAACGTGCTGAAGTATGAAGGCCCCGCCGAACCACGTGGTGCGGGTGGACTTTCGAATATTTTCAACTACAAAGGGTTTTCGCTTAATGTATTCCTGTCGTTCAAATTCGATTACAAGATCCGGCTTGATGATGCATTTCGCCCGCGTTATAACGACTTCAACTCATTTTCGCAAAGTTTCATCAACCGATGGATCGTTCCCGGGGATGAAGCATTCACCAATATCCCTGTGATCCTTGATCAACGAGTTATCGAAGGAGAAAATGCTGATTATCAAAACGCATATGACTTGTTCAATAAGAGTACCGAACGCGTTGCCGACGGTTCGTATCTGAGGTTGAAGACGGTACGGCTAAGCTACAGCCTGCCACGGAGCCTCTATTCGCGAATCCGCGCCAGCAATGCGCAAATTTCGGTAGAAGCCCAGAATCTGATGTTGTTATATTCCGATAAACGCCTCAATGGCCAGGACCCTGAATTCTTTTCAGCTGGTGGTGTAGCGTTGCCTCAGCCGCGCCTGATCACCACCTCAATTATCCTCGGATTTTAGCCACGCTCACTATGAAACGATATATTAAACGGTTCTCAATAATCTTCGCGCTCGGCATGATTGCCGGATGCGACAATTACCTTGAAGAAACCCCCGACAACCGCGTTGAGCTGAACACCACAGAAAAGGCTGCGCAATTACTTACCAACGCATATTCCAGCGCGTCATACAAATTCACTGAATGGATGACCGACAACGTCACATTCACGACAGGCACAGTCAGGCTGCTTGAACATAATCAAGCTTACCAATGGGAAGATGTGACGCCGGACAACCAGGACACACCAACCTATTTCTGGACGTCAACTTATGACGCTATCGCACATGCGAATGAAGTTCTTGCCGTTATCGATAACCTTCCCGGCGAACGCGCGCAAAAGAGGGCTGTCGAAGGTGAGGCCCTGCTGACTCGCGCTTACGGACATTTTATGCTGGTGAACCTTTTTGCGAAGCACTACGATCCCGAGACTGCCTCCAGCGATGCGGGTATCCCCTACGTGGAAGAGCCGGAACGCGAATTCATCAAACAGTATGACCGGCAATCCGTCCGCGAAGTATACAATAAAATCGAAGACGACCTTTTGGATGGAATTCGCCTTGTAAACGAAAGTTTCTACGCAAACTCCGGCAAATACCATTTCACCAGAAACGCTGCACTCGCTTTCGCTTCCCGGTTTTATCTCTTTAAAGGAGATTATGAAAAATGCATTGAATACAGCAGCCAGATGCTTGGCAGCGACCCTGGTGTTTTTATCAAGGATATTGAAGGTATTCTTCTTCAAACCGCCAATCCGAATGAGTTCATCCAGGAGTTCGTGTCCCCGACCGATCAAAGTAATCTGTTGATGGTGCGCAATGTCACAAACTTTCCTGTGAACGTGGGTTACTGGCCGTCTCCTGCCATTATTAATAACATGTACGATTCAAACCCCTGGTTCGTGCAGGACATTCGAACCAGCAACGAATACCCTATTTATCTCCGCGGCACCGGCTGGGCCCTGGCGAAATATGAATTCTTGTTCGAACGAACAAGCCTTACGTCCAACGTTGGATTATACTATACGATCATGCCGGTCTTTCGCGGTGAGGAGGTGCTTCTTAACAGGGCAGAAGCGTATGCCTTGACCAATAATATTTCCGCAGCGCTGGCGGATTTACAAATTATGGTAAACCAGCGTTATGAAGGTGATCCACAACTCACAATTCAGTCGCTACGGAATTACTATGGCAGTCCCAACGATTTGCTCGTGACCGTTTCGTTCATCCTGGATGAACGCCAGAAAGAGTTTATGCACGAAGGGCTGCGCTGGTTTGATTTGAAACGCTATCCGATACCTGTAAACCATTTTACGGAAGGAGGGCTAATTACCCTCGAACCGGACGATCCGAGAAAAGTATTACAGATTCCGAAGGCGGCAGTTGATGTGGGCGGACTCAAACCTAATCCGAGGTAGATTTATGAAAACAAGATATTATTACTACGGGCTTCTTTTGGTTTTCGCCTTCTTAGCGGCATCCTGCTACAAGGAAGAAGAAGTCAATAAACCGGTTAAGGAAGTTCCCTTCTCGGATGATGTTCTCGACCAGTATGTGCAGGAGAATTTCATCGACCCCTATGGTGTCGCTGTGCGATTCAAGTTTGTTGACCGTTACGTCGACCAGACCAAAAGAGTCAGCCCGCCGCGCCGCGAAGTTGTGATTCCTATGCTGGATTTTCTGACTACCTTCTGGATTGAACCTTTTGTTGACGTGGAAAACGGGGACCGTTTCTTTAGGAACCATGTGCCGGCAGAAGTGATTTTTATTGGATCGTCTATCTACAACGAAGACGGTACGGTAACATTGGGAACGGCCGATGCGGGTGCGAGAATAACACTCACCGAGGTGAACGACATCGACATGGCCAACAAACAATGGATCATCCGCCAACTTGGAACGATTTACCATGAGTTCGCCCACATCATGCACCAGCGATACAACCTTCCTCCCAACTGGCAGCAAATTTCCCCAAATGGTTACACATCGTCAGGTTCGTGGTATAACCTCAGCGAGGAAGAAGCCTTGCGACGGGGATTTGTTTCGCCATATGGTACGAGCTCATACAATGAAGATTTCGCTGAGCTTGTGGCGTTCCTTCTTTTTGACGAAGGCTTCTTTGATATCTACATCAACGATGAGGCATGTCCTTCCGGTGGCGACTGCGCGGCCCGCAATGAAGGCCGCGTCATGTTGCGAAGAAAATACAATGCTGTGCTTTCACACTATGAACAGAATACAGGGGTAGACTTGCTTCAGGTTCGTGCACTTATCCAACAAAAGCTTCAGTGATGAAAACGATTATATACCGATTCATATTCCTGCTCCTGGTCCTTGTCGCCTGTAAAGACGATGATCAACGAATCTTTGAAACACCTGCCGACGAAAGAGCAGCCGCAGCAATTACTGATTTGAAATCAGATCTGGTGCGTCCACAGTTTGGTTGGAAACTGAAGTACCAGCCTGAAGACGGTTCAGGATCCTATTGGGTACTCCTGAAGTTTGAAGCGAATGGGGAGGTACACATCAAGTCAGACTTACCCCAGAATGAGGGCGAGTTTTTCGATCAGACTATTACCTACCGGATTGATAGTTCACTGGGCCTTGAACTTATATTCGAAAGCTATTCATTCTTCAGTTATCTGTTCGAGCAGGATCAGGCTACGTTTCTGGCCGAGTATGAATTCAATTATGCAAGCAAAACCCCGGACAATGATCTGGTTTTTGTAAGTAAGACGGATCCTGCGCCCCGAACAACGGTGGTTTTCCAGGAAGCTTCTGAAGCAGATGCGGCGCTGCCCGCGCAAGCAATTTCCGCTAACCTGCAGAAGTTCCCATCCTCCTGCCGGCTTACGTATGATGCAAGGAATGCCGCGGTATACTTCTCACTTGATAACCTTCGCCGCGTGGCATTTTTCAATTACGTTTCATTGAAAACCGACGAAAGCAGTGGCCAGGCGGTGAACATCATGACCGGTTATTACCTGAGGGGCGACTCTATTGTATTCGAAACTCCCCTCGACGTAAATTTCAATGGTGCCCGTGTCTATGTAAAAAGTCTCTTGCTGACGGAGTTTGGTGAAGTACCAATAAATATTTGTCCCGAGCCATCCACAGCACCAGTATACGACGGCCTGACGTCTTTGAACGAAGCCATCACACTGGAAACCAGTCTTTATGACAACGGCGGTGCCGCATTCAGGACGACTGCAGAAATTTATGCCGCACCGGTTGACTACATGTTCAACGAGGACGGCATGTCGATGGGTGCGCAGGTCCGCGCAGATATTGTGGGAGTCGATTGGTTCCTCGTGTACAATAATTCTGACGGATTTGACGCCATGGGTTTTCTGGTGGCAAATCCCGATGGCAGCACTGCCATTGTTGTCAAGGAATACACAGCAACGTACAACGGAAATGTAATCGAGTTTACGTTTGCTGATGAGGTCTCGATCTTCCGGCCCCTGGATCCCCGGACCAATGTTGAAAACATTGACACCTACCTGGATTTGCTTACGGCAGGGGGAAAAACCTATGCATACCGCGTAAATGAGTTCTTTTTCCAGCTTTACAATCCCTGCAGTGGATGGCGGTTTTACGTCCAGATTATTGAATAAAGACCTTCGGCCACCTGTTTGTAACCACCCGCAAAGTATGTTCTGAGGAGTGCGGGATTTTTGTTATATTGATTTACTTTGATTGAATACCCACCTTTTGACGCATGAATAAACTAAAATTGCTAAGTACCCTGGCGGTATTTTCCACATTCAGTGTATTGTATCTGAATTCCTGTAAAGATGACGATGAGCCGGCGCCACGGCCTAAAGTAGCCTTTGCCTTGTCTAACGTCTCAGTAAACGAGCCTGACGGAAATCTGCCTGTGAAAATTGAGCTCGACAGACCTGCCCCTGAAGATTTAGTGGTGGAATATTCTATCAGCGGAACAGCAACCCGGAGAACGAGCACCAACGCCGCCACGGCGGATTACGAAATAACGGGATCCATCGGCGAAGTAGAAATCCTGCAGGGTGAGACTTCAGCTACGATAAATATCGGGATTTTGAATGATGGTGTTTATGAAGATGATGAAACCATTATACTAACCATAGAAGACGTAGACAGCGACCGCGTTGATTTCGGCGAACGAACTCAAATGACAATAACGATAGT
>JAEZEH010000038.1 GCA_023417785.1 Bacteroidota bacterium
GGAGCCGCCCCGGATAAGGTGACTATTGACAACTTTCAGGAATATGGATCCGGTGCTTTTTTGCTTGCGGGAAGCGAAGTGATTAAGTTAAATTTGAAATGAGGTGCTTCAGGAAACAAGAAATCAATCATGGTACGAAGAAACTTTCTCAAAGGGATATCATTATTCGGCGCAACGGGTCTTTTAGGCAATACGGCCGGAACCGGTGCCCAGCCGGTTAACGGAGCATCGGATCGCGAATACTGGGTAAACATGCTCACGCGTATAACGCTGCCCCTGGTGGAAGCACTTGCCGATGACAAACTGATCTCCCGCATGCCGGTGGAATGCTATCCAAATACCCTCGCCGATCGCCAAACGGTAACATACCTTGAAGCGATAGGTCGTGGTCTGGCAGGCCTGGCGCCGTGGCTCGAGCTGGGTAGTGGCAATACAAAGGAAGGAGGCATGCGGAAAAAATTCACAGATCTCGCATGCCAGTCGATCCATCATGCAGTAACACCGGCTTCCGCCTCGTATATGAATTTCATCAAGGGCGGACAACCACTGGTTGATGCTGCATTTCTCGCGCATGCCTTGTTGAGAGCACCGCGGGCACTTTGGGGGAACCTTGACAAACCGACACAGGAAAATCTGATAAAGGCATTGCGTTCAACCAGGATAATCAAGCCCCATTACAGCAACTGGCTCCTGTTTACAGCAATGGTAGAGGCCGCACTATTGAAGTTTGCCGGAGATTACGACCCTGTTCGGGTTGATTACGCGATCAAACAACACGAAGCGTGGTACAAAGGGGATGGGGTCTACGGCGATGGCCCCGAATTCCACTTCGATTACTACAATAGTTTTGTCATTCATCCAATGCTTCTTGATATAGTCAAAACGTTGCATGACAACGGCGCGAACATTCAGCAGCCACTTCAAAAATTCACGCAGCGGGCACAACGCTACGCCGCTATTCAGGAAAGGCTGATCTCTCCCGAGGGCACCTTCCCACCTGTGGGCCGATCACTTGCCTATCGGTGTGGCGCGTTTCAATTGCTGGCTCAAATGGCGCTTCAGAAAATATTGCCCGATTCGCTTCCACCTGCGCAGGTCCGGAGCGCACTAACGGCAGTGATCCGCCGAAGTATGGAAGCCCCAAAAACCTTCGACAAAAATGGCTGGCTAACTATTGGATTCTCTGGCCACCAACCCGAAATTGGTGAACGGTATATATCGACCGGAAGCCTTTACCTGTGTACGGCTGCGTTCCTCCCATTAGGACTTCCCGCAGAAGATGACTTCTGGTCGTTACCATCAATGGATTGGACAAGTAAGAAGGCTTATGGAGGGAAAGATTTCCCGATTGACAAAGCGCTGTAAAGAAAAGATAGGTCAGTAGGAAATTGGAAGGCTTTCGCCTGCATCGTGAAATCTGAATCATGAAAAAAACCTTTTTAGCCGGCCTGGTCATTTTCCTTTTATTATCGGGATGTCAGGTTAAGCGAGTCACTAAAATATCGGTGGGACCAGGTTGGGCCAAAACAATGGTCAATGCTACCATCTTCCGGAAGAATGCCGTGGTGTCGCATGGGGGGTTTCAGTATGTGGCGTACTACGACAGTAGCGCAACCGTGATACTGGCAAAACGAAAGCTGGGATCAGCCAACTGGCAAATATCCCGGACGCAATACACTGGAAATGCATTGGACGCGCACAACGTAATCAATATAATGATTGATGATGATGGGTATTTGCATATGGCCTGGGATCACCACAATAACAATCTGAATTATTGCCGGAGCACAGAACCAGGGTCACTGGTCATGGGACCGCCACAACCCATGGTTGGCCGAAACGAAAGCAGTGTAAGCTACCCGGAATTCTATCGGTTGCCATCGGGCAATCTGATCTTCGCTTACCGCGACGGGCAATCAGGACAAGGAAATCTTGTGATGAACCGCTATGCAGTCGGAGCAGGGAAGTGGGATAGAATCCACGACAACATCCTCGACGGCGAAGGGAAACGTAATGCCTACTGGCAAATGTGTGTCGGCGAAAAAGGAACGATCCACCTTTCATGGGTCTGGAGAGAGACCTACAACGTTGAAACGAATCATGATATGTGTTATGCGGTTTCAAGTGACGGGGGTAAAACCTGGCAGAAGTCAACAGGGGAACAGTATCAGCTTCCAATCCGCCAGGGAACTGCAGAGTACGCGGCACGAATACCGCAGAACAGCAACTTGATCAATCAAACTTCCATTACCACTGACGACTTCGGTAATCCCTATATCGCAACTTACTTCAGGAATACCACAGATTCGTGTACGCAGTACTACGTGATCGGGAAGCGCGATGCTGAATGGATTACATCAAAAGCCACATCGCGAACACAAGACTTCGACCTTTCGGGGATGGGATCCCGCAGTATCCCGATAAGCCGGCCGCAGTTAGTATTTAAACGTGCAAAAAACGCCAAAGCTTTGTACCTTATCTACCGGGATGACGAACGCATGGACCGTGTTGTCATTTCGCGTTTTGATTTAGCCACGCAAACCTGGAACACCTACGACGTTGCACAACAAAAGTTAGGTCGATGGGAACCTGCTTTTGATACGGAACTTTGGAAAGTAAAAAATAAGCTTCACCTTTTCGTGCAGGAAGTCGGACAGGAATCCGGTGAGAGGGCTGTGGACATGGAGCCGACGGAGGTGTCCATACTCGAAGTAAACTTGAAATAAGAAAGGATTGCAATCAGTGAAATTGATTACGATCTCCGGTCTCCGGTACTATTGAAAATTTCTTCTGATCTGAAATATAAATGAAGCAGCAGGGTGAAGTGCACGTGAATGAATTAACACTTCTCAGAAAGGGGGCGTGCATACTCACCGTTGTCTTCGTGTGCTGTTTACTCGGCGAAACTCATGGCCAGCGCATTGTTAACCGCGTTATTAAGAAGTACGGCATAAATGAAGGACTTTCTCAGGCTGTGGTTAACGGCATAACACAGGACTATAAAGGTCTGATGTGGTTCGCGACAGATGATGGATTCAATCGGTTCAACGGGTACTCCTTTGATTCGTTCGACTTTTCGGTACAAGGGCAACCTCAGTTCCATGACAATTTCGTCCAGTGTATATTGGCTGACAAAGAAAGGAATCTTTGGATATCGTCGCGAAGTGGGTTGTACAGGTTTGATCTGTCCACAGAAGAATTAACATCCTACCGCGATACGACGTCGCACAACAATGATGTTAGTTTTATATCTGAGAGCGCGTCAGGTCGCTTGTGGATTGGTTGGTATTGGGACGGCCTGGCCGAATTCAAACGGGCTTCCCGTCAATACATTCCTTACACGAAGCAACGACTACCCTCGCTCTCAAGCACGGCAACCATTGCGCTTCTCGAAGACAGTTATGGTTTGCTTTGGTCAGGTACTCAGGACAACGGACTTGATGTTTTCCGTATTTCAGAAGCCGGTGTGCCAGTGAAGGATGACTCGCTTACAGTAGCAGCCAAGTTGCCGTCGTTGTATGTCAAAAGTCTCACCGAGGATCATCTTGGAAATATATGGATTGCGACCACAAAAGGGCTCGTTGTCTTCTTAAGAAAGGAAAACCGGTTCTTCAGCTTCAGTTCAGAGACGCCAATAGCGGGACTTCCGGTCTTTTCTTTATTATTCGATTCCTACAAAAACCTTTGGATCGGAACACAGGGACACGGCTTGCATCAGGTGAGCCTGAAAGATTTCGAAGGCCGTAAACCGGAAAAACTCGATTTTGTAAAGATAGCTACACTTGATGCGCACGACGTCTCACGTCATACAGTACGCTCGCTCTTTGAAGACAAGGACAAGAATATATGGATCGGAACGCACGGGGACGGCATATATATGATCAGTAACGTGGAACGCCGATTCATTACATTTCAGCCAAAGAAGTTTTCTAATGGAGCGGAAAGCAACATTTCGTACTACGGCCTTACCAACGATGCTGACGGTCTTATCTGGGCAGGCACAGACGGTGATGGCATTTACAAACTCGACACCGATGGCACGATACTCAGGCACTATCGCACCTCTGCGAATTCGGGTGGCATTACCGATGATGTGGTAATGTCCGCGTATAGGGACATTGAGGACAATCTTTGGTTCGGAACGTACTCTAACGGACTCCTCGGCTACGACCGCATCAACGACAAATTTGAATCGTACGTGCATGCCGACTCAAAGACTCCTCTCGGGAATCAGATTCGCCTGATCTTTCAGGATTCGAAGAAACGGATTTGGGTAGGTGCCACACGCGGCGGCCTTTGCGTTGTTGACCCGGAAACGAAAACATTTCGGTATCCGCCCGGAAGCTCGGTTTCCCGGAACGTCGACGTCAGGGCAATAGTCGAAGATAAATCCGGCAACTTCTGGGTAGGATGCTATGGCAATGGGCTACAATACTACAAGCCAGAAACCGATGAGTGGAAAGTTTTTAGTGAAGGCACCGGGCCTGATAACCCCTTGAAAAGCAACGTAGTCTTTGCCCTTGCACTTGACAGCGAGAACAAACTTTGGATTGGTACAGGTGGTGGCGGATTGATAAGTTACGACATTCACCGCGAAACGTTAAAAAGATACGCTGTGGAAGATGGATTGATCAACAACACAATCTACGGGCTTGCTGTCGACGACGCCGGTAAAATTTGGATCAGCACCATCAAGGGTCTGTCGCGATTCGACCCGGATAGTGAAGAATTTTTCAACTTCACCTCCTTCGAGGGCCTGCAAAGTGGCCAGTTCAACCCGGGCTCGGCTCTCAATAACCTGCAGAAGGGGTATGTGTGTTTTGGCGGTACAGCGGGTTTAAGTCTCTTCTATCCTGAACACGTAACCTTTGCATCAACCACACCAAAGGTGATGATCTCGGGATTTCAGCTTTTTAATCGTCCCGTTAAGGTCGGTAACAAACAAAATGGTGATTTTACACTCGACAAAGTTATCGACGAGACGAAAAGAATTACCCTCCCGTCGGATCAATCGGTGCTAACATTTCAGTTTACGGGAATCAATTACGTCTATCCGGAAAAGAACAGATACGCCTATAAGCTTGATGGCATAGACGAACAATGGAATTACACACACGGCGAACGCCTCGCCACATATCGGTACCTCGCGCCGGGGCAATATACGTTCATGGTAAAGGCCACAAATCAGGATAACGTATGGCCTGACGACTATGCAAGCATTGAGGTGGAGATACTGCCCCCGTTCCATAAGACACCTGTAGCTTATGCGTTGTACGCAGTCGCCATCGGCTTGCTCGGATACATGGCCTATCGGATCAGGAAGCGGAACAGTTTCCTGCGTCGCCGGCTCACCATAGAGAACAACCGCCGAAAACGGGAACGCAAGCTCGTCCAGGAAAAGCTGAGTTTCTTTACAGAAGTATCCCACGAATTCAGAACACCGCTAACCTTAATGATCGGACCGTTGGAGGAACTCCTTACCCGTGAGGGCACCGTTACACCGACAGGGAAAAAATTAAAACTCATATATAAGAATTCATTCAGACTGCTGCATCTTATAAATAAGCTTCTCGATTACCGCAAGGTGGAGACGGGAAACCTGCTCCTGAAAATTCGGGAGGACGATGTCGTTCACTTCCTTGAAGAAATTCATGTGACTTTCCGCGAACTAGCGATCCGAAGGAAGCTAAAGTTTACGTTTCACAGCGAAGTTCCGTCAATCATCACATGGTTTGACCGGGAAAAACTCGAAATGGCCGTCAACAACATACTTTCCAATTCCTTTAAATACATAGGTCACGGGAACTCAATAGAAATCAACGTCCGTCGCCAGGAAGACAAGGATGGACCAGCCAGAGTCGTGATCGAAATCAGGGACAACGGTATTGGTATACAAAGGAAAGATCTCAAGTATATTTTTGATTGGTTTTACAACGGCAACACAAAGCATCCGTTGAGCTCCGGTATCGGGCTGGCGCTTGCGAAGAAACTCGTGTATCTTCACAAAGGTCAGATCTCCGTCAGCAGCGTTGAAGACAAAGGTTCCGTTTTCACGATTAAACTGCCGATTGGAAAGGAACATTTCCTGCCACATGAGTATGTGCTTGATGAGTCAGCAGGAACAGATGTCTTGGAGCCGAATCCGCTGCTCATTGATGGCCAGGCCTCAGACCAGGATGAACCGTCAAGAAAAGGATTGAAAAGCATTCTGATAGTTGAGGATGATCACGAAGTAAGAAGCTTTCTCAGTCAGTATTTTGAGAAAGAATTCAAAATATATCAGGAGGATAACGGCAGGAAAGGTTTGAAGGCGGCTAATGACCTAAACCCCGACCTGGTAATCAGTGACGTAATGATGCCGGAAATGAATGGTGTCGATCTCTGCAAGGCGTTAAAGAGTAATATCAAAACAAGTCATATCCCCGTCATTCTTCTCACTGCTAAGACGGCCTTTTCACATCACCGTGAAGGACTGGAAATCGGCGCAGACTATTACATCACCAAGCCATTCAGTCCGGAGATGCTTGGCCTTACGATCAACAACCTGCTTCAATCAAGAGAAAACCTGAAAAGGCATTACCGGAATACGTTCATTACCAGGGCCCCCGAAAAGAAAGAACTAGCATCTCCTGATGAACACCTGCTGCAGCGAATCTACGAGATCCTGAAACGGAATCTCGATAAGCCTGACTTCAACCTCGACAGCGTTTGCGAAGAACTTAACATGAGCAGATCGCTGCTTTACAAGAAGATCAAGATGCTTACGGGATTGTCACCCGGCGAATACGTTCGTTCAATAAAGCTTTCAGAGGCTGCGATGCTGCTGAAATCGCAGCAGTACCGCGTATTCGAGGTGGTCTACATGGTTGGTTTCTCCGACGCGAAATATTTCCGCGAATGTTTCATCAAGCAATATGGGTATCCGCCATCACAATTACTTGTGAAAAGTAATTCAGATGTAAGTGCCGGGGGTTAGGTGAGAAGATCCTCCTCGCCGTGTTGTTATTCGTGACGCTCCATTCTAAAAGCCTTTTAAGCCCTGAGTAATTAGGATGGTTCGAGAACATTGCATTCCTCAACAACCTTCGTATTTATCCAAGGTTTAATAAGATTCCGTCCCCAGGAATTGTTAATTCGTGATGCTCATTAGAAGGGGGCTTTTAAAGCCCTGCAATTGATTATAATCAATTCGAGAACAATGCATTCCTCAATAACCTCCGGATTTATCCGGAGGAATTAGAAAGCGATGGAAACTGGACTTTAGTCCTGCCCCGCCTCCGTGGATGCGTTGGAGAAAATCGCGCGCCGGGGCTGCCCCTCCACGCCCGGGCCCCTCACCAATCTCATATATTATCAGTATCGAACTAATTCGTCCGTAGACGGACGCAAACGGCCATACCATCCCTTCAATAGAGAGGAAATAAGGAGTTTTTATTCCTGGCATAATTGTTATTCCTACAAACAGGAAAAAAGTATGATATGAAGAAGTATCAGCTAGGTGAGTTTGAAGAGATCGTAATCCTTACCATTGGAGTGTTACACGACGGTGCCTACGGAGTCGCTATCAAAAACGAGATTGAAACCAGGTTGTCGCGGCAGGTCAGTATGGGTGCGATGCACTCCGCACTTGTAAGGCTGGAAGATAAAGGCTATATCAAATCGTACAATGGTGAGGCGACCGATGAACGCATGGGCCGACCCAGGAAATATTATCGGATCACTGCACTGGGAAAACGTGCAATCGAATATACAAGGGATACCCGGAATGCGCTTTGGAATGCGATTCCAAAAATAGCTTTTGATACCAAACCAGTTCGCTGATATGAAACCGAAACCAACAATGCCGCCCCGGATTCTTCACCGTTTCTTTCGTTGGTACTGCGATCCGAATTTGCTCGACCACATTGAAGGCGACTTGCTGGAGGTGTACGGCGAACGCGTTAGGAGAGAAGGGAAGCGAAAGGCGGATCTTCAATTCATTCGCGATGTTGTTCTTCTCTTCAGGCCGGGCATCATAAAATCAGTTGTTATTCCCAGGAACGTAAACACTTACAGTATGTACAAGAGCTACTTCAAAATAGGATGGCGGAACCTAATGCGCGACAAAGGCTATTCATTTATTAATATTTCCGGTCTTGCCCTGGGAATTTCAATTGCCATATTGATCGGTTTATGGGTCCATGATGAGTTGTCTTTCAACAAGCACCAGAATAATTATGACGAGGTTGCGATTGTGCTGCAGAACAACACCGTCGACGGCACCATCGAAACGTGGTCAAGTCAATCTTATCAGCTAGGGAAGGAGCTTCGGGAGAATTACGGAAACTATTTCAAACTTGTAGCCATGTCTTCGTTCCCAACCAGCTCTGTTCTTGAGCACGAGGGAAAAGTCTCGACGTCAACAGGCAGTTTTATGGAAGCCGACGGTCCTGAGTTGCTGGACCTGCAGATGCTTCATGGAACGCGTGCAGGCTTAGGTGATCCCAGTTCAATCATGCTTTCTGTTTCAACAGCGAAGAACTTTTTTGGCGCAGCTAATCCTGTAGGCAAAGTTATTCGACTTGACGATGACGTTGACCTCAAAGTTGCCGGAGTATATGCCGACATTCCGGAGAATTCTTCCTTTCGTGGTGAGTTAGCCTTCGTCGCACCACTTGATATTCTTGTGAATCGGGGTGGCCGGAATTTCGGATGGGTGAACAATTGGCTGCAAGTATTCGTCCAAGTCGAAGACAACATTGAAATTCCGAAAGCATCGGTAGTAATTCGCGATGCAAAGCTTAGAAACGTCAGTGACAGCGATAAGCGATTCAGTCCTGAACTTTTTCTTCATCCGATGAAAAAGTGGCATTTGTATTCAGATTTTGAGAATGGTAGCATTGCCGGGGGTCGTATTGACTATGTGCTTTTATTCGGATCAATAGGTGGGTTCGTCTTGCTTCTCGCGTGTATCAACTTCATGAATCTTAGCACGGCCAGGTCACAAAAACGAAGCAAAGAAGTAGGTGTGCGTAAAGTCGTGGGGTCGGCACGTAGTCAACTGGTTGTGCAGTTCTTCTCCGAGTCCTTTCTCATCGTATTTCTTGCTTTCATGTTCGCAGTCATTCTCACACAACTATCGTTTCCCTGGTTCAACGAAATCGCCGGAAAGAACCTTTCCATCGATTGGACTAATGTTTGGCTATGGGTGACGTTAGGGGCTCTTGTGTGGTTTGTCGCTTTCATTTCCGGAATCTATCCCGCTTTTTACTTGTCGGCATTTAAACCTGTCAGGGTGTTGAAGGGTACATTCAGGTCCGGAAGGTATTCGTCGATGCCACGCCAGGCCCTCGTGGTTGTGCAGTTCACGGTTTCAGTTGTTCTTATTATTGGAACGCTGATCGTGCACCAACAGATCGAGTATGCGAGGAGCCGGCCCACCGGTTATGAAATGAACGGTTTGCTCACGATCCCCATAAAGACCGACGAGGTAAAAAGAAATTTCGTCGCACTACGTACAGAACTGCTGGGAACCGGCGCGTTCACGGAAGTATCGGCGTCTGAGACATCTGTTACCAACATGTGGTATTCCGACTGGGGCTTCGAGTGGCGGGGTAAGGATCCCAACCAGCAGGACCATATTTACAGAGGTGCTATTGATTACGACTTCGGCAAAACAGTAGGGTGGACGTTGAAAGAAGGTCGCGATTTTTCCAAAGATTTTGTTTCTGATTCGTCAGCTATCATACTAAACGAAGCCGCAGTCAATTACATGGGCTTTGATAGTCCGATCAGCGAAGTCATCAGTGGTTATGGCAGGAATTACCACGTGATAGGGGTTGTGAAAGATATGATAACGCAATCACTTTATGAGCCCGTCAAGCCTACAATCTTTGTGATCGATCCGTTTGACCGCGCGGGGTTCATCAACGTGAAAATCAGCGCCAATGCCAGTCTGAGTTCGGCTGTCGGGCAATTGAACAAAATTTTTGTGAAGTATAACCCGGGCACGCCATTCGAATACCGGTTCGCCAACGACGAGTTTTTGGAGAAGTATACATTCGAGTCGCGTGTCGGCAAACTGGTCGGTATATTCACAGTACTGGCGATTCTCATCAGTTGCCTGGGACTATTCGGGCTGGCTTCCTACGTGGCGGAACAACGTACAAAAGAAATCGGTATCCGCAAGGTATTAGGTGCGTCTGTGCCAATGCTCTGGCGAATGCTGTCAAAAGACTTTGTCGGCCTAGCAATTATCTCATGCTTCATCGCAATTCCGCTGGGCTACTATTTCGCTGTTAACTGGCTTGACGGCTATGAATACCGGACTCCCGTGGAGTGGTGGATATTTTTGGTGACGTGTATGGTCGCGTTGTTGATTACTCTGGTAACGGTGAGCTTTCAAGCCATCAGGGCCGCAATGATGAGTCCGGTGAACAGCCTGAAGTCTGAATAACAATTTCTTATATAGCCAGATTCGCCTGGAGGTTTGCATCAATGGGTGCCGACGTGTGCTGATGTTTCACTTTCCAGAATTCACCCGTTTTAAGAAAACACAAAGTTATTCTGTTTCGCATGCCACGAAGTACGGTATCGTCGGGGGCCAGTGCCTGATATTGGATCAAAGCGCTGGCAAATCCCATAAGTTCACTTTTCTGAACATTGATCATGTCAAAACTGACGCGTACCCGTTCGTCATTCAGCGATGTTAGCCACTCCGTGATTATTGCTGACCATTCCTTCAACCCGGATGTGAATCCATTGGCGTCCCACATATCATAGATCAAAACATCGTTGTGGTATAAGCCGATCATACTGCCAACGTCTTTTTCCCACGCGGCTTCTTTGTAGCTCGTGAAAAAAGCATTAGGAGATGTGATTCCAGTAAGCATAAATATTTTGAAATGCCGGTGTTTTCGAATTATCTGCGGAAGGGAATTAGTTGCCTAAGGTGCTCCGACCTGAGCCAAACCGATCCCCACATAAGCAAGGCAAGGTAGACGGGGAAAAGAATGTGTGTAAACAGCGGATTGTCCATCCGGACATGCGTAGCAATGGCTCCGCCGAAATATCCGGTGAGCAGAATTGCTCCGAGGATCTGTGTTCGCGGGATGGCAAATAGAATTATACTTACCAATCCTAGTGTGCCAAGTATTGGCAGGTGATGCACCTGATACCCAAGTTCTGTGGTTCCTTTCAAAGCTTCTTCATTGGGAATAAATTTGAAGATGCTGTCCATGAGCATGAACAGAATTACTATTCCGCCCATTATCCGCGCCGTCCAGAGGCGTCCTTTTGAAATCGTCAAGGCTGAAGAAGTGTCGGCTGTAGTTACCATATATTTTGTTTTTGATTGTTTGTTTTGTATTACAAAGGTAAGGGATTGATGGAGTCGCAGGGGGTGCTCTTCCGCCATTACGAGTGGCCGGATGCGACAATATTGGGTAGCTCCCGGCAGCGACAAAGGCTTTCCTGACGGATGGAAGAGAAGCCACGGGCCTTTTAGGATTTCATTTCGGGGTATGCTCCGGGATATGATATCCTTCTCGCTCCTGTTAAATTTCGTTCGCCGATTCGTAAATAAGTTGGACTACACCCGACCTGAACTGATTTGTTTTGATTAAGTTCAGGTTGATACGTTCTTTGATATCTTCAAACAAGGGTTTGCCCTTACCTAGTACGATGGGATGCACGGAAATTCGGTATACATCGATTAGCCCTAAATCCATGAACGTCTTGATTAGACCGGCCCCGCCATACAACCAGATGTCTTTACCATGCTGGGCTTTGATTTCCGACACGCGATTCGCAATATCATCGGACGTTATATACGTGGCGTCTCTGTCGGTTTTAATCTGCCGCGAAAAGACAAACTTCTTTTTTGAGTGTACTTCATTCCATAATATTTGTTCTGTTGAACTGGCTTCCGGTGCGGGCTGGAAAGTGCCCCAGGCTTCATAGCTTACTCTTCCGTAAAAAATTGTGTCTATACTCGAAAGGAACGCATCAAAGCCCATGTCATCGTCCATTATACACCAATCAATTTCGCCATTAGGTCCTTCAATGAAACCGTCGAGTGTGACTGCGAGGTCAAGGATTACTTTCCGCATAGTAGTTTGTAAAAGCTGAGCATTGAAATGACCCGCTGTACGGGCAATCCGTTGCAACGTAAGAGAATTTTGTCAGGACGGCAATAAATACCTGAGGAATCCAGCCCCTTTATGATAAGGAAGAAATGTCGAAACCTATGAGAAGCTATCTGCTTTCTGGTACTTGCTCCGGTATTCCATTGGTGAAAGCCCCGTTATTTTTCTGAAAACGTCTCTGAAGGCTTTCGCGTCTGCATAACCAACTTCGTACATCACTTCGTTGATCGATTTGCGACTCGTCTCGAATGCCCGTTTCGCTGATTCGATGCGAACACGTTGGGCGTATTCCATTGGCGTGTCACCAGTGGCCTTTATAAATCTTCTATCAAAGTTTCGCCTGCCTACAGCAAGCGTGGCTGACAAGTCTTCGATGGAAATCTTAGCATGTGGATTTTTCTCAATGTACTCCTGGGCTTTCTTTACAACGTCATCGTTGTGTTCTTTCTGGCCTTTGAATATGATAAATGACGACTGACTTTGACGGTCAATATCGATTTGAAAAACTTTCGAGCAATAAATCGCGGTCTGACGGTCGAAGAATTTTTCAACCAAATAGATGATCAGGTTCAGGAAGGAGTATGCGCCACCGTTGGTGTAGATTCCTTTTTCATCCGTGATTAGTTTATCCATCCGTACCCGGATGTCCGGAAACCGAATTCTCAAATGATCGGCTACACTCCAGTGCGTTGAGCACGACTTGCCGTCTAGCAGTCCCGTTGAAGCAAGTAGAAAGGCTCCGGTGCAGATGCTGGCAATTTCAGCACCCTGGTTGTATTGCATTTCGATCCAACTTACCAGCGCTTTGTTCTTTTTCACCGACTGTTCGTAATTATGATTGAGTGACGGAATGATAATAAGATTTGTCTTTCGGATTGCCGAGATATGGGTATGGGGCTTCACTGAAAATAGTCCGTCGTAAAACCTGATTTTTTTCGAGATGCCGGCGAGCTGGATTCTGAATATCTCTTTCTTGCCGAGACTTTGCCGGTATGCGTTGGCACGGGAAAATATCTTGTAAGCACCGACAATGCTGCTCAGGTTATTGGCTTCGCCGTTCGGAACTAAAATGGTGAGGTGTTTCATATGATTTTCAGTTGCGTCAAAGATAAATATTCGGTATGTCCAAAACCACCCGTTATAATGTCTATTTTGCCCAATGTATACAAGACAAAGCGTATCTACTTTTGTTCCGAAACGAATACGTAAAAAATTAGATAATGAAAAAACACTTCACGGTAATTCTCCTGGTTGACGAATCACCCCGCCAGGTATTCAATGCGGTTCTGAATGTCAGGGGATGGTGGCAAGGCTTTCATTCGGAAGAGATTACAGGCGAAACGTCAGCGCTCAATGACGAGTTTAGCTTTCGGGCCGGCGGCGGAGCGCACTACTCGCGCCAGAAGCTTGTCGATGTAGTGCCCGATAAGCGGGTGGTCTGGTTGGTTACGGAGAGCGGACTTACTTTCATTGACAAGCAAGACGAATGGGATGGCACTAGAATCATCTTTGAGATTTCCCGGATCGGAGACCAAACGCAACTTCGCTTCACACACGAGGGATTGACTCCCGAAATAGAATGCTATGATTCATGTTCGACGGCGTGGGACATGTACCTGCAGGAAAAATTATTGACATTGATCTCAACCCAGCCTGTGTCAGCTGCTTAATCATGTTACAACCTACGACAATGAAAGTAAACAACGATACTATTTTGCGAAATGGCAGCTTTAGCAAAGCGATTTTGGTACACAAAACTCCCGCTGAATCCTTCGATGCTATCCGCAATTTCCGGGGCTGGTGGAGTGAGGAAATCGATGGCGACACCGACAAGCTGAATGAAATCTTCTTTTATCGTTACAAGGACATTCACCTGTGCAAGTTGCAGCTCACGGAATCAGTCCGTGGGTCACGTCTGGTCTACCGCGTGCTTGAAAACGAATTCAACTTCATAAAGGACAAGACCGAATGGGCTGGCACCCACCTCATATTTGATATCGTGGCGGAAGGGGCCCAGACCAAGGTGACCTTTACTCATGACGGATTGACTCCTGATGATGAGTGCTATAAGGTGTGCCAGGATGCCTGGAGTGGATACATCGGTAACAGTTTGAAAAGTTATATCGAGACCGGTCGCGGCATCCCCAATCCCAAAGACGCAGATGGTTTCAATGCAGCATTGGCCGAAAAATGGAGACTGCGACCGCAAGCGTAATTCAGCACGTCGGTGTGTGCCTTCGTACGTGCAGCGAGAGGCGGACGTCGACAGTTAACCCTCTGGAATGTTGTTCTGTCGATGTCAGACCATGGCTTCACCGTCACTGTTTTTCGGCGACAAGAATCATGTTGGTGACGGGGTAGGACAGACGAACAAGTCCTTCTATTGATTGCTCGAATAGTTCGACCTTGCCTATGAATCTGTTTTCAACGATCCATTCGTTTGTGTACGCACGGGATTCCGGAAGTACTTTAAATCCGGCAGCCTCCAGGTTGTTTCGCCATTCTTCGAAATCCCAGAAACAGAAGGTTTCATGCATTTCACTTTCCCAGTTGTCGATATAGTCTTTGCGGCTCATAAACTCACAAGCGTCTGCAAGCGAAAGCTCAATGAATTCCTGGGTGTCAACCACAAGTTCCTTAAATTGCAGGACGTAGTTTTCCTGACGGCGAAAGTCACGCGCGAAACGACGGAACCTGCCGTAAGTCGAGAGACCACTGAGGTAATCAGCAAGCTCTTCACGAGAGGGAATAGTGCGATCATAATTATCATTCCTCCCATCAGATTTGTCTAGCTTCAGCAGTACCTTCTTTTCCTTATCCTCGGGGCCAACAACATCCCGATTTACCCACACGCCGCCGTCGGCCAATTCGTCATAGCGGTTGCGAATGAACTGAATCAGTTCATCCTGACTTCCATAGGATTTGATTTCGTGCGTTAGTGATGATGTGTGGATGGTGTTCATTGAGTTCGCGTCGAAGACCAGACCTGTGACTGCATTTCGTTGAGCGAAGAATACGAACGGGTTAGCAAATTGGCCGTTGTGTTTCCGATAGCTGCATATGTCGAACAAATGTCTTGCGACTTCAATACCATAAAAATCTGATTCGCGAAAACGTTCGTCCATGCACGCGAGTCTGATCCAGGAACCCACGGCACAGCCGATGTCGCCGATCCGGCCCGGTCGTATGTAAGGTGCTGTTTCGGTATATTTCAATTCCGCAATCTGATCCATCTGGCGGACATAACTATTGTAGTCGCGTGTTGCCGTGATGTCTCCGTCATCACCTATCATTTTATCTTTGAACAGCAGTCTTACCTTCTCATCGAGACTATATTTTTCGAACAATTCCCGGGAAGCGGGATGAATCCGCGTCACAATGTCTTCTGTTTGATTCCAGTTTAAATCACCGGCAATCTTCTTGACTAAATGCCACGGCAAAGGAGTGTGATACTTCCAACTCCGGCGATTCTCGAGTTCCGCGGGTAAGATGGAAAAACCGAGATCATCATACATTTCTAAAACGGGTGTAGAACACAGAACTACTGTGTTTGCAGGATTGAAATCGAAAAAGCCTTCGCTCTCGTGTTTGATTCTTTTAATTGTATAACTGGCGAAGTTTGGAAGATTTCCGACGTCGTCAATTCCATAAACGTACGATGGTACATTCAATTCACGGGCAAACTCCTGAATAGCAAGCGCGCGAAGATAAAATGGGATAGGGTTCCTTCGTGTATTGCTGTGGTTGGCTGATGTCACCGCAAAGACTATTGCGTCCAATCTGTCAATCGATATTGATTTACCGTTTATATCGATACATTTATCGCGGCCTCCGGAAATAATTGAATTCAGATAAGAAAACTGAAAAGCCGTGAGAAGTTGATGACGTCCGGGAAAAAGCAAATACATGTCCCAAGTTTTTCACGCAATATGAGATTCTTTCCTGATTCTAAGAAGTGCGACGGCAACTTCGGGAAAATTGTTTGCGGAAAGGTCCGGGATCACTTTTTTGATCGCACGATCAGATTCGCTCTCTGTTTCGCGATTCCGATTTCAAGTTTTGAACCTGAATTAAAATGTAGAAAGTCCGATTCAATGCCGTCACTGAAAAGCAGGCCATTTGATGGCATCAGGGACTCGAGATAAAGTTTATTCCCATCAGAAATTAGTCCCGCTGAGATGTTCGTGCCCGAGGATTTGCTCAGGAACGGTTCCCTGACTACAAATGCCAGCTTGTCCGTGTTCCATGGAAGCTTCAAATGAACTTCAGAACTGTGGCTCCTGCTGAATGTAGTGCTCACACCATTCGTCATATTCATAACCGAGCTCAACCATCCCGTACTTCCCGCGCCGGTGGATACGATAATTCCACTCGAGCTTTGTTGTTCCGTCACTCCGTCGTACGATATCTTGTATCTCGCGGAGACGTGACTGGCAGGTCCGATAAAAAAGTCGTTGAAGGCAAGAAGGTGTTGTCCGTCATTCGATCGGGCTTCGGCAAGGGTAACCTCTGCACACGAGGTCCGTTGTCTTTGGAAATCCCTGAACCCATGCTCAAAGGTTTCCATAGTAAAGGGCAGAAGTATTCCGTCGTACCTCTTTACATCCGGATTGATGGCGAGGATCGGCAGACCGCCAACATATTTCGCTGTATTTGCAACCAGACCGTCCTGGCCAATCACTACTACCAGTGTGTTTTCGCTAAAAAGGAAATTAGGAATAAATTTCCTCTCAATTACTTTCAATTTTGTCTTCTGCTGGAAGAACTCAGTAACCCGATCGATGGAGCGATGGTACGAATCGTGCTCGGCTTCATAATCATCAAAATCACCGCCAGCGTGTTCAATATAAAACCTGGCTTGGGCCTTAGTATTGAATCGTTCAATAAGAGCTTCAAGCCGGGTTTTGTGTACAACGACAATGGTTTGTTCAATGGTCATATTTTTGAAGTTGTCTGTTATTTCTGATTTCTGATGACCGTTTCAAGGAAGTCCGGAGTAATATTGAGGGTTCCGATTTTTCCTGAATTCTCAGCCAGTTCCCGGAATGCAAATCCGATGTTGTCAACGGCGGAGATACTCTTGGAGTTGATTGCCATCAATATCCGCCAATCCAGTTGCCGATAAGGTGTCAGGGTTTTCTCGAGGGTGTAGCCCTTTGCATCGGCCATTTTTCGTTCGTTTTCAGTTTGCATTTCTATGAGTCGGGTTTTTTGCTCTTCTACCGCAAGATCTGCCGCGACTGTCATCTCCCGGAGCTTTCGTTGGTTTTCTGCATCCTTTACTTTTATCTCGGCTTGCTTTTCATTGATTTGCTTTTTCTTCTCCTGTACAGCAATCTCGGTGTTCAGTTCGCTTTCCTTGATTTTTCGTTCCTGCTCTACTGCGAAGTTGCGCCGTTCATAAATTGCCTGGTCGGCCTCCTTCTGAAGTGATTCCCGCATTTCGGTTTCAAGGGCTTTTGCCATCTCCGGCGTTGGACGGACTGCGAGTACATCAACGCTGAGAATGGATACGCCCAGGAGAGCCACGGCGTCTGACTGTTTAATCCCTCCTTCGATGTTGTCGCTAATCGTTTTTGCGCTCCTCAATGCCTCCTTCAGGCCAATACTCTGGATGTATGATGACGCCGCGGTCTGGGCTTCGTTGTTAAGCCGGAGGTTCAGCTTTTCAAAGTTCCCTTCGTTTACCTTGCGATCCCTGCCGATTGTAAAATCCAGCATTTCAGAGAGCTGGTTGGGGTTGGTGATCGAGTACGTAATCTGCCCCTGGATTGTAACCGTTTGGAAATCCTTTGTCGTTTCATTAAAAATGAAATAGATATCCCGGCTTCCCAGCGGGATTGCGACAATTGAGGATGTTGGTGAGTAATAGAAAAATGATAATCCCCGCCCCTCACGTTTTACACTTCCTTTCGAAAAATGAATAACGTGGGTCATTGAATCAAATTTGATGTAGTTGACGCCAAACATATAGGTGAATTTTAGTTAATGAATCTCCGTCTGATTGAATTCTGCATTTGTGTAATATATACGCAAATATACAGCGGCGGTTTCATTTCCTGAAAATAATTGTGTAAAAAATACGCTAATACAAGAAGAAATGGCCGTTAAAAGAAGATATCGAAGTTGTAGCCGTTTTCTTTAAGCTCGAAATACTTCTTTTTGTTGAATTTAAATAAACGGGCAGGGCGGCCCGCACCTCGCTGAACTGTTTGATTTGATTCTTCCAGAATACCCAGACCGGTGATTTTTTTCTTGAAATTTCGGCGGTCGATCTCGCGGTCAAGGAGTGACTGATATAGTCTTTCGAGATCCGAGAATGGAAACTCTTTAGCAAGTAGCTCGAAACCCACGGGTTCGTAAGTTATTTTGCCGCGCAGGCGTTTGATGGCAGCATCAATGATTTT
Source organism: Bacteroidota bacterium (assembly GCA_023417785.1). Lineage (GTDB taxonomy): Bacteria > Bacteroidota > Bacteroidia > Cytophagales > Cyclobacteriaceae > Ohtaekwangia. The sequence continues at coordinate 18,533 of JAEZEH010000038.1, forward strand.
CTTATGGTCAAAAGCCAGCTTTGGAACTCGCTTTATGTTAAACCATGCTACATCTTCCGCGTCTGACTGTGCCAGGAGCTGATAGTCATTGGGGCGTACAAGGGCGAAGTATGAAATTGAGATCGCATGGTTTCTCGGATCTCGCGCGGGGTTTCCGAATGTGTATAATTGTTCAAGGTAGTTTACATCGATACCCGCTTCTTCACTGAGCTCCCGCCTAACGGCGTCGTCCAGCGATTCCCCGGTGTGTACCAAGCCTCCCGGCAGTGCCCACATTTTCTGGAAAGGTTCGTTCTTCCGCTTAATCAGGAGTACTGAAATACCAGATTCGGGATCATAACCAAATACAACAGCGTCAACGGAGACTTTTATTTCCTGCTTCATAGATCAAAAGTATAAAAATGGCCGGAGATATTGATTGGCGCCAGAATGCAGGATCATAAAATCCTTCAAAAGAAGAATTAATTTCACTGGTCTTATTCTGCTTGTAGAAGGGTCCAAAATTCTTGCCCGCGGCAGCAGATGAATGAAAAGCGAAGAATCGAATAGACAAAAAAAACCATAGCCTTTCGACTATGGTTCTTTCAAATCAGCCAAACAATTAATTTAACATGTAAGATACTCCTCCTGAATAGAGCGCACCCGTTTTGTCAGTTCCGAACATTTCCCTGCCGTCGGCGCCAAGCAGGTTGCGACCGTTGACAAAAATGTTGACGTTCTTCTTCGGAGAATAGTTGATCTTCAGGTTCATGAGCATCTTTCCGCGGATATCGGCGTACTCGCTTTCACCAGCGGGGTCGGTCGAGTCATACTGTGTGTGTCCGCTAAAGTAATACCCATTCAGGTTGATATAGAACTTCGAGTTGATTCTGTAGTTGGCGAAATAGCCACCATAGAAGTCTGGGGTATTCTTATGTGTTCCGCTGTGATAGGTAACCAGCATCGCATCGGGTGATACATTTGAATCAGGGACATCCGTAACCTCAGTTTTTTGAACCGTGATGAACGGCTTGATCTGAAGCTTTTCTGTTGGCACGAGATTCAGCGAAAGCGTTGCGCCAATCTGTTCGGCCGTTGTAGGGACATTGCGGAATTGGATACCTGAAGGAATTCCCGCAGGCATTGGCGGAGGCGCAAATCCGGTCATCAGGTAGGTCCCGAAATTGCTACCCTTTTGTCTGAATATGTCAACGTCAACCTGGAAGCTCTTGTGTAGTTTAACCCGGTATCCGATTTCGGTCATGTTGACTGTAAGCAATTCGTAATTTTCGTTTCCGCTAACCGGTACAAACAGTCCAGGTGCGAGTTGTTGCATCGTATTGGCGTATGCCTGCCCAATAAACGCACCTGTATTTGACCGTGTAACTGCAGCGCGTATCAAATGTGCGTCGCCAATCTGATAGGTCGATGCAAACTCATATGCAACGGTGGTGTTACCCGACGAGGAAAAATGATCTGCACGGACCGCCGAAAGGAATCTCCAGTTTTTCGCCAGTTTCGCATCCAATCTTACAAATGCTGCCGAGGTGCTTATAGAGAACTTTCCGTTAAGAAACCCGGTTGAGGGATCTCCGGGAACAGTACGGCCCTCGTCACTGACACTTATATTCTGATATGCTATCCCCGGGGTTAGCAAAACATCTTTTATAACTGTGATCGGATGTTCTACCACCAAATCAAAGTTTTGGTAATCCGTTCCATTTGGTACTGCTCCTACGTTAAGCTGATCGTACGCCGTGGTGTATGATGAACGCAGCGAAAGACCATGAATCTTTGCCGTCAGGTTGGCGAACTGCCCTTCGAAGATGTTTGTGGTCAACGGAATGTTCATTGTTCCCATAAAGACCTTCTGCGCATCCGACTTGTTCACTCCAACGGTGAGGTCGAAATCGATATCTTTGGAAGGAGCATATATGAACGAAGCATTCGCACCCCATTTTTGAACAGCTCGGTCGATGTTGGGAAAGCGTTGACTATGAATTTCACTGGCCGAGAAATCCTCGTACGTGCGAGTGGTCGCGTCGAAATATTCTCGTTGAAAGCGTTCCTTGTTAGTAAAGTTAAATGAGCCCTGTATTGCAAACTTCTTACTGAGACGTTGCCCGTAGCTTGCCTGGCCGATGAACATACCCCGCGTTCCGTATTGAACCGTAGCATAGGCTTGTTTGTCGTCGTCCAGCTTTTTGGTGATGATGTTGATCACACCGTTTACAGCGTTCGGCCCGAATAAAGGAGCTGACGGACCTCTTACGATCTCGATCCGCTCAACATCATTGATATCGATGGGAAGCGTCTCCCAGGCTGTTCCACCCATGTTATGGTTGAACACAGGTCGGTTGTCTATCATGACCAGGGTGGCAAGGCTACTTTTCTCAAGGGCAGACCCCAATGGCAGGATATTGTCAAAACCACGGATATGGATATCGTAGTTCCCATTGGTTTGTTCGCGGACGATCACGCCGGGAGCCATTCGCAGGGCTTCCATAATCGATGTAGATCCCGCTTGCAGAATATCTGCCCGCGTGATCGTATAACTCGACAACGGCGCGTCAAAAAGCGTTTCATTTTTCTTGGATGCGGAGTTGATGGGGATGTTCATCAGTTCTTCCAGTGTCAGGGTGTATGGGTCGGCAGCCTCCTGAGCATTTGCCCCGGTGGAGATTCCGAGCATTAGGGCCAGCCCGACAGCGCAGTAAAACGGTTTGTACATATGGGTATTAGTAATAGTTTAAAAATTTGGCCAAGAGAGGGCTAAGCCGTGCAAAGGTGCACGTAAGAATTGGGCAGGAATATTGAAAGTAAGGCCGAATCTAACGCCGCTTGTTTTTAGCGAAATGTTGCGACCTGGCGTGCAGACGGGGGTTACGGGACAATCAATGGTACGTTCAAAACGGAATCCGACGACGTTTTCGGCCACGATATTAAGAATTTGAAGCCTGGCGTAGTTTAGAAAAGGAAGGCGTAATGCTCTTCAAGTTTCTTTAACAGGGTGCCGGCGTTGATTTTTTTCCGATAGAACCCATCCCAGGGATCGCCGGAACGTTTCAGGTTCTTAAAAATAGTTTCGTGATTGAAGTCTTCGAATCTTAATTCCGGGGACAAGTCATCCCAGGAAACTGGCGTTGCTACCCTTACCGATTCCCCCTCCAAAAGAGAATAAGGCACCACTATCCGGCGATCGGGATCGTTCATTGAATAATCCAGCTTAACTTTACCATACTCATGATCTCCGGATCCCTCCAGGGCTACACGTTCAGGAATCTTTAGACGAACCAATTTGCAAAGATATTCCGCCACCTGGCAGACGGTTTCAACTTTACCCTTGCTATCCAGCGGGATATGGATATGGGTACCTGAGCTGCCATTGGTCTTCACGAAGGCAGGAAGTTGTAATGCGTTCAATATCGTTTCAGCTACACCCACCACGTCTATCGCTTTTGCAGCGTCGGCATCGGGGGATTCAACGCCAACTACAAGATAATCCGGCGACTTAATTGATTTCACCCGGAAGGGTGCCGCCTCAAACTCAAGGCAGCCACTTTCAACCCAGAAAAGCAAGTGTTCGCGATCGTTGCAAAGAAGGTATTCGGCCTTCGTTCGCGGGAGGGTTCTTGTTTCCAGCCAGTCCGGGATGTCAATATTGTTTTTCGTCAGTTCATCCTTCGTTGAATATGCTCTCTTACCGCCATCGGGGCGACGGATGATTAGGGTGAGGGGGCGATCCTTCAACCATGGAAGAATATAATCAGCCACCTGATAGTAATACGTAAGTACGTCGCGGCGGGTAAGTCGCGGCTGCCTGAAAACAATTTTTTCAAGATCGGTGAAATGAAGAGGATGTTTCAGATTAAAACGGGGTTGTGGGGGTCCTGATTTCACAACTGGCTTTGGCGTCTTCTTCGCAGGCTTTGGCGGCGCTTGCCTTTTAGTGGATCTAGCACCTGAAGTTTTCCCTGGTGAAGGGAACGTAAATCTTTCAGCTTTCTCTTTTTTTCGAACACGCGGCAGATCGGGCAGATCGCTGAATTCCTTGTTGACAGTCTCGTCAAATTCAAACGGTGTTTCGGCCCACACTTTATTCGAAGAACTGTGAAAGAAGTATATGCCTTCGACATCATCACTCTGCTGCAGTTGATGTCCGGCCGATTTCAGGTTGCTCAGAATGGCCTGATATGTCATGTCATAAAAAAGGGCTGCGTTGCCTTCAATTCCCTCAATGGGGATGCGATCATCGATTGAATTGCCCGCTTTGGTGATATAAAGTCTGATGAGTCCTTCGCGGTCATCGCGGTCCTGGCAAGCTGTGATGATCTGTTCGATGGTCTTGAACGCCTTTGTGTTCTTGCGTATCAGCATAGAAAAGGGTTGACGATAAAATTAACAAACCGCCGTGGTTTTTGAGTGAATCGTCTGACAAACAGGCGTCTCACACAGTCCGCGATGATCCAAACCGTCGATCATTGCTAATACCGTCGGCTGGATTTGGACTTCGACATACCGCATCAAAGGAAACATTATTCTTCGTAATTTGAACCGGCATTTTTTAATCCATGCCACATTAATACCAGGAGCCATGATGACTACCTTCCTTGTTAGTTCGTTACTTGCAGTTGTTGTTTCCCTTCTTTGTTCGCTGTCGGAGGCTGTTATTCTTAGCATGAATTCAGTTAAGCTTGAAACAGACAAGAACAAAGGAATTGGATACGCTCAGGTAATGAGCAAATTGAATTTGAACATCAACCGACCAATATCCGCAATTCTGATTTTGAATACAATCGCGCATACGGGAGGTTCAACGATCGCAGGCAATGCATTCGGCGACCTTTATGGTGATGACCAATTATGGGTTTTTTCGGTGATATTCACTATTGTTATTCTTTTTGTTACCGAAATCTTCCCAAAGGTAATGGGCGTAGCACACGCCGACCGCCTCGCTCCGCTGATCGCCAAGCCTTTGTATTTTTCGATCAAAATGTTGTATCCGATTGTCTGGATTACGGAGAAGTTCTCAAACATATTAACCGGTGGATCAAAGAAAACAACGTCGTATTCAGTAGATGATATCCATACTATCGCGCGGGCCGCGCAGCTTGAAAATGTAATTGACCGCCAACAGGAAAAAATCATTATTCAAACTTCCGCACTCAGAAGACGGACTCTTGAAGAGATCATGTTGCCGATCGACCGCCTCATTTTTATTCCGGAGAACATCAGCTACGATGAATACTATGCCATCGCGGAAAAGTATCTGCATACGCGATATCCGGTGAGTAAGACACAATCTCCGCAGGATCTGGTCGGATATCTCAATCTCAAAGAGATATCCTTGCAGAAGGAGGAGTTGCTGAAAGACGGTCTTACGAAATTTATCCGGCCACTATTGTTTGTGCGGAAAGATATGACGGTTGCGGCCCTGCTGCGCCAGTTTATTTTGAGAAAAAACCACCTTGCGATCGTTCGCGATGAGCAGGGTAAAAATATCGGCATGCTTACGCTGGAGGACATCGTCGAAGAAGTGGTTGGTGATATTCGGGATGAATTTGACTGATCGGGTGCCGGGACTGGTGATCGTATTGAATTACTTTGATTAGTCGAAACCATGAAAGCATCGTGATATGATTGAAATCCATCCGCTTTCCTCCCTTGATCTGAGTACTCCACGCCGTGTTATCCGTTACGTCTTAATTTGGTGTACAAGCGGTGATGTCACTATTTCCATTGATGGTAAAGATTATTCCGTAACTGCTCATTCGCTTATTACCATCACCTCAGGTCAGTATCATTTCATTCGAAGCAGGAACGCCGTGGAAGGGTATATGCTGGAATTCACCTACGATTTTTTTTGTAAAGATGACCACGATATTGAATTGATATTCGAGAATGGCCTTTTTTGCCACTTTGGTGAGAATGAAGTGATAGCTGTGCCTGATTACAATTTGATTCAAAGCCAACTACGTTGCATTGAGCACGAATTGGAAGTTAAGTCATACCAGTATCACATCGTTGTACACGGAGCCATTGAGCGCATACTTGTTGAGGTTAACAGGACAATGATACTTCGCGGTGGAGAAATCTGGAAGCCGGATGCATTATTTCTGAAATTTCTCGAGTTGGTTCGCGACACTTTTGATAGCCGTTGCCCCTTAGCTTCCTACGCAGAAAAGCTTAACGTCCCGGAACAACGCCTGAACGATCAGGCAAAGATCCATACCGGCAAGACCGCTCAAATGGTGATCCATAGCCTTATTGCTTCGGAGGCAAAGCGATTACTTATCTACGAAAAGGAGTCGGTAAAAGAGGTTGCCCATAGACTCGGATTCACTGATCCTTTTTATTTTTCGAACTTCTTCAAAAAGTTTGCCGGTCAGTCACCGAAGGCTTTCAGAGAGGCTGCAACGGCATAATTACATGCTTTTATAAGAATTCTCTATTCTTTGTTCCCGGAAGTACAGCGAGCTTTGTAAAACCATTTTTAAATGATAAAGCAATGAACACAGCTATGATTGATTATGTATGCCGCACCAACTACATCGATTGGCTTTCGTTGATAGAGCCCGGCATCGATACCAGTGGGATTTTTGTCAAGCCGTTGAAGCTGGAGGCCGGGACGGGCCGTCCTGTCAGTTTCTTGCTTAAGTTTGAGCCAGGTGCGTCTTACCCCTATCATAATCATCCGAAAGGTGAAGAGATTCTGGTGCTTGAAGGAAGTTGCCAAATAGGGTCGGAAGTTTTAGGGCAGGGTGATTATCTTTTTACACCACCGGGATTCAAACACGGGGTAATTACTTCAGAAGGATGTGTTCTTTTTTTGATGGTGCCGGCCGAAGTCGAAATAACGACCGTGGATAATCGAACCTAGGTTTTGTACATGACGAATCGGCTTATGGCTTCCACTATTTCAGTTAGTGTAGCGAATTACAGCTCTAAGATTCAGCTCCCAGGATTTTTATCAAGTGCATCCTTGACATAGAGTTCTTTTGTGAGGACCATAATTATCGCTACCAGTGGAGTGGCGAGAATGATGCCGAGGCCACCGGTTAAAACCCCCATGGTAATTTGACCAATAATGATAAAGGCTGGAGGGATTTGAATCAGACGTTTTTGGATTAACGGAGTAATGAAACTGCTCTCTATAAGCTGAATACCGACGTACAGTGCCGCTACAAAAAGTATGGTGCCTGTTCCCTGTGGGATGGCTACGAGAAGAGCGGGAATCAACGCGATTAGAGGCCCGAAGTTCGGGATGAAATTTAATATCCCGGCAATCAACGCGAGGGCCAGGGCCATGGGCACCCCGGCAATCAGAAGCCCAATGGCAGTGAGCACTGCCACGAAGATCATTGCCGCGATCTTCCCCAATAGCCAGTCGCGAAGTGTCAATCCTAAACGGGATAAGACTGCCTCGCCGCGTCGAAGCTTGCTTTTCGGAATTAGGGAAAGAATGCTGTCTCTATAGATATACGGCTGCGCGGAGAAGAATATCCCGATAAGGATGATAACGTAAAGATCACCTACCACCCCAAACGTAGTCTGAAAAAAGCGCCCGACATGCTGCATGATTTTATTCCCTGATGGAACATTATCCCGGATCTTTTCTGAATTGTCGAGAATCTTTTTGCCAAAATCATATTGAGAAATGAGTTCTCTTGCTTCCTCTGCAGATCGAGGTATTTGTTCGACTAGCTGTGTTAATTGCTCTGATATGCGGGCGCCGATTAGCCAGGTTGTCAACGCGATAACTAGAATAGTGCCACCCACGACGATCCAGACAGCCGCCTTCTCAGAAAGGACGGTTCTTTCTGAAAGCCAAAGCGCAAAGCCTCGGAAGTAGACCGCGATCAACGCCCCGGCCAGAATCAACAGCACAACATTGAAAGCTGCCTTGAAAATATACAGAACGATAAGGAGTAGAAGGCCAATGCCAACTGCTGTGAGCACCTTCCGGGTATAGGGGCTATCGGTTTTTCGATGACTGTCGTTTTCCACTGACATTTTAGATTTAGAGGTTTGCCATAGGTCAGATCACCAAGCCGGACCTCCACGATCCTACGGCTGATCTGTGATTAAATTCTTGTTTCGGGGATCATTGGATAGCTTATCCAGCGCAAGTGCCGCGCTGATCAGTCCGAGGTGCGTAAAAGCCTGAGGGAAGTTTCCCAGATGTTCTCCCTGCAAGCCGAGCATTTCTGCGTATAGCCCTGCGTGGTTGGCATAACCCATCATTTTTTCAAAATATAACCGGGCTTTGTTTAACTGTCCGGATCGGGCGAGACATTCCACATACCAGAAAGTGCACATTGAAAAGGTTCCTTCCCCGCCGGTAAGACCATCGAACTTTTCTTCGTTTCTATATCGGTATACGAGGGAATCGGAAACGAGTTCGTGTTCGATTCGCGTTAACGTTGATAACCATCTGGGATCTGTCGGTCCGATAAAACGAATCAATGGCATCAGTAAAGTAGCTGCATCGACGGTTTTTGCGCCCTTGTATTGCACGAAGGCCTTAAGTTCGTCATTCCAGAAATCATTATGAATGGAATGAAAGATATTGTCTCTTTCCTCGCGCCAGCGTGTTGGGTGTGGAAAGGAATGCGCATCGGCGATTTTGAGACCGCGGTCTACGGCAACCCAGCACAAGAGGCGGGAATAAAGAAATTCTCTTTTGCCACCTCGTACTTCCCATATTCCTTCGTCTTCGGTTTCCCAGTGGTCGCAGACCCAGTCGACCTGACGTGTGATGTCTTTCCAGAAGTCATACGAAATTGATTCAACGTGTTTATCGTATAAGTAAACTGCATCGAGAAGTTCACCGTAGATGTCAAGCTGCACCTGGTCGTACGCGCCGTTTCCGATTCGTACCGGTTTTGATTTCCGATAGCCTTCCAGGTGATCGAGCTCTTTTTCAAACAGATCCACCTGGCCATCGAGCGCATACATCAGACGGAGATTACCAGCTTCGCCAATGTCATTGCAGCGTTGTTCAACCCACTTGATGAAGTCGCGGGTTTCACGGTGATAACCCAGCTTGAGTAAGGCGTAAACAGTAAATGATGCATCGCGAATCCAGGTGTAGCGATAGTCCCAGTTTCTTTCACCGCCGATTTCTTCCGGCAGCCCAAACGTTGGCGCAGCGACTATAGAACCGTACTGTTGGGATGTCATGAGTTTCAGCACCAGGGCGGATCGGTGAACCATTTCCGTCCACCTGCCGCGGTAGGTGCTTTGCGATACCCATTCCTTCCAGTAATTGATCGTTTCGTAAAGTGACTGCTCTGCGAAGTTTTCGAGAACAACGTCACGCGGCTTGTCATTGGTGATATCTTCAAGCATAAAGACTACGCGTTCGCCCGTGTTCAACGTAAAATGTGCAGTGAGATCCTCGTCGTTAATCTCCACCGGTATCGAGGCTAGAAATCTGAGTTTAACGGGGTTCTCGTCTTCGCTGATCAGCAAGAATTCCTTATCATTTAGTTTGCGAACGGTGTGGCCGGTCCGGGCGTAATTGAATCGCGGGCAACATTCCATGCTTAGCTCCACGGAGCCGTGTACGCAAGTGGCAACACGAACGAGTTCCTTGCCAATTTCCATAGTTTCGACGGGCATGTAGTCAGTGACTTCTGCAATACCTTCCTGGCCAAGGAAGCGTGTGAGCAGTACGTTGGTGTCAGGCAAATAAAGTTGTTTGTGTTTTATGTCTTCGCGAAGCGGCGCGATGCGGAAAAAGCCTCCCTTTACCCGGTCAAGAAGTGCTGCAAAAATGCTTGGGGAGTCGAAATTCGGAAAGCACATAAAATCGATGGATCCGTTGAGCCCGACAAGCGCTACTGTGTTGAGGTCACCGATCACGCCGTAGTTCTCGATGGGCTGGTATTCAAAAACTCGTTGCATAGGCAGATGTTAAGCTGGTGCGTATGGGAGATGGTATAAATGACCGTGCCAGTGGTGGAATTTCTCACCGCAAGCACGCAGGGACGCTAAGTTCGCCAAAATTTTGTTTTTGATGACGATCAGGCTATTGGGTTCACCAATAGAATCGGGAAATTAAGAGATGAAAAACCAGTTTGCCACCGAAGGCACGCGGAATTGAAAGGAGCGCGAGAGGTCTCCTGTTGAATGATGACTAACGAAACTCATAAAAGAAGTTAGTTTCGTATGAGCCATTCTGTCCATTGTAAGGGATGGTAACCGTTGTGGTACGCTTTTCCGGATATCCGGAGCTGTTGTATTGGTGACTGTAAACTTCTATTGATGTAGTATTGCCATACCTGTTCTGCACAACCATTTTACCGGGATTATTCTTGTTGAATTTGATGGTAGGATTAAATGATGTTGTGTTGAAGAACCGGTCGGCACTCTGCTTGTCATCATAGTCGCTATAGGTAAACCTGGTAAGTAGTTCGTGTTGGTCTGTGCCGCTGTTGTAGTAATAGAGCACGGTCTCGACCAGGTTGTCGTTGATATCATAGGTATAGGTGCCTTTCTGGTGTGGGACCCATCCATCTTCCTCGACCATGTGTTGCCACGATATATTTTCAATAACCCTTTTGCGGTCATCGTATGTAAACGTGTGGTATTGCGCCAGCGACCCATTTATGAATCCATCGCTTCTGGTCAAAAGCCCCGATTCGTAAGTGTACTTGAATAGATGGCCATCAGAGGTGGCAGAACTATCGATTCGATGGCCGGCAGAATAATAGAAGTTGATTGTGGATTCAAGGGGCTCGTCACCACGAAAGAAACTGATCATCTTTATGCCGGCTAAGCGGTCGTTCTGGTCAAACATCAGCTCCCGATGATAGTCTTCCATTTCCATTCTTATGGGATGAATCCGTAAGGGCTTCCCCGGGTCGCGATCATCTTCGGAACAAGAGATCAGTGCCAGCGCAAGGGTAGATAAAACAATTAATGTATAAACCGGCTTCATGTAGGGGTGTTAATAGCAAGAGTGATGGTTAGACCCTTGATTCTTGAAAAGGTTGTAATTGATCCGGCTTTTTTTGGTTATCGTGACGTAGTCTACCTAAAACTCCGACCTGTAAGAAAAAAGAAACGTCTTCTCAAACCCTTTTTTGTCCCCTTCCGTATATCGCCTTGACAGCATCTCATTTCAAAAAATACTCACTTTCATGAAAAAGATAAGTCTTAGTCTGGCATTTGTTGCTTTTGCCCTCATTGGCGCCGTTGCACAGGAATACAAGATCGTCACGACCGTAGAATCCATTGTACCTATGGGGTTGGGCCGCTCACGAATGGTAGATCCGCAGGCTTCCGCAGATTACAAAGCTCTTACCACAACAAGAACAGACGGCAAGAAATCTTCACAGGGGGATGTGAAACGCGATGAGGTTAAAATTGAGAACTTTGAAGAAACGAAACTGCTCAACTTTTACAGCGCCGTGGGCATAAATTTTCAGAACATCGCGTCCAATGACGCTGTCGTATCGTCAAAACTAACTGAGCTTGCCAAGGAAGGATGGACACTCGTGTTTGTTACCAGTGGCGTCGAAAGCGATTCGGGCACTAACGATGGGAACGGTATTTTTATTACGAGGTATGTTTTCAAACGCGACGGAGTCATGAATATTGGACAATAGCCTTCGGTGAATTAAGGTATTCAAGTAAAAGATCGGGGGTGAAACCTAAGTCATAGTTTCACCCCCGAAAGCTTACCTGAGCTTGATGCGGGATAGTCGACGATCAGGCCGGAACCATCGCCTTTTCTGCGCGCATCCAATGGCGGTGTTGTTGTATAGCTAGTGCGAAGGCTTTCACAAAATCGGCCATCTTGTTTGCATCTGAGGTGTGCTTCAGTGTAACAACGCCTTCATCATCCTCCACCGAACCTCCGGATGCGAATTTGGCTCCGGCGATGCTTGAGGACTCCAGAAGGTCAATGCCATCGCCCACGGCGCCAACGGTCTTGCAATGCTTAAAGGCTTCGTTGATAAAATGTACGGCATCGCCCTGCTTCTTGAGCGCCTCAATGTGTTTTCCGCCCGGAACGAACACCGCATCAAACATTATTGAAGCCGTTGTTACGTGGCTTTTGTCCACTTCCACTTCTTTTCCGTTGCTGCTCTTAAGGGGTCCTTTGAACATGGATATGACCTTTACGTCAGTACCCTGACTCATCAGCGTTTGACGAACACTTTCGAATTCATCGAAGTCGAAGCCTTCATCAAGTAACACGGCGATCTTTCGGCTCTTAACGGATTTTGGCTGAGGCTTTCGCTCCATACTCACGGCAGGGGAGTCGTGTACGGTTTTTCCCTTCTTCACGGCCTGGGCTAACTTATTTCCGACTTTCTCCGCCGCGTCTTTGATTTTACTAACGGAGGGGCTGGAGGGAGGGTCAACGCCTATACCTTTTGCCACAGCGGTCGCAAATTCGTGGTTAATGTTGTTGAAGATATCATTGATCATTCTGATTCGAACTTCTTTTGATTCCACTTTGCCCAGTTCGAAGTGTCCCGCCTCAATGATGTGTTTTTTCTCAACTTCTGACATGCTGTTCCAGAACAGTGTAGCCTGGGAAAAATGATCTTTGAAGCTTTCACTTCGTTCACGCACTTTATGGCCGTCTATCTTTTCGGTGTAGTGGACGTAACCACCCATTTTTTCGGGAGCCATCATTGGGCATCCCCCGCCCAGTGAATTGGGTGAGTAATTTGCCTTGCCTTTGTTGATAGTTCGACGCATAAACCCGGCACCCTGATGATTATGAACCGGAACAACCGGACTGTTTATCGGAAGTTCAGTGAAGTTCTTGCTGTGGAATCGGTTGATTTGTGTATCGAGATAACTGAAGAGGCGACCCTGCAACAATGGATCATTGGTGAAGTCAATCCCGGGAACAACGTTACCCGGGTGGAAGGCCACCTGTTCCGTTTCCGCGAAGAAATTGTCGGGATTCCGGTTGAGTACCATCTTGCCGATGGGTTTCAGCGGGACAAGTTCTTCAGGAATGATCTTGGTGGGATCCAGCAGATCGAAGGCAAAACTATGTTCGTCATTTTCTTCTACGATTTGTGCCGACAGTTCAAACTCGGGATAGTTTCCCTGCTCGATGGCGTCCCAGAGGTCGCGTCGCAGCCAGTCCGGGTCTTTGCCGGCAAGCTTTTGTGCTTCATCCCATACCAGTGAATGCGTGCCAAGCATTGGGCGCCAGTGTAGTTTCACAAACCTTCCCTTGCCTTCTTCATTCACGAAGCGAAAGGTGTGCACGCCGAAGCCCTCCATCATGCGAAAGCTCCGTGGAATAGCGCGGTCGGACAGGATCCACATCAGCATATGCGCAGATTCAGGCATGAGCGAAGCGAAATCCCAAAACGTATCATGAGCTGCTGACGCTTGTGGCATTTCATGATCAGGCTCCGGCTTGATGGAGTGGACAAGATCAAGAAACTTGATTCCGTCCTGAATAAAAAATATCGGTATGTTATTACCCACAAGGTCGTAATTCCCCTCGGATGTGTAAAACTTGGTAGCAAATCCTCTGACATCACGGACAGTATCTGCCGAGCCTCGTGACCCGACGACGGTTGAAAAGCGAACGAAGACAGGAGTCTTAACCGATGGATCCTGGAGGAAGCCCGCCTTGGTATATTCCTTCATAGATTCATAAGGCTGGAAGTACCCGTGAGCGCCGGAGCCGCGCGCATGAACGACGCGCTCCGGAATGGATTCATGATCCAGGGCAGTAATTTTTTCGCGAAAGTGGAAATCTTCCATCAACGTGGGTCCACGCGATCCCGCTTTGAGCGAATCATCGGTATGGTTCACCCGAAGGCCCTGGTCGGTGGTCATGTATTGTCCGGCACCATCGCCACGTGCTTCTTCCATTTGTTGGTTCTTGCTGTTTTCGTTTACCTGACGGGAGTTTTCAGAATCAGTGGGTGCGGGATTTTTTCGTTTGTCTTTCATAGTGGGTAAGGTTTATCGTGATTTACCGGATAACATCAGACAGTCGATGTGAGAGTTTAACGTAAAATATGGCGCCATAGAAACGCCTTATATTTAGGAGTGGAAGAGCACGAGACTGACTTGTTAAGGGAATTCTACACGTAGCGCCCCCGTTTGAGGAATGCTTTGTGCTATGATGTTCTATGAAATGCTGTGGTCGCGAAGTTTGAAAGTGATGGCTGCTATGTCTGGCCGGAAATCACTCACGCGGTTAGGCGTGTCAAAAGCGCTTTCGCTGAATGCGAATAGCATTAAGAATTGCAAGCAACGCTACCCCTACGTCGGCGAACACGGCTTCCCACATAGAGGCGACTCCCCAGGCACCGGCAGCCATTACAATGATCTTCACACCAAACGCAAGTGCGATGTTCTGCCATACGATGGCGTTGGTCGCTTTTCCAATTTTAATCGCTGTATAAATTTTCGAAGGCTGGTCAGTTTGAATGACAATATCGGCTGTCTCGATTGCGGCGTCACTTCCTAATCCACCCATCGCGATACCCACGTCGCTGAGAGCGAGTACCGGTGCGTCGTTGATGCCATCACCGACAAAAGCGACGGCTTCCTTCTTGCCCTTCTTGATCGCTTCGAGTTTGGTAACTTTATCCTCGGGAAGGAGATCTCCATAAGCCTGGTCAATGCCAAGTGCTACTGCCACTGAATCCACCACATTCTGTTTGTCGCCGCTGAGCATAATGACCTTTACCTTCTCGCGGTGTAATTGGTCTATCGTGGCTTTCGCGTCTTCTTTAATTTCGTCGGAAATCACAATAGCGCCGGCTAGTATTTTATCAATCGCAACATAAACCATAGTGCCGGTTTCCATCGCAAGGTCGGGCGTGGTGGATATACTGTGTTGTTGCAGTAGCCGGAGATTTCCAGCGATGACGTCTTTGCCATTAACTTGCCCACGGACACCGAATCCTCTAATTTCTTCGACGCTTGTCGCCATATAGGAAACGGCTTGTTTTCCCACATAGCTAACAATTGCCTTTGCGGCCGGATGACTTGAGTATGACTCAACTGCGGCAGCGATGGCCAGCCATTCTTTTTCGGGTAGCCCTGCACTAATGACCTTTTGGACACGGAAAACGCCTTTGGTGAGCGTTCCGGTCTTGTCCATTACAACGGTATCTACACGTGTCATGCGATCGAGGTAACTGGATCCTTTGAACAGAATGCCGTTTCGGGATCCGGCTCCAATCCCTCCGAAGTACCCCAACGGGATGGCTACTACCAATGCGCAGGGGCACGAGATCACCAGGAAAATCAATGCCCGATAGAGCCACTCGTCGAAGTAGTAAGTTTCAACAAAAAAATACGGTAGCAGGGTGAGACCTATGGCCAGGAATACGACTATTGGGGTATACGCTCGTGCGAACCGCCGGATGAATAATTCGGTTTTTGCTTTTCTGCCTTGTGCATTCTGGACCAAAGTAAGAATCCGTGCAAGCGAACTTTCATTGAACAACCGGGTTACCCTGATATCAGCCACGCGGTCTTCGTTAATCATGCCGGCCAGAACTGTTTCATCCTTGCTGATTGAAGCAGGTTTACTTTCGCCGGTGAGCGCTGAAGTATTGAACGAACTTCCTGCGCTAACCATGGTTCCGTCTAAGGGAACTCGTTCACCCGCTTTCACCTGAATCACGTCTCCGACTTTCACATCACCGGGATCCACCGCTACATACGTTCCGTTGCGAAATACCGTTGCCGTCTCAGGTCGCACATCCAACAAGGCTTTTATATTCCGCTTCGCCTTGCTTACCGCAGCGCCCTGAAATAATTCACCGATGGCATAAAAAACCATGACCGCCACCCCTTCCGGATATTCGCCGATGTAGAAGGCACCCATCGTGGCTATGCCCATTAAGAAAAATTCGGTAAACACATCACCACGAAACGCCAGGCGGACCCCTTTCATCACTACGGGTGTACCAACGGGGAGATAGGCAACAATGTACCAGATCAACCGAACGCTGTCCCGAAACCAGGCTGGATGAAGGATATAATCCATGACCAGACCTGCGAGCAGAAGGAGCAAGCTTATTCCCGCCAGAATCCATTCCCTATTGACCCAAAGTACATTCTGTTTCATAGGTCGGGGCTCGCCGGAACTCTCCGCGATCTGCTCTACGTTGTGGTGTGTTGCAGTGGAAATATGATTCGGCGAGCCTTTCATACTTCAATGAATAAAAAATGAAATGATACCTGTAAGTACAAGCGTGGCGCCTGTGATTATTCCGGCATTATGTTCCAGTGTATGCCAGTTCATCCGGAAAACACCTTTGTACGCAAGTCGAATCCAAATCACCATTCCTGAAACCGTCACTACCGTATAAAGCACGGCGAGAATAACGACCTGGTACCATCCATGTGCACCCGCCATCAGAAAATATGCTTCAATTTCGAAACACGGCGAAAAGAACATGGCAACGACCAACCCGAGAATGAGCTTTTTCTTTGACAAACGTGTGGCGTCTGAGTCAATAGAGAAATGTTTATGGCGGTGATGCTGATAGATGTAAAATATACCCAGCCCAATCAAAACGACAGGTGCAATCAGATGTGTGAAGTGATCGACGTGCTCCGCCAGTTGAACGCCAAGCAAACCGATCACCAGTCCGATGAGAACGGTACTCAACGCATGGGCGAGCCCAGACAAAAGGGTAATCGATGTAGTTTCGCCTATCGTCCAGTTCTCCTTCCTGCTTACCGCCAGAACCGGCAACCAGTGATTCGGTATGAGGGCATGAAGGACGCTCAGTACAAGGCTTCCTGTGATGATTGCTACCATATTGTTTCAAGAGTCATAGACCGATAAGCTTTCATGCGATTATAAGTAGAATCCGTCGAAACTAATTTAAAGATCGAGTTTAAGGCCGCCATTGATAACGAATCCGTCTACCGGTGCGTAGATTTCACGAAACACGGGATCTGATAATGTTCCGGTGTAGATTGAGTCGAACCGGGTTTGACGGGAATCGAGGAAGTTCTCAAAGTTTATGAAAAGCGAGAAATGTTCCCAAAGTCGTTCAACCATAAAACCGCAGATCCAGTAGTCTTTACCATATGCGTTATCCGAAAGTCGCTGCCTGCCGAAGTAATACGCTTCAAGACCAATCTTCCATTGTTCTTCGACTTCATACATCAGTACATTGTTCATACGGTGCCGCGGCGTCAGTGGGTTTTGTGTTGAATTGCTGCCCTTGTGAATCCTCGTATCCGTAAATGTGTATCCAAGAAATAGTTTAAAGTCACCGAGTTCAATTTTTACATTAGTCTCAGTTCCTTTGCTATCTGTGAACCCGTCGAGATTCACGAGTCGGAGATCGTTACCGGTTTGCGTCAATGTTAGAGGGTTGTCGAGGTATGTATAAAAGAACAAGTGATTAATGCTTATTCCCGCGGATCCAATCGAGGCGCGGTAGTTGATATCCCAGTTGGCGCCATAGCTTTTTTCAAGGGTGTTACCATCAGATGAAACAGGGAGTACGTTTCTGAAGTGCAGCCGTTCCGTATCTTCTGTAAAAATTGTCGGCGTCTTATAGCCGAATCCCCCGCCTACCCGCGTACTCAGTACGGGGCTTGCCTTGTATAGAAAGGAAATACGGGGAAGCAGAACCCAGCCATAGTCCACGACGTAATCGCTCCGAAGTCCAGTTTCAAGGATAGCCAGCTCCGTAAAGGAATGCGTATTCTGAATAAAGGCGCCCCATGTGGTTTGCGAATAGTCGCGGCCGCCTTCGCTTATTCCTTCTTCAGTAAACTGATCCGTCCAAAGGTTTAGTCCGGCGATCCATTCCGTATCTTCGGACCCTGTGGCATAGTTTAATTCAGTGAACGTACTTTCTTGAAGGCCGTCAAAGGAATATCCGGGGATATTCAGCTCCCGGTCAAAATGGTTAAAGCTGTTTTTGATATGAATGGCGCTATGGTCATTGAGGTTATGTGTCAGGGCGAATTGTGTGCTGATCCGTTTGGAGTTGTTTTCTTCATAATAACGGGCTTGTCCGCCAGCCGAACCGTTGATCAATGACATATCTCCCCCGATGCGATCTTCGGTGGTGAGGTTGACGCCTGCGTTCAGCGATGTATTGTCTCCCACATTGAGGAACACTCTTGGATTAAGTGTATAGCGCTTCACCTTCGGGATAGCTGACAGACCGATTTCTGCCGGATCATACGCGCGTGTTGAGTTGCGGGAAGCAAAAACCGTTATTCCGGCGGCGCCAAATTGTTTTCCATAAAAACCGCTAAGATCAAGGCCGCGTGCACTGGTGCCGTTGATGAGGAACCGGAGTTCGCGTTCGTCGGATGGCGTCCGGCTCACGAGATTCACAAGGCCTGCGATTGCTCCGCCTCCATACAGTGTCGATGTGGAACCCTTGATTACTTCCACCTGCTGCAAGTCGAGAGGTGGCGTCTGAAGCAAACCGAGTCCTCCCGAAAATCCTGCATACAACGGGAAGCCGTCTTTTAGAATTTGGGTGTATCTTCCATCAAGGCCCTGAATTCGGATCGATGCGTTGGCTGAAGTAGCCGAAGTTTGTTGGGTTTGAATACCTGTACTTTCACTCAAAAGCATCCGGATGTCTCCCGGTTTCATGTTTGCTTTTTCGTCGAGTTCCTCTCCTGCGATGAACTCAACCCTGGTGGCGATGTCGACAATCGTTCTGCTGCTACGGGTCGAGGTTATAACAATTTCCTCCAGCTCTTCTTCTTCCGGTGTAAGCCGGACTTGGACAGGCGAGGGATCGGTTAATGGGAATACCAGATTCAACCGAACATTTTCATAACCGACGAACGACAACTCGACTGTGTGTCTGCCATCGGGAATGTTTTCGATCCGGAGCAAACCATTTGAATTGGCACTAGCGCCGTTATCTGTACCCCGCATTATGCCACTGGCACCAGGTAGCGGTTCGCCGGTGTGCGCATCTGACACGGTTATGGTAAGAATATTCTGGGCCGAGGCCACCGTAGAGAATATCACAAGCAGCGTTGGCAGAATGAAACGAATGTGGGATATACTAAATAATGTAAAAGTCATCTGTTTGATTTGTTGCAAAATAGCGTATCCGTGTTAACCACGCGAATATTTTAGAAATCTTGTAAATCTTCCAGAGTTAAATGAAAATCGGTTCGTGTACGCATTCCGTTTGTACAGAAAAATGAATCTAACATGAAAACCAAAGAATTAACAGATGAGGATTTCTGGCGCCAGATCACGTCAGAGGGAAAGGCTGCATTAGTCGAGTTCGGTGCCGAATGGTGCCCACCTTGCAGGGCAATGAATCCGATTCTTGAGGAGCTTTCCGATCATTTCAGCGACAGGGCTGTGGTAGCAAAGGTGAACGTTGACGATAATCCCGCAATAACTTCACAATTTGCTGTCCGGAACCTTCCAACGTTCCTTTTTTTCAAAGAAGGTCAACTCGTTAACCGGATTGTCGGCGCGGTATCAAAATTGACACTTGAAAAGCAGATTAACACCCTTTTGAATGGCGGAAAGTTGTAACCTTTAGCGGGAAATGTATAAAACTAAAACCCGCCTGAGAGTGTAGTATTGTAAAGGAATTCAATTATGGAAATAACTAAAGATATACCGCTGAAAAAGGAAAGCTTCCCGGTATTGGAGATGACATGTGCGGCGTGCGCGGTGAGTGTGGAGTCCATGCTGAAGTCGGCAAGCGGTGTGCGCGACGCTGGAGTGAACTACGCAAATCAGACTGCCTGGGTAGAATATGATGAACAACAAACGAAGCCGGCGGACCTGCAGAATGTCGTTCGATCTATAGGGTATGATTTGGTAGTGGATGTCGAAGATCCGCAGGCGGTTCAGGAGCAGGCCCAGCGCAGACACTATGAAGACGTAAAGCAGAGAACGATATGGTCATCTTTGCTTGCGTTGCCCGTCGTGATCATTGGTATGTTCTTCATGGATATGCCTTTTGGCAACTACATCATGATGGCATTGTCGGCACCGGTAGTTTTCTTTTTTGGCAGAAGTTTCTTCATCAACGCATGGAAGCAGGCCCGGCATGGAAAGGCAAATATGGACACGCTCGTCGCGCTGTCTACTGGGATAGCATTTTTATTCAGTACCTTCAATACGTTTTTTCCGGAGTTCTGGCATTCGCGCGGCTTACATGCACACGTGTACTTTGAAGCCGCTGCGGTAATCATTGCATTTATTTCATTGGGAAAACTCCTTGAGGAGAAGGCAAAGTCGAATACATCGTCGGCGATCCGAAAGTTGATGGGACTTCAGCCAAAAACAGTGCGCGCTATCATTGATGGAAGCGAGAACGAAGTACCAGTTGCCGTTGTACGGCCCGGGTTTACGCTCGTGGTACGTCCCGGCGAGAAGATCCCTGTCGATGGAGAAGTGCTGAGTGGATCCTCTTTCGTTGATGAAAGCATGATTTCCGGCGAACCTGTTCCGGTGGAAAAGAAAGCCGGTGAGAAGGTGTTCGCCGGAACCATCAATCAGAAAGGTAGCTTCCAGTTTGAAGCCGAAAAGGTTGGGGGCGATACGATTCTTGCGCAGATCATCAAAATGGTTCAACAGGCGCAAGGCAGTAAGGCCCCGGTACAGAAACTGGTTGACAAGATTGCAGGTATTTTCGTGCCGGCGGTTATCGCGATTGCGATACTTACCTTTGTCGCGTGGATTCTTCTGGGTGGTGACAACGCTTTTACGCATGCGTTGCTTACCTCAATTACTGTTCTTGTGATCGCCTGTCCATGTGCGCTTGGGCTCGCAACACCAACTGCAATAATGGTTGGCGTGGGGAAAGGTGCCGAAAATAATATCCTGATCAAAGACGCCGAGAGCCTGGAAGTTGCACACAAAGTGAATGCGATTATCCTCGACAAAACGGGAACGATTACCGAGGGTAAACCGGTAGTGACCGATTTCGTATGGAGCGAGGGCAAAGAAACGCAGGACAATAAAAGGATACTTTTCGCCCTGGAATCCCTTTCCGAACATCCGCTGGCGGAAGCAGTGGTAAACGTCCTTAAAGCGGATTCACCCGGGACGGTGACCCTTGATAAATTTGAAAGTATTACAGCGCGCGGGGTGAAAGCTGAATATAGTGGGGAAGCATACTACATTGGCAGTCGCAGGCTGATCAATGAATCAGGTGTGGTTGTTCCCGAGAGCGTTGACGACGATGCGCTTCGCCTTCAGGCTGATGCAAAAACGGTTGTGTTCTTCTTTAATTCACAGGAGGTACTCGCCGTCATTGCAATCGCTGACAAGATAAAGGATACTTCAAGGAGAGCGGTAACTACACTAATCAACAAAGGTATTGATGTTTATATGCTCACCGGCGACAACGCACAGACTGCGAAAGCAGTAGCCGGCGCGTTGGGAATCAGACATTATAAGGCGGAGGTTCTGCCGTCAGAAAAAGCTGACTTTGTAAAAGAACTTCAGCAACAGGGAAAAGTTGTGGCAATGGTTGGCGACGGAATTAACGACTCCCAGGCACTCGCCCAGGCGGACATAAGTATCGCCATGGGCAAAGGTTCTGACATTGCGATGGATGTAGCCAAAATGACGTTGATAACCTCGGATCTTCAATCCATCCCGAAGGCGTTTAACCTTTCCTCGAAAACGGTGATGGGAATCAAACAGAATTTATTCTGGGCGTTTATCTACAATGTCATCGGTATCCCCATTGCTGCAGGCGTGTTATATCCGGTGAACGGTTTCCTTCTCGATCCGATGATTGCCGGGGCTGCAATGGCGCTTAGTTCTGTAAGCGTCGTCGGAAACAGTCTCCGCCTGCGTTTCGCGAAGATATAGACTGGCAGGAACGGCTCCGGCCGTCAGCCCACTTGGTGACGTTGTTTTTGTTTGTCCCGCTCTTTCGCGGGACTTTTTTTATCCACGAAACGTATAAATATTCTCCGCAAAAGTGTAACGCAAGCGCCTGGTGAGCGGTCTATGTTTGTATCATAATTCAATATGATGAAGAAGACTATCGAATTTATCCTGCTTACTATTGGTGTTGTTGTAGCATTGATGTGTATGACGCTGGTGTTTCTTTAACTATTGCGTCGACCAGCCTCCCGGGTCCATTGTTATCCGCAAGCGAGGCCGGCTGAGTTTGGGTATGAGACCCGAAAATGCCAGTTATGGCTGCCATTGTAGTTTAAATGAAAACACATTTAAAATTCTATTCTCTTTTATTTGCCTTGGCAGGCGTTGTTCTTTTGTCAGGATGCTCAGGCAGTGGCAAGCATGAACACAACTCTGACGCCCATCATGATCAGGAACACGCGTCGGGTCCCCGGCGCCCTAAGAAACCAGTTCACCGCAATTTCAGGTGGATCAGGGTTTCCAGGAACAACTTGCCGTTGTGTTTGATTCTTACGTCGGGGTGAAGGATGCCCTTGTAGCATCGGATGCGGATAAGGTGAAATCCGAGGCCGCCGAGGCAAAAGAGTTGCTGGGGAAAGTCGATATGAAATTGCTTTCTGGCACTGCTCATAATGACTGGATGAATTTCGTTCAGCCTATTGAGAAATCACTTACTGAAATCGAAACCGCTTCAGATATAGAGGAACAACGTAAATCGTTTAGTACGCTTTCCGATAATATGTACACGATTGTAAAAGCATTTGGTCTTGGAGGTAAGGAGGCTTTATATGAATACTGCCCAATGGCGTTCAATAACGAAGGTGGGTACTGGCTCAGTGATAACGAGCAGATTCGCAACGCATACTTTGGCGACAAGATGCTTAAATGTGGTGAGGTCAAAGAAAGACTCAAATAAAGTTCGAAGACGAAACGCTTCATTCAAAGGAAGGTCCCACATATGAAAACCGGGCCTTTTTTATTGTTCATGCTATCGTTGTATTTGCTGTCCACGGCAACGAGGTTTGAGAGATATGTCGGCCATGCTTCATTGGAAAATTTAGGAGACAGGCCAAAAAACTTACTCCGAATACCGCTGTCAGATATTTTTCCATAAATTTAGTCGCCCTCTTTTTTAGCTGACCTCAGCTGGTTTACGGTAACATGTTGACTAAATGGAGACTCTAACATCTGACACACCATCCGAAATTACGATCTGCGAGAATTGCAGGAACCACCAATCAATTGAAAAGAAATTTTGTTCCTCGTGCAGCTTCCCCGTGCAGGGGACGGACGAAGAAAAATACAACTTTCGCCTGAGGCTCAGCAGCCGGAAGCGCCTCCTGAAGGATGCCGAAGGTCGAATGAAGAGCGCCAGAACAATGATTTATGTCGCTGCAGGTTTGTTTCTGGTCTCCGGACTAATAGCGTTTTTTACATCAGATGACTACGCGACGCTGCTGGTAAGTCTGATCATTTGTGTTGTGTATCTTATCCTCGCTGTATGGAGTTCGAAGAATTCGTTCGCCGCAATTCTCACTGCGATGATTATTTATCTGACAATCCAATTAATTAATGTGATTGCCGCGCCTGAAAGCTTGTTCAGTGGTATAATCCTCAAAATCATAATTATCGTCGCATTCGCGAAGGGCATCAAGGCGGCACTTGAAGCTAAGAATCTGCTTGGGCAATTGGATAAACTGGGAGCTTCAGATGCAATTCGCCGAACTTGAACCTGAAGTTCTGATAACTTGCAGTCATTGCAATACACAGGTTAGTTCCACTGATCGATACTGTGGCTTTTGTGGCAGTGAGATTGGCGCATCAACGGATTCGGCGGCAGACCAGAAAATCGAATCGCTCAAGCCTTCCGGTCTCTATTATCTGATTACGGCGCTGCTACTCGCCGTTTACAAATTCACGGAAGTATTCCCGTCCGGGTTTGAAGGCAATCTGATCATTTCAGTGGTCGATGCGGTTCTGGTAACAGGCTTTGCATGGTACTTTCGCCGTGAGATCGCAGGGTTGTTATGGCCTGTGCGCTTCAACGTTACAACGGTGGGATTGATCGTCGCCGCGGCGCTGATCGGCGCAGTATTCGTTGACGCGTTTGCGGAATTAATAGAGAGATCGGCTTTTGGCGAGGGACTTTATAGTACTTACGAATTTGAGGATACTGCTTCGCCATTGTTATGGGCTGTCATCTTTACATGTGCATTCCCCGCCGTGTTTGAAGAGCTCGCCTTTCGCGGCTTTATCCTGAATGCAATTGCCAACCTTACATCGCGTGATGCAGCAATCTATGTAAGTAGTTTTTTGTTTGGTATCATGCATTTTGCTATCCTGAGTTTGTTTTGGCTTATACCCCTTGGTATCGCTTTCGCGTGGCTGCGATTTCGATATAAAACCTTGTGGTACGGGATGATTGCTCACTTTTGCTACAACCTCTTTATTACGCTTATAGCGTTTGACATAATACCCGCATTGCGATAGGAGATGATTTAAAACAGTTACTTTGATAATTATTCGTCTACAATTGAGATTAGTACGAACAACCGCTGAAACACGTTTATTACTGCATGTGAACGCATCTTCATTGCTGATGCCGTTAAACGTGCGAATGGCAACTGTCTTTGTTATCCTCTTTTGCTGCGCGACATTGAACGCTCAAAGTCAGAATAATATTTTTGCTGATGCGTATTATGACTTTATTCAGTCGCGGGCATGGACGTATGAGGAAGTTGCCGTAGACTGGAAAATGGATCCGCAGTTACAAGCCGACTTCAATGAGGCATGTAATAATTTGTTAGAGGACAATGCCGGTGCCGCCGAAATTGGATTTACAGAAGTATTGAAGAAAGACTCACTTTTCTGGCAGGCGTACTACTTCAGGGCGGCAGCGTATAAATATCAACGTCAGCTTGACAAGGCCGAAATTGATATTCTGTTCTCGAGAGCCTGGGACGATAGACCCATATACCCATTGGTGTTCTCTTATACTCCCACACGACCGGTCAGCTTGTATTAATCATTATTTTCTTCCTGGTATTTTACGGTGTAAATATTATAACGTAATATTGCGATATTACACTATGGGAGTAACCAAATCTGAATTATTCAAAAAAAAGCATAACCGGATTGCCATGCTTGCTAAGGCTTTTGATCATCCTGCCCGGGTAGCAATCATAGAATTTCTCCTTAACCGCCAGACGTGTATCTGCAACGACCTTGTAAATGAATTGCCACTTTCCCAGTCGACTATCACCCAGCATCTGAGGGAATTGAAACAGATTGGCATGATAAAAGGAGAGGTCGAGGGGCCGAGGGTGAATTATTGTATCAACGAAAAAGTATGGGGCGAAGCACGGGACATTTTCCTGAATCTTTTCTCTCGTTATGTAAAAACTAATGAGTGTTGCTAGAATGTGATTCCCCTTCGATAATCCGTTAATAAAGATGTCCAAAAGTACTGAATTCCACCCTCTGCTGCGAAAGACAATCCAACAACTCACCTCAGAGTTTGAAATGATACCGAATGAACGGCGCGCGATTGTTCGGGAGCTTGCCGAATATGTGAAAAGCCAAATTAAAAAAGGCAAAAATATAGAACTCGTTTTTATTTGTACGCATAACTCGCGACGAAGTCATATTTCACAAATATGGGCTCAGACAGCTGCGGCGCATTATGGTGTTGGCAATGTGGCAAGCCACTCCGGCGGAACTGAGGCCACTGCTTTCAATCCGCGGGCGGTCACTGCAATGGAGTCCGTTGGATTTCAAATGAGAAAAAATCAGGAAGGGGATAATCCCATCTATCGGGTCTTTTTCGACCCGAATGCAAACCCAATCGTTGCATATTCCAAACGCTACGATGCGGAGTCGAACCCCAAAGCACATTTCGCTGCAATCATGACATGCTCTCACGCAGATGAAAACTGTCCGGTGATATTTGGAATGGAGAAACGCATCGCGCTGCCATACGATGATCCGAAGGATTTTGATGGTACCCCTATTGAGTCGGAGAAATATCTTGAACGGGTGATGGAAATCGGCAGGGAAATCCTGTTCGCGTTTTCGCTGGTGGATAAATAAGCAGGCGATGAACAACAAAAAAAAGCTCGGTTTTCTGGATAGGTATCTCACGCTGTGGATCTTCCTTGCGATGGCGCTCGGCGTGATGTTAGGGAATTACTTTCCGGTAGAGTCCTTTATGGAAAAATTTCAGATCGGAACAACTAATCTGCTTATCGCTATCGGGCTGATCGTAATGATGTATCCTCCCCTGGCAAAAGTGAGGTACGAACATCTGGGTAACGTTTTTAAAAACATCAGGGTGATAAGTTTATCGTTGTTCCTGAACTGGGTGATCGGACCCGTGTTGATGTTCGCGCTCGCCATACTGTTTCTTTCTGACAAGCCTGAGTATATGGTCGGGCTTATCCTTATCGGCCTGGCGAGATGTATTGCCATGGTATTGGTGTGGAATGACCTGGCTAAAGGCGACAAGGAGTACGCAGCGGGACTGGTTGCACTGAACAGCGTGTTTCAGGTGTTGTTTTACAGTGTGTTTGCCTGGCTTTTCATTAGCGTTATCCCCCCGTGGTTTGGAATTACCGGTTCGGAAGTCGATGTAAGCATGGGCGACGTGGCGAAAAGTGTTTTTCTCTATCTCGGCGTGCCGTTTATCGCCGGTTTTCTGACGAGGTATTATTTTAAACGCACAAAAGGCGAGGAGTGGTATGTGCAAAAATTCGTTCCACGTATAAGCCCCCTTACGCTAATCGCGTTGCTCTTCACTATTGTGGTGATGTTTAGTTTCAAAGGCCGCATGATCGTCAGTATTCCGTTTGACGTGGTGCGTATTGCTGTACCGTTGGTTATCTATTTTGTTATCATGTTTGTCGTGAGCTTCATCCTGT
The DNA here is from genome assembly GCA_023417785.1 of Bacteroidota bacterium. Classification (GTDB taxonomy): domain Bacteria; phylum Bacteroidota; class Bacteroidia; order Cytophagales; family Cyclobacteriaceae; genus Ohtaekwangia. The sequence goes on from JAEZEH010000038.1 coordinate 45,287, forward strand.
CGAAAAAGCTTGGCGCAACGTATGGAGAAAATGCGTCTATCTCGTTTACAGCCACTGGAAACAACTTCGAGTTGGCTATCGCCGTTGCGGTTGGCGTATTTGGTATCGATTCCGGACAGGCCTTTGCCGGGGTTATTGGTCCGCTTATTGAAGTGCCTGCGCTAATTCTTCTGGTGAATCTGGCGTTCTGGTTCAAGCAGCGCATGTACCCCCGTGAACTGTCGTCCTGAACAGGGTTTCGTCTTCTTTATCTGGCCATGATCGAATTAATACGTTTGTGCACCTGGCCGTTCTGTTTCTTTGAGATGTATTTGCTAACTTGGTGTCATTATCGGCTCATGAAAACACTCATAAAAATTTGATGCTATGCCGGAAACCTATACACCTGTACAATATGAATTTCGGGAGATCATTCAGGAGTTGATTGAACAACACCGGTCTGGAAAGGTTTTCTTCTTCGCGGAAGTAGGAAAGGTCGACTCAGCCGAAGGCAAACTGATCTCTCTTGAAGAAATCCCCGGTGCCGGATTGTTCATAACCCTTGAACCTCACGCGAAAATTCGTATCGATCGAATCATTACGCTTTTTGGCAAACCGGGGGCGGCATTTGATGAGTACGACTCCTTTGGGAACGCCTGCATGGAATGTCACGGTGGCTACGACCTTTGAGTTCGATTATCGACTCACTTTTCCATCCTTGATCACGTCGTATCGCAGCCAGAGGAAATCATCATAGATTCGTTTTACGGATTTTAACCTGAAATGAGTGGCTTTCCGCCCGCGGTAGCCTTCAGCTGATTCAAATACCGTCGGCGCCCCGATGGTGCCGTCCGCAACGGGCGCAAGCACCAGGCTGAATTCATCGATAAGTCCCGCTTTTAAGAACGAACCGTTGACGTGGCCGCCCCCGTCTATCCTCACCGTGTTTATGTTGAACAGGCGATGCAATTTCCTGAGTGCAACTGCGAGATCAAGTTTATCTTTCCCTGCAAAGATGTACGACACCTTTTTGTCTTGCAGATGTCGCAGGTACGCCAGTGAAACTTTTTCGGACAGCACCTCGATAACATGTTCCGTCGAAACCATATTATTGTCCCAATAGCACTTTCCTGAAGGATCAATAACCACCGCATACGTTTTTGAATGTTGCGCGACGAAATCTTTCTTTTCAATCTTAGTTCTCCCAGAGGAAAACTTTGGCTTCTTCCTGGCCGAAAATTCCTGCATCGTAACACGCCCGACCAGCCACGCATCGGCTTTGATCCTGGAGGCCGTATCCTCGAAGTACTTGTGATGATCCTTGAAGCCCCAGATGTTTTGCTTGATCCGCCCGTCAACCGAACCAAGCATATGACAAATGACATGTGGTTTCATAACGCTATTGTGCTGATTTGAATTTCGTTCAAAGGTAGTGTTTTTGTTTTTCATCGGTAAGCGAGTATGATTTATCCCCGAACCAATGCTATTTTAGGAAATATTTTTGCGATTCAATTAATTGTAAAGTTATGGAATACAGATTTCTGGGCGGCTCGGGACTCCAGGTGCCCGTGCTTAGTTTTGGAACAGCAACCTTTGGCGGTGGTACCGACTTCTTCAAGGCATGGGGCAGTACACAGGTTGACGAGGCAAAACGACTTGTCGGGCTGTGTCTTGACGCCGGTGTGAATATGTTTGATACTGCGGATAGCTATTCACAAGGACTGTCGGAAGAAATTCTGGGTAAGGCAATCGCTGGTATTCGCGACCGTTTACTCATTTCCACTAAAGGTACATTTCCATTTGGAAGTGGTCCCAATAATCAAGGCTCGTCGCGGTTTCGTCTCATCCGGCAGGTGGAAGGAAGCTTAAAGCGACTTGCTACAGACTACATCGATATCTATCACATGCACGGCTTCGATGGTAACACGCCGGTTGAGGAAACACTCCGCGCTCTTGACGATCTTGTTACCAGTGGTAAGATCCGGTACATAGCAGCATCCAATTTTTCCGGCTGGCATCTTATGAAGTCCCTCGCCATTTCTGAACGGTATGGCTGGAACCGATATGTCGGCCATCAGGTTTACTATTCTCTTATCAACCGCGAATATGAATGGGAGCTGATGCCTCTGGGACTTGATCAGAAAGTTGGCGCCATTGTATGGTCCCCTTTATCTGCAGGAAGGCTCGCCGGAAAGTATGGCCGTAGCAAACCTCTTCCGCCGGAAGGTAGAATATCACAAGGAGGAAGTCCCGTGCCTCAGAAGGTTGTCCGGGAGGATGTGTTTTTTAACGTGGTCGATACGCTTAAGACAATCTCCGAAGAGACGGGAAAGACAATGGCTCAGGTTGCCATCAACTGGCTCCTCCGCCGTCCAACGGTTGCCAATGTAATCATTGGCGCGAGAAACGAAGCCCAGTTAAACGAAAACCTCGGCGCGGTCGGGTGGACTCTGGACGATGAACATGTTGAAAAGCTCGATGCCGTAAGCGATGTGCCGCCAACGTATCCGTATTGGCATCAGCGGCAAAATGTTGCGTTGAACCCGCTGCCCGTGTAAGGTGATAAAAGACCTGCTAAGGTCCCGCCAAGGCGTGATGCATAATTAACACCGTGCCAATGATCAATCTAAGGAGAAGTAAATTTCCAATAGTCATCCTTGTCGGAATGACATATTCAATTTTGACAGTGGCACAGGAAGTGAGTGTCTTTAGATCAGGCGAAGACGGTTATGCAAGCTATCGCATTCCTGCCATTGTGAAAAATAAATCGGGAGAGCTGATTGCATTCACCGAAGGTCGTGTTGATCATTCCGGAGATTTTGGTAATGTTGACATCGTTTACAAAACCAGCAAGGACGGAAAATCGTGGGGTAGGCTCCACGTTGCTGTCGACTACCGTGATTTACAGGCAGGCAATGCCGCCCCCGTTGTGGACCGGCTGGACCGGCGGTTTCCCGACGGACGTATCTTTCTTTTCTATAACACGGGTAACAACCATGAGCAGGCGGTACGACAAGGCAACGGTTTGCGTGAGGCGTGGTATATTACCTCGGAAGATGGAGGCCTGACCTGGTCGAAGCCAGTGAACATAACAACGCAAGTACATCGGCCCAGGCAACCTCAGATCAATTCCGCATACCATTTTGTGGAGGACTGGAGAACCTATGCAAATACACCCGGACATGGGTTTCAGTTTGTTTCTGGCCCTAACAAGGGACGCATCTATATCGCCGCGAATCATAATCAGGGAGATCCTAAACAGGATAACACAGACTGGAACGCGCATGGCTACTATTCAGATGATCATGGCGCGACGTTTTCCTTAAGTGAAAATGTTCCCTATCCCGGTACCAATGAGTCGCAGGCAGCGCAAATTTCTGAAAACGTTGTGTACATGACTTCACGCAATCAACGGACGACGCCCCGGCAACGGGTAATCTCCATTTCGCAGGATGGCGGTCACAGTTGGGTTTCTTCTGCACCAGATCCGAATCTTCCCGATCCTGTGAATCAAGCTTCTGTGCTTTCCTGGAAGGGGGGCCGAGAGTTTATTCTTGCCCATCTGAACGCAGCCGACGAAAACCACAGGAATAATTTAACGCTGCGACTTTCCCGCGACGGAGGGAAGACCTGGTTTTACAATAAACTGATTGCTCGGGCACCGGATGGCTATCAAGGCGCGTACTCAGCTTATTCTGATATGGTTCTTATGCGCAAAAAGGTGATCGGGATTCTGTATGAAAAGCACAATTACAGCGAAATTGTTTTTCGTGAGCTTAAACTGGAATAACGTTATTTATCCTGGCTATGAAGAATGGAAGTAAATCCGTTCTGCATTTTCAGAAGCAAGCTTTCGTGCCGTTTCGGTCGAAAGTCGATCTAAAAGTGTCTCATACTTGGCCAGCTGTTTAGCCAACTCGTCTTCGAACTTTCCGGTCAGATCACTGCCAATCATAAATCGATCAGGGAACTATTAATCAGAGTAACGAATTCGGGCTTTGGATTTTTTCCGTCTATTAAAATTTCCTGTTCGTAAACCTTCCAACTGATATCGATGGCCAAATTAGGGTGTTGCTGAAGTAAATCGGAAAGAATATCAAGATAGTCCGCTCGCCAAACGGTGCGCGAAGAGGCTCCGGCATGTGCCCACACGAATTGTACGGAAGGAAATTGATCGATGGCTTCCCGGACTTCATCTACGTATACCGCCTTGTGCTCATAGCCAACAGACTGTGCATTATGGTGAAATAGTACCGGGAAATTGTGCTTGTCACAGTACTCGTACAACCCGATCAATGCCGGGTGGTTCGCCCTGGGAAGTTCACCCGTTGTGTGCAGGCTTAGTTCGTCGTGGCGTAACAGAAGTTCGCCCAAGCCTTTCCAAAACGGATATTTATCCAGCATATAGTCAAGGTAGCCGGGTGTAGACTTGTCTGTGGGATCGAAACCGCAAAGAAGGAGCGCGAACCGGGATTGGTCGTCCGGCGCAAGACTTGCGAAATGATGCGCAAGGAATTCATCGGTAAGCGTGTAGTAGTAACAGGTAGAATAGCCGTCAAGATAATATCCTGGCTTTATCGTCTCATGGTAGGCCCACTTCTTTTTTACCGGAAGACCGAAGATAACTGCCTTTTCAACGTCGCATTGGTCCATCGCCCGAAGCAAGCTATCAAACCCTTGACTTTCCTGATTGAAATTGACATAATGGATGTGTGCGTCGATCTTTTTCATACTATTCCGAGCCGTCGTATTTGACCTACTTGGGTACTTCCGTTATATTATCATGCCTGTTTGGGCAAAAGATATTTCAGGATTTTGTCCGGTTCGTAAGAGCTGCTTCGTCATAGAGGGAAATGTTAAACCAAAACACATTAATTATGGATCAATTCATGCTTATTTTTCATGGTGGAATGACGGACACGCATCCCGACGGACCCGATGCGATGCAGGCACAGATGGGTAAATGGCTCGCCTGGGTCGAAAAGCTTCAAAAAAGTGGCCAGTATGCCTCCGGTGAGCCGTTACTGCCTGGAGGAAAACTCGTTACCGGGCCTGACGTCGTGACCGACGGGCCCTATACGGAAGGCAAAGAAGTCGTCGGCGGCTACTTCATCGTGAACGCGCGCGACTACGATGACGCAGTGGCGATCACCAGCGATTACCCCGACTTTGAATTCGGCGGAACTGTTGAAATCCGCCAGGTTATGAAGGTGGAAATGTAATTCAAATGGTGAACACTGGCGCCGGAACACTAATCGATCGTCTTTTCCGCGAAGAAGCGGGAAAGATGGTCGCCGTTCTGACGCGTAAATTCGGGCTGGCCAATCTGGATATCGCGCAGGATATAATTCAGGATACGTTGCTTACCGCAATGATTTCGTGGCGGTTCGGAAATATTCCTGATGACCCCCGGGCCTGGCTTTATACGGTGGCAAGGAACAAGGCAATCGATCATCTCCGGAAAGAAAAAAGTTCATCCCGCATTCAGGCGGAATCAATTCAACGGACCGACGCCCAGGTTGAATCAACGTTGTTTCTCGAACATGAAATCAGTGACAGTGTATTGCGAATGATGTTCGCATGCTGCCATCCGGCGATACCCGTCGAATCGCAGATAGCGCTTGCGTTGCGGACCATTGGCGGGATGACGGTTCGCGAAATCGCGAGCGGTTTCCTTACCTCGGAGGATACTGTTCAAAAACGAATATCCCGGGCCCGCGAAAAAATAAAGACTGAGGGCATTGCCCTTGAGGTTCCCGTATCGCAGGCGATTATGCCGCGCTTGCAGGCCGTCCTTCATGTGTTGTATTTACTTTTCAATGAAGGTTATCATTCTTCCGCATCAGATGATCCAGTCAGGCCCGACCTCTGTCTTGAGGCAGTACGGTTGTGTCATCTCCTCGCCGGCAACCCTGTCACCAATCACCCGCAAACCAACGCCCTGCTGGCGCTCATGTGTTTCCAGGCGTCCCGTCTTAACAGCCGCGTTGACGGCTCGGGAAATCTTGTTACACTGAAATATCAGGATCGCGGCAAATGGGATCGCAGCCTGATCGCCAAAGGTGTTCATTTTCTCGATCGCGCGGTGGATGCATCGCAGTTTTCAATCTATCACCTTGAAGCGGGGATTGCGTCGATTCACGCAGCGGCTCCATCCTTCGAATCAACGGACTGGAAATCTATTTATCACTTATACGAAATTCTTTATGCCGCACATCCCACGCCGGTTGTCGCGCTGAACAAAGCGATAGCCAGCTCATATGCCGTTAGCGCTGACGTTGCGTTGAAGGAGTTGCAAAAGATCCGTGGAATGGAAAGAAATTGTTTTTACCACGCTTCGCTGGGCGAGGTTTGTCTTGACCTTGGCAGACGCGACGAAGCGCGAAATCATTTCTCCGCGGCGCATGAGCTCACTGGCTCGAAACAGGAAAGACTATTTTTTCAGGCTCGGATGAACGACTGCATTTCAAAACCCTGACTATAACAACGTAAGGAGATAACCCAGCAGAGCGCCACCAATTACGATGAATGCTGTATTGACCGATTTGAACAAGAAGGTCACAGCGAAACTGATAACGGCAATCAGAATCGTACGCCAGTCAAGAAGGGTTTCCCTACCCATCTCCACGACCACCGCCAGGATAATGGCTACCGAAACAATGTTCACGGAATCCAGAAACGCTGCCATGACCTTTGACCGGCGCAGCTTTGGTATCAATGGATTCAGGAATGCGACAAAAAGAAACGATGGGAGGAAAATTCCAACTGTCGCGGCTATCGCGCCAAACGGTCCGCCGAGTTGCCATCCAATAAACGTAGCCGAAGAAAACACGGGACCAGGTGTGAACTGGCCCACCGCAATTGCATCGATAAGCTGTTGTTTTGAAAGCAATCCTCGTGTCACCAGTTCCGCATCGAGAAACGCGAAAAGAACGTATCCGCTTCCGTAAAGGATCGCGCCAACCTTCAGAAAGATAAAGAATATTTTCAGGTTTGAGAGCTCAGCAACGGGAGCCAGCATTAACAAAGGGGAAATGCCCCTGGCCGCGGGTTGTTGTACGGCGAATATCACGACACCAAAAATACCGAAGCCAAACAATACGTAAATTTCATTAAGTCCCGCCAGCGTCGCGACGGCCGCGCCGATACCAAGTAAGCCCAGCATAACCGACTTGAGTGCTCGCCGCCCCAGTGTGATCATGGTGGAAACGATTACCGCGATTATGGCGGGTTTAATTCCGTAGATAAAGGCTTCCATCTGGGGCAGGTCACCGTATTTTTGATAACTCCACGCCAGGATGCCGGTAATCATTACGGCAGGAATAATAAAACACAGTCCGGCGGCAATCAATCCTTTCCAACCCGCGCGTTCATGGCCACAATGCATGGTCATCTCCGTTGAGTTCGGACCGGGAATTAAATTGGTTGCGCCAACGAGATCCAGAAAGTGTTGTTCACTCATCCAGCCGCGTTTCTGCACGACTTCTTTTTCCATCATGGCGATGTGCGC
>JAEZEH010000093.1 GCA_023417785.1 Bacteroidota bacterium
TCAACGGGAGTCTCCTGCGTGAGTGAACCACACGCTGAAAGCAAGACGGTCCCGATGCCCAGATAGAAGTGCCGGTGCCGGTTCATTAATTCTTCCCTGAAAGAATTTCTTCGAGCTTTTCATGCAAAGCTCTTCCACGCAAATTCTTGGCAATGATCACACCATTCGGATCCAGAAGCAACGAAAATGGAATACCCGTAATGTTATAGGTTTTGGCAGCTTCGGATTGCCAGAATTTAAGATCCGACACATGCGTCCACGTTAACTTGTCTTCCTCGATGCCCTGCAGCCAGTCTTTCCTCGTACGATCGAGTGAAACGCCAAAGACGGTGAAGCCCTTGTCTTTGAACTTATGATATGCGCGAACCACGTTGGGGTTCTCCGCGCGGCAAGGACCGCACCACTTTGCCCAGAAGTCAACTAACACATATTTACCTTTCATCGACGAAAGCTTTACCACCTGGCCCGTAGTATCAGGCAAAGCGATCTCCGGAGCCGGCTGACCAATGGCGGTCACTTTCATTTTATTGACAGACGCGACAAACTCCTTTGTATGCTCCATCTGCGGCCAGGCTTTCTCGGCCTTCTGCGCCGCATCGACGTATAGATCAAGGTAACGGTCGCGATCCATCATGTTGTTGTTTTGCAGGAAATTTATCACGCCGAGTGACGCGGGTTGCTGACGGATCAGTTCTGCGACCTGATCGTGCGACTTACGAAGTTCCTGCATATAGGCCTGCTGAATCTTGCCCATCGTTTCTTCGTCCCTGGCCTGACTTGCCTTGGTCCAGTCCTCATTCAGCTTTGCGATAGCCGGCGAAGCTTCGGCCTGCTGCAGGATTGCCGACGCTTTGTAAATCAGATCTATTTCGGGAGACCCCTTTATCTCCGCATAGCCCTGGGGATCGTTTCCGGCTACATTGATTTCAAGGTCAGTCTTGTTGAGTATTAAATCAACGACCTGGCGATTGTAGAAATTGATCTTATAATAACCCGGCTGAGTGAGCTCGACCTTCTTTGAAAAAGTCCCGTTGCTTTTCAACGTAATGGTATCCTGCCAGCCAAACGAGCCATTTTTCACTTCCTGAATCATAATCTGCCCGGACTGTGGGTAATTCACTTTTCCGTTGATTGTTACCGTCCAGGACGATTTTTCCTGTGTAACCTCGTCTTTGGTGGAAGATGAACAGGAAATACTGAATACAAGCAGGACAAAGCAAAAGGCGAAAACCCGATCAAGATTGTTTTTAGACAGAAGACTGATTTTTAATTTATGCATAGTATAATTCATAGCGATTTCAATTTTCGGGTTAACAGTTCGTTGGCGAGTTTAGGATCAGCCTTGCCTTTCGACCGCTTCATCACTTCACCCATAAACATGCCAATTATTCCCTTTTTACCATTCTTGAATTCCTCGACTTTCAAAGGGAATTCGCGGACCACCTGATCAATGATCGGTTGGATTGTATCTTCATTACGATCCTGAATCAGATTGAGTTCCCCGGCAAGAACTAATGGATCAATTTCGGGACGCTCAAGCAATTCAGGGAATATTTTTTGTGACGCGCTGGCATAACTGATTTTTCCTTCATCGATCAGTGAAATGATTCGACCGACTGATTCCGGGGATATCGGCATTGTGTCAGCGGTCTTTCCCGTTTCGTTCAGGTACGATTTCACCGGCCCCATCGTCCAGTTTGATGCCGCCTTGTAGTTTTTGGTAACCGCGCACACATTTTCATAGAATTCGGCCACATCACGATTATCGGTTAGCACCTGGGCGTCGTATTCGGGCAGCCCATACGTTGTGATAAACTTCGCGAACAATTCCTCGGGCAGGGCCGGCATCGAAGCCCGGATATCGTTGAGCCATTCGTCAGAAACGATCATCGGACTAAGGTCCGGATCCGGGAAATACCGATAGTCATTCAATTCCTCCTTGGTTCTCATCCCATACGTTTTGCCATCATCCGCATTGAAGGTTCGCGTTTCTGAAATTATCTCTTCGCCATTTTCAAGCAAGAGGATTTGTCGTTCAAGCTCGTGATCGATAGCCCGTTGTACATTGCGGATCGAGTTCATGTTTTTCACTTCAACCTTTTTCCCCAATTCGGTAGCGCCTTTGAGCATCACGGAAACGTTGGCATCGCAGCGAAGCGATCCCTCTTCCATATTGCCATCACATATGCCGAGGTAACGAACGATCTTCCGGATTTCAGTAAGGCACGCCGCCGCCTCCTCCGAGGAACGGATTGAGGGCTCAGTTACGATTTCGATTAACGGTACCCCTGCACGGTTGAAATCAACGAGTGTATCCGTCTCGTCGTTCAGGTGGATCGATTTACCCGCATCCTCCTCTATATGGATCCGGTTTAAGGTAACCTTTTTCCTGGCCTCGCTGATCGTTACCGGGATAAAACCCCCTTTACATATGGGAGTCCGGTCCTGCGTCAATTGATATCCTTTGGGAAGGTCGGGATAAAAATAATTTTTTCTATCGAAGATGTTGAACCGGCTGATCTCACAATGACAGGCCAGGCCCATACGAATAGCGTGCTCGACTACCTTGCGATTCAATTTCGGTAAAGTGCCCGGATGAGCCAGTGTAATAACACTTACATTGGTGTTGGGTTCACTTCCATATGCAGTCGAATCTGCCGAGTAGATTTTACTTTCGGTTAGCAACTGGGCATGAACCTCAAGACCTACAACGAGCACATATTTTTCACGAACAGATTTCTCAATCATGCTGAAACAATTTCATAATGCCAGGCAAATCAGGATGCAGCTTGAATAAGTCTTCTGGCCTTCTCAATCACGGCATCCAATCCATCGATGTTTTTTCCGCCGGCGGTTGCAAAGAAAGGCTGGCCTCCTCCACCGCCCTGAATCTCACGGGCAAGTTCCTTAACCATATTGCCAGCGTGGTACTTGTTGGTTTTGGCGAGCTTTTCTCCGATCATCACCGCCACCTGGGGTTTGTTGTCGATTTCTGCTGCAAGGATCAGAAGAAGGTCTTCAAACTGGTTCCGGAGCGCATACGCAATATTTTTTAATGCATCTGCACTTGGTGCGGAAACCTTTTCAATGATCAAATGATAACCATTGTTCTTTACTGCCTTCCCGGCAAGCTGATCCTTCAATATGTTTGCCTGCTCCTGCTGCAAAGCCTCAAGTTTCTTTTCGAGAACGTGTTTCTCTTCGAGGAGATTCTTGCCGGTGGCGACTACATCCTTCGGGTTTTTAAAGAGGCCACGCAGCTGCTGCAGCGTTTGAAGTTCTTCCCGGATGTAGCGTTCTGCCTCCACAGCCGTGACTGCTTCAATTCTCCGAACCCCGGCCGCAACCGAACTTTCTGAAATAATTTTGAAGAATCCTATCTGTCCGGTTGACCCCACATGGGTTCCACCGCAGAGTTCTACAGAGAACGATGGATCAAAAGTGATAACGCGCACGAAGTCACCATATTTTTCTCCGAAAAGCGCCATGGCGCCAAGTTTTTTGGCTTCTTCAATCGGGACATTTCGTTTTTCGTCAAGCGGAATATTCTGACGGATTCTCTCATTGACAATATCTTCCACGCGTTGAATCTCTTCGGGCTTCATTGCGGCAAAGTGAGAGAAGTCGAAACGCAGGATCTTGTCGTTTACAAGCGATCCTTTTTGTTCCACGTGTTTGCCAAGAACTGTTCGCAACGCGGCGTGTAACAGGTGCGTTGCGGAATGGTTGTCCATCGTAAGTTCACGCTTTCCGCGATTTACAACAGCCTGAAACGTCCCGGATAATGTTGATGGCAATTGCTCCGCAAAATGAACGATCAACTCGTTCTCCTTACGGGTGTCTGTGATGAATATCTTTTCATTCGCATTACTGATAAAACCTGTATCGCCGACCTGGCCCCCACTTTCCGCATAGAAGGGGGTACGATCGAACACGAGCTGGAACAGGTCCTTATTTTTCTGTCGGATCTTACGATACTTTACTATGCGCACTTCTGACTCCAACTCCTCATACCCGACAAATTCAGATTTCGCGTCGTCGCCACAAAGTATCCAGTCGCCGGTTTCTTTTGCGGCATCAGCCTTGGAGCGGCTTTTTTGTTTTTCCATCTCAAGCGAAAAACCCTTCTCATCAACGGAGATTCCACGCTCACGGGCAATCAGCGAAGTGAGGTCCAAAGGAAAGCCATATGTATCGTAGAGCTCAAAAGCCTGAGTTCCGGAAATAACGTTTCCTTTGAGTTCAGCCTGAATTGTTTCCATTCTTTTCAATCCTTTTTCAAGCGTTCGGAGGAACGAGGCCTCTTCTTCATAAACTACCTTGGCGACATAATCTTTTTGGCTTTCAAGTTCCGGGAAGACGCTTCTGAGTTGATTACTCAAGACCGGAACAAGCTTGTAGACAAAAGGCTCTTTGAAGTTCAGAAACGTATATCCATAACGTACTCCCCTCCGAAGGATCCTGCGGATTACATAACCCGCCCCTGTATTCGAGGGAAGCTGACCGTCAGCAATGGCAAACGAGACTGCCCGAACGTGGTCGGCAATCACCCGCATAGCGATATCGGTCTTTTCGTCCGACTTGTAGGATACCCCCGCCGCATTGGCGACGAAATCAATTAACGGAGTAAAAACATCTGTGTCATAGTTAGATGTCTTCTTCTGGATAGCCATACACAAGCGTTCGAATCCCATTCCGGTGTCAACGTGTTGTGCAGGAAGTTTTTCCAGTGAACCATCGGCCTTGCGGTTGAATTCCATAAACACCAGGTTCCAGACCTCGATCACTTGCGGGTGAGATTCATTCACCAAACCCCGTCCCGGCACTTTGGCCACTTCCTCATCCGATCGAAGGTCGATATGTATTTCGGAACAGGGACCACAAGGACCGGTCTCCCCCATTTCCCAGAAATTGTCTTTCTTGACACCGTACAAAATGCGGTCTTCCGCGATGATGCTTTTCCAATAATCGTAGGCTTCCTGATCCAAAGACAGATTTTCATCTTTGTCACCGCCAAATACCGTGACATAGAGGCGGTCCTTCGGAAGGTTATATTCTTCGGTAAGTAATTCCCAGGCCCATGCTATTGCCTCTTTCTTAAAATAGTTTCCAAACGACCAGTTTCCGAGCATTTCGAACATGGTGTGATGGTAGGTATCGATTCCCACCTCCTCCAGGTCGTTATGTTTTCCACTTACGCGCAGACATTTTTGGGTATCGGCGATACGAGGCGCCGGTGGGGTGCCATTTCCAAGAAAGTAGTCCTTGAACTGGACCATGCCTGAATTGGTGAAGAGCAAAGTGGGATCATTTTTCAGCACCAGCGGCGCTGACGGAACTATAGTGTGCTCTTTCCTGCGAAAAAAATCCAAAAATTTCTGACGAATCGAACCCGAATCCATGACGTGATATGACGTTAATTAAGTAACTGTATGGTTAGTAGTGATTTAGCATCAAAAAAACCTTAGCAAGCCACAAAATTAAGCGCTAACAAACAGGATCAAGCAGGGAATAAGATAATTTTTATTCTTTTTAACATAAGGTATTTCCGTCAAACCCGGTTGAAACTTCTCTTCGGCCAGTCAAGTGACCAGAAAGCGCGGGAAGATCTTCTCTGGTCGACAGAATGTTCGTTTCATCCGAAGAATGGCTTTTACTCCTATGTTTTTCTGCTTTAATTTGTCCTGCTATGCGTCTGCTGATTCTGCCTCTTATCCTGTTGTACTCAATCACATCTGCCCAGGTAACCGACAGCCTGAATATTGAACCGGTTTCGGATTCGTTGATTCATAGCGTTCAGATTGACACGCTTGCTGAAAAAAGTTTGCCGGACACTGTATCCATCATCGGCGTGGGCGATATTATGATGGGCACAAATTATCCGGAGAATCGGTTGCCACCCGATGGCGGACATTTTCTTTTGAAAAGCGTCGAACATATTCTGCGAGACGCAGACGTGACCTTTGGAAATCTTGAGGGCGTCCTTCTTGATTCAGGTGGAACGCCGAAAACATGCAAGGATCCAAAAGTTTGTTATGCTTTCAGATCACCCGTTAAGTATGTGGAACATTTGGTTTCCGCGGGCTTCGACATGTTGAGTCTGGCAAACAACCATGCGGGAGATATGGGCGATGAGGGCCGCCGGAGCAGTATCGAAACACTCGAAAACGCGGGGCTACTTCACGCGGGGCAGTTGAATCAAAAGACAACTATTTTTGAAAAGGATGGATTGAAATACGGGCTCGTGGCCTTTGCACCCAACGCAAACTGTGTTCCGCTCAACGACCACGCCGGGGCCAAAGCGCTGGTTCAGCATCTCGACTCTTTGGTCGATATCATAATCGTATCGTTTCACGGTGGCGCTGAGGGAGCTAAGTTTCAGAATGTACCACGAGCCGTGGAAATGTATTACGGGGAAAACCGCGGTGACGTCTACAAGTTTTCGCACCTTCTGATTGACGCGGGAGCTGATATTATATTCGGTCATGGACCACATGTAACCCGGGCGGTCGAAGTTTACAATAACCGTTTTATTGCCTATAGCCTGGGTAACTTCTGCACCTATCGGGGAATCAGTATCAACGGCGTTAACGGCCTCGCTCCTATCATAAAAGTATTCACCGATCGTAAGGGGAACTTCATCAAGGCTGAAATCACCCCAACTATTCAAAGCTACGAACGCGGGGTACAGATTGATGAAAGGAAACAGGTGACAAGAATAATGCAGGACCTGACAAAAAAAGATTTTCCGGAATCACCTGTCCACATTGATGATAATGGTTTAATTACTTACCTTGCTAATTAACATGGCGTACAAAGAAAAGGAAATCGAGAAACTCTACTATTCTATCGGAGAAGTAGCAGAAATATTTAACGTTGCCCCGTCTTTGATTCGTTTCTGGGAATCAGAATTTGATATTATCAAACCGAAAAAGAATCGCAAGGGGAACCGTCAATTCACCCGCGAGGACATTGACAACGTACGCACAATTTACCACCTCGTCAAAGAAAAGGGATTCACGCTGCAGGGCGCAAAGGAAATGCTTCGGAACGACAGCCAGGCCGTGCGCGACAAAATGGATATGATCGATTCTCTCAAGCGGGTTCGCACCTTTCTGGTGGAGATGCGGGAGAACCTGCACTGATACAAAAAACCAAGCCGGCCGGAGTCGGCTTTTTTTATAACCGTTGTGTATTATGGATCAGACTCGTCTGTCTTTGCTTGCCCTTCATTTTATTCCTGGTCTGGGCGACTACCTCATTCGACAGCTTATAAGTTACTGTGGATCGGCTGAAAGGATTTTCACTCTTCCGAAGGGGAAACTGTTGAAAGTTCCCGGCATCGGGGAGGTAACCGCAGAATCAATCCGAAAAGGCGAACCGTTTCGCAAAGCCGAGGAGGAAATCCGGCTCGCGGATAAGAACGGGGTACAGCTTCTTTTTTATATCGACAAGAATTATCCCGCAAGGTTGAAACAAATCAACGACGCCCCCACGCTCTTATATGTTAAGGGAAACGTCAATTTCGAAAACCCTAAAACTGTTGGGATCGTGGGTACGCGAAAGGCGACAGAGTATGGTAAGCATTGCGTAGATGACCTGGTTGAAGGGCTTGTCGCACATGACGCATGCATCATAAGCGGACTTGCCTATGGCATTGATATTCATGCACACCGGCAGGCGCTCCGGCACAAGCTTGCAACCATAGGTGTAATGGGCAGCGGCATTGATGTAATCTATCCATCTGCGCATCGGGAAACCGCAAAGAAGATGCATGACCACGGGGGACTGATAACAGAGCATCCTTTCGGTACAAAACCCGACGCCCACAATTTTCCGGCGCGTAACCGTATCGTTGCCGGTCTCTGCGACGCAATTATAATCGTTGAGGCGGCATCTAAAGGAGGCGCATTAATCACCGCCGACATCGCAAACAGCTACAACAAAGACGTTTTTGCCTATCCGGGAAATATCGGACAGGAGTCATCAGAAGGATGCAATCATCTGATCAAAACGAACAAGGCCTTTCTTATAACATCCGTCAAAGACCTTGAATACCTCATGAACTGGAATGCAGCGACTCCGCCCCCTATGAAAGTATCCCCTCTCGATCTGTCAGCATTCACTGATGATGAAAAGCCTGTAATACTAACACTTGCGGAAAACAAGAATCAACTTATCATTGACGAGCTTAGTTGGAAGACTGGTCTCTCTATCGGAGAGCTTGCTACTATTCTTCTGAATCTGGAGCTCAAAGGGGCAATCACATCACTCCCAGGGAAGATGTATAAGTTAAGAAAAAGGTAAGACGCCTACTCGGGATTTTTACTGTTGCATTTTTCGCGAATGACTTCATACGCCTTGAGGTCTCCGAGCTCGCCTGCCTTGCTAAGGTCAAGGCATCCCTTGTTGAAGTCACCAAAATCGATGCGGAGAATGCCGCGAAGAAACCAAGCGTCAAAATTATCAGGCTTGATCTCTATGATTTTTGAACAGTCGTTGATAGCATCTTCATACGCCTGGAGAAACTGTTTTGCCTTACCACGATTGAAGTACGCCTCGACATAGTTTTCATTTAACGATATGGCTGAAGAGAAGTCGGCAATTGCTCCGTAATAATCCTGTAGTTTCATTTTCACATTTCCCCGCGCAAAAAAAGCATCCGCAAATTTTGGATTTCTTTCGATTGCTGTGTTGTAATCCTTCATCGCACCATGACGATCGTCGAAATTATCCTTGATGTTCCCGCGCAGGTAATACGCGGCCGAATAGTTTTTATCGAGTTCAATAGCCTTGTTCAGGTTTAACAAAGCCTCCATGTAATCGCGCTTCTCGAAGGATTCGCGTCCCTTCTGGGTCAAGTCCTTTGCACTTTGTGCACTCACGGAAAGGGAAAGGGAAATAGAAGTTAAAGCAATAAGGACACCACACCGTATCATATTCTGGAATTTTTCCAAAGGTACACTTGTCGGTGCGGTCGCCCTGCGGGAAGTAATATTTTCAACGCTTTGGGAAGATTTCGGCAGCGATATCCAGCGCGTCGTTAAGGGCATCGACATTAAGTTCCAAATCATGCCCCTCTGAAGAGAGGAAATCAATGATCTCTTCGGTTGCCAAATTCCCGATCAGTTCATCTTTCGCCATAGGGCATCCGCCGAATCCCTTCAGCGCTCCATCAAAACGCCGGCAACCAGCGTCGTACGCGGCTTTCAATTTGGCACGGGTGTCGCCGGGAGCGGCATGTAGGTGAACGCCTATCTCTGTGCCAGGAAACTGATACAGTACAGATTTCAGAACAACATTAACATCATTGGAAGTCGCCGCCCCAACGGTATCGGCCACCGAAATAACATCAGTACCCAAAGCCAGTAAGATTCCTGCGAACTGACTTACCATTTCAGTATCATAGGGATCGCCATAAGGATTTCCGAAACCCATACTGATGTAGGTAACAAGTTTCTTGTTACCGCGAATACAAACCTCTTTGATCTGCTCCAGGGTATTCAATGCTTCTGGAATCGACTTGTTTGTATTCCGTTGTTGAAAAGTCTCCGAGATAGACAGCGGGAATCCAAGGAAGTCAATTGCATTGTATTGAGCGGCTTCTTCTGCGCCGCGTAAATTGGCTACAATGGCTAATAATTTTGTTTGACCTGATTGTGAATCAAGCGCTTCGAGAACTTCTCTGGTGTCGCGCATCTGAGGAATCGATTTGGGAGACACGAAACTCCCGAAATCCAGGGTGTCGAATCCCACAGTCAATAATTTATTCAGGTACCGAACCTTGTCGGTGGTGGGAATAAAATCAGACATTCCCTGCATTGCGTCACGCGGACATTCGATAATTTTCATGGACAGAAAACTTATTAATTGGCAGTAATATTACATTTATCTTTCATGATGCGTTGATTGTTTTATAAAAAGTATAGCCCCCTGAAAAAACAACAGGTCGTTTTTTGAGCGGTGACCGACCCATTAAGCATTTCGACTCCTTTTCCGGCGGATTGTTTGTGATATCAGTTATTATAGCTGTTTGTTAAGACCTAACTTTTATGCCATTACCGGAATTATCGGGGACTCTTGGTAGGAGAAACGCCGCCCATTTTTTGCGCAGAGCTACGTTCGGCGCGACAAAGGAGGAGTTGGATACTTTTGCCTCGCTTACCCCGGCCCAGGCCATCGAGAGATTGTTCCATCAAACACTTCCCGATCCTTTACCTCCGATCGATCCGAAAACGGGTCTTGAATGGATGTCTACAGGAGCCACGGAGGCGAACAGTGAAGGATTCGAACTTGAACGCTACTATCTGGCCTGGCACATTGGCCAGATGATGAGCGCAGGCGTGCCGTCAAATCTCTCTCTTGCATATGGTGCGAGAGAAAAAATTGTCTTCTTTCTTCACACGCATTTCACAACAATCAAATCAAAGGTCTTTAACCTGAGGGCACTATATTTTCAAAACCTGTTGTTTCGCCAGTTTGCCCTTGACGCCGATAAGGATGAAACGTTTAATATTCAAACGCTAACGGCAAAAATCAGCGTTGACAACGCCATGCTTCGTCTCCTCGATGGCAACCTTAACGTTAAAGGACGAGTCAACGAAAATTACGCACGTGAGCTTCTTGAATTATATACCATTGGCCGGGGACTAGCCGGAAAGGTACCCGAAGGACTTGATCAGGGTGATTATTATGTATTCACAGAACATGACGTGCAGATGGCTGCGAAAGTGCTTTCGGGGTGGAATATGGATCCGGACTTCATGAACATCGACGAGGAAACCGGTTTGCCACGAGGTCGCGTTCGCGGCTCCGCACTTAACGCCTCAGCTCACGATAACGACGTCAAGACATTCAGTGCACGATTCAACACTCAGTCTGTAGCCCCTGATCCACTGCTCTTGAACGGCACCAATCCGACAGAACTCAGCGCTCTTGATGAAATACGACAGTTGATTGAAGTAATCTATTCGTCGGAGGAAACGGCGCGCAATATCTGCTGGAAGATCTATCGGTTTTTCGTTTACGCGCCCCATGAACTCTGGTCCGCAGGAAACAGTGTGGCATTCATTGATGAGAACATTATTTCTCCAATGGCAGAGACGCTTCGTACCAATGGGTTCAAGATACAACCCGTTATTGAAAACCTCTTGCGCAGTGAACACTTCTACCATTCCAACAACGCCGAAGTAATCGATGACAACTTTGGTTGTATCATCAAATCACCTATTGACTTAACCATCGGTACTCTGCGTTCATTTGGCGTGACCGTCCCGGATATGTCGGCCGATGTAGAAGGCTTCTACGAGATCACGGCATTTCTTCTCCGGGCGATCAGTGATCTGGGAATGGAATTCTACGAACCATATGACGTTGCAGGTTACGAAGCCTATCATCAGTTTCCTATTTATAACCGGATATGGATAACACCAAACTCCCTGGCGACAAGATACGAGTTCATTCGAAGAATATTTCAATCTGACTCTTCGTCTCCGGTATCAATTGATGTTCTGCAATATGTCCAGTCAAACTTCCCGACAGAGGCATCCGATGCGCGCCAATTGATCATCGCCCTTGCGCAAACACTATTGCCCATGGCTGAGAACTTAACGTTTGATGACGACGCTGATGACAACTCAGCACTGACCGCGCGCAGATTGAACTACTTCAAGGAACGGTTCCTCCAGGAATTTGACGAGGCCTATTGGACCAATCGCTGGAACAACGGTGCCGGCGATCTCCGTGACCAATTAGTATTTCTTTTCAACGCAATGCTTCAATCACCTGAATACCAACTCGCCTGAGGCTATGAAACAAAACCGCAGAAGTTTTCTGAAAAAAATTCCGTTTGCGATGGGTATCCCCATCACAATGGCGGGTATCCCTCTTCGCGTAATGGGTGACAATCAGCTGTCGCGCATGGCCAAAGCGGCTACGTTTGAGGATAGGGTGTTAATCATACTTCAAATGCACGGAGGCAATGATGGATTGAATACATTGATCCCGGTGGAGAATTATGATTTGTATTATAGTAAGCGACCCAACCTGGCCATTCCGGCGAAAAACAGTTCACGTAAATTTATCGGGCTCGACCACACACTGCCGGCGAATTCGCAGGTGGGGCTGCATCCTGATATGGTAGCAGTAAAAGACCTCTACGATCGCGGGAGGGTGAATCTTATTCAGGGGGTGTCGTACAAGAACAACAACGGATCCCATTTTCGTGGTCGCGACATCCTTTTCATGGGAGGATCGTCTGAGGACTATTATTCTTCCGGCTGGATTGGCCGCTATCTCAATCAGGAGATAGCACCGGATGTTTACCCCCAGAATTTCCCGAACGAATCAATGAAGGACCCCCTTGCCATCGAGATGGGAAGCGATGTATCATTGGTCTTTCACCAGGAAGGGAATATCCCAATGTCCATTTCTCTGAACGACCCCGAAGCGTTTGCAACCCTCGTGGGAGAGCTCGAAGGATTTCTTGACGTGGAAGTCGACCCGCGGGGATTGCCCCCGGAATACCTTCGCGATTCACCTTATTATAAAGAACTTGAATGGATACTCAGCCTGGAGGACAAATCCAAGGATTATGCAGAGCGGTTGTTTGACGTCTGGAAGGCCGGCCGCGAGAGTTCTGTTTCATATCCGGAAACCTACCCCTATAACGCCCCGCGAAACAGCTACCGAAATTCACTTAGCCCGCAGCTGAAACTTATTGCGCGCATGCTTGCCGGGGGATGTAAAACGCGCGTGTTTCTTGTAAAGATTGGCGGTTTCGATACGCATGCAGAACAGGTAGAAAGTTATGATACCACGATGGGGGCACACGCAGCACTGCTGTACCACATTTCGGCGGCGATGAAAGCATTCCAGGAGGATCTAAAGGCGCGCGGGCTTGAAGACCAGGTGTTGACCGTAACAACTTCAGAGTTCGGCAGGCGAGTCGAATCGAACGGAAGCTATGGAACCGACCACGGAACGGGCGGGCCTGTAATGATTTTTGGAAAGGGCGCCAACCCCGGTGTGATCGGCGAAGTGCCCGACCTCAATGACCGCAACATAGGTATGCAGTACGATTACCGGCAGGTCTATGCGAACATTATGCGCGACTGGATGGGCGTTAGTGATCAATCCCTCAACGAAATCTTCCCCGGGATTATGACTGCAGCGGGAACGTCCGATGGTGTTGTTTTCACGGAACTTCCCATCGCACAACGGACCATCACTGATGCAGCAGGTTTCGTCAGTTCACGCTTCGCCCTTAGCGACTGCTTTCCAAATCCTGCTCTCACGGAGACAACCGTTCACTTCAGAGTAAACCATTCGGGAACCGTCGTCATTTCGCTGATGGATATCAATGGAAAAGAAGTGAAACGCGTCGCAGACGGATATTATGCTCCCGGCGAACACAAAATCGCTGTTGATGTTACTGGTATCAAACCAGGGTCATACGTTTGCCTTCTGAGGGCCGGAGTATTCAGACAGTCAAAAAAACTAACCATTATCGGCTAACATGAACCTCAAGATCCTGATCACAGTTCTCGCAATTGTGCATTTTTCAAACGCAACGGCCCAGCGCAAAAAAAACCGGCCCCTACCATTCAACCGCAGTAATGATAAGGGCAATACTTTTCTACACAAGCAATGGTGGATCGGAATTAAGGGTGGCGTGAACTTGACCAATCCGGTGGTCGTAAATTCGTTCGCAGTAATTACACCAACGAACTACGATGCAGCCTTGATTCGAAAGAAATATGAAAGGTTCGCCCCGATAGGGAGTCAGATTACCCTGGAGTGCTCATTTTATTATCGCGGCTTTTCCATCAGCGTGCAACCGGGGTACCATCAAATGGGCATGATCTACAGTAACGAATTTGCCTGGAGCGACACCGAGCAAAGTTCGATGTCGGTCGAGGTATCCTACGAACAGACGCATCGTATGGAGTATCTTAACCTGCCCCTCTTGCTCAAATATGAAATTCCGTTAGGACGCTTTTCACCCTATATCCAGGCCGGCGGTTATCTGAATACGATTCTCAATGCCACCAAGGAAATCACCCAGACGGGTATCGACGAATCAGCCGGTGGGCCAAACCGTTTCGAGAGTGACCCGGTAAGTGTTGGCGCCACCGACTTGTTCGCCCGTCATCACTATGGAATCATCGCAGGCGCCGGCCTATGTTACACACCAGGTAACGTAAGGATTAACCTCGATATCCAGTACCGATACGGATTGACACTAGTCAATTCTCCGGGAAGCAGGTATGACAACGATCGCCTCGCCGGCGTTGGCGATGCGATGGACGATGTAAAGCTGAATAACATTGTCGTTTCCGCAGGCATCCTGTTCCCATTGCGTTTTTTGTCCAGTGGCTTCAAATCAACTGCTAATACGTACTAATATGAAATTCGCAGGTCAGTTTTTATTTGTCATCGTTGCGATTTGTTTCTGCGGTTGCGCAGAGGAGCCATCAGACGATCATGAGAAAGAAGATTTCGTTCGCATTTATGACTACAACGGGTTCGCCGAGTCGTTCCGTCCTGTTGATATGGTGCAGACTCCGGACAACGGGTTTCTTCTGGTCGCGGGGCGCGATCGTCAGGTGGATTCACCGGAACGCGGCATTTACTTGTTGAAGGTACGCGATGATGGCAGTGTCGAACGAGATCTTGTGTTGGAGAATAGCTATGTCAGACCCGTACCAGGGCTATTTGAAGTGAATGGAAATTACTACTTCTTTTGTATGAACTCCTTTTCGGAGGCTGTTCTCGTCGAAGCAGATGCATCACTTGAAAATATCAACTACTACCCTACCGGACTGTCATATCCGGCTGCTGCCTCGTATTCCGGCAGCGAAGGCTTCCTGCTCCTAAGCTACGATCAAGTCGACAAGAAAACGAGGTTCTCGAAAGTGACCTCTGACGGCGCCGTTACGGTTTCGCGAAAATTTCGTATTACCGACAACGACTCAATGGAAGACATCATAATGCAGCATTTTCTCAATACAGGACGACAATACCCATTTGCAATAGGAAAGTTTTCGAACGGCGACTATTACTTCAATGGTTTTTTCGACTACACATTTTCACTCGTTATTACCAGCTTGCGTGACGATGATGATGTCACTAATGTCATTCACGGCCAACATGAGAACGGCGGTCTAAGCGCGGTAACCCCGCTTCCCGGCAACCAGTTTGCAACGGCGTACTTCAATTTCGGTTCGAATTACTTTGTGCCGTCGGTTTCGCTCGCCGGAATTCCGGGAACGATTAACGATCTGGGAGGCTACAACATGCGCGAGCTTGTGCCCGATGCAGCAGTCGATATACAACGAATCACGGTAAACGATGAACCCCTGCTGATGTATGGAACCAACGTGAAGGCAAAACAGATCGGTTTGTTTTTTTATGACCAGACAAGCGGCGCACTAAGGGGCAGTCGTTATCTCGGCTTCTCGAATCCCTATGAATTTGGGAAGAGCATCATTACCCATGACGGCGGAGTGGCGGTTTGCGGGACGACCCATATCGCCGGAAGGTTTCCAAGGATCTGCCTGTTCAAAATATCGAAAAGCGAGTTGGAGAATAGTATTAATTAACCCGACAAAAAAAACAGACGTGAACAGGTTTTAGCCGGATTGAACCGGCTTGATCGCGTTTATTCGTTACCTTCGTCCGAAAAAAGAGACATGTCGGAGTTTTTACAGAACGTCAGTCTGCTTCCTTACAACACATTTCATATTGACGTAAGGGCGGAGTATCTAACGAAGATCAGATCGATAAAGGATCTTCTGGACTTACGGTCAACCCCCCTGTTCAAAACTAATCAACGGTTGATTCTTGGCGGCGGTAGCAATGTA
The DNA here is from genome assembly GCA_023417785.1 of Bacteroidota bacterium. GTDB lineage: Bacteria > Bacteroidota > Bacteroidia > Cytophagales > Cyclobacteriaceae > Ohtaekwangia. The sequence goes on from JAEZEH010000093.1 coordinate 15,864, forward strand.
CTTTTTACCCGCGACTTCAACGGACTTGTTATCAAGAACGACGTTGAAGGGATCGATACGGTTGATGAAGATGATCAGTTTATCACCCTGCGCGTAGGCTCTGGACAAAACTGGCACCAGCTGGTGGTGTATTGCGTAGAACGAAACCTGGGAGGAATTGAGAACCTGTCGCTCATCCCGGGCACGGTGGGGGCTGCTCCCATGCAAAACATTGGCGCGTACGGTGTCGAGGTCCGGCAAGTCATTCGCGAAGTTGAGGCTGTAGAACTTCAGACCGGCGAAGTAGTTACCTTTTCCAACGAAGCTTGTCGGTTCGGATATCGGGAGAGTTTTTTCAAACACGAAGGCAAGGATCGGTATTTCATCTCAAGTGTTACTTTAACTCTAACCAAGAATAAACACGCTTACAACACCAGTTACGGCGCTATTCGTGAAACTCTTCGGCAAATGAATGTTGAAGAGCTTTCTGTGAAAGCCATAAGCGACGCGGTTATTCACATTCGAAAAAGCAAACTACCTGACCCGGTGGTTGTCGGTAATGCAGGGAGTTTCTTCAAGAATCCTTCCGTCCCGTTGGCGCAATACGAAGAACTCAGGAAAGTACATCCGATGATTCCTGGCTTTGTGGATCAAGCCAACATGGTAAAGGTCCCCGCAGGTTGGATGATTGAGCAATGTGGATGGAAAGGGAAAACATTTCAGGACGTTGGCGTACATCCGCTTCAGGCGTTGGTATTGGTGAACTATAACCAGGGAAAAGGTGAAGAGATATGGGAGCTTGCATGTAAGATTCAGTCAAGTGTGTATGAAAAATTCAATATTAAACTACAACCCGAGGTGAACATCATCTGACAAAACATGTCGCGATTTCAAAATTTACCTCAGGAGTTCTTCGGGAAAAAAAAGTGAAATGAAAAAAAAATTTCAAAATATTTTTTGGAATAAAAATTTTGTTATAACTTTTCGTATTGTTTAACAATAAATTCTAAAACGCTATGGCAAAAACAGCGAAGAAGGCAGCAAAGAAGTCTGCTAAGAAGACGGCTAAGAAAGCTGCTAAGAAGAAGAAGTAATTAGGTAAGACCTAAAAACTTTGCGAAGGGAAGTGAATAAGGTTCACTTCCCTTTCGTTTTTTTGGTGCACTCCTATTGATATGATCAGTCACCAGTTCCCCGACGTATTGATTTTCTTTTCTCCCAACCCCGGGAAGTAACGAGTCGGGAAATACAAATCCAATCATCGCTCTGATCACACGTAAGATGTCCGAACGATATCACATCGTTTCCAATTAAGACCACGTGTAAGCGTTTAAAGTACCAACACAACCACGAACGCTATGGCATCTACCACGTCATCCCATCAGAGAACTCAACCTGATTTGGGCTCTTTAAAGCGTTGACGTAACGTCGCGGCAAAAGTAATCAAATGACTGAGGGCGGCGACCATCCGGAACATAGCATTTGAAGCAGTCACTAACATTGATAGGTCTGGCGGAACAAAATGAAGGGTCATACGAACCTCGGGAGCACGATACGAACCGCTGGTACGATTTTTTATAGATGATTATGGTGAAGTTAAAGGAGGTGATGCCCGAACAATTGTCAATTTGGAATTATCACGTTAGTTCATTCGGTTGCATAAATATTGTGCTACAGGGGCTTGCCTACACCATTGAAGGCCCGTAACTTTCTCACCAAATGTCAAAAAAACAAAAGACCATGGCAAAAACAACCAGCAAACCAGCTACATCGAAGATAGAATCGAAACCCGAGAGCAAGGCAAAACCAAAGGCAAAAGCAGCGGCGATGTCATTGGAGGAGGCGAGCGAAGAAGCACTTAAGAAACTGCAAGCCCTGGGTATCGAACCTGAGTTACAGTCTGAACTTCAATGGTGCCTGGGTAGCTACCGCTTTGATCGGAACCCTTCTGGCTTGTATGAAACCGCGGGACGAGCTGTAGCGGTTCTTAACGAGGAGAAATCGAAAAAGACGAAAGGCGTTACGGCTAAATTCGTCTCTGACCTTGAGAAGGCTGTCAAGCCGGAATAGTTTTATCAGATCATGTGCGTCACATTGGAAAGCTGACCGGCATATTTCTCGGCTCGCACGCCAAATCTTTGAAGAAAGTCAACACCTTCATCTGAAACGATGCCCTTGTGTTCGGCGTACGAATTGAGGTAAATAACCCTCGTGATTCCCATCGAGTAAATAATCCGGGCACAAGCCAGACACGGTGAGAGGGTAACGTACAGTGTTGCCCCTTCAACTGATGTCTTATTCTTTACGGCATACAGAATTGCGTTCTGCTCAGCGTGAATTGCCAGTGAACAGCCCCCTTTGGAATCCCGTGGACAGCCAGTTTCAGGCCACTCCTCATCACAGTTATGCGTCCCTGACGGGGGACCATTGTAACCGATAGAAATAATGCGTGTGTCTTTCGCAAGCACTGCACCCACATGCCTCTTCAGGCAATGGGAACGCCTGGCCAGATTGACAGCAAGTTCCATGTAGATGTCGTCAAAAGCAGGACGTGTCATTCGGTAAAAATACGAGAGTTTTGTCATTTTGGATAACCTCCCCGCCCGTACTCGCATATTTAACCTAAATCCTTTGACCAGCGCATACCCGGTCTTATGTTTGAGTTCGATTTCATTATCTTTAAGGCTATGCGCGTATTCCGGCTGACCTTGCTAATATCGTTCGTATTCTCCAGTTTCTTCGCCATTCACAGTTCGGCTCAGGATGCAGTAGTTCCCCGGCCGAGCCCATTGGCGATAGTCAACGCTCGCTACAAGTCAACTTATTTCAAGCTGACGTATTCTCAGCCACATAAGAAAGGGCGTCAGGTTTTTGGAGGAATGATTCCCTTCGGAGAAGTTTGGCGAACCGGGGCGAATGAAGCGACAGAGATCACGGTAACACGGAATATTCAGATCAATGGGAAGCTGCTTCTGGCAGGAACCTATTCTCTCTTCACCATTCCGGATGAAAAAAAATGGACCATTATTATCAATGCCGAACCGGGATTATGGGGTTCCTACAACTACAACAAAACGCTGGACGTGATGCGCTTCGACGTTCCGGTCCAGAATGTACCTGGAGACCTCGTCTATGAAGCATTTACAATTCAGCTGGATCACAAAAATGAAATGGCAAACCTTTTGTTACTTTGGGACAGAACTAAGATTTCAATCCCAATCAAATTCCTCGACTAGTGATGATGCGGTACTTTTTAACAGTGATATTAACGGTTCTTATTCTTCAAATCGACGCCCAGCAACTGAGTGAGCTTGAAGAGCGCCACGGATTCAAGGATATCCGGCTTGGAATGATAGCGGATTCTGTGAAGGGCTCAAAACTGAAAAAAGAATTCAAGGAACAGAATCAATATCCGGCCAAGCTTTATACTGTAGCCCATCCGGATTACAGCCGTATCGGCGAGGTAAAGGTGAAAAGTCTGGAACTGAAATCTTATATGGATCTCGTCTATGAAATCAGCGTAACGGTTGATAAGGATACAAGGCTGATTAAAGCGCTGGAATCGTTATATGGGAAAGCAGACTATGATATGAAAAATGAAACCTATTTCTGGAAAACGGAAAATCTGATTCTTAAATTCCGATCTTCCGGAAAAAACAGCCTTGAGTTGTTATACACTTCGTACGTCATTCACCGGATGATGAAAGAAGACAAGGACAAAAAGATAGATGACATCGCCAATGATTTCTAAACACAAATATCTCATGAAGACGCAGAAACTCTTTACCATGCTGGCGCTGGTGGCCCTGTTTACAATTCCGGCTACGGCCCAGAATACCAATGATAATAAGAAAACGCCTGAAACAACCGAAATCTGGGAACCTCAGCCCCGTCTTGTCGCACCTGCGCAGAACCCTGGTGACGCTCCGCAAGACGCTACCGTTCTTTTCGATGGAAAGAATTGGGACAACTGGCAAACGCTCGAGGGCGGCACTCCAAAATGGACGATCAAAGATGGCGCCATGACTGTGGCCGGTGGATCGAAAGACATTCGAACAAAAAAAGAATTTGCTGATTTCCAGCTTCATGTCGAGTGGCGGTCACCAGCAGAAGTGAATCCGGCCAAAACCGGCCAGGGCCGCGGCAATAGCGGAATATTCCTTCAGGGACGATACGAGGTTCAGGTGCTTGACAACTATGACAACAAGACGTATTCCAACGGTCAGGCTAGTTCAATTTACAAACAGCAAATCCCGCTCGTAAATGCTTGCCGGAAACCCGGCGAGTGGCAGACGTACGACATCATCTTCACAGCTCCGAGATTTAATACTGAAGGAAGGGTGATCCATCCGGCTTACGTGACTGTTTTGCACAACGGAATCATAACTCAAAATCACGTGGCGCTTTGGGGCCCCACTGAATATATTGGCTTACCGGTGTATAAGAGTCACGACAAGGGGCCGATTGTACTCCAGGATCACGGCGATCCGGTGAGCTTCCGTAATATCTGGATTCGCGAATTGTGAATGTAATATCAAGATTAAAAAGCCGGCCTGTGGTGAATCGTTCAACGCAGGCCGGCTTTTTCTTACCCCGCTATTGCGTTGGCCGATCTGGATCGCCTGAAATAGAATATCACCACAGCCACGAAAATGAAGATCGCGAACAGTTGTGAATTGGAGAGATATCCATCAATGATGAATCCGCGCGACAAATCACCGCGGAAATACTCGATTACAAAACGTCCGGATGCGTAAGCCAGCAAATAAATAAAGAACAATTGTCCATAAAACTTCCGGCGACTCCGCAGGAACAGCAACACACTCATTACCGCCAGAATGAAAAACGCCTCATAAAGCTGAGTTGGATGAAGTGGCGTATGTAATGGTTTAGCGAAACAAACATCGTTAGTAAAAGTCACACCCATGACTGAAGCTGTCGGTTTGCCGTAACAACAACCCGCCAAAAAACAGCCAAGTCGCCCAAACGCGTGTACCAGGCACGTGGTAACGGCCATCACGTCGAGCATTGCGTAAGTGTGCAGTTTTTGTTGTCGGAAATACCACAACATCACGGGCACGGCAAATAAGAACGATCCATAAAAAACGAATCCCCGCCCCGTCAAAAGCTTCACCGGATTCTTGTAATAGAATTCAGGATCCTCAAAAAAAAGAAAGAATTTCCCGCCGGCGAAGGCTGCCACGAAAATCAGCATAAACAGGGTATTCGCCTGATCAAAAGTCAAGCCTACTTCCTTCTTGCCCTGTACAGCCATATAGATAACACCGGCCAGTGCGCCAAGTGCAATCATGAATCCGTAACTGTAAACAGCTACGCTTCCAAATTCGAATATAATGGGATGCATTTCAATTTAATCAACTAATCCAGACGCTATCCACTGTGAGAAATTCTGTAAATAACGCCAGCGTAATCATCGGAAACAAGCAAAGCCCCATCAGGCATTACCAGAACATCCACGGGGCGTCCCCATACCTCCTGAGATGCTTCGTCGAGCCATCCACTGGCAAAAACCTGCTGACCTGTTACCTTGTTTTCCTTAACGTTAACCAGCATCACATCGTAACCCGATTTCTTTGACCGGTTCCATGAGCCATGCCTGGCCACGAAAAGTTGATTACGGTATTGCTCGGGAAACATTCCGGCGGTATAGAACTTCAATCCCAACGGTGCCACGTGTGGTCCGAGCTTTGCGACGGGGGCGACAAAATCGGAGCACGGTCTCTTGTTTCCGAATTCCGGATCTTTTACGGATCCTTCGTGGCAATACGGATAACCAAAATGCATTCCTGCCTTCGGCGCCACGTTCAGTTCGCACTGTGGAACTTCGTCACCCATCATGTCCCGCCCATTGTCCGTCAGCCACATTTCCCTGGTTTCCGGATGCCACGTGAACCCGACTGTGTTCCGAATCCCGTGGGCGAAAATTTCACGTCCTGAACCATCGGGTTTGATGCGCGTAATTGAAGCGTAAATTTTATCCTTGCTTTCGCAAATATTACAGGGAGCTCCTACCGGAACGTAAAGGTAACCATCGGGTCCAAACGCAATGTACTTCCACCCGTGGTGCCCATCGCGAGGGTAATCATCACTGATGACTTCCGGCTTGGGCGGATTGTCAAGCCTGGATTCTATCCCTGCTAATTTGCTGATGCGACTTACTTCGGCGATATAGAGATCTCCATTATGAAAGGCCACGCCGTTGGGCATCCTCAGCCCGGACGCGACGACCCACTTTTTATCAGCCTTATTGTCGCCGTTAGTGTCTTTGATCGCATACACTTTGTTACCATCGCGATTACCGACGTAGATCACGCCGGACGGACTCAGCGCAAGGGATCGTGCATTTTCAACTTCCGCATAAACATCAATTCTGAAGCCCGGAGGCAATTTTATTTTTCCAAGCGGAAGCATTTTCGCTGAAACAAACGGTGGTTCTCTAAAATCATTGAGATCCCCGCCTGATGGGCCAGTGAACCCGGCAATGATCGCAGCAAGCCAAATGACCAGCGATGAACTCCTCAAAGTCGTCATAGATAGGTTGTTTAATGCTAATTTACACCATTACGGTTTATAGCCCCTGCCACTGCTATAAAAAACGGCGTATTACTCTTATTTTTGCGGATTGATTTTACCGACAAGGGCACGATTGAAGAAAACGCATGGTCTCGATTACTAACCTCTCTTATTATATCGGTGGGCGTCCGCTGTACGAAAACGCCAGTATGTTCATTAAGCCGAAAGACAAAATAGGTTTGATTGGCTTGAATGGACGCGGGAAATCGACCTTACTAAGACTGATTGCAGGCGAGTACAAGTACGACGCCGGGTCAATAAGCAAAAGCAACGACTGTACTATTGGTTTTCTCAATCAGGATCTTCTGTCTTATCAGACGGATGACGCCATCCTTACCGTGGCTATGGAGGCGTTTAAGGATGCCGTGGACACACAACGTCAGATTGAAAAGATTCTTCACGAACTTGAGCAAACGTATTCCGAGTCGCTCGTCGAAAAGCTTTCGAAACTTCAGGAAAAATTTGAACACCTGGACGGCTACACAATGCAGGCCAAAGCCGAAGAAGTTCTGGAGGGTATCGGTTTCAGCACAAAAGACCTGCATCGGCCGTTGCGGGAGTTTTCCGGCGGGTGGCGCATGCGCGTGATGCTGGCGAAGCTTCTTCTCGAAAAACCTTCGCTGCTTATGCTGGATGAACCCACGAACCACCTGGACCTTCCCTCGATTGAATGGGTAGAGAATTACCTGCGCAATTATGAAGGAGCTGTCATGGTGGTCTCCCACGACCGGACTTTCCTGGATAACGTTATAACAAAAACCGTTGAGGTGACCCAGGCACAACTCGTAACGTATGAAGGACATTATTCCTTTTACCTGCAGGAGAAAGAACTTCGTCAGGAAATCCAGCAGAATGCATTTGAAAACCAGCAACAAAAAATAAAGCAAACGGAACGTTTCATCGAACGCTTTAAGGCGAAAGCGACGAAAGCCCGGCAAGTTCAATCGCGGGTGAAAGCACTCGAAAGAATGGATATGATTGAGGAGGTCGTCGATGATACGGCAGCCGTAAACTTTCGCTTTACATTCAGCCAGCAGCCCGGCCGTTTTATTGTAACACTCAACGACGTATCCAAAGCGTACGGTTCACTGGAAATATTGAAGAACACCTCGGCGTCGATCGAGCGTACGGACAAGATTGCTCTCATTGGTGCCAATGGAAAAGGCAAATCCACATTGCTGCGCATCCTGGCAGGGGAAGAACCGGTTGAAGGTGAACGCGTAATGGGGTACAATGTGATCAAAGCTTTTTATGCTCAGCATCAACTCGAAGCGCTGCGTGTCGACAATGAAATTCTGGAAGAAATGATGCAGGCCGGCTCAGGAAAGACAGAACAACAACTGCGAAACGTCTTAGGTTGCTTTCTTTTTTCCGATGAAGATGTATTCAAGAAAATAAAGGTACTATCGGGCGGGGAAAAATCGCGGGTTGCCCTGGCGAAGACACTGATTTCAGAAGCAAATTTCCTTCTCCTCGACGAACCTACGAACCACCTCGACTTCATTTCCGAGAACATTTTGATCCAGGCGCTTCAGCAATTCAAGGGAAGTTTCGTGACAGTATCCCACAACCGGCACTTTGTGAGTCAGGTAGCAAACAAAATCTGGTACATCGAAGACAAGCAAATCAAAGAGTATCCTGGAACCTACGAAGAGTACGAATACTGGAGAAAGAAAAATGAGGCGGCTGCCATAAAAGAAGAACCTCCTAAACCAAAGAAGGCGGAGAACGCGTCATCAGGTAAGCCGGCAGTTGATCCTGCCTTTGAAAAGAGGAAAGCCCTGGAAAAGGAAATCAAACTTATCGAGGAAAAGGTAATGCTTCTTGAATCTCAGAAAACGACACTGGAACAGGAAATGATCAAACCGGAGGTATTGGCTGACTTCAATAAGATGAAAAAACTCCAGTTTGACTTCACGAAAGTGGAAAAAGAACTGAACCGGGTTACGGAGCGATGGGAGGCATTGGTTTCTGATCTGGAAAAGCTCCAGGGGAATTAGTTCCACCCAAATCCGATACGAACTTCCATGCGTTGCATGGTTTCCTTCACATTTATCTGGGGCGACGGCGGTCCCCAAATCCACGGAGACGGGTTATACCCGTATTTGTTCCGTTGAACCTTATACCCCGCCCCAATATAGATCCGGTGCTTCCCTGAGTAAATGCGATATCCCAGGGAAGGATTCAGCATCAATCCCCCCTCGGAGTTTTCGACAACATTCGCGTTATCCCGTTTTATCGGGCGGATAAAGCTGTAGCCACCGTTCACTTGAAGGAACAAGGCGTTCTCACGGATTTTTGCCCAGTCCGCAGACAGCGACAAAAATACCGGAACCACTTTCCATCTCATGTAATAATCATACCCCATCTGGTCAGACAGATCCGCACGGTTATAGTCATCATAACCGGTACCCAAACCGAGAACAAAACCTTTGACGCGTATACCGTGTACGGTAGAAAAACTTGCCGTAGTTCCGCGGCCATCCTTCCCTAGAAGAACTCCTGATCCAAAATAATTGGTGTAGCTAATGCGCCCGGAACGCGTCTTTAAAGAATCTGCCTGCCCGTGTGCACTCAATGCGAAAAAAGCAAGCCCGGCTAATAAGGATGTCAACCTCATTGAACAGACAAATGGCTAAGTAACGTAATATCCTGGGGGTTGGAATAGTCGTACTGGAAAAGACCATCTTCTCCAATCATGATCAGGACGTCGTTGAAGGGAATAACGTCGAGAGCATTGATATCCCTGTAGTGTTTGATAAGCTTATCGCCAATAGTGTTCACGTCTGCGGCGTCATAAATCTTCAATCCGTCGGAGCCATCACAAATGAACAGCAGATTTCCATCTACGCCGAGGCCATGGGGGTTTGTCATCGGGTAAACCTTTACCAGACTCGGACTGGAAATATTCTCAATATCAATTACTTCAAGTTGATTGGTAAAGCCCTGACATTCGGTTCCGGACCTAAGGGTTACGTACGCGTACTTATCCTGAACCACTACGGGATCGCAGCTTGACACGTGCTCATATGTACTGATCTTTTGCGGGCTTTGAGGATTTGCGAGATTGAAAATGTGCATGCCGGAACGCGACCCAAGAAAAAGATTATTGCCATAGGGGAATATCGTTTCGATATCCCACATTACGTACTGTGAAGCGGCAGGAACCGGATTTGCTTCAGATGTGACATCGAAAGGCTGAAGATATCCGGCGCTTAATGTATAAAGGAAATTTTTGGCAATCGTAAAACGTGCCATTGAGCCGCCCACTCCGGGGCCAGAGCCGGTCCCCGGAGCGATGGCAAGGCTCGAATTAAAACTTTGCACGTCCCGCGCGATAACACCATTTTCATAATACATCACCGGCGACGCAGCACTAAAAGAACAGTCATTTTTGTTTACTACCACGTTGGTATTCTCCTGCCAATGTGTAATTATACCTTTCGCTGGATCTACATAAAAACCTATGTCTTGATTGAAGTAACTGAATACATTAGTACGACGGTTTACTTCCTGAATGTCGGCGATGTTGCTAATATCAAATGCAACCAAATCGATATAACTGTCGGCGTATAGTGTATTACCCTTTATCGCCAGGTCAAAAGTTCCGGGAATCTGTAAAAATCCCTTCACCTGAGGCTGGGCCGGATTCCCGTTATCAATAATGTGGATGCCCTTACCCGGATCGTTTATGAAGAGGTGATTGTCCTTTATATAAATTTTTCCCACCGCCGTAATCGGCTGCGGCTCAACAAGCCGGGTTTGAGACCTGATCTCTTCGGAAGTCTGATACACCGGATCAAAGTATGTGTATCGGATTTCAGTCTCACAACTGTCGGTACAACCTTCCAGCAGAACACTTAAGCCCAAAAGACAAGTTAGAAACAACAGGGCATAAAGTGAGACGTGCATTCTTTTTTGCAGTCTGGTTTCGAGAGGTTCCATAAAACGGGGTTCGGTTTGTGTTTTAGACACACCTCCAGATGCAAAGGTTGGAAGCCCTAGCGGAAAATATAACGAAAGCGAAGACCGACGTCGAACGTTAACGGGGTTGACTCAATTCCGGTTTCCTTTTTGTAAATGGAACTGAATGGATACCGTAGTCCGGGATTGAGAGCCACCCGGTATCTGTCACCGAGGCGATACGTGAATTCGGTTCCCATCAAACCACTGAAATTCGTTGAGCGATACGGTGAATCAGCACCGCGGTCCTGCGTGGTAGATTGAATGCCGGAACCTTGCGCATCAATTGTATTCTGAATAAAGAAATCGGTAGCAACCCCCGCGTTCAACTGCAAACCAAACTTCCGGTCAATGATGATATATCCAGCCTGGACAGGAATACTAATGAATTCCATGCTGTTATTTACCGAGTGCGGAGCCGTGGGAATCACCGTATTATTATCGAAAAGGGATGACCCTGCTGCCCGGAGATCACTAATAGTAGCAGGTTTGAAATCCATGTTTTCTGAGCGTACAACCTGATTAGACGTATAACTCGTGCTGTTATTCATATAACTCACCCCGCCCTGCAATACCAAACGGTTTGTGATTCTGGTACCCATACTTATATTAACTGAGTACGCAACACCCGACGCTTCGGCCTGGCTCTCGACGGCGCTGTTCAAGGCGAAAGCGTTAGCCTGAACGGGTGCGTTAGCCTGACCGTTATATCCCCCCGCGGCAAAGCCGACAGATGTCCATATTTTTTCCTCGCCAGCGTTCTTATTTTTCTTGCCACCCGCCCCTTGTTCTGCCAGTTCTTTCTCAAGATCATTCAGCCTGGCGAACATAAGCGCTACCGGATCAGGTTCCGAACTCACTTCGATGCCTTTGTCTTTATTCTGATTGACGGGATCGTTCGCCGCAATCGAACTGTTGCCTGACGTTGAATCCTGGATATCGTTATTCGGGTCCACGCCTGGATCCTTTGTTGCCAGGAGCTCGCTATCCGCGGATAGTTCTTCTAAACTCGGTAAGTCGCGTGTGCCTGATCCTTCTTTTTTGGTTGCCGGTTGAGGTTCCGGCATAAGGGCGTCATCCCCGGCATTTGAGTCTTCCACCCTATTGCTCTCGCTTAAACGCGTTGTTCCCGCAGCCCGAGATAACTCTTCGGCAGGCGATGGACTTGCTCCGGCAACCCGTCCAATGTTAACTTGATGGATCCCCGCATTATCACGATCGGCTTGATGCGATTTTGGAGCCTGATGTGACGACCGTTCACCGACATTCGTCTCGGTTCTTGCAAGAAATTCAGACGACGAGGCCTTATCGGGGTCGTCGCTTATGCCATTTGATTCAAGTGTCGCCTGAGAAAGAGAAGGATCCGGGCGGAACGACGAATCGGCCTGAGATGGTGTACCTTCCGTAACGTTGTTGGAAAGGTCAGTCACCGAACCAATGCGACCATCAGCCGGGACGTTGCTTGCAATAGTTGATGTGTTTAAACCTTCAGAATTGCGAAGAACTAATATTCCGGCTCCTGTTAAAATGAGTGCAAAGGTTATGGAAGCTGCAGCCAGCATCTGATAAAACAGGACACGTTGTTTCATCTTCTTGCCTTCAGCTCTTTCGAGCTCGAGCTCTATGTTCACCCACACGTTCTCCGAAGGGGATTGCTCCGCTCCCTTGAATGCATCCCCGAAATCTTTTTCAAATTTTTCCCGCTCCATATCGATCAAAGTAAGTAGACTCTTTTGCTAGTTTTTGCTGCAACAGGCTTTTCGCCCTGGCGAATTGCGACTTTGACGTCCCCTCGGATATTCCAAGTTGTTCTGCAATTTCCTTGTGGCTGTAGCCCTCGATGGCAAAAAGATTGAACACAATCTGACATCCCTGAGGCAGACCCTGAATCATTTCCAGTAGCTCCTGAAAATGGATTCCGGAAACGCTGATCTCATTTTCCGGGAGTTCAATCTCCTGGACATCGACCATCGGATACAGATAAAGCTTTTTGCGTTGCACATTGAGGGCCGTGTTGACCATTATGCGGGTAATCCAGGTTTCCAGCTTTGATTCCTGCCGGAAATCCTTGATGGCATTGAACACCTTGACGAAACCTTCCTGGAGGATGTCCTCCGCTTCTGCGGTAGTTTTTGAATACCGAAGGCACAGGACCGTCATTTTTCGACAAAAACGGTCATATAGAGCGCGCTGAGCGGCTCTTTCACCTTTTCGACAACCTTCTATTAGCTCTTGTTCAGTGAGCATGTACCCGTTTTAACGGCAATTCGATATTTAGACACGAGCGGACTCCAAAAAGTTGGGATAGTACTTCCAATTCAAAGCAAGAAGTCACAAGTTTGACACGTTTTAAAATGCGCCACGTCAATGAAGCAATCATGAAGCGAACCCTTTGCTATTTGTTCTTTCCAATACTTTTCCTGCTCAACGCGTGCACTCCCCTGCCGCAAAGTTCCTATAATTCCGGGGCTAATCCTAAGGTGTTACGCCTCGAAGATGCCAGTTACGAACTGGAAATAAAGACGGTTCGCATTTACCCGCGGGGCAACGCACTTGCACCTTCTACAGCCAGCCTGCAGGCCCAGAATCTGATCCTGGAATTTGATGACCTGACCGACCAACGTGACAATTACAACGCGAGAATAATTCATTGTAATCAGAACTGGACACAATCCGGCCTTCAGGACCTGGACTTTCTGCCGAATTACAACGAGTTCCCCCTTAACAACAGCGAGTTTTCGATTGACACGCATGTACCATACGTACATTACTGGTTTGATGTTCCACCAGTAAGGCTTCCCGGTAATTACGTTTTGGTGGTTTACCGCGGGACCGACAAAGAAGATGTCGTTCTGAGCCGCCGGTTTATGGTTTATGACAACAGGATCAAATTCATCAACGAACGGGATCTGATTGGTCCCGGGGCCATCGCCCGAATTAATCAGCAGATCAACTTCACGATCAATCATTCAAACGTCGACATCCTGAACCCCATGCAGGATGTGTACGTGACGATCCGCCAGAATCAGCGGTGGGATAATGCGATTTATGACGTGAAACCAAGTTTCGTCCGCGATATTGAAAAGGAACTTGAGTACCGGTTTTTTGATCAGGCCAAGATGTTTCCCGGTGGAAATGAATTTCGCTTTTTCGATCTGCGCTCGCTGAACAACCCGGGCCGGAACATCGCTTATGTAAACAGGAATGTAAAGCCTTATGAAGCTTACATTGGAAAAGACAAGGACCGGTCCGACGAAGCATATTCCCAGTATGATGAAATGAACGGAAATTTTGTTATTCAGAATTACGACTATCAGGATCCGTCTTTTTCGAACTATGCCTGGGTAAACTTCGCCTTGCAAAGCAAACCAGTCCAGGGTGAGGTTTACGTAATCGGTGCCTTCAATAACTGGAACTTCAATAACCAGAATCGGATGAAGTATGATTCCGCCCAACGTTTGTATACGTCAAGAATACTAATGAAACAGGGGTGGTACGACTATCAGTATTATGTAAAGTCAGGAAACTTGCCGACATACTATTTCGAAGGCAGCCACTTCGAGACCGAAAACAGGTATGAAATCTTTGTGTATTACCGACCATTTCAGCCACGGGCCGACTTGTTGATTGGATACATGCAGATAGTGGAGAACGCGCGTTAAGCGTAGGTCATGTCCTGATGCGCGGCGCGCTGAATGGGATCGTTGTTCGCGATATCGAGCATACCAAATCCCTTATAGGTAAAGTAACCGAGCCCGTTCTCATAAACAAATTGTTGTACATCGCGCGCGGCATAAAGCGTAAATGGAAAAGTATATCCCCTTACTTCAAATTTCACATCATTGTCGAACAACGGATAAATCCGTGCGAATTTTTTATGAGATGCCTGGATTCGCTGGATATAATCTTTGTCAGGAACGAGTTGAAATTTATAGAACCCCGCCAGTTGTTCCGGCGTGTACTTTCCCGTCGCCTCCATTCGGGCCAGTGTACATTCATAAAGCATATCCGAGAACTCATCGCTTTCAGGCGCAACAAATTTTTTTCCTGAGTCGTCGTTGAACGCGGCCGGCAGAACTACCACAGGCGAGATACACAGGAAGCGGGATTCATCCGTCACTTTTACAATCTCTTCATCTTCGACGGATTCGGGAATGAGGTGCAGATTTCCAACGATAATTTCTTTTTGTTCGAACACGCGGGCGAGAAAATAGTCCTTAAAGCTTTTATCGCCACATGAAAACACGAGCGTGACCTTGGATGAAAAATAATGAAGGCCTTTACGACTTACTTTAGTCTGGCCTTTTAGTCCTGAAAAATTATATTGATGATATTCAATGTATTCCTTTTGCGGACCAAAAATCAACAACCCCTTAATTACCTGAGCAAGTAAGTACTGATGATGAAACGGGACACAAGCCCCCCGGTTCTTTAGCGAAAAAATGATTCTGGTCCTCAAGCCCCCTAAGATTAAGTCGGGATAAAAAATTAACCAATAGCAAACACTAAAATCGGCGCGTCGTGAAACGAGCAGTTTATAAAGCTAAGAAAAAATCGGGAAGCTGAAAACCATAAAAGTGCGAAAAACTATACATTGAACCGGAAATGCATAATATCGCCGTCTGCTACGGTATATTCCTTGCCTTCCACGGCCATTTTCCCTGCCTCCTTGCATCCTGCTTCGGATTTATACTTCTGAAAATCGGCCAGTTTTATCACTTCGGCACGGATAAAACCTTTTTCAAAGTCGGTATGAATAACTCCGGCGGCCTGGGGCGCCTTCCAGCCTTTTTTTATGGTCCATGCCCGCACCTCTTTTTCCCCCGCTGTGAAATAGGTAATCAGATCCAGCAAGCTGTAACTCGCTCTGATCAGTTTGTTTAGTCCGGATTCCGTCAGACCATATTCCTCCAGAAAGACCTTTCGGTCTTCCTCCGTCTCCAGCTCGGCGATTTGTGCCTCGATGGCAGCACTGATCACAACAACCTGCGCGTTTTCGTTCTTAACGTGTTCTTTTAGCGCATCGACAAATTTGTTCCCTGCGTGAATTGATGCCTCGTCGACATTGGCCACATAGATGACCGGCTTTGCGGTAAGAAGTTGCAGGTCAGCTACAGCTTTTCTCTCCTCTTCATCGGCCTCGACAGACCTGGCGTTCTTTCCGCTGGCAAGAGCATCCCGGAAGATGATAAGCGCGGCAAGTTCCTTCCTGAGTTTGGCATCCCCGCTTTTCGCAGCTTTTTCCACGCGGTTGATTTTCTTTTCCACCGACTCAAGATCTTTCAACTGAAGTTCCGTGTCGATAATCTCCTTGTCAGCAACGGGATCAACCTTGCCATCGACATGGACGATGTTGTCATTTTCGAAGCATCGTACGACGTGCGCGATAGCGTCTACCTCCCGGATATTAGCCAGGAACTGATTACCCAGACCCTCGCCTTTACTGGCTCCTTTTACTAGACCGGCTATATCGACAAACTCAATGGTGGCCGGGAGCACGCGCTGAGGATTGACCAGTTGTTCAAGGATCCTAAGACGTTCATCCGGAACGGTAATAATTCCTACATTCGGCTCTATGGTGCAGAATGGAAAGTTGGCGGCTTCCGCCTTGTTGTTGGAGATTGCGTTAAAAAGGGTGGACTTGCCCACATTCGGAAGCCCCACTATACCACATTGCAGTGCCATCAGTATACTTTTGATTAAGGGCGCAAATATAGGATTTGCCGGGACAAAATAGGACTCTGAAAATCTGATTTTATAGCAGAGGGTCCCCTTGCCGAGGATTCAGCCTCTGTTTTCATTGGCTGGTCTGGAATATATGATCGCGCATCGCGCACATAAAAAAAGCCTCTGTAGGTGCAGAGGCTTTTAGGTATAGGTTCAGGTAAAATTCAATCCCATTTAAGTTCGGTATCGAGACCGCCATCTTTCGCGGCTGTAACTTCTGCAGCCTCTTCGCTTTCATGAACAACCTGGTCGAACTGGCTGAAGTCCACATTCGGCATCAACTCGGTTTTCACATGATTGACTGTGTTATTCAAAGCATCGACGAATTTATTGAAGTCTTCCTTATAAAGGAATATCTTGTGTTTTTCATAAGTGAACCCATCTTCTTTAAACCGTTTCTTACTCTCAGTGATAGTAAGGTAATAGTCGTTGGAACGAGTCGCTTTCACATCAAAGAAATAGGTCCTTTTTCCGGCTTTTACTTTCGCTGAGTAAATTTCATCCCTGCCGTTTGTCTTATTTTCTTCCACAATCCTTCAATTTTAGTGTTAGGTTTAAAGTTTGGTAACAACTAAGTTACTATTTTGAATATTTATTCCAAAAGAACGAAATATAATTTACCAAATAAACGCCGTCTAAGACCAATTTCCTTCGAAAAAACATTCTAATTAATCAGTATTATTTGATTTTTCCAAAAAAGTGAAGCTAGATCTCAAAAACATTAAGGACTCTGGAAGTCTGGAACTTCTGGCTCATCAGTTGGTAGAGGGGTTTATTACCGGTCTTCACAAGAGTCCATATCATGGATTCTCGGTGGAATTCGCCGAGCATAAAGTATACAATGAGGGGGAGAGTACAAGGCATATAGACTGGAAGGTTTATGCCCGGACCGACAGGTTGTTTACCAAGAGGTATGAGGAAGAAACCAATCTTCGTTGTCTTATCGCGCTCGATACCTCTGCCTCCATGTATTATCCGCGGGAAACAAATGCTAAGATCAGGTTCGCAAAGTATGCCGCCGCGGCGCTGGGATTTCTGCTAAACAAACAGAGGGACGCGGTCGGGCTGTGTTTGTTTTCAGACCGGATCGAGACGCTTACTCAGATGAAATCCACGCCAACGCATCTTGATAAGTTGCTTCGCAGCCTCAACGATCTGGACTCCATTGCACCGCCTGCCAGGAGCACTAACGTTTCATCTATACTGCATGAAGTAGCCGAAAAAATCCACAAGCGATCTTTGGTGGTAATTTTCAGCGACATGTTTGATTCGGATGAGGATACCGACGAATTATTCAAGGCACTCCAGCACCTGAAGCATAATAAACATGAAGTGATTGTTTTCCACGTAATGGATAATGAAACGGAACTGAATTTCGAATTCGAGGAGCGACCGATGGAATTTATTGATCTGGAAAGTGGTGACCGGCTGGCGCTGAATCCGGGCGAAGTGAAGGAACATTATCGCCGGGAAGCCCAACGATTCCATCATGCGCTTAAAATGCGATGCAATCAATATAAAATTGATTTTATAGAGGCAGATGTCAGCATGGACTACAATGTGATCCTCCAGACCTATCTGATCAAACGAGCCAAGATGCGTTAAAAGAAAAAGCTCATGGTTTTATGGGGTTCCATTTCCATGAGCTTCTTAACCGTCCTGGACGGCATTACTTATCGTTAAGCCTCGACTTCCTGGTGCAACCAGGCCTTTTTCGCCAGCAATTCTTCTTTCGTTTCCACATAATCAGGATCCGGTACACAGCAGTCAACCGGGCAAACGGCAGCACACTGAGGTTCTTCGTGGAAACCGGTACACTCTGTACACTTTCCAGCTACGATATAATAGAATTCATTCGATACGGGAGTCTGGGACGCTTTTGCGTCAACAGCCGAACCGTCCTCCAGTTCAACTGACTCGAGTTTGGTGCCTCCGGCCCAGTTCCAGTCTCGCCCGCCTTCATAGATCGCCGTGTTAGGGCATTCCGGTTCGCATGCACCGCAGTTGATGCACTCGTCCGTAATCATTATTGCCATGCTTTTTCTATTTTTGGTCCGTTTTAAAAAACAAATTTAGCAGGAAACCCTGCATTGAACAAATGAAAGTCCCCCCTACTCATTACACCGACGTCTCAGCAATCGTTTGTAATGCAAAAAATTACGATACTTATAAAAACACCCGGGGTCTTTGAAAAGTTTACAATGAAACTTCCACAACGCATCCAGGCTTTTGCCGCCCTCGGAAATTACCTCCGAGGCCTGTCTCCTACCGAGCTAAAGCACATTACCAATAATGCTGCCAATGATAATACCTGGTTCACGCCTGATTCCGTTGAGCACACACTTATCAGCATTTCGTCGTGGCTGACAGAACCGGCACTTGAAGCCTGGGCCTCGTCGTATCCAACGCCCGCTGAAACCAGAACCGTCGCGCTGGTAATGGCCGGGAACATTCCGCTGGTCGGATTTCACGATCTCCTCGCTACGTTGGTTTCCGGTCATTCCGCGCTCGTCAAACTTTCCTC
This sequence comes from Bacteroidota bacterium, assembly GCA_023417785.1. Taxonomy (GTDB): domain Bacteria; phylum Bacteroidota; class Bacteroidia; order Cytophagales; family Cyclobacteriaceae; genus Ohtaekwangia. The sequence goes on from JAEZEH010000093.1 coordinate 34,651, forward strand.
GAAGGATCGGTACCTGCCTTCACATCTTATTGACAAGCTTATCGAAATCGAACCGCTTTTCCGCGACAGAATCACCCTCGCCGAGCAGTTGAAATCCTTTGACGCAGTAATCGCCACAGGGAGTGACAACTCCGCACGCTACTTCGAATACTACTTCGGGAAATACCCGCACATCATCCGAAAAAACAGAACATCCGTGGCTGTCCTTTCAGGTAACGAAACGCAAAACGAGCTCGAGAGTTTAGGAAAGGATATATTCACTTATTATGGCCTGGGCTGCCGGAATGTTTCAAAGCTTTTTGTTCCCGCAGGTTACCAGTTCGATTTCATGTTCCGCTCGATTGAGTCATATGCATCTGTAATCAATCAGCATAAGTATGTTAATAATTATGATTATCAGAAATCGATCCTGCTGATTAATAGTGAGAAATTTCTCGACAACGGATTTCTGCTCTTGCAGGAATCCAACAAGGTAGTATCACCTATTTCGGTTCTGTATTATGAATTTTATCCTTCCGCTGATGAGCTTGCTGAAAAGCTTGCGGCATGCCGGGAGAAGATTCAGGTTGTGGTGGGAAATATTCCGATTGCACAGGTTGATCTGGGGGCCGCACAAAAGCCCACGCTTACAGATTACGCCGACAACGTAGATACGATGGCTTTTCTTACCGCATTGAAGTAAGCCCTGGAGAAAGTCTGACATGACACCACGTTAGACTTTCCCCTGGAACTATGGTTTAGATCCGCGGGTAATTTCAACCCAACCATTATACGTCTGATCACCTTCGACATCCAATTTGTAGAAGTAGATACCTTCGGGTACGCCATCCGCTGCCCAGAACACCCCTTCTGAATAACTTCGCGAGCTGAAGATTTCTTTACCCCAGCGATTGGTTATCACAAGGCGATGTGCTCCCGTTAGAGGTAAGTTGACGATTTCGAATAAGTCGTTGATTCCATCACCATTCGGGGTGAAGATGTTTGGAATGAGTAGTCGTGTGTCGGCGGGTACTATTACCGTTGACGTACTGGTACATCCAAACGCATCTGTAACGCGCACAATGTAATTACCTATGGGCAGGTTACGGAAGTCGTACTGATAGTTACCCTGTGCGTTTCGGCGCACTGTAAGCGGTCCTGCTATTTCGGCACTGGTGGCCGGATCAATCAGCGACACACTATAATACGTTCCGGTCTCATCAGTGAAAGGTAAACCTCCGCTGATCGTCTTCAAAAGGAACCCGCCGGTAGACCTTGGTTCAGGGAATGACGCCTTCACTTTCTCGATAACGTGGGCCAGCTCTGTGGACACTGTATAAGTATCCTGGTGGAACGGCGTCCGCGGCGGTCTTTCACCCTGACAATACAACTGATTTAACTGATATACCTTTATCACGTATTGCTCCGGTACAGTAAGCCAGTTGTGCTGGCCGCCCTCCGGCGTGTATGTGATGGCGATCACATCATTGATTTTTTCCGCAGTGAAATCATCGACCTTATCAGTGATATCGGCCACGCGATAAACCTCTACATTATACACGGGTACTGACGGGTCACCCTGAACATTGACAAGATTAATGGATAGTGATCCATCGTTGTCACCGCAGACACGTTGTATATCGAAGTAGATCTGGTAAGGTCCGTCGATAAAGCCGGTAGGCTGTACGGAAGGACAAATATCTTCATCGTCAGGTTTAACCCAAACAAAGTAGTTACCTCTTCCCAGCGTATCGACCAGTATATCATTGACAGCACCACCCGTATGGATGTAGGTGATGTACGTAAACGGTTCGATCACCGGGCTGGCACTTACACCAACCTGGTATCTGCCACTGCTTTCGGCTGCATCGAAGCGTATCGCGATGACACCATTCTTTCCGGCATTGATTCCACAGTCAGCATTCCCCTGAACCACTACAGTGTATTGCACTGATCCCGGAGCGCTAATGATTGCAGGCTCACTCTCCGTGCTCAGGATACATCCGAGGGCATCACGGACCTCAACATAGTAGGATCCACTGGCAAGTTCTGTAAACACAATGGGCGTTGCGGCAACCGCTGCCCAATTTTGCACGACCTCGGAGCCCGCTGAATTCAGACGGAACAATCTGATCTCCTTGTCACCGGAGCCGCCCGAAATGGCAGGTACAGAAAGCGAACCATCAGAGCCGCCGCACACCGAAACCGACGTTGACGTAATCAACCCGACCGTGATCGGAGGGTTTGCATCCTGCAACTGAATGATCACTGCAGCGTTACATGGATCAGTATTGTCTCTTCTCACACTAATCACTCGTTCGAAGGTCGGCGCAGGTCCGGCAGGTATACCTGTAATCTGCGCTCCACTAATAAATGGCGTCCAGGTAAGACCGTCAATAGACCATTCGAGAACATTACCGGTTTCACCTGGCACGTCGATAGTGACGGCACCTGTAGCTGTGCCCGCGCAGACAGGGCTGACTATGGCGGAAGCTATCGGTGTGCCTACTGTACCAGACTGATCGATGGTTACAAATCCGGTTTTAATACAGGTCGAGTCACCATACACTATTGTGTATTCGTATTGACCGATAGGCAGTGCCGTGAAATTCGGGTCGTTGTATGTAGTCCTTGAAATTGTCTGATTTGTATTCGAGATTCCCACAATCTGGATGATCACACCTTCATTGTTGACAACAGGTGTGGCCGGATCTATGTTGAACACAATGCTTCCATTCGACAACGTACACGTAGCCGGAGAAGGTACAGGAGTAATTACTACCGTAGCACAGTTGCCTCCTACAACGCCACATCCACCTGTATTGGAAACATTGATCACCACGGCAGAGGCCGGGCTTTCGCCACACCCGTAAACTGCGGTCACTTCGAAAGTTGTCGAAGCCACTACGGTCATGTCAAGTTCATTGCCTGGCGTATAGGACCCCGTTGCCGTGTTCGACAGGAAAGTACGCGTGGATGGATCCGCAGAATCAGTGTAATAGTACCAATTATATCCCGTCGCACCTGCAGTTGTGGCTGTCAGAGTTGGTTTCGCGTTATTCACACAGACCGTAACCGGATTCGTTACCACCGGCGATGCAGCGAAGTTGATTACTACGTCATCAGTACTGGCAGCGCAGCTTCCGTTCGCGACAATCCATCTTAATGTATATGACGATCCCAGCATTCCTATGAACTGGGACGCAGGATTATTCGGGGCCACAACGGCTCCGCCGGTACCGCTTACAATCGTCCACATGCCCGTTCCCACAGTAGCCGCATCGGCCGCAAGGGTAGCATTGATACCAGCACATATGACCTGGTCGGCACCTGCGTTTGCAACTGTCGGTGCAGCTTCAAGTTGTACGGTCACTTCATCGGTGTTCGTTCCACAGGAATTCTGCACAGTCCATTGAAGCACATAGGTTTCGCCGGCGGTTCCCGAAAATGTTGTTGTTGCCGCGTTGGCGTCGGCGAAAGAACCGCCGGTGCCACTGCTTATTGTCCACGTACCAGCACCCGATGTGATGGCTGCCGCGTTGAGCGCAGCATCAGTACCACAAACAACCTGATCCGCTCCAGCGTCGGCAGAACCAGGCGCCAAGTCGAAGGCGATAACTACGTCATCTGTACTCGGGGTACAGCTTCCTGAACCAGAGGTGATCGTCCAGCGCAATGTGTAACTGTTTCCGGCGATTCCTTCAAAGTCTGAGACAGGATTGGTTTCGTCAATGATTGTTCCGCCGGCACCACTCGCGATAGACCAGGTTCCGGTTCCGACTGCCGGTGTATTTCCAACCAGTGTTGTAGTCGTACCGCATGTTGCCTGGTCAGCTCCCGCATCAGCGGTAGTAGGCGTATTTATATCGAATGTAATTTCAACTTCATCTGATGCCGATGCACATGTTCCATTGGAAATAGTCCATCGTAGTGTATAGGTCGTACCTGCCACACCGGAAAATCCGGAAGTCGGATTAGCTGCGTCGGCAAGAACTCCGCCGGTTCCGGTTTCGATTGTCCACACACCAGTTCCGGTGACCGGAGTGTTCCCCTCGAGGGATGTGGGTCCACAGACGGTTCTATCGGCACCGGCCACAGGGGCTGTTGGTGCGGCATCAAGAACAACCTGTACTTCTTCTGAACTATTGCCACAAGCGTTCGAAATGGTCCATGCGAGTATGTAGGTATTACCTGTTGCGCCCGTGAAGGTTGTTGCCGGATCAGCCGGATCTGCAAAGGATCCGCCTGCACCACTTACAACGGACCAGATACCCGTTCCTGAAGCAGGTGGATTAGCTGCAAGAGCAACGTCCGTTCCACAAACCTGTTGATCCGGGCCGGCGCTTGCCAGCGTAGGTGCCTCATCGAAGGTCACCGTAACCTCGTCTGAGGTTTCCGCGCATCCGGTGGCACCTGAAGTGATGGCCCAGCGCAATACATATGTTATTCCGGAAACACCATCGAAAGCTGAAACAGGATCGGTCACATCGGCGATAGTTCCACCAGTGCCTGAAACAATTGTCCAGGCTCCGGTTCCAATCACGGGTGTGTTGGCACTCAACAGCGTGGTTACGTCGCAGACGTTCTGATCGGGACCAGCATCTGCAAGGCTCGGAGAATTTTCGTCAATGGTAATGAGAACTTCGTCGAAAGAAGGTGCACATCCTCCACTGGAGATCGTCCAACGCAACGTATACACGGTGCCGGCAATACCTGTAAATGAGGACACCGGATCTGACGGGTCAGCTATTACTCCACCAGTACCGGCCTCGATACTCCAAAGCCCCGTTCCTACAGCAGCCACGTTACCTTCAAGGGCTGTGGGTCCGCAAACTGTTTTATCTGCACCGGCATCAGCCGTGGTCGCAGCCTCATTAAGTGTTACGATGACAATGTCTGCGCTGCTGCCACATCCGCTGGTAATTTCCCACTGTAACTCATACGTTACCCCAGGGTTACCGGTGAAGTTTGAAGTGGCCGATGTCGCGTCATCAATGTTACCTCCCGTACCGTTAATAATAGTCCATGTTCCCGTTCCAGTAGTCGGTACGTTGCCGGCAAGAGCTGTGCTCAAGCCACATACATCCTGGTCCGCGCCTGCGATTGCAGGTGTGGGTGTATTGGGATCAAAGGTAATTTCAACTTCGTCGAAGGTCGGCGTACAGGTTCCGTTTGAGATGGTCCAGCGCAGTGTATATGTTGTACCGGCTAGTCCGACAAAAGCTGAGAAAGAGTCAGCAGGATCGCTTATTACGCCTCCGGCTCCGTTCTCGATGGTCCACACACCGGTTCCTGGTGCGGGGCTATTTGCTTCAAGGGCGGTGGTTCCGCAAACTGTTTTGTCGGGACCGGCATCCGCCACTGTAGGATTGTTCTCGAATGTTATGGTTACCTCGTCCGTACTTACACCACAGGAATTCGAGATACTCCATTCCAGTATGTAAGTCATTCCGGAGGTGCCGGTGAAGGCGGATACGGGGTTGTTGACATCGGTAACAACTCCACCGGTTCCACTTAGTATTGTCCAAAGACCAGTTCCCGAGACAGGGGTGTTTGCATCAAGAATAGCGGAAGTTGCACACAGCGATTGATCGCTTCCGGCCAGCGAAAGCGATGGTGCATCCTGCAGTTCAATAACGACATCGTCAAACGAGGGTGAACATGCACCCACACCGTTGGCGATGGTCCAGCGAAGTTCGTATGTTGTGCCTGGGATACCCGTGAATTCTGACCAGGGATCGTTGATATCGACAATAGTACCGCCCGCACCTGAAATGACAGACCACGTTCCGGTTCCGACCAACGCCGTATTTCCCGCGAGATTTGTGATATTTCCGCAGACTTCCTGATCGGGACCTGCATCAGCTACTGTAGGCGAGTTACTATCAATCGTGATTTCAACTTCGTCACTTGAATCCACGCAAGTACCATTGGATATGGTCCAGCGAAGTATATAGACGGATCCCGCCATGCCACTGAAAGTGGAAGTCGGATCATTCTCATCAGCAAAGAAACCGCCTGAACCCGAGACAACGGACCATATACCTGTTCCTGTCACGGGTGCGTTACCCTCAAGAACCTCAGTACCACAAATCGTCTTATCGGGTCCCGCTGCTGCAACGGTCGGTTCTTCGAAAAATGTAATATCAACATCGTCTGTGGAATTGCCACAGGGAGTTGTGATTGTCCATCGCAGCGAATATGTTTGGCCGGGGGTTCCGGAGAAATCTGAAGTCGGGCTTGAAGCATCTGCAATTACACCACCTGTACCGGATTCAATTGTCCAGGCACCCGTTCCACTTACCGGTACGTTTGCGGCGAGCGTTGTAGTCGGCCCACAGATTTCCTGATCAGATCCGGCCGCCGCCGTTGTTGGCGGAAGCTCGAAAGTAATCATTACATTATCATTTGTCGCGGGACAGATTCCATTGGTAATAGTCCAGCGTACTTCGTACGTTGTTCCCGTTACTCCGGTGAACTGTGAAGCAGGATCTGAAGGCGTTGCTACAGAACCTCCTGTTCCACTGATGATGGTCCACATACCGGCACCTACGGCCGGTGTATTACCCGTTAATAATGTAGAGACGCCGCAGACGGACTGATCCTGGCCTGCATTCGCCACGGTAGGCACTTCATTGAAGGTAATTTCTACTTCGTCAAACGAAGGTGCGCAGGATCCGTTGGAGATTGTCCAACGCAGCGTATACGGCACGCCGGCGACTCCACTGAATTCAGAGGCGGGGTCAGTTGGTGACGCCAACGTTCCTCCTGCTCCGCTTTCAATTGTCCATACACCGGTGCCAACCACTGGGGCGTTTCCGGAAAGATTAACTGAACTTCCGCAAACAACCTGGTCTGAACCAGCGTTTGCCACTGTTGGAGTCCCGTCGAAGATAATTTGAACCTGGTCAGAAGATGGAGGACAGCTTCCGTTTGATATCGTCCAGCGAAGCACATAAGTTTCGCCTGCCGTACCGGTAAAGTTTGAAGTTGGATTGCCTGGATCGGCAACTATTCCCCCTGTACCGCTTTCAATGGTCCAGATTCCGCTACCCGAAACCGGAGCATTTCCGACAAGTGCTGTTGATGTATTGCAAAGGTTTTGATCGGGTCCGGCAGTCGCAACCGTGGGAGCCTGATCAAAGGAGATTACCACGTCATCAAATGACGGTGTACAACTACCGTTGGAGATTGTCCAACGTAGTGTATATGTGTTGCCTGCGATGCCGTCGAATCCGGATGTTGGACTAGTCGGATTAGCGAGAGTTCCACCCGCGCCGTTTTCAATGGTCCACATTCCGTTACCCGAAACCGGAGCATTCCCCGCAAGGGTAGTACTAGTCCCACAAACATCCTGGTCGTCGCCGGCAATCGCCATCGTTGGCGTCGCTTCCAGTGTGATGGTTACTTCGTCTGAACTGGGTGCACATGCACCGTTGCTGATTGTCCACCGGAGTGTGTATGTCGTGCCAGCAACTCCGGAAAAGGCTGAACCTGGATTCGAAGGATCAGCGACAGTGCCACCTGTGCCACTTGTGATGGTCCAGGTTCCTGTTCCAACGGTGGGAGTATTGGCATTAAGAACTGTCGACGTATTACATAGTGTTTGGTCTGCACCAGCTGCTGCTACAGTGGGCGCTTCATCCATAGTGATCTGGACCTCATCGAAGGAATCCGTACAGGTTCCGTTGGATATGGTCCACCGTAATGTATAAGTATTGCCTGCCACTCCATTAAATCCGGATGCAGGATTCGACGCATCGACAATAGAACCACCGGTACCATTTTCAATTGTCCACAGAGCTGTTCCAACGGCCGGGGTATTCCCTGCCAAAACAGCGGATATACCACAGATAGTCTGATCAGGTCCTGCGATCGCTGTCGTGGGTATTCCTTCTAAAGTAATTGTCACCTCATCCGAGCTAGGCGCACATGCACCGCTGGTAACGGTCCACCGAAGCGTGTATGTAGTTCCGGCGGTACCTGAAAAACCCGAAGCAGGGCTGTTTGCATTTGTCAGAACTCCCCCGGTGCCACTAACAATAGACCAGGATCCAGTACCAACGGCAGGGGTATTTGCTGCCAGGGTAGTATTTGTAGCACAAATAACTTGATCGGGACCGGCATCAGCAGTAGTGGCTGGTGCATCAAGGCGGATCTGTACATCGTCTAAGCTCGCAGGACAAGAGCCATTAGTTATTGTCCAGCGCAGCACATAAGTTGTTCCCTGAACACCCGTGAATGTGGTATTATGGACTGCCGGATCGGCGAAACTTCCGCCGTTTCCGCTTACGATACTCCAGGCACCGGTTCCCACCGTGGGAGCATTCGCCTCGAGCACATGACTGACTCCGCATATGCTGCGGTCAGGACCGGCATTTGCCGTTGTGGGTAGTTGATCAAACCGGATCTCAACCTCATCGGAACTCGGCGGACATGATCCGTTGGTAATTGTCCAGCGTAGTTGATAGGTAGTTCCCACAGCTCCTGAGAAGTTCGAAGTCGGGCTGGAAAGATTTGCAATGGTACCTCCTACTCCACTTATTATAGACCACTCTCCGGATCCGGAAGACGGCGTGTTGGCTGCAAGCGCAGTAGTTGTCGCGCAGACAACCTGATCGTCTCCGGCCGCGGCCGGTGTGGGATTCGATTCGAAAATAATCTGAACATCATCCGAGCTGGGCGCACATGAAGCATTCGAAATGGTCCAGCGAAGCCGATATGTCTGGCCCGCTGTTCCGGTAAACGATGATGTGGGGCTTGCTGGTGCATCAATAGTACCTCCGGTTCCGGATATAATGCTCCAGGATCCTGTTCCAACGACGGGTGTATTTGCTGCGAGTGTTGTGGTCGTATTACATAGTACCTGGTCGGGACCAGCAACTGCCGCAGTAGGCGCGGCATCAACCGTAATGGTTACTTCGTCGCTGTTGCCCGGGCAAAGTCCACCTGCATCGGAAATGGTCCAACGGAACGTACTTGACGCCCCGGGGGTGAGATCACTAACAGTAGTATTAGGGGCGTTGGGGTTTGCAATGGTACCCGTTCCACTTACTAAGGTCCAGGTTCCGATTTCACCGGCTCCGGCTGAGTTTGCTTGTAATGAAGTAGACGTAACGTTACACAATAACTGGTCATCTCCGGCAAGAGGTTCAGTAGAAATCGGTACGTTCACGACTTGTGATATAGAACAACCATTCGCGTCAACAATGTCGGCGGTGTATGAACCTCCGTCCAGTCCGCCAACCGAGATATTTGCAGGGTTAGTATTATAAATGCTTTGGCTGATCGATGTTGCAGTACTTGTCCATGTTACTGTGTAAGGCGCCGTACCCCCAGTAATGGTTAGATCGATTTGCCCATCCCCATTTGCTCCGCCTTGAGCAGGGTTACAGTCGGGGTCGATGGCGTCTACGGAAACCTGTAGCGTACTAGGCTCATTGATCACGAATCCTCCGGCACCTTCCGTTATCATGAATGGTGTACACCCTCCAGCTTTGAGCACTCGAACTGCGTATGATGACGGATACAGATTCTCATATCTTACTTTTCTAAAATTGCCGTTTCCGTCGGGATCGTTGATTTCAGTTACCTCCAGGGTTACGAATGTCCCAATTACAAGATCCCAAAGCTCAAAATTCAATGGCGCATCGCCGTCCCCAAGTTCTACAGTTATAGAGCCGTCATTCGCCCCATAACAACTTATGTCGGTATGAGTCCTGGTAACCACTGCCCCAAAAGTTGGGCATTGCGCGTTTACCTGCGTATAGATGCCCGAACAAAAAATGAGCGCCAGGCAAAAAGCTTTATAAAAAAATAATTTGCTCATCATTTTGAATTTCCGACTTCAATTCCGTCGATACCACCGATGCTGTACGCTCTTTCACAACCTTCCTGCTTTATATATAGAATGTATCGAGACGGCCTAACATTCTTGAAAACTTCTTGTTTTGTTGTAAGTGAAGAATTGATTTTCTTTTTTTCTTTCAGCTCTCCCGAGTATGCATCGACCAGGGAGACCTCAGATCCGGATATTGGCTGTTGGGATTGAAGGCTTATGCTGAAAGCATTATTTGGGCTCTCTTTTACAGAGAATTCAACGGGAGTCTTACACTTTTCCTGAGCCGAAAGCGTTAGGAAACAACACGCCAGTAAAAGGATGGTGAAATGTGCTTTCATCATAAAAAAGTTAGGGGTCTTCAATTAATACCTTAAAAAATATATCGTAACCACACTTAGTTGGTAAAGATGCGGGCTACAACGCTCAGTTCAAAAAATCGGTCGCTCTAAAAAATGCGCTACCCAAGCCGGGTAATATTTATCCTAAAAAATCAGAATTTCGTTTTCAGTATCTCGCTCATAACGAAGGCCTTCTTCAACGTTTCAGGATCGTTGAGGTCTGCGAGGTACTCGCGACCAATGTTGCGTCTCTCCTGAATATCGAATGCCTTAAACTTACCATAACTCATATCGGTCATATCGTGCGTCATTGTTTCCTCCAGCGATGGCCGCGTGAAGGCCTCGGCCTTTGACGCTTCATACTGAGAGTACGCAGAATCTTTCTTTCGGTGGTTGTAATCCACTTCTTCAACCACCTCGAGAGATTCCCCTTCGTCCTCTATTTCTTCGTCGTAATTCTTGTAAACGGGGCGTTGATATACTGGCTCTGGCCGGCGTTCCGGTTCGGGCTCCGGCTCCGACTTGCCTTCCATGATATCACGGAGCAGCTCCTCGAACGTGGGTTGTCTTTCCGTTTCGTGCGGCTGTCTTGCCTCACGACGATCCTGTCGGGGCTGGGAAGTATCTGCAGGAATGTCGTTTTCGCCGCCCTGGGTTTTTTTGAGCATGCGACTGATAACATATATTACCCCGATGATGATGTATAGCCAGAATTGAAAATCCATTAAACAAATTTAGAGATTTTAATCTAATAACCATTCAACACTATCTTCGGCAGGGCGCCACAGTCGACAGTGAACGTACTAAAAACTCTTTTTTCAGCCGTTTCGGGTAATTCTGGAACGATTCGGGTCCGTAAAGCCTACGGGGGCGAGAAAATGTTATGCAGATGTTGTGCACCAAAAAAGCCGAGTCATCAACCGGTTTTTGGCCTTTTCCACTAATTATCCACAAGCTTCTTTTTTCTTTTGAATTGGGATGGGCGTAACGTTATCTTTGCCGACTTCCCGTTATTGTTTGACGTATGAAATGGGTTTTCCGGCGGCTAAAGACTTAATCAACTCGTCATTCGATTACTAACTGACAGTACTAAATACAACCACTATAAAGCATGCAATTAGCGAAACTGGAGATTAAGGGCTTCAAGAGTTTTGCCGACAAAATCGTAATCAACTTCGATGAAGGGATTACCGGAATTGTCGGGCCAAACGGATGTGGAAAATCAAATGTTGTGGATTCGATTCGATGGGTTCTTGGCGAACAGAAAACCAGCGCGCTTCGCTCGGAAAAAATGGAAAATGTCATTTTCAACGGGACGAGCCAACGCGGCCCCCAGCAGATGGCAGAGGTTTCGCTTACCATTAACAATACAAAGAACATTCTTCCAACGGAATACTCCCAGATCACCATTACGCGACGTTTGTATCGCAGCGGTGAAAGTGAATATCTCCTGAATGGGGTTGCGTGCCGTCTCAAGGATATCACTAATCTCTTCCTCGATACCGGTGTGGCTTCGAACAGTTATGCGATCATTGAACTTGGCATGGTTGACGACCTTCTCAACGACAAGGATAATTCCCGGCGGATGTTGTTCGAAGAAGCCGCTGGTATTTCCAAGTTTAAGAAACGCAAGAAGGAAACGCTGAAAAAGCTCGAAGATACCGACGCCGATCTTGAACGGGTTGAGGATTTGCTCTTTGAAATCGAAAAGAATATGAAAAGCCTGGAAAAACAGGCGAAGCAGACCGAAACCTACTACCGTATTAAGGATGAATACAAAGACAAAAGTATTTACCTGGCCAAGGTGGTGGTTAATAAACAGAAAGAGAAGTTCAACACCATTAATAAGCAGGTCGAAGAAGAGAACGATCGGAAAGTAAAACTTGCCACCGAGATCGCCGAAAAGGAAGCGATTATCGAGAAATCAAAGGCCGACCTTATCCTGAAAGAAAAAACGCTCAGCTCGCGCCAGAAAGCCATTAATGAGTTCGTAGCGAAGATCCGCCAGTATGAAAGCGAAAAACAAATCAAAAATGAACGTCTGAAGTACCTCAACGCCCGGGGTAATGGCTTGCGTGAACAAATCGAGCAGGACAAAAAGAGCAATGAGCGGGCGCGATTTAGTATTCAAAGCCTGGAAACTGAAAAAGGCAACGCCTCTGAGATCTTCGAAGATATCACCCGCAAGCTTGACGGACTTAAGGCTGATTACGAAGATCAGAAACGCATAACCAGTGAGTTACAGGCCCAGGCGGATTCTATCCGCCGCGTTCAGCGCGAAAAACAGGAAGAAAGCTTTCAAATCAATAAGGCGGTTGAAATCCGCGAAATCCAGGTTTCTTCTTTCAAGCAGGAACTGGAGAAAACGGCTTCAGATTCGAGTCAGCAGAGCGCGAGCCTGGTGGAATTCGAGAACAAGCTGAAAGTGCTTCAGCAGGAGCTGAACGAAAAAAATGGTGAACAGGAGGGCCTGAAAAAAGAAGAGGAAGAAATTCTCGAACGGATTACTGCAGCCGAAAAAACGATCGAGATGATCCGGGAGGAAATGAACGTTACGGGCCGGAAACTCGATGCAAGGCAGAACGAATTCAACCTCACCAAATCGTTGGTCGAAAACCTTGAAGGCTTCCCCGAAGCGATCAAATTCCTCAAGAAAAAGGTTGCCAGGAATGCCCCACTCCTATCGGACATTCTTACGACGTCTGAGGAGTATCGGGTTGCCATTGAAAACTACCTGGAGCCATATCTTAACTATTACATTGTAGAACACGAGGCCGAAGCCTACGAAGCCATCAACATCCTCAGCGACGCGTCGAAGGGAAAGGCCCACTTCTTTATCCTCGACGCCTTCGATAAATTCGAGTCTACGGCAGGAAGAATCTATGACAATGCGTTCCCGGCCAGCGAGATCATTGAATATGATCAAAAGTACCGGAAGCTTATGTCGTATATACTTGACAAAGTATATATCTATGAAGGTGATCTCAAGACCATTCCACTAGGTGATGAAAACACGTTCATCACCAAGAACGGAAAACTTACCAAAAGAAGGTTCAGTATCTCCGGTGGATCCGTCGGTCTCTTCGAAGGGAAAAAAATCGGGCGCGCGAAGAACCTGGAAAAACTGGAAAAGGAAATCAAAGAACTCACCACCAAGCTGTCAGAAATCCGTAGCTCGTTGCTGGAGAAACAAGCTGATCTCGAGAAGCTGCGCAATAACAAGATCCGGCAACGTCTGGAAGAAATAGGCAACCAGATCCGTCAAGTTAACGATGAGTTCGTCTCCGTACGTACCAAGCGTGAGCAATTCTCAGACATGCTCAACAGCGCCGATCTCCGACGTGAAGACATTCTAGAAAAAATAGATACGCTGCTAACGGAACTTGACGACCTGAAGCCAAAGGCGAAGCAGGCGTTGCACGACCTGGAAGAACAGGAAGAAAGGCTGGCCAATCTGACCCAAAACCTGGCGGCAAACACCGATTTGTTAAGCCAGAAGTCAGCTGCTTATAATGAACAAAACATTTTCTTCCATCAGCAGGACAATCGCGTCAAGAGTATTGAGCAGGAGATTCGCTTCAAGCATGAATCAATGGAGCAAAGCAGCGCGCGTATTGAAGTGAACGTTGAAGAGCTCCGCAAGAACGAAGAAGAAGTAAAGCGAATCATTGAGACCACGCAAAGCAACGACGACGAATTGCTGGGCATGTACGAAGAAAAGGAGCAAATGGAAGTTGGTCTGAGCGAGGCCGAAAAGGAATACTACGAAGGCCGCGGACATATTGACCAGGTTGAAAAACAACTTCGGGAGGTCCAGCATCAGCGGCAGCAGATCGATACCTTGCTAATGGAACTGCAGAACGAGCTCAATGAAAGCCGCATGCAACTCAATTCCGTCAAGGAAAGGTTGTCGGTTGAGTTTAATGTCGACCTTGACAATGTTCTCAACCAGGGAACGCCGGAAGAGTCTGAAGAACTGAAAAAAGTAGACGAAGAAAAGGTTCGGGCAGAAGTTCAAAAGATTCGCGGCCGACTCGATAATATGGGGCCGATCAACCCTATGGCCATGGAAGCCTACACAGAGATAAAACAGCGAAACGACTTCATTCTTGTTCAGAAGGATGACCTTCTTAAGGCAAAGGAGTCTCTGTTCAACACGATAGCTGAAATCGAAGGGGTGGCAAGCCAGACGTTCATGGATTCGTTTAACAAGATCAAAGAGCACTTCGTTCGCGTGTTCCGTTCGCTGTTTACCGAAGGCGACGAGTGCGATCTGAGACTTGTCGATCCGAACAATCCGCTTGACTCGGATATCGATATCATTGCCAAGCCGAAAGGGAAACGGCCTCTTACAATTAATCAACTTTCTGGTGGGGAGAAGACTCTAACCGCCACCGCGCTACTTTTTTCCATGTACCTGTTGAAGCCGGCACCCTTTTGTATTTTTGATGAAGTCGATGCACCGCTGGATGATGCTAACATTGATAAGTTCAATAACATTATCCGCACATTCAGCAAGGATTCGCAGTTTGTTATCGTCACACACAATAAGCGAACCATGAGTTCGACAGATGTTATCTATGGTATCACCATGGTCGAAAAGGGAATATCACGCGTAGTTCCTGTAGACCTGCGTGAACTCGCCTAGGACGTAAGCGTTTAATCAGTTTATCGAAAGCCGGATCACTCCGGCTTTTTTTTATTTAATCTGTAACCTTTCCGACAACCTCCGGTAAACATACCAGTTAAAATAATCACTCATGAAAAAGCTCCTGTTCGTCCTCATCTTGTTTCATTTTGTGGCTTTGGCCAACGCGCAAAAAACCATTCCTGTTACCATCAGCAAAAACGGTCACATTCTAGTTAAAGCAAAAATCAATAACGTAGAAGGTAATTTTATTCTGGACACGGGTGCTGGTTTGCACGTGATTTCAAACCGATTCTATCAAAAAGTGCGGCAGCATGTTCTTGATTCCAGCTATTTTACAGCGTTCCGGCATACCGGGGAACGTCTTGATGGAATGTTGTACCAATTCAAGGATGTTTCCCTTCCGCCGCTGTCTCATGAAAATGCCTGGGTAGGAGTCTATGCAGGCTTCGATGAAATGGGTTTCGACGGACTGATCAGTTGTAAACTTATCGAAGATGACATCGTCACTGTCGACGTAAAAAACAAACAATTAATCGTAGAATCCGCAGCCACCGTTGAGCCAAAAATCAAAGCCACGATTCCCTTGTTTATTCACTCCGACCGTGGACGGACACTTGATGTTTTTATCAAAACACAAATTGACAGCACGCATAGTGCGATTATGGAGTTCGACACCGGCGCAGGATACAGTCCCATCTTAATCCACGCAAGGTACATCGCGTACACCGGGACCGACACAACTACCCTGGATATACGTCAACGCGGAACGGGCTTCGGTAAAACGGAGAAAACTTATTTCGACCGCACAAAAAAAGTCCACATCTCCGTGCCAGGCACAACCGAAGGTGGCTATCCGAACATTATCTTCAAACCCTCATTGATTTATGATGGGCTAACCAGCCATATCATCTTTGGCGACAAATCGTGGACAATCGATATCGCAAACAGAAAGCTCTATCTCCTTGAATAGTTCGCAATAAGATCGTGGATAATCTTCAGCCCGTCCAGGGTAAGCGTTGGGATAATTTTGTCAACCCGGGATGTCAACTCGGGAATGACTGTGCTTAGCCCTCCCGTTGCCACGGATAGCACCTCACTTTTCAACTCCTCCTTTACGCGGGCGAGAATTCTTTCCACCATTCCTTCGTATCCAAACATTAAACCGGCTTGAATAGCCTGGACGGTATTGCGACCCAGGACCGACGAAGGATATTCAAGTGGAACGTCAAACAGTTTAGCCGTATTCTGTGAAAGTGCCTTGACAGACGTCTTCAAACCCGGCGCAATTGCAACGCCGCTGATTTCACCTGACGAATTGATTACCGTAAAGGTCAGCGCTGTTCCGAAGTCTACAACGACGCAGGCATTCCGGAAGAAACTGAATGCTGCAACGGCATTTGCGACGAGATCCGATCCAATCTCATAGGGATTCAAAACCTTCACCGGCAGGCTGTCGTACAACGGTCCGGCCAGAATCAGGGGTTTCACTCCAAATAGCGTACTCGTCACCTGTATAAGTGTGTCGGTTAAATCAGGAACGACACTGCTGATGATCACCCCATCTATCTGATCGGTCCGTAAACCGGCCTCCAGAAAAAAGTTTTGAAGCTTCAATCCGTAGAAGACTTCCGTCAGGCTGCCGGAAGGCATACGCCAGATATGGAGCCATTCTTTTGAGTCATGTAAACCGATTGTGATGTCAGAATTTCCGATGTCCAGGGCCAGCAGCATCTGTTAATGATTGATAAGTTCCTGTTTTATTTTTTTCATACCCGTGCTGGCCTTTTCCTGGAATATTCTGACTCCCGGCACATGAGATATTGAGGGTACGTTAGGATCCACCACATACTTGATGGCGTCATAGGGAACGTAATCAATAAGGCCCGCTGCCGGATAAACAAGCATCGAGGTTCCCACGACCAGAAATACATCAGCTTCCCGAGCATGCCGCGCCGCGACCTCGATCAACGGGACCATTTCTCCAAACCATACGATGTTAGGCCGAAGTTGTGAACCCTTTTCACACTTGTCACCCATGTTGAGTTCCCAGCCCGATATTGGGTAAACTAGCGATTCCTCTATGGTACTCCGGGCTTCGAACAAGCTTCCATGAAGATGTATCACATGTTTCGAACCGGCACGTTCATGAAGGTCGTCAACGTTTTGTGTGATGACCACAACGTCGAAATGGTCTTGGAGTTCTGCAATGATCTCGTGGCCGCGATTCGGCTTTACTTCCCGTGCCTTTTTCCGGCGCTGGTTATAAAAATCGAGGACAACAGTTGGGTTTTTATGCCATCCCTCGGGAGACGCCACATCCTCCACCCGGTAACCTTCCCATAAGCCGTTGGCGTCCCGGAAAGTTGGAATTCCGCTTTCCTGGCTAACCCCAGCACCAGTAAGGACTACTACTTTCTGCATAATGGATCTCATTTTTTTGAAATCTAATAAGATTTGGGCCGATTTCCACAGAGCACATAACTTCACCGCATTAACACTTGCAATCCGCGGTGGCTATGCCTGGCATGCAATTGTTGGAATAGTAGTCAACGGGATGTTGGAAGATATTAGCGAAAAAGTGGGTTTATCTCGTATTAATGCCGCTTATTTTTCCCATATGAAATATCTGCTTACCGGACTCCTTTTGGTTTTCGTCGCAAGCTGCGCCCACGCCCAGGTTGTAATCAACGAGATTTGCGCCGCCAACGGGGATGTGAATTATGATCCGGATTTTTTCAATTTCCCGTCATGGGTTGAACTACACAATACGAATAGTTCACCCGTGGATATCAATGGCTATTACCTGTCCGATTCAGCTGATGAGCCCACTCGTTGGCAAATTAGCGGCTCAACCATAATTCCGGCAAACGGATTTCTGATTATCTGGTGCGATGAAGAGGCTTCGGGGCTCCACAGCAACTTTTCGCTGGATAGTGATGGCGAAGAAGTAATTCTATCAGCCCCGGACGGCCAGCTTGTCGACAAAATCATATTTCCACGCCAATACCTGAATACAAGCTATGGCCGAACAGGAACAGAAGGAACTGAATGGAATTACATACTTTCTCCCACTCCCGCAGCATCTAACTCTGATGACACGGGTACCATCCGGCTGGATCGTCCTGATATTACACCATTAGCGGGTCAATATGCGTCGGCTCAGACTGTGACGTTGACCCATAGTGATCCAGCTGCGGAAATCCGATACACGGTTGACGGAAGTGAGCCCACGTCCACATCAACCTTGTATTCGGCCCCATTTACTGTGACTTCAACCACTAGCGTCAAAGCAAAAGCTTTCAAGGCTTCGAGTATTCCCAGCAACACGCGGGCCAGTACATTCATCATAAATGAGCATCAATCCAACCTTCCTGTTATTGCGCTGAGTACAAACCCGGCTTACCTCAATGACAATACTATCGGCATTTATGTACAGGGGACGAATGGGATCCCCGGGAGAGGTACCAACTTTCCCGCTAACTGGAACCACAACTGGTGGCGTCACTTTCACATGGAATATTTTTCCCCGGACGGAGAAAGGAAATTTGGAGAATCGGTTGATATAAGAATTCACGGGGGTCACTCGCGCACGAGACCCCAAAAATCCTTTTCTGTAAAAGCACGCGATAAATACGGGAAGAAAACTATCTCGTTCAATCCGTTCCCCAACAGAGATTACGAATCATTCGGCGGACTTCTTCTGCGCAACTCGGGCAATGACTGGGATCTGACCATGTTCCGGGATGCGTTGATGCATAACCTGTTGATCGGAGACATGGATGTAGACTACCAGGATTATCAACCTGCAGCCGTTTATATCAATGGTCAATACTGGGGAATTCTCAACGTTCGTGAAAGAATAGACGGCGACTATTTTGAGTCAAACTATGATGCTACTGATATTGACCTTCTGGAGGGCGGAGGTGACCCTCAGGAAGGCACCAGCGACAAATACAACGTGTATATGGACAGTCTCGTTCGCCGGGTACAAATCAATAACCCCGAGACGTTTGCCTTTATTGACCGCAACATTGATGTGCAGGAATACATTAACTATCAGATCGCCAACATTTATTACGGCAATGTAGACTGGCCGGGAAACAACGTGACTTACTGGCGCCCGCGACATTCCGGAGGTAAGTTCCGATGGGTTCTGTGGGATATGGATTACGGTTTTCATCTTTCGGATGGTCATACCTCGCCGACTTTCCCAGCACTTGAATGGGCGACGGATCCGGATAACACTGAAGGATTGAATAAGGAATGGTCAACCCGGCATTTCCGTACTCTTCTACAGAATCCTGTTTTCCGCAACAGGTTTATCCAAACAATGACAACCGCGATTCAGACCACTTTCGATCCGGATCGCGTTATTGCCGGAATCAACGATTTTCAGGAGCATATACGCGATGAAATATCGCACCATCAGGCACGATGGAACAACCCTGCGAATTGGGAACAACACGTACAGAAGCTACGCGATTTTGCCGTGGCACGTAACGGTTATATGCTAACACATACCCGGGAGTTTTTTGGCCTTGACGAGCAGGTGAACATCGATGTAACCATAGCCGAAAATGGCGGGGGAGGCTTCCGGTTGAATGGCGTGCATTACGTCCAAAACGAATCCGGAATGAAATTCTTCAAAAACGTCCTGTTCAGAATCGAAGCTGAACCACTCCCTGGCTACGCGTTCAAGGAATGGACAATGACGGGCAGAACTCATGTGCGCACTCCCCTTGTCCCTAAAGAAGATATGTGGAAATACTTTGATCAGTCAGGTGAGCCGGCAGGTGATTGGAAAAGTAACGCGTTTGATGACAGTCACTGGTCTTCCGGACAAGCCCAGCTCGGATACGGTGAATCCGACGAGAAAACAGTAGTCGGGTACGGGCCTGACAGGAACAACAAATATATCACCACCTATTTCAGGAAAACCTTCAACATTTCAAGCATCTCAAATCTCGAGGATGTGACTGCCCATGTTGTCTTCGATGATGGCGTCGCCGTTTACATTAACGGCATAGAAGTCTATCGTAACAATCTCCCGGGAGGCGATCTTACGCCATTAACATTTGCTCCGCGGTCGTATTCGCCGGAAAACTTCTTCCACTTCTTTGCGATAGATAAAGGACTCCTGCATGAAGGAAGCAACACGATCGCTGTCGAGGTGCACCAGAATGAACCCACGAGCAGCGATCTGAGTTTTGATCTATATCTTGAAGGCTCGATAGTGGGCGAAGTCACCACGGTGACCGTTACCGACGCAATATTTACCGGAGTCGCCTGGGGTGACGTTAGCATCACTGTTGCCTATGAAGCCTTGCCGGCCCGCACGGGAATTGTGATCAACGAGTTCTGCGCTACCGCTTCCGACCAGACCGATGATGTCGGCGAACCCACGGACTGGATAGAATTGTATAACAGCAGTGAAAATACAATCGACATTGGTGGACTTTACGTAACTGACGATCTCGGCAACAAGAAGAAATTTCGAATCCCTGAAAATTCAGAATCCACTTTGATGGATCCTGGAACATATCTTCTTCTCTGGGCAGATGAAGAACCTGAGCAAGGGCCGCTACATATTGACATAAAGCTCTCGTCCAACGGAGAGGCTATTGGACTATACGATGAAGTTGGAAGCGAGTTAATCACACTCGACGAAGTCGTTTACGGTGCGGTTGCGGATTTTGAGTCCTTTGCACGGATTCCGAATTGCAGTGGTCCTTTTACCAAAACAGAAACGCTCTCACCTGGCGCTGAGAACCCTCTGATAAGCAGTGTTGTGGGAGAGAAACTAGTTGCGTCCATCCACCCTAACCCTGCCAGCGATCGGATTCATGTAAATTCGCTGCGCGGAGTTCCGCGGGCAAGTATCGTGGATATGTTGGGCCGGATTATAAGACAGTTTGATCGTGTCGGCCCCGACGAATCGCTGGACGTGGCAGAGCTTAACCCGGGAGTTTATTTTATCACCTTTCGGGAGGGCGGGAACTCCCAAACATTTCGGTTCTTCAAAAAATAAAAAATCCCCGGCTACGATAGCCGGGGAGTTGATGTTTCGTTTATAAGAAATCATTTCACTTTCTTCTTCTTTTTGGCGGGCGATTTTTTTGCCGGTGAGGCCTTTGTTTTCTTAGCTGCCGTAGCCGTCTTTTTCTTCGCGGCGACTTTCACTTTTTTTGCCGGAGCCTTTTTGGAGGCCTTTTTTGCCGTCTTTTTAGCAGCCTTTTTGGGTGCTGCTACTTTTTTCGCTGCAGTGGCTTTTTTCGCTGCCGTCTTTGGCTCATCCGTAGTGGCGGGTTGAGCTGCCCTTCTTCCAAACCGGCCTTTTTTCTCAGGCGTCGCCTCAGCGAGGGCGAGGCATTCCTCAATCGTCAAAGAAGCCGGTTCTTTCCCTTTCGGAATCTTTACATTCTTCTTCCCGGCTTTTATGTAAGGACCAAATCTGCCGTTCAATACCTGTACATCAGGATGACCTTCAAACAGCTTGATGGTTTTGTTAGCGTCAGAAATCCGTTTGGCCTCGATAATTTCGATGGCACGCTCTAACGGAATCTCATAAGGATCTTGGCCTTTGGGAATCGAAACAAACTTTTTATCATGAAGGACATACGGGCCAAACCGTCCGATATTTACGACCACGGGCTTTTCCTCGAATTCGCCGAGATCCCGCGGCATCTTGAACAGTTCCATCGCATCTTCCAGAGAGATGTTTTCGATGAACTGGCCGGGACGCAACGACGCAAACTTCGGCTTTTCACCGCCGTTGTCGTCAGGGTTTTCACCGATCTGAACGTAGGCTCCGAATCGCCCGAGTTTTGCATAAACGTTTTTGCCTGTTTTCGGATCTACGCCAAGCTCGCGGTTCTTTCCTACCGATGACCGTTCCACTTTCTCTGTTGCAGAAACCTTCTTATGGAAGGGCTTGTAAAAGTTATGGATCATTTTTTTCCAGTCGAGCTTGCCGCTGGCGATCTCGTCGAATTCCTGTTCAATCTCACTGGTAAACGAGAAATCAGTAACGTCCGGAAAATGTTCTACGAGAAAATCGGTTACAACCATTGCGGTATTGGTCGGGAATAGCTTATTTTTTTCCGCCCCTGTGATTTCGGTATCTTCTCTTCGTTCAATATGATCCTCCTTGAGCGAAAGCACCGTATACTTTCGTTCTACACCTTCACGTGATTCCTTAACAACGTATCCGCGCTTTTGAACAGTTGTAATCGTTGGTGCATACGTGGAAGGTCGACCTATTCCCAGCTCCTCCAGTTTTTTCACCAGGCTTGCTTCGGTATATCTTGGTGCATGGCGTGTGAAAACCTGCTTTCCGATGATCTCATCGAGTTTAAGGGATTGCCCGATTGTTAACGGTGGAAGAACCTTGCTGTTTTCCTCTTCCTCATCTTCGTCGCCGGATTCCATGTAGACTTTTAGAAACCCTTCAAATTTGACCACTTCGCCTGTGGCGATGAAGTTGCGGGGATTAGTAGAAATCTTAATAGTAGCGGTAGTCTTTTCCAGCTCCGCATCTGCCATCTGTGAAGCGATAGCGCGTTTCCAGATTAGTTCATAAAGTCTTGCAGCATTCCGATCCATTCCCGGATCGTTCACAGAAAAATCGGTAGGTCGGATAGCTTCGTGCGCTTCCTGAGCGGAAGATGACTTGGTTTTGAACTGCCGTGACTGGACGAATTCTTTTCCAAAGGCCGATTGAATCTGTGCGATAGCACCATTGCGGGCCTCATCAGACAAGTTCACACTATCGGTACGCATGTAGCTGATCTTTCCGGCCTCATACAACTTCTGGGCTACCATCATGGTTTGTATTACTGAGAACCCCAGCTTCCGGGCCGCCTCCTGTTGAAGCGTGGAAGTCGTGAAAGGCGGTGCCGGTGATCGTTTGGATGGGCGGGTCTGAAGATCCGAAATTGAAAACTTCGCCCCCTTGCACGATTCCAGAAAATCCATCGCTTCTTTTTCGGATTCGAACCGCTCGGAAAGCTCCGCAATCAGATTCTTACCCTTTTCGAGGATGAAAATGGCATTCACCTTGAAAGATGACTTCGCATTGAAGTCACTTATTTCACGTTCACGCTCAACGACAAGCCTAACCGCGACCGACTGCACGCGTCCTGCGGACAACCCGGTTTTGATCTTTTTCCATAAAATAGGAGAAAGCTCATATCCCACAAGTCTGTCGAGCACGCGACGTGCCTGCTGTGCGTTAACCAAATCAATATCAATACTGCGGGGACTCTCCAAGGCATTGAGAATGGCCTTTTTGGTGATTTCTGTAAAAACTATCCTTCGTGTTTTCCGATCTGTCAGGTCGAGCACCTCTTTAAGATGCCACGATATCGCTTCTCCCTCACGGTCTTCATCGCTTGCGAGGTATACCATTTCGGCATCCTCGGCGAGTTTTCGTAACTTTTGAATGACATCTTTTTTATCGGGACTTATCTCATAGGTAGGCTCAAAATCATTTTCAATATCAATCGCACCCCCTCCTTTTGGCAGATCCCGGATATGCCCCATGCTTGAGGCTACCTTAAAATCTTTACCCAAATACCCTTCAATGGTCTTCGCTTTGGCCGGGGACTCAACAATAACAAGGTTTTTCGACATCACACAGTTGGTTCAAAAAGCCAAATATCCGCAAATTTTTAAAAAATCAAATTTCACTTCTTAATATTGGCCAACGCTTCATGTTGAAGTTTCTGGCTTTAAAACGTATCTATGCCACGCTATCTTTACTTGCTCCGCCACGCCCAAAGCGCTGACAAACAGCACGGTCAAACGGATTTTCAACGCGAACTAACGGCTTCAGGAATGCAACAGGCGCTCCGGATTGCCGGGTTCTTTCGCGACCAAAAAAGATTTCCTGAAGTCATCTATTCGAGCCCTGCCGAACGGGCAAAGATGACGGCAGAGATGATCGCAGATGCCAATAAATATGACCGTGAACTCATTAATTATGTGGAAGACTTGTATGAAGCAAGCACACGCACATTTCTCGAGCTGGTAACAAAGCTTGATGACCAATTTCGACATGTCATGTTCGTCGGGCATAATCCCGCCATTTCATATCTCGCGGAATACCTGACAAAGGCGGAGATTGGAGAAATCGTTCCCGCGGGTATGGCTATTATTCAATTTGATTCCCAATCATGGTGGGAAGTAAGCAGCGGAAGCGGCGATTTCGTCCAGTACGTTTCATATTAATGTCTCACGTTTCAATTTCATTGATGGAAAAAACCACTGTGCGTAAATTCAATCCTGAAAAATTCAACCCAAACGGTTCAGGAATTCAGGGACAGCTATTTGGCTTGCCCTTTACGCCGGAAACGGCACAGCTAGTTGTTGTGCCCGTGCCCTGGGAGGTGACAGTTTCGTATCACGCAGGGGCGTCGCTCGGGCCGGCTGCAATTCTCGAGGCATCGATGCAGGTGGATCTTTTTATAAAAGATATCCCGGAAGCATGGAAACTAGGCGTCAGTATGCTGCCGGTTCCGCACAGCATGGAAAAGGAAAGTGCCCGCTTGCGCGAATTGTCGGGTCAGTATCTCACGCGGTTGGGTGATCAAGCTATTGGTGCACCCGACGAACCTTTGTTGCAGAAAATCAACGAATCGTGCGAAAACCTCAACATCTACGTAAAGAGTTTAGTAACGAAAATGATGCGCGATGGAAAAATGGTAGGATTGGTTGGCGGAGATCACAGCATACCACTAGGGTATCTGCGGGCGCTGCCTAACTTCTATGCGAGATTTGGCGTTTTGCAGATTGACGCTCATGCCGACCTCCGTAAGGCTTATCAGGGGTTTACTTACTCTCATGCGTCGATTATGTATAATGCATTAAAAATTCCGGCGGTAAATGCCCTTGTTCAGGTAGGCATTCGAGATCTGTGTGAAGAAGAAAACGAAGTGATTCGCCGGGCAAGAGGTCGTGTTGTGACATTCTTCGACGAGGATATTAAATCTGCAATGTATTCGGGAAGAACGTGGGACAATGTCTGCGATAAAATCATTGAAGCCCTGCCCGAAAACGTGTACATCAGCTTTGATATCGACGGTCTTGATCCGAAGTTGTGCCCAGGCACAGGAACGCCAGTTCCCGGTGGACTGGAATTTTATCAGGTCATCCACCTGTTGAAGAGGCTGGCTGTCGCGGGCAAAAGAATCATCGGGTTCGATCTCAATGAGGTGGCCCCGTCGAAAGACAACGATTGGGACGCTAATGTGGGTGCCCGGATGTTATATCAACTTTGCAACTGGATGGGTGTTTCACGTGGACGGTTGAAGTCGACCATCTGAATCTGCTTACCACTCGTGGAAATCCATTTACTATCGGTGACAGGCCCGAATTAATTCCTATTTTGCACGATTAAGCCGCAATGAGCGAGACTATTTCAAAACTGGCCACCGGAATCTGGACTCCCGTATTGTTCCTGCTGATTTTCGGGGGGCTTTTCTTTTTTCTTTATTCCCGTTTCATTCCCTATAAATACTTCAAACACGCGATCGATATCCTTAGGGGTAAGTACAACAACGCCAACGATCCTGGTCAGATCAACGCTTATGAAGCGCTGAGCACAGCACTGGCTTCAACGGTAGGCATGGGCAACATTGCGGGTGTCGCCGCAGCAATCTCGATTGGTGGTCCCGGTGCGCTGTTCTGGATGTGGATTACCGCATTCGTGGGCATGTCGACCAACTTCTTTACCAGTAGCCTGGCCGTTATGTTTCGCGGAAAGGATTCCGCGGGAGTAATTCAGGGTGGCCCCATGTACGTCATTCGTGAAGGACTCTCGCGCCCCTGGTATCCCCTCGCCGTTCTTTTTTGTCTTTGCGCGATGGTAGGGTGTCTTCCGATCTTCCAGGCTAACCAGCTTACTGAGGTTATTCACGATATAGGTCTCAGTTCTATGGATCTCCCGGCGCGTTCATTTTTGCTGTGGGGATTCGAAATCAATACGTACAAGTTCATCATCGGAGTAACACTCATGATCGTTGCAGGAGTCGTAATTCTCGGTGGCATCCAACGCATCGGGCGATGGGCCGGCAAGATGGTGCCACTGATGATTGTTTTGTATTTCTTATCTGTGACGTTGGTTCTTATTTTCAACATAGGCAAAGTCCCCGGGTATCTATGGATGATCATCACGGACGCATTTGCAGCGGATCATTACCGCGGAGAGCCTGCGTTGGGTGGTATAACAGGAGGGCTAATTGTTGCCGGTGTACGCCGCGCCTCTTTTTCGAACGAGGCTGGTATTGGAACAGCTCCGATGGCATTGGGGGCTTCAAAAAGTGCACAACCCATCCGTGAAGGCCTTGTTTCAATGATTAGCCCGGCAATCGATACGTTACTTGTCTGCACGTTAACCGCACTCACCATTCTGGTAACTGACGTATGGAGAACTTCTGACGCAAATGGCGTGACACTAACCACAAGGGCCTTCGAAGCCGCGTTAGGTGCGCCAGGTCGATGGATCCTGCTCACCTGCGCCTTCTTTTTTGCCGTCACCTCCCTTTTTTCGTATAGCTACTATGGAAACAAGGCAGTATCCTTTATCGCAGGAGTCCGGGCAGGGGTATACTACAACTACTTTTATCTGTTTACCATTGTGATTGGTGCTATTCTTTCGATGCAGGATGTCATGAACATTATTGATGTTGCCTATGCGCTTATGGCACTCCCTACAATGATTTCAGGCTTCCTCCTTGCTCCAAGAGTGCTTAAGGAAGCAAAGCGATACTTCCGTGAACTGGATAACTCTTCATCCGGCTAATCCCATCGGCCTTTTCCCAGGCTCAAACTATAACGACCGGATCCAATCAGGAGAATTGACACAGCAGTCATCATGAAGAAGACATTCAGCTCAATCATCCAGCCCCAGTAGTCGTTAGTACGAAACATGATGTCGCTGTGTGCAATGAGAATTGACATCAGCATATTGAAAGCAATGACGAAAGCTGCAATTCTGGCCTTCCACCCGACGATAAGGAGAACCGGAGCGAGCACCTCCCCTATGATCGTGCCATAAGCGAGAAACGGCGGAAGACCGGCAGCGGAAACCATCCCCTTTATGGACTCGATTTCGACAAAAATTTTGAATAGTCCGTGGGGAAGCAGTAAACCGCCACAGGTGAAACGCAGAATGAGTCTGCCGATATCCTCCCCATTAGTTGATCGCATCAGCTAACCGCGACAGATGGGTCTTTCAAAATCGGATAGTCAAACAAACCGCGTTTCTTAATCGCCTCCTGGACCTTATAAGGAACAGATTTTTCCCAACCTGATTCACCCTTCCGGATCATCGCCAGTACGTCGTCAGAAATGATGTGGAGATGTTTAATATTCGCGTTTTTAACATCTTCCATTTTATTGTTATCCATCAAGTATCGGAAGAGGTTTTTGAGTTGATCTGGCAAATCCATTTCAAACTCCTTAAGTGTGAGTATGGACTTTCCATCTTTGCCGAGAGCAGGATAGATATAGAGTTTCACGTTGGTTCCGAACAGAGATGAAAAGCACTCCAGAATACCGCCACGGATATTTGAGTACGTTTTCTCATCGAATACTTTCTGCAGCGCATTGATACCAAGAATAAGTCCGATTTTTTTTCCTTTGGTGATCTTGGACAGGTAATCGACCAATCTGTAATATTCAAAATAATTGGAAATAAGTACGTTTTGGCCGAGGGAACAAATGATGTCAGCGCGTTGCAGAAAATCCGTTTCATCAATCGTGCCCTCTGTGCTGAGGTCGTTAAGTGTTAACTCTGTAATCAACACGATTTTGTTCTTGTCGACGTCGGGTTCTTTTTTGAAGTACCGGCGCGAGGCCAAAAGCATATCGACATTTACATGGGTGGGCGGTCGGAACCTTCCGCGGAGCACAAGCACGTTCTTCTTGTATAACTCATCGGAAGGCTGCTTCACGTCACCATCGGGGCCGAACATCGCCGCTTTGGTAAACCCGTTCTTCACAAGTTTCAGCGCCATCAGCCGGTTATCAACGTGCTTAAAGTCGGGGCCGGAGATACGAAACATGTCGATTTCCATTCTGCGGAATGTCAATCCATCGAGCAGCGACATCAATATTTGCTCTGCATCGCGAAGAAACAAGCAGGAGTAGATCATATTGACCCCCACTATTCCCAAGGCGAGCTGCTGCTGCAACGGATCTGTATCATGCATTTTAACATGGATGATACAATCGTTCGCCTCACTCTTTGGCGTTAACTGGAATCGAAGCCCGATCCAGCCGTGCCCCTGATTGGTACGTTCAAAGTTCAGGCTTTCTACCGTATCAGCATAAGAAAAGAAGCGGGTGGTTTCAATGCGGTGGGGCAATCTTTCGGGCAGCAGTACATATTCGTGATCAAGCATCCGAATCAGCCGCTCTTCACATACATAACGATCCGTCTGCCCATAGATCGCGTCACTGAATTTCATGTCGTACGCTGACATTGTCTTGGCAACCGTTCCTGAAGCTCCGCCGACCTTGAAGAAATTGGCCGCAACTTCCTGGCCGGCGCCGATTTCTGCAAAAGAACCGTATATTGATCGAGATAGGTTAATACGCAAGGCTTTCTCCTGCGTCGATAATTTTCTGAATTCATCCATAAGAGCCGTACAAACTAAAACAATTTAAACTTAAGCGAACATTTTTAAAATGTAGAATTACGCCAGCTTATTACTTAAATGGCATAAAGACATAAAAAGTTATTGACTGGGAGAGATTAAATTCACACGCCTGACTAGCGTGCTACTGTTTTTGAATATTCGAAGTTTCGCCTATTTTGGCACCCTAATTCATTACTGAGCAATCAACCTATGGCAAACAGGGGCAATTTTTCCGGTCGGATCGGATTCATTCTCGCGGCGGCAGGATCGGCCGTGGGTTTAGG
>JAEZEH010000175.1 GCA_023417785.1 Bacteroidota bacterium
TTGTCGTTCACAGCAACAGGTGCGTCGTTCACCGGAGTGACTGTCACGCTAATAGTGGCTGAGTTCGATGTCGCGCCGCTGTTATCGTTCACGCGATATGTGGTCGAAGCCGTACCATTGAAATTCAGGGTCGGCGTATAGGTCACGTTACCGCTCGCATTCACACTCCAGCTTCCAGAGGCATTGTTAAAGGTATTCTGAATTCCTGCCGTCCCAGGATCCAGGTCTACCGAAGCTGCATTGATCGTACCATCAACATCAGTATCGTTACCGGTTACATTGAAGGTTATCGGCGTGTCTTCGTTGGTGGTGGCGTTGTCGTTCGCAGCAACGGGTGCGTCGTTCACCGGGGCAACCGTAATAGTGATAGTAGCGACGTTGGATGTAGCCCCGCTATTGTCACGAACCGTGTACGTGATCGTAGCGCTTCCAAAGAAATTGGTAACAGGACTGAACGTTACGGATCCGGCACCATCTGATGTCCACGTCCCCTGAGGTGTTATTCTTGTGTTTTGGATTCCCCCCGAACTCGTATTCAAATCAACAGTCGCAGCATTGAGTGAACCGTCAATATCATTGTCGTTGGCCAGGATATCGAATGTGATCGCCACATCCTCATCGGTTATTCCATTGTCATCGGCAGCCACTGGAGCATCGTTTACAGATATCACCGTTATTGTTACCGTGGCTTCATTGCTTGTTACGCCATGACTGTCCATTATGGTGTATGTCACGAAAGCAGCGCCGTGATAGTCCTGCGCGGGTGAAAATGTCAACACTCCCGCCGAAGTAACAGACCAGCTGCCGTACGTGTTACTGATTGAATTCTGAATCCCCGGGGAACCAGGATTGAGGTCCACGGTCGCCGGATCTATACCACCATTCGCGTCAGTGTCATTGGAAACTACATTCAATGAAACGGATGTGTCCTCATTGGTTGAAGTGGCATCGTCGTTGGCGACCGGAGTGTCATTCACATCGACGGTAATCGTCGCCATATTGGATGTGCTCCCTTCGTCGTCGTTCACAACGTATTGGATAACAGCTGATCCATTGAAGCCTGACGCTGGTGTAAACGTTACTACGCCAAGGTTACTGACCGTCCACGATCCTGAGGCGTTTATAAATGTATTCTGAATTCCCGCTGAAGAAACGTTGAGGTCAACGGTAGCCGGGTCGATCGTTCCATCAAAATCCTGGTCGTTAGACACTACAGAAATAGCTACGGGAGTCTCTTCGTTGGTGGTCGCCAAATCGTCATTGGCAATGGGTAGTGCATCCCGCCAGTCGCGATCTCTGCCTGGGTCGTCTATGTCAGGATAACTCAGCGGCGTGGCACCGTTCGTCGCGTTGAGGACGGTGTCATCAATATCATAGTTGTCGAGCAATCCATCTCCGTCGCTGTCCTGCGTTCCTGAAGTTATCTCAGCTCCATCGATAACGCCATTTCCATTGACGTCCCATCCTTCCACACTATCCGGCTCGCCGTCATTATCCGCGTCCGCGTCGCGATAATCGGGAGTGTCGGTCCCATCGCTGTTAACGGGTTGAATTCCGTTGCGGGGAGCTCCGCCAAACATTGCATTATTATTGTCGTAAGCATCGTCAAGTCCGTCACGGTCGGCGTCAATGCCGGAAGGCGCGAGATATCCTGTTGTTGACTGGCCCTCAATGTTGTCTGGAATCCCATCGTTGTCACTATCGATGTCTAAGTAGTCAGCCTGTGTCGCAGCATCCGTATTTCTTAGGGAGAGTGATGATAGCGCATCAACGGCATCGCTCCATCCATCGGCACCTAATGACCCGTCAGGGATACCGTTGTTATCGTTATCCGGAAAACCCGCTTCGATAAAGTCTATGATGCCGTCACCGTCTGAATCAATGTCAAGAAAATTGGGTCTCGCATCGCCATCGATGTTATCCCGCGGATAGCTATCTGGCCGGCCATCACTGTTTGTGTCGGCGCCTGTAGATGTTGGCGGAGTTCCATTTGCACCCGGGTTAATATCATAGACGTCCATCAACCCATTTGCGTTGGCGTCGACCTGAGAATCGACCATTCCGTCGTTGTTGTTATCGACTCCTCCAACCTCAACAATATCAGGAATACCGTCATTGTCGGAATCAAGGTCGAAAATATTGAGTACGCCATCACCGTCGGAGTCTATCGCGCCTAATCCATTACCAGATCCGCTCGCGCCGGAGTTGTTGGCATCAACATTCTGCGAAAGCCCATCGTTATCGGTATCTGTAAAATTATCAATGATACCGTTGCCGTCTGCGTCAACTCCCAACGCTTCGACTACGTCGGGAATACCGTCGTTGTCGGAATCGAGGTCGAAAGCATTGATGATACCATCCAGATCATTATCATATACATCATTAACACCGTCGCCGTTTACATCAACGAACGCGGGTAGTCCGGCGCCGGGCGTAGGGTCGCGGAAGGTAGGTATTCCGTCACTATCGGCATCGGCAGTGGGATCCCAGCCGCCGGACTCAATTCTGTCGGGAATGCCGTCGTTGTCGTCATCCAGGTCGACGAAATTCGCAATGCCATCGCCATCCAGATCATTGCAGTTTGACGAAGACACAGGTACGTCCACCGTCTGGCTACACGCGGATACGGTAACGGTGAGCCGATATGTTCCAGCCTGATTGACAACAATCGATGTTCCATAATCCGTACCCGAAACCGAATTCGTTGGCGTGATCGGGTTGCCGGCGGGGTCCGCCCAACTGAAAGTAGGTACACCCGTCGGAACGTTCACCGGTGCGTTTAACGTGACCGTATTTGGCAACCCACTGCTGCAGAAGAAAGCGTTTGAAGGAGTTATGGTTCCTATTGTAAAAGGTCTGGCGCTGTTTTCGAACACAAGACAAACCTGGCTTTTGATACCAAACTCGTTTTCAACGACGAGGCTTACGGTTTCGGTAGCGCAGGGAAGTGCATCGGTTCGCATCGTATACGTTACGCAAGAACCATTCAGAGTCACCGTGCCTTCCGTGCCCGGACCGTTCCAACCCTCTGCCGCGGCACTTTTGACAACGTTATTCGATCCACAACCGGTGAGAATAACGCAATGTTCTTTCGCCACACCAGGATTTACCTGACCTGCGATATAATAATTGGTCGTCTCAAGTGAAACCGGGTCGAGTATCTCGATTGATTTTTCATAATTCGAAAAGAAGGCATAATTCCCGGTTCCTCCTGTGCGGGAGATTACACCAAGGTGAAACTTCTCATCACTGGTTACCCGGTTGTTCGTCCCTGTTGCTGCAATGTTTCCATCTTGTACTACTACATAGGAGTACCCGGACGTTCCGATGGTATTCGCCCTTGCTGCTGGCAGAGGTCCCGCGCCGTCGGGATCAATATTGGCAGCATAAGTGGTATAGGGTTGATTGCGGAATCGCAGTGATGACAATCCCGATGTCGGGATTATTACAAATGCCAAAGAGTTCGTTCCAGGTCTTTCAAAGTCAAGTTGATTACTTCCTATACATTGATTGATGGGTGGAAGTAAATCCATTCCGAATTCGCTGGTTCCATAGGCGGCAGCGTGATAAACATAAATTCGCTTGTTGGCAGCAATATAATAGGCCTTATAATTTACATCATCGAAATAGTACGTGAAATGCTGACCAGCGGCAAGGGTGGTGGGTACTGCTCGGCCACGCCCATCCGTTCCTCCAGAGGTACCGTTGACCGTAAACGTTGTGCCGTTTTCAACCGCGACTATAACTATGTAGTCTCTTACGCTGGTGTTGCCACCGTCGATGGCGATGTATCGTGTTTCAAGGGCCGGTGTCGGCACGAGTTGCTGGTATCCGCCATCCTGATCTGATCCCTGAGATGTTGGTGAATGTTGGGATCCGGAATTCACAACAATATCCTTATTTGCCGTAACCAGAATTCCTGTTACCGTGTGATCTTCGCGCATGGTCGCAATCATATACGACTGGCCGCGGTTCAGCGTGACGGTTATCGTTCGATTGGCAGGTAGTGTGAGCGACGAAGTCGTATTGTTTGATCCGTTTGAAAGCGCAATGTTAACTGTGTTTCCGTTCGGCAACGTGGCCGTAGAAGGAATTTTAAACGACACTTGCGTACCATCCTCAACCGCCATCACCGACACGAAGTGGCGTTCGTAGGCTGAGCCTTCATTGACCGGAAGGTCAGTCTGACTGGCAGCATAGAAAGACCGTCCAAGAGATGCACGGCCTTGTAGCTGGAGAATGTCCTGATTATTCGATGCAAGGTGTCGGTATCCCGCCTGAAGCGGTTGGTCCGATGTAATAACAAGACCGCGATCAGAAAGAACTTTATTCAAATCTTCGTTTGGACGCAATATCTGGCTTGTGGGGATAGGGCTACCGTTAATCGGGACGTTCACTGGATTCGCCACTGGAACCGTTAATGTCTGTAAAACCGTGCCGTTTGGTGAACTGATCTGTACCGTCGCGGCTTTACCGAGAGTCGATAGTACCAGGTCTTCAGCACCGTAGCTGGATGTACTGTATGGGCTCCCCGCGCGGCTTCCATACATCGGCGGCATATAATATGTATATGGAGCCGTACAAGAGAAAATAGTTTCACAGCTGGGGCAATCGGGATCCTGGCAATCGATTAGACCATCGTTGTCGTTATCAATGCCATCATTGCAATCCGTTTCCTGCGAAAAAGCCTGCGCGGCAGTTATGAGCAGGAAAAAAAGTATAGTACTTATTCGCATAAGACAAGTCAGGTTAGTGCATCTAAGTCATCGGAAGCGTTGCCGTGAAAAGATGAGGGCAATTTATCGGGAGTTATGGTGCTTTACCGGCTTATCTAACCGATAAACCGCCCAGAGTAATAATTCACGCTTGTTCGGCGGCAAAAAGTGTACAGAATGTATTCCCGAAAGAATCTGGCTCGCAATTCGCTGATTTCCAGCGGTAAGCCGGAAACAGGAGGGCGTTCCTTTCTTACAATTGTCTTGTTCTGGGAAATATGACTCTCTTTTGGTAACGACGGATATCCTTGACGTTGCGCGACCGCGAGACTTGTCGAAGTAAGAAAGCCGGAATTGACCCCGGCTTTCGTCGCTTCCGGCCTTCCATATTTCCGGAAAAGGGCTCACCTTTATTATAAAACGAACCCATGAAAACGGATTTCCAGACCGTAGATGAATATATCGGAGCTTTTCCGCAAGCTGTCCAGGCCCGGCTAAACAAAGTGCGATCAATCATCCGGGCAAAAGCACCAAATGCAGTTGAGCACATTTCTTATGGTATGCCGGCTTACAAAAGCAAAGGCAAACCCCTCGTCTACTTCGCGGCCTTTAAAAACCATATCGGATTCTATGCCACTCCTACCGGCCACGATGCGTTCAAGGATGAACTAAAAGTATACAAACAGGGAAAAGGGTCTGTACAATTTCCCCTCGATGAGGAATTACCTGTCGACCTGATCAAAAGGATTGTTGCATTCCGAGTTGAAGAAAACAATGCGGCACACAAGAAAAAGTGAGAGGTCAGTTCACGACCTCTCCTTGTTACGTATCACTTCAATTACTTTGAAAATCAGGATAATCTGAAACAGCTCCGCTGGTATTTGGATGATGAATCCTATAAAAGACAATATCACCGTAAGGAAGAATAGTGCGGCAGCTATTTCAAAAATCCCTGCGAGTTCGGCCACTTTGCCCAACGGTTTGTCCAGGCGCCGGAGCGAGATCCCATAGATGATACCAATCGCGCCATACGTCAGGGAGGCTCCAAAAAGAACCGCTTCACGTTCTATTCCATCGTAAAACACGGAGATGCTGTCATACCCCAACAGCAGAATTTGCAGTCCAATGAGAATGACCGACGTTATTTTGAGGAGGTAATTTTGGAACAGTCCGCCGATCATAACAAAACCGCGTTGAAAAAAAACGAATGCAATTAACACGACGATTTTCAGTAGGGCATACGTTACCGGACTTATAGTCATTTTCCGTCCGTCATAGCGCGCGTATTCAGCAGCTGCTTCAAAGAAACCAAGGAGAAAATACAGCACGCCAAAAATCCAGGCAAGATGCAACTGTCTGATCAGAAAGCCCGAAGGCTTATCCAGGTCAATATTTATGAGTAGCAAATTGCGGGCGCCGGAAGAGAGCGCGTTGGATATACCAGCCAGAGTACCGTGACTTTCATTTTCGTTCTCGTCGTTATTCTG
This sequence comes from Bacteroidota bacterium, assembly GCA_023417785.1. Classification (GTDB taxonomy): domain Bacteria; phylum Bacteroidota; class Bacteroidia; order Cytophagales; family Cyclobacteriaceae; genus Ohtaekwangia. Next base: position 6,203 of record JAEZEH010000175.1, read on the forward strand.
GCTCAGGTCAAAGTCAAGAGCAGTGAGTATCGTTCTTACGGTATAACTTCTCGGTGTTACCTCCCCGGTTTCGATCCGTTGGATGGTACGAACACTGATGTTGCACTTCTCTACCAATTCCTCCTGCGTCATACCCTTTGCTTTCCTTAGCTCTGAAATCTTTTTGCCTAGCTCGGGCTGTTTCAAATTCGCCGGTCTCATGTTTATTGTTTGTTCAAGAACCAATATACTATTTAACGGTTACGTCGTTCTGACATTCAACTGACTCGGGATACCTGGCCAATATTTCTCTTTCATCTTTGGCAGGAATAAAGTTATGAAGTTCCGGAACCTTGTCGAGTGCACCGAAGGCATTGGTTATCGTTTCCCTGTTTTTTTCGTAGGAATATACCAGAAATTCCTCTTCCCCTGTCAAAGGATCATCAATCTCCCGATATCCGGACGACGAAGCACACGAGAAGTCAAACTTCGTCAGGCTGGCTTTACGCATCTCGGGATTGTTCTGTGTTTTGTAATGGACAGTCATATTTTTGACATCATACACGATATTCCATTGTGTGAAGTCGCCTTGCTTGACCGCATCCAGAATCGAAAAAGCATAGTCAACTTCAGGTTGTCCTTCGAAGTCGCGTGCCATCAGTGCAGCTTTGCCGAAACGATCATTCGAACGGTTTGTGGCATTTTTCAAGTACTCCGCTGGATTGGTAAGCGAATTAAAAAAGCCGGCGCTTTCGGTATACGGACTATTCGCAAGCGCACAATGGCTGAGGTTAGCGCCGGTGTGCACTACTGTTTTCCCATCGATAAATTCAATGATCGCGGTACTGCCTTCGGCGTCGGCCAACAGAAAATGGATCGGCGCCGACATCCGGGAAATACGTATCAATGTATCACTCGCCAGAACCTCGGCAACTGACGCCGCATTGTCGAGCTGGTATTGAATCCATTGAAGTTCGAACATTCCTTTTCGGGAATCCGGGGCGGGGTAATGGGTCTGGTCCAGCCACATCGATTCTACAACCAGGCCTTTCTCATTCATTCCGCCGCAAGGGAATTCTTTGCCAAACTGATTGAAGCTGATGCTGCCGTACCTGGCAACCCAGGTTATCGGTTTGGCGTCGGGTGCCGGGTAGGACGTTTTTTGCAGATTCCTGCTATTGACCATTATAAGACCGACACCAGTGTAGAAGTCATAGTTTTTACCGAGAACGATGTGAGTGCCGTTTTTAAGGCAGAAGGTGGTACAAGCAATGCTGGCGTGAGAAACCAGAACCAGATACAAAAGAACAATGAGATGTAATGAGCTTTTCATGCGAGTTGTGTTTGTTTCCGAAACATACGTCGAAGTCCCTCCCGCGATAACGAAAACAGCCCGGAATTGACCCGTCATTTACCCGACATTTCCCATAATGAACTGATAATCAACCATTACAAAAAGGAGGTCTACCCGCCCCGGCGCAGCCAAGGTATTCGGGGGACAGAGTCAGCATCGGCGAAAGCTAGCATGAGAGTGAGAACTGTCGGACAGGCAGAGATTTGTCGGAAGTTTCAGGTTAGAAAAAGCCTATTCAGAGGTTTGGGGGCATGCTCCCAATCGGCTTCGTGTTCGGGTGATCAGGCCCGGGACACCAGTTGGGATCGTTGTTCGGGGATAAACCTGAAGGGGGCTAATTCCCTCAGGTAAGGGTTGCTCAAGGATTAGGTATATATATCTCCATCCCGTATCAATCCCGTATCTGTCCCGTATCTGACTTGTATCTGTTCTGTATCTATTAAGCTACGGGATATAAGGGTGATATAGCCTTATCAGATTTCCCGGTTATTCATCACGATTATACAGTCAGCATACTTTGGGCTAACTCAAACCAAAGGTATTCTGCATACCGGGCTCTCGGTGACTTCACCGTTTGCAAGGGCAGGATCCATATCCCCGTAAACCGGGACCGGTATGGCGGTTATTCCAACCGAATCGGTTCGTTCGGCCGTGCTTTTTGCAAAAACAATAATTATTTATTGTTTATCAATAATTTTTATACGACATTTGATAAATGATAACACACTATTGGTTAAAAAAATGAAAAACAGAACCCGAACTCAGCAGATTCTCATCGTGATGAACATTCTTGCCTGGATAGCCTTTATCGGATTGCTGATAAAGACAGGTGCACTAATCACCAGCTATGCGATAAGTTGGGTGACTCCCGGCGCCGCCCACGATCTTTACCGCGGCCTTAATCTATCCAATCTCCGTGAAGAGAGCTTTTGGTTGTATTCGCAGTCGATCTCCCTCCTGATCGCCTTCGACATCATGAAAGCATTTGTGATGTATCTGGTGATCCGTACCCTATCGAAGGTAAATCTCATTAGTCCGTTCACCAGTGAAGTTTGCGGGAGTGTGGAAAAAATAAGCCACGTGTTACTTGGGATCTGGATTGTCGCACTAATCAGCAACGGCCACGGCAAGTGGATCCTTAAGCAGACAGGTGAACTGGTTCCTACGCTGGCGACTGGTGAGTTCCTTTTTATGGCCGGACTGGTCTTTGTGATCTCTCAGGTGTTCAAACGCGGACTGGAAATTCAATCTGAAAACGAGCTAACTGTTTAGAAATGGCGATTGTCGTTAACCTTGATGTGATGATGGCCAGGCGGAAGATGTCGCTCAACGAGCTTTCGGAGAAAGTAGATATCACGTTGGCCAATCTTTCAATACTTAAGACCGGAAAGGCAAAAGCAATCCGGTTCAGTACCCTCGAGGCCATTTGTGAAGCGCTGGATTGCCAGCCGGGGGATCTGCTCGAGTACGCAGAAAAGTGAGGGAATCAAACTTCATTCGCGTTACAGCGCCCATATCTTCGCGACATATTCTTCTAAAGGAGGATAAGCAGAAAGGTAATGTCCATCTGTCGTCGACGGGAAATCATTCCACGATCTTTTTCAAACCATCGATAACCACAGCCCAGTTCGCTGCGGAGTGTTTTGCTCTTTCTTCGTCGTAATTTGATTGTGTAATGGTGAGCTCAGTGCCATCCGGCACTTCTTTTAGTTCATACGAGACCAGCAAGTAGTTCTCAGGCTTATCTTCCATGTCGCTCCAGCTGCTGAGATAGGAGTACGAAAGCCTTTCATTTGGTACAAACTCCCGAACGACACCCTTATCGGTGTATGACTTGCCTTCGTAATCACCCGTCCACAAGATTTCACTGCCGGGCTTCCAGTCCGTTTGCTGATCCGATCCGAAAAAGTACTGCTTGACTAATTCTGGTTTGGTCAGCGCATCCCACACTTTATT
>JAEZEH010000178.1 GCA_023417785.1 Bacteroidota bacterium
ATTTCTATCAAAGATAATGGAATCGGGTTCGAACAAGCTCAATCGGAGCACATTTTCAGTGTCTTTGCCCGCCTGCATAGTACACGAGAGTTCACAGGGACGGGGGTAGGGCTTTCGATCGTCAGGAAGGTTGTAGAGAAGCATAGGGGTTTTATTACCGCGGAGAGTAATCCCGGTGAAGGCGCAACGTTTAGGTTACTGTTTCCAGTTGCAAACCAGGGTGATCCTGCTGCGTAGGCACTGCGTCATAAACCCGGGCTGACGAAAAAAAGAAAGAGCCTTCACCAACAGCGAAAACTCTCTCTAAATTTAAGCATTGCGTCTTACTACCGCGATGTATCCCGACAGTTTTTATTTGATGCCTTGCTGAACCGTTCCGTCAGGTGACAGAATTATATCAAGGTCACGTGATTTTCCATCCAACTCAATCTCGTAGTAGACGGTCCCATCGATTTCTATTTTTTCAACGTCATCTATTGAATAATCTTTATAATCGCTTTTTATTTTTTCCCTGACCCGTTCAGGAAGTTCTTCTTTTGAGATATCCGACTTGTGCCTGTTAATGTTACCGCTTTTATCGATCCATACTTCGTGTTCAGCCTTCCCGATCTCAAATTCGCCTTTGTATAAATCACCTTCCATTTCCCATTCAATATCAACGGCATTTGAAAAATTCGTGTTGAACGTATTTAGTACTGCTGAAGGTACATCGTTTTTCGCCACGTCCTGCGCGATGGCAGCTGTACTGAGCCCTACCATAAGAAGAGAAGAAATTAAGAGTTTCATATTTTTTAGTTTTTGTTAAAGATTACTTCATAAAACTATACTCGAAAACCGGAAACAATCTGGAAAAAGCGGGTCTGGCTACTTTTTTTGTGGCCGGTTAACTTGTTTATCACATCAAAAAAAACATACTCTGTCGACTGGTTGCGTTCGAAGCCCATCCGCCCAGGTCGGCAGACAGTCTTAACCAGGTTTAACAGAAACCACGAACTGATGCCGGCCATTGAAGTGGTATTTTAGTATCAATCCATAGTAATCAGCTATTGACTTGACAATAGACAGCCCCAGCCCGGTTGACGTATTTGACGCGTTAACCTTGTAAAACCTGTCGAATAATTGTGATGCATCAAGTGGGTGTGGTGTGCCGGAGTTCTCAAAGGCAATTGCTGTTGAAGTAATGACAACGTTGACAATTCCCTCTGCTACGTTATGAACGATGGCGTTTTTCAACAGATTAGAGATGAGCATAGCAGCAAGCTCCGGATTCACGTCAAGCAGCAGATTGCCTTCGCGATGTATTGTTACCGTTACCGATTTAAAATCGGCGAGGTCCGAGAGGTCTGCCACGGCGCGAATGATGATGTCGCTGATGTTGACCAGCGTTCGATCCTGGAATTGCCGGTTCTCGATCTTCGACAACAATAGGAGAGTCTTGTTGAGTTTCGTCAGCCTTTCCAGTGTACGGATCACAGAAGTAACTTCCTGTACATCCGCCTCTGAACGTGACTCCGTTTCCATCAGCAATTCCAGCTTATTAATGCTGATGGCCAATGGAGTCTGCAGCTCATGCGACGCGTTTTCAATGAATTGTTTCTGATTGTTGAAAGTTTCTGTCGCGTGATCTATAAGTGTGGTGACAGATTCGTGGAGCATCCTGAATTCGGTAACTCTCGTATCCGGTGCCGGGATGGGCTGAGGAGATTCAAGATTGAATCTTTTCAAATGTTCAAGCATGCTATAAAACGGCTTCCATATGCGTTTTAAGAGTATATTGTTCGTGATCAGAATAATGGCGAGGAGGATTACGTATAGCCAGATTATCGAATACAAAAGACTGGAAATTAAATCGTCTTCTTCCACCATCGAAGATGCGATAGTTAATTCATAGGATTTTCCATGTGCCCGGAAGGCTGTCTTTAGAACTCTAACCGGTTCATAGTCGTCCTCATTTACGAGGTAACGTGTTGAATCGAGATAAACATCCCTGGCTACATGTGCCTGTCCCGGTAAGATTTCACGGATAGCGTAGTTGCTCTCCCGGAAGTCTGTTGTGTGAATGATCGTACTGTCGCGCCGCGTCTTTTCGATGATGAGGGTTTTTAAGTTCTCAAGACCGTCATCAATGCTGTCGTAGATTTCATCGAGCATATTGAAATACAGGATCGCAGCCCAGATGCCAATCACCAGAAAAAATGCGACGGATAAATAGGTGAGCGTGTGATTAAGCAATTTCATCTGATGACGAATTTATATCCCAACCCGTAAACTGCCTGAATCTCGGCCCGCGCACCCGAATCCTTCAACTTTTTTCGAAGGTTTTTGATCTGCGAATAGATAAATTCAAAGTCGTCGGACTGATCGATATTATCACCCCAGATTTGTTCCGCCAAAGCGGACTTGTTAATTAGTCGGTTCTTATTTGCCGAAAAGTATAAGAGGATATCAAATTCTTTGCGATTGAGCGATATGGGAGAGTCATTGATATTTACGGTTCGCTCCTCAAGATTCAGGCGGATGTTTCCGATTTCCATGTGAAGCTGACCTTCAGTCATTCTTCGCCGAATAACGGACTTGACACGCGCGGTTAGTTCGGCCAAATGAAATGGCTTGGCCAGGTAATCGTCCGCGCCCATATTGAGTCCCCTTATGCGATCATCAACGGAGTTTTTTGCGGAAATAATAACAACACTATCCTGCTTCTTCCGCTTTTTGAGTTCCTCCAGGAGCGTCAGGCCACTGCCTCCCGGCAACATGATGTCAAGCAGGATGCAATCGTAGTCGTAGTCACTTATTTTTTGAGAAGCGGACGGGAAATCGTCAGCCGTTTCAACAACGAACATTTCTTTTTCAAGAGACCTCACGATCACATCCCGAAGGTCCGGTTCATCTTCAACTAATAGTATTTTCATAAGACCATGTTATACCGGTTGTGTCCTGTAATCAATGAAGCAATTCCGGAAAGAGTCTGGAATCTAGTTTCCCATTGTTATCTTGGAAACTTTTATTCTCATACCCGGTTCCTGGTATGGGCTGGTTTAGTTGACGCATGAGCTTGGCCTAAAACGAATTTAATTTATGAAGAGCATTTTTTTTGGGTTTTCAATCATTCTGGCGACGCTGGCGGGATGTGACAGTGAGGTTAGCAGTCAGAGCACGCCGAAATTTGATGCCGGGGAACGCCTGTCGGAGTTGACCGATGACAGATTGCGTGAAGCCTCCGGTCTGGCCGCCAGTGTTAAAAATCCCGGTCGCCTTTGGACTTTGAACGACAGTGGTAATGAACCTGAGGTTTATCTTGTTGATAAGGAACTGAAGATCAGCATGACGATCAGGCTTGCAGGAGTGGCTAACCGGGATTGGGAAGACATCGCAGTCGGTTCTGGTCCGGACTCAACCCTGACATATATATATGTTGCGGATATCGGGGATAATGATGCGGTTTATCCACACAAGTATATTTTTCGGTTCCCGGAGCCAAAGCTTGGCGCCAGTGACCATGTTGTAATCTCTGATTTCGAAAGGATTACTTTTGAACTCGAAGACGGTATGAAGGATTCGGAGTCTCTGTTGATTGATCCCAGATCAGAGAATTTGTACGTCGTGTCAAAGCGTGAATTCCCGGTGTCTGTATATGAGTTCGCGTGGTCGGCGACCACCGGGGATACCGTTACGGCATCAAAAGTGGCTTCGCTTCCGATGTTCGCCATCGTTGCGGCTGATTGTTTTGAACGGAATGGTGATATTCTGATGAAGAACTACACGAACATCTACTATTGGGAAAACAAAGACAATCTGGATGTGATCTCGTTACTTAATACAACTCCGCAGCAGGTACCATATGAGGCTGAGCCACAGGGTGAGTCGATCGCCTGGGCAAACGATGGATCAGGTTTTTTTACACTAAGTGAAAGAAAAGGTAATCAGCCTACGTACTTGTATTTCTATTCTCAGAAGTAATTATCGAGCTTGATTCGTACAACCCGGCCCTCCAGAAGTTGAATTCAAATCCGGCAGACAACTCAAAATAAATCTGTCGGCTATTTCTCACAATCGTTTGAAATTTTGTATAATTGTTTTGCTTACACTTAAACTGATTGTTCTACAGTCATTTGTTTTGTTGCTGTTCAGTATCTCGAATCGGTGCATAGAAAGGTTTTTGTAATGGAAAACAGGGTCAGCGATTACTTAAACGGAGATTTTGATTTTATTGGCTTCCGTCGTGTAAGCGGATTCTGGATATCGTTTACCATAATTTTTCTGACGATCACCCACGGAGTGTCGCAACAGCATTCGCCGAACTTCGCCCCGGTGGCCAGCAACGTCCTTTCAAATTCCTACGCCCGTTGTTTTTTTAAGGATAGCAGAGGCTATATGTGGATCGGGACCGAGGATGCGTTGGTCCGCTATGACGGCACCAATGCATATCGTTATGTAAACGACCCCCAGAACCACTCGTCCATTGCCCATAATACAATCAACACCATTATCGAGGGACCGGATCAACAGCTGTGGATTGGTACAGCCCAGGGGTTGTGCATCTACAGCCGTGAACGCGATAATTTTATCAATGTTGACTCAATAAAAGGAAATCAGAATTTCCTCAATAACCGGTACATTACCGATCTTGTTTTTGACTCCCGTGGCCATCTCTGGATCGGTACCCACGAGGGCGGAATTAATATCTATGATCCGGTCAATCAGAAGTTCGAGTATATTATTGATCCTCCGATAGGAGGGGTCCTCCCATCGAGCAATTTTATTAACATCCTGAAAGACATCAACGGCACCATCTGGTGTGCGACCAAGGGTGGGCTTCTTTTATATGACGTTGAAACAAGGAAACGTCTTCCTTTAAATACGTTGAATCGTTTCGCGGATACTCAAATCAGCGCAATTGTCCGGGAAAATTCAGGCGACTTCCTCATTGGTGCCGTCACAGGTGATATCACGCGGGTGGTGACCGGCGGGGAAAAATATACGTTTCAGCCGATCTTTTCGGGAGAACAACTCGGCGAAAGCTCAAACCGCCTCCTTACGATGGCCCTTGATCATCGGGGAAATATTCTGATCGGAGGAGAAAATTCAGGGTTTAACATCATAGACCGTGTAACCAACGAGGTTCGTCGATTCGTTGCGAACGATGATACCGGAAAAGGCTCGCCGGGCAGTTCGATTGAGGAAGTTTATGCCGACGACCGCGGGCTCATTTGGATCGGTACTTTCAATAATGGTGTCTATCTTCTTGACAGCCAGAGGAAAAAGTTTGATTACAGAGATGGATTTTTATTGGGGCGAAATGAAGTAAGAAGCCTGGCAGAAGATGCTCACGGAAACATCTGGGTTGCATCTTACGGTGTCGGCCTCTCGAAAATCGACTCGAAGACGGGTGTGCTGCAAAACATTGAAGAAATCAACCGTCAGATCAGCAACAAGAACGTCACGTCAGTTATATGCGACAAGCAGGGTAAGCTTTGGCTTGGTACCGCGGGCAGAGGAGTATACCGGATTGATCCTGATTCACATCGTCTCGTCAATTACTCGTTAACCTCTGAGGGATTTGGCAACGACCAGGTCTTTTGCCTGTTTGAGGATGGGCGAGGCGTTGTTTGGGCAGGAACATGGGGAAGTGGTTTGTTTTATCGTGATCTGGCGACGGATACGTTCGTCAGTCTGGCTGAATATGATCAACCGAATCATATCCCGAATACCGGATATATCACAGACATTCTGGAGGATTCAAAGGGTACGCTCTGGATAGGTACGTTGTACGGGCTTTATGAACTGAACAAGAAATCGGAATACGCATTCGTTTACCGCGCTCACATCCCCGATAATAGCGAAGGTTCCATCAAAGGAGCGCAGGTCCAGGCTATTGTTGAAGACAATAAAGGGGATTTATGGATAGGTACAACGGATGGGCTGAATCTCAGAAAAAAAGGATCGTCGGGATTTACCACCTTTGAAACCGGCAGGGGTGCGATGACGAATACAATTCGCTCCATTCTTATAGACCGGCACGGTCATGTTTGGATGGCTGGAAACGCGGGGCTTTCCAGGTTCGAGCCGCGTTCGGGTACGCTCGTTAACTATACGCGTGAAGACGGGCTGAAGTCAAACAACTTTCACAGGAAAGCCGCATTGAAGAGTTCAGCAGGGAAACTTTTTTTCGGAAGCAACAACGGCCTTGACAGTTTCGATCCGGATAGTATTCGCACAAATATTCCGCATGAGAAGATCGTGCTGTCGGACCTGCGGATCGGAAACCAGTCCGTTAAACCGGGTGCCGTTGATTCACCCCTGAAACAACACATCAGTCTGACTTCCAACCTGGACCTCTCGTACGAACAACGTTCTTTTGTTATTGATTTTGTTGTCCTGGATCACAGTCAATCTTCGAATTATACGTACTGTTATATGCTGGAAGGATTCGATCAGAGCTGGAATTGCAGCACGGGCAATAACAGTGCGACCTACACCAACATCGATCCGGGAGACTATGTTTTTCTGGTAAAGGCTTCAAACCGCGACGGAGTATGGATAGGTGAACCATTGAGACTTGAAATCACAATCCAACAGGTGTTTTGGAAAACGTGGTGGGCATTCTCCATCTACGCCGTATTGTTGGTGTCGATGGTTTATTTTGTGTTGAGAATCCGGCTTGAACGACTGAAGTTGAAAAATGAAATCGCTTTTGAGAAGTTAAGGCGGGAGCAGGAACAAAAACTGGGAGAATCGAAGACACAGTTCTTCACAAATGTGGCTCATGAATTCAGGACGCCATTAAGCCTGATAATGATTCCGTTGGAGAGCCTGATGGGAACCAATGACGTACCGGCCGTATTGCGCGAGCGGATTTACACTGCGTATAAAAGTGCGTTTCGTATGAACCGACTGGTGAATGAGTTACTGGATTTCAACAAGCTTGAAGGCGGCAACCTCAAACTGAATGTCAAACATGGTGAATTGGTCCGGTTTATAAGGGAAACGTCGGCGGCCTTCGATGAGATGGCAGTGAAAAGAGGACTGATGTTTTCCGTCACTACTGATACGCCGGTGATTAAGGGATGGTTCGACCACGACAAGCTTGAACGGATAATCTTCAATATTCTTTCAAATGCATTCAAATTTACGGCGGATGCCGGCGAGATTAAGCTGAACATCAGCACAAAGCAATTGATTATCCCCGACGGCAGCCTTTGCAGATGTATTGAAATGGTCATCGAAGACAACGGCATTGGTATTTCGCCGGAGGAACTCCCTTATATTTTTGAGAAGTTCTATCAGGCAAAGTCATCCTATAAGGTATCCAGTCCGGGAACGGGAATCGGGCTGTCATTAACCAAGGCACTTGTTGAATTGCATCATGGAATGATCACCGCCATGAGTGTACCAGATCATGCAACAATATTTACGATCTTGCTTCCGATCGATGCAGAAGTCTACGAAGTTGACCAAAGTGTTGAAACGCCAACGGACGTAGTGGATACAAAAAGGCAAGTTGACGCCGCCGTGGGTGAAACTCAGGAACTTTGCAACGGCGATGGAAGCGATGAAAAGCCGAGAATACTTGTGGTGGAAGACAATATTGAGCTGCGTGAGTACCTTGTTTCGGAATTACGCAGGGAGTTTTCAGTTCTCGAGGCAAAAAATGGCGCGGAGGGGCTGTCGGTTTCACTGGAGTCGAATCCTGATTTGATTATCAGCGACATAATGATGCCGGTGAAGAGTGGCATTGAGTTCTGCAACGATATCAAGTCAGACTTAAACACGAGTCATATTCCGTTTATTCTGCTGACGGCGAAAGCCACGGTTGAGGACCAAATCACCGGTATTGAAAAAGGTGCAGACTTATATATACCAAAGCCATTTAATATCCGGTATCTGATCACGCATGTTCATCAGCTGATTAATTCCCGACGCCGGTTATACGCGCGGTTTAGCCAGGATGTGTACCTGATGCCGGCGAAGGCCACCACGAATACACTGGATCAGGAGTTCTTGCAGAAAGCTATAGACTACATCTCTGCGAATCTGCAGGACCCACAACTCAGCGTCGACTCAATTGCGGCGCTTTTCAATCTCAGCAGAATGCAGACATACCGCAAGATTAAGGCCGTCACTGGAAAATCGGTGGTTGAATTCATACGAATGGTGCGTATGAAGCAGGCTATCAAGCTAATGGATTCCCGCCAGTTAACGTTGTCGGAAGTTGCATTCGAAGTTGGTTTTAACTCTGCGTCCTATTTCACTCGTTGTTTCAAAGAGGAGTACGGCAAGACGCCGTCGGAATATCTGGAACAAAGTTGACCGGTTTCTGATTCCGGATTTCAGATTTCAAACTTCAAATTAACGGCCGACTATCAGAAATGCGGAATCGGGGAGTCCCTGGATTTAAAACCCGAAGTCTGAATGGGGCCCCGTCAGCCAATCCCTATCTGAAATCCGCAAACCCGAAATTTGAAATCGGATATGCAACTGAAACACAAAATCTGAAACGAATGGCGTTTCCACCCAAACCTGAACTCGAAATTTGTAATCGGGCAGTCCATCATCAAATCTTAAATCCTGGCGCCTAAATCCATATTATCGCGATTCTCCGCGAGAAAGGCCAATTGTTTCAAAATTTAAAGTGATTGTTCGATTAATGTTAGCCTGCGGCAAGCTATAGATAGCACATTAGTGAAATCGATTGCACCTGTCCAATCGCTGCCAGAGTATAGGGCGGGAGTGGCTGGGACACTGAAGAGCCCGGTAATTGGGACACAGTCACTAACACTTTAAACTACACTAAAACAAAGAACAGTGAAGGGTAAACACGGGAAGAATTGTCCGCGGTGGTAGCGACCCCGTCCGGTTGAAATTAAGAACGGTCATGGAACGGTAGTCAATTTGCGCTATCCGAAATGAAGTAACGATATGAAAATACTTGAAGATTCCTTTGTTTGGTTTGGGTTGGAGCGGTATAAGTCTACTTCGGTTGCGAGTAGCTTTGCCGCTTCATTTTTTTAGACGTTTCCATTGAACATCAAAGAAGGGATCTATTGAATAAACAGAACTATTGAACCATTGCAGATTTTAATGATACAAATGAAGACGATAGGCGTGTTTAGCCTTGTACTACTATTGGTTGCATTCGGCAGCAACGCCCAGGTAAGTGAAAAACAGGCGCCTTCGGGTTTTGACCAGCCCAGGGAGAGCATTCAACGCGGCAAGCTTGACAGTGTTTCATACCGTTCAAAGACGGTGGGTAGTACGCGACGTGCGTTAGTGTATACGCCGCCGGGGTATAAGAAGAATACGAAGTACCCTGTTTTGTATCTGCTTCACGGTATTGGCGGTGATGAGAAGGAGTGGTTTAACGGTGCGAATGTCCCTGTTATTCTTGATAATCTGTATGCTGACAAGAAGCTTGAACCGATGATCGTGGTGATGCCTAATGGCCGTGCCATGAAAGACGATCGCGCCGTCGGGAATATCTTCGACAGTTTGAAGATTCAGGCCTTTACCACGTTCGAAAAGGATCTGCTTAACGACCTTATCCCCTTCATCGAAAAGAAATATGCCGTTAAAACGGATCGGGAACATCGTGCGATAGCGGGGCTGTCGATGGGCGGCGGACAATCACTGAATTTTGGTTTAGGAAATCTTGACAAATTCGCCTGGGTAGGTGGGTTCTCTTCGGCCCCGAACACAAAACTGCCTGAGGTTCTAGTGCCTGATCCTGAACTGGCGAAGTCGAAACTGAAACTGCTTTGGATCTCGTGCGGCGACGCCGATGGACTGATCAATTTCAGCACCCGAACACACGATTACCTTTACAAGAAAGGGGTGCCGCATATCTACTACGTTGAACCAGGTGGACATGATTTTAATGTCTGGAAGAATGACCTGTATATGTTCTCCCAGTTCCTGTTCAAACCGGTCGATCCCAAAACATTTCCTTCTGTCACCGTCCTGGGTACGCCGGCAGCCACGAATGTCAGATCAGCCAGGTATCCGCAGGTGCTTCCCGATAACCGAGTAATATTCCGGATCAAGGCGCCCGAGGCGCAAAAGGTGGAGATTGACCTGGGGCGGAAATACACTATGGACAAGGATATCGAAGGATTCTGGACCGTAACAACGGATACGATAAGCGAAGGTATTCACTACTACTCATTGATAATCGACGGTGTAGCTCTTGCAGATCCCGCGAGTGAAACATTTTACGGAATGGGCAGAATGGCTTCGGGAATTGAAATACCCTCCCGGAACGGCGAATTCTACGCCATGAGGGACGTGCCTCACGGAGAAATCCGAATGAAGCGATATTTCTCAAACGTTTTTAATGAGTGGAGGCGATTTTACATCTATACACCGGCAGAATATAGCAAGAATCCGGGCAAAAAGTATCCGGTGCTTTATCTTTTGCATGGCGGAGGTGAGGATGAAAGAGGCTGGGGAACTCAGGGAAAGACTGATTTGATTTTGGATAACCTTATTGCCGACGGTGCTGCAGTACCCATGTTGATTGTTATGATGGATGGCAATACAGGTGGAGGTGGTATCCGGGGGTTTGGCGAACGGTCGCTACAGGTTTTTGAGAATGAATTGACAAGGGTTGTTATGCCCCTGGTCGAAGAAAACTATCGCGCTGAAACCACTTCGGATAAAAGAGCTTTGGCCGGACTTTCAATGGGTGGGTTGCAGACACTTTACGCAGGCGTGAAAAACCATCAGATGTTTTCTCATCTCGGAGTGTTCAGCTCAGGGTGGTTTGCGAACAATCCGACACTTTCCGATCCGCAGTATGCGTTCATGAAAGCCAATGCAGATGCGATAAATAAAAACATAAAAGTCTTTTGGGTTGCGATGGGGGGCAAGGAGGACATTGCTTACGAGAACTGTAAGGTGATGATGCAGAAATTTGATGAAATGGGCATTCGGTATCAGTACAGCGAGTATCCCGGCGGACATACCTGGCCCGTTTGGCGAAACAACCTGTACAAGTTTGCACCCCTCTTATTCAGATAAATCCCCGGATTTTTTTCACGTTGGATAAACCGACTTATTACAAGCGTATGAGAATGAGGAACGAAGTTACGATTCACGACATTGCAAAAGCGTTAGACCTTTCAACGGCAACCATTAGCAGGGCGCTCAATGGCTCACCTGCTGTAAATGAGCAAACCCGTTCCAGAATTAGTCATGTAGCGAATGAATTGGGGTATCAACGGAATTATTTCGCGAGCAAATTGCGATCTCAGAAGAGTCATGTTCTTGGCGGAATGGTAACGCACCTGAATACCGTCCTCGCCTCAAGCGTATTGTCAGGGGCCGAGGCAACTGCGAGTCAGATGGGGTATAGCGTTATTGTTCATCAATCGATGAATAATTCCGAGTCCAGGTTGCAGAGCATTGAAAACCTCAGGAAGTACCGGGTCGATGGCGTTGTGGTGACGTCTATGTATTACCAGGAGTGTGAGGCATTAGATCATCTGGCGTCTCTTGAAATTCCGGTTGTTGTTGTCGAGGCATCCTCGCTGCTCCCCGGACGCCCAAAGAAAAAACTAAGCGAGTTTCAGAATGCATTTGAGTTAACCAATCACCTTATTGAAAAGGGGTGCCAACGCATCGCCTGTATGTCGGTGGACCTGAACAGTGTTCAACATTCAAGTCTTATTTCCGGTTACTCTAAAGCATTGGAATCAGGAAAGCTTGCTGAAGGTGATAAGTTTATTTTGAATACAAATGGGGCGGAAAATTCCTGGTCGGCCATATGTGAAATGATGGTTTCAATGCCTTCGCGGCCTGACGGAATAATTTTCGCCAGCAATGCCATCACAGCGTTGATATTCATTCCATCGGGTGCGCCAAGGAACAGGGAAGAATTCTGGATTGTATGGAGAAAAGGTAGTCTCACCTCGCAAAATCGTGAATTCGTCGAAATAGGTAAACTCGCTGCATCGCTGCTCATCTCCGCGAGTGAACGCAAGTCCAATGCAGTGAATTTTAATCAAACGTTATAAACTTTGCACACAATGTTCGAATGCTGAAATTGCATTGAACGTTGTATGCGCAACCTTGCCGGGAATTACAAGACTGATCGAAATCGAATGATAAATGGATTAAACAGATGCCGCATAAAATGAACGCATTCGTCTGTATGCGTCCGGGGGAATTGAGGGCGGTTACCAAAGAAGCTCCCCCACCGCAGCAAGGTCATTCGATCCTTAAAATCCGTCGCGTCGGTATATGCGGAACCGACATCCACGCATTTGATGGCACGCAACCCTACTTCACTTATCCGCGCATTCTCGGCCATGAACTAGCCGGTGAGTTGGTTGATACCGACAAGTCACCCGGGATTGAAACGGGTGTGTTGTACACTGTGATTCCATATCGAAGCTGTGGAAATTGTATTGCGTGCCGCCGGGGCCAACCCAATTGTTGCGTCCATATGCAAGTTTACGGTGTTCATATCGACGGCGGAATGGCTGAGTATCTTTCCTTACCTTCCGACATGCTCGTCGCCGGAAACGGACTTTCACTTGATGAACTGGCACTGGTTGAACCTCTGGCTATTGGGGCGCATAGTGTCCGGCGTGCGCAAATTGAGCCTGGTGAATTCGTACTCATCGTTGGTGCCGGGCCGATAGGATTGGGCATTATGGAATTCTGTCGACTGGCTGGGGCGAATGTGATCGCGATGGACGTCAACGAACAGCGACTTGGTTTTTGCAGAAAAACGATGGGCGTTAATCATACGGTCAATCCGTCGCGCGAAGATCCGCGTGAAATTCTGAAAAGCCTGACGCGTGACGATATGCCTACTGCGGTCTTTGATGCCACGGGAAACCTTCAGGCGATCAACGGAGCTCTAGGCTACCTGGCCCATGGCGGGCGATATGTGCTGGTCGGACTACAGAAGGGCGACTTACGTTTCAGCCATCCGGAGTTTCATAAGCGGGAAACTACCCTGATGAGCAGCCGAAATGCCTTGAAGGAAGACTTCGAATGGGTAATCTCATGTTTCAGGAATAAGGTGCTCAACCCATCCCTGTTGATTACTCACCGGCTTTCGTTTCAGGAACTTGAGACCAGCTTTGCTGAATTACTGGGCTCGGACGAACATGTTGTCAAGGCGATGATAAACGTCGGAGAATCGGCGACCGATGCCTTGGACTCGTAAACCTATTTCGGATATAATTGCGCTGTAATGCCTATGAGATTAACAATCCTCGCAACGTCAATTGCACTGTGTATTTCTTCCGTGTCAGCGCAAGATGCCTCGCATTTGAAGTTGTGGTATGACAAACCTTCCGGCGAGAAATGGGAAAATGCCCTGCCTGTTGGAAATGGAAGGCTGGGTGGAATGGTCTACGGGAATGTAGAGAAGGAAATTATCCAGTTAAACGAACATACTGTCTGGAGCGGTAGTCCAAACCGAAACGATAACCCCCTGGCATTGGAATCCTTACCGGAGATACGACGTCTTATTTTCGAGGGGAAGCACAAAGAGGCTGAAGAAATCGCCAATAAGACGATCATTTCCAAGACCTCACATGGACAAATGTTTCAGCCTGTGGGGAATCTGGAATTTTATTTTCCGGAGCATGCCGGCTACACTGACTATTACCGCGACCTGGATATCGAAAGAGCCATTGCGACCACTACGTATACCGTTGGGAACAACACGTATCGCCGCGAAGTGCTGGCTTCGTTTGCCGATGGTGTAATCGCAATTCGTTTGTCCGGATCTTCGAAAGGAAGCTTATCATGTATAACACAGTTTTCCAGTCCGCAGCCCGGCGCAGTGACCGCGACGAATGGTAAAAACGAACTCACCCTCGAAGGTATCACTACCAGTCATGAAGGCGTCGAAGGGAAGGTTCGGTTTAAAGCCCTGGCGCGTTTGAAAGTCGAAGGCGGAACTGTTTCATCCAACGATACTTCCGTTGTCGTGAACAAGGCCGATGCCATTACGGTTTATGTCTCAATAGCGACAAACTTCAACAGCTTCAAGGACCTGGGTGGTGATGCAAATGCCCGGGCAATTGCTCCTCTTGAAAAGGCGTATACCAGATCGTACGAAAAAATTGCAACAGATCATGTGGCAGCGTACCAAAAATTTTTCAACCGTGTAAAGTTGGACCTCGGTACAAACGACGCGGCGAAATTACCAACTGACGAAAGGTTGAAAAGATTTCGGTCGCAATCCGATCCTCAGTTTGCAACGCTGTATTTTCAATTCGGCCGATATCTGCTGATATCGTCGTCGCAACCCGGGGGGCAGCCAGCCAATCTTCAGGGAATCTGGAATCACAGAATGAACCCGCCATGGGACAGTAAGTACACCATCAACATCAATGCTGAGATGAACTACTGGCCAGCGGAGAAAACAAATCTCGCGGAACTTCATGAGCCTTTCCTGAAAATGGTGCAGGAACTTTCGGAGACAGGAAAAGAAACGGCGCGGGTAATGTACGGCGCGAGGGGATGGGTAGCACACCATAATACCGACATCTGGCGGGTAACGGGAGCGATAGACGGCGCTTTCTGGGGAAGCTGGAACGCCGGTGGCGGATGGACAAGCCAACACCTTTGGGAACATTACCTGTACGGCGGCGACAAGAAGTTTCTGAATTCTGTATATCCGGTGTTACGGGAAGCGGCGAAATTTTATGTCGACTTTCTTGTTGAACATCCAACTAAGAAATGGCTTGTCGTGAATCCGGGTACATCACCCGAAAATGCACCAAAAGCACATGGCGGATCTTCGCTGGATGCAGGTGCAACGATGGACAACCAGATCGTCTTTGATGTATTCAAAAACACCATACGCGCTGCAGAGATACTTGATGGACGTGACCAGGAATTTATGGATACCCTCCGCCAAATGCTTAAACGGCTTCCGCCAATGCATATCGGACAGCATGGGCAACTACAGGAATGGCTCGAAGATATTGATGACCCTGAAGACAAACACAGACATGTGTCACATCTCTATGGTCTTTATCCATCCAACCAGATCTCACCACACCGCACGCCACAGTTATATTCGGCTGCAAAAACCACACTTGTTCACCGTGGTGATGTCTCGACGGGATGGAGCATGGGCTGGAAAGTCAACTGGTGGGCCAGGCTACTCGATGGAAACCGCGCGTTTAAATTGATCAAAGACCAGCTTACGCCAGCGGGAACGAACCCCGGTGGAGGTGGTACATATAATAACCTTTTCGATGCTCATCCACCGTTTCAGATTGATGGTAACTTTGGCTGCACATCGGGCATCGCGGAAATGCTTATGCAAAGCAGTGATGGTGCGGTACATCTGTTGCCGGCTTTACCGGATGATTGGAAAACCGGTAGCATCAGTGGCTTGCGTGCACTGGGTGGGTTTGAGGTCACAGAGCTTCAATGGAAGGACGGAATCCTGGTGAAGGTGAGTGTGAGGTCAAATCTGGGTGGCAATCTGCGGCTGCGAAGTGAAACTCCTTTGAAAATAACAAAGGGGACGATGAAAGAAGCCACAGGAATAAATCCGAATCCCTTTTATCAGGTGAGTGACATAGCCCCCCCGCTGGTCTCACCGGTGGCCGACATTGCTTTACCTACAATTGCACAAACATTCCTATACGACATAAGTACAAAGGCCGGGCAAACATTCACATTCCTGGCAGAATGATAATGTCACAAGGAGATGATCCGATTAACTATGCTGAGATGAGGTTATTATTCTTACAAAAATCACGAATCAGACTCGCGGTAATTCTGGTCTTATTCGTAAACCAATTATCTGCCCAGGAATATGCTTTCAGAAATCCTGAGCTGGTTAACGAAGAGAGGGCGAAAGACCTAATAAAGCACCTTACGCTGGAGGAAAAGGCGGCGTTGATGTGCGACGTATCGGATGCCATTCCGCGTCTCGGTATCAAAAAGTTCAACTGGTGGAGCGAAGCCCTGCATGGCCTTGCCAATAATAATGATGTAACGGTCTTTCCTGAGCCTATCGGAATGGCAGCGTCATTCAATGACGAACTTGTTTACAGGATTTTCGACGCGACGTCCAATGAAGTCCGCGCGAAATACAATGAAGCGATGCGCAACGGAGAAGAAAACCGGAGATTTCTAAGTCTCTCCGTGTGGACACCGAATGTCAACATCTTCAGAGATCCTCGTTGGGGGCGGGGTCAGGAAACCTATGGTGAGGATCCGTATCTCATGAGCCGCATGGGCGTATCAGTGGTCAGAGGGCTGCAGGGACCAGAAGACGCAAAGTACAGGAAGCTGCTGGCGTGCGCGAAGCATTATGCGGTTCATTCTGGTCCTGAATGGAGTCGCCATGAGCTTAACCTGAACAACGTAGATCCACGCGACCTGTGGGAAACGTATATGCCGGCTTTCAAATCACTGGTCCAGGAAGCTGATGTGCGGCAGGTCATGTGTGCGTATCAAAGGCTTGATGATGAACCATGCTGTGGCAGCACACGCCTATTACAAAAGATTCTCCGCGATGACTGGGGATTCAAACATCTCGTTGTCTCTGACTGCGGAGCGATCGCTGACTTTTATACTACGCATAAGGTTTCCTCTACTCCGGGACATGCATCTGCCAAAGGAGTACTCGCCGGAACAGATGTCGAATGCCAGTGGGATGGTCATAATTACAAGAAGCTTCCCGAGGCTGTTGAAAGAGGATTGATAACTGAAAAAGAAATTGATGAGCGTCTGATTCGCGTGTTGATTGGACGGTTTGAGCTGGGTGAGATGGACGATGACGAACTGGTGCCTTGGACGAAAATTCCGATGTCCGTGGTAAACAACAAAGAACACAGACAGCTGGCACTGGACATGGCCCGACAGTCGATGACACTGCTTCAAAACAAGAACAACATCCTTCCATTGTCTAAATCAGGCGGAAAAATTGCGGTAATCGGACCGAACGCTGCCGATGAACAGATGCTTTGGGGCAATTACAACGGTGTACCTGTGCGTACGATTTCAATTCTGAATGGCATCAAATCCAAGTTTCCGGCAAAGAAAATTGTATACGATAAAGCCTGTGACCTGGTGGAAGACAAAGTAACCGAAAGCTATCTCGGTCAATCCTCAATTGAAGGTAAGCCCGGTTTCAAAGCAACGTATTGGAACAACCCGGACCGGGCAGGAAATCCGGTCGCAATACAGCAAATGAATACTGCCATCAGGAAGACCGCCGCAGGTCAACATGAGTTTGCACCGGGTGTTAAACTGGAAGGATTCTCTGCGCTTTACGAAACAGAGTTCGTTCCAAAGGCTACTGAAGAAATCGTGTTCAAAGGCGGTGCTACCGGTCATTTCGAATTGATTGTGAACGGAGAAACATTACGTACTTATAACAACTGGCGTACACTCCCGGCGAGAATCCCGTACAAAGTCGAAGCAGGTAAGAAATACAAAATCGAAGTTCGTTTCGCTCAGTTAAATAACTGGCAGGCGAATATTGAGCTTGACTTTGGCAAAGAGGTGCCTGTTGATTTTACCAACCTGATTAACAAACTTAAAGGCATAGACGTAGTCGTGTTCGTCGGGGGACTTTCAGGGATGCTAGAAGGGGAAGAAATGCCGGTGTCGTATCCGGGTTTCAAAGGGGGAGATCGCACCAACATCGAACTTCCTGCAGTTCAGCGCAACTGCCTTAAGGCGCTCAGGGATGCCGGGAAAAAGGTAGTATTCGTAAACTGTTCCGGTTCGGCGATTGCACTTACTCCGGAAACCGAAACAACTGAGGCAATTCTTCAGGCGTGGTATGCAGGAGAGTCCGGTGGCCAGGCCGTTGCCGAGGTATTGTTCGGTGATTATAATCCCTCGGGTAAACTGCCCGTGACTTTTTATAAGAATTCTGAACAGCTTCCTGATATCGAAGACTACTCAATGAAAAACCGGACCTACCGCTTCATGACAGATGCCTTATTTCCATTCGGGTTCGGCTTGAGTTATACTTCCTTCGCCTTCGGTGATGCGAAAATCAGCAATCTTTCGATTGAAAGAAATGAAACGCTTACGTTGACTATCCCCGTTTCGAACACCGGGAAAAGAGCGGGTACAGAAATCGTTCAGGTTTACGTGCGCAAGTATGGTGACGAAGACGGGCCGGTCAGGACTTTGAAAGCTTTCCAGCGCGTGGACCTTGCTCCCGGGAAATCAGAACAAGTAACGCTGACGCTACCAGCTGACGCGTTTGAATTCTATAGCAGGGAGAGCGGTCTGATGACTGTCGCGCCGGGAGAATATGAAATTCAGTACGGCAACAGCTCACATGAAAACGATCTCAAAACGAAACGCATAACAATCAGGTGATGAAAAGAGTAAACGGCATATTCGTCCTGCTCATTTTTGTATCAGTAACAGCTGGCGCGCAAAATGGGGAGCCGGTGAAGGTGGAGCAGGGTCTCCTTCAGGGTGTAAGTCAGGACGGACTCAGGATCTATAAGGGCGTACCATTCGCTGCGCCGCCGGTGGGAGATCTTCGCTGGCGCGCGCCACAGCCCCCGACCAAATGGGAAGGTGTAAAAGATGCATCACAGTTCGCGCCGGCGCCTATGCAGGGAGGGAATCCGCCGTCAGGGAAGAGCGAAGACTGCCTCTACCTGAACATATGGACACCGGCTAAAGCAAACAATGAAAGACTTCCCGTATTGGTATGGATATATGGGGGAGGCTTTAGTTTTGGGTCGACTTCCGAACCTGTGTACAACGGAGCAAACCTGGCAAAAAAAGGAGTGGTTCTCGTCAGCATCGCATACCGGGTTGGGGCGCTTGGTTTTCTCGCACATCCTGAGTTGAGTGCTGAGGATCCTGATAAGGTGTCGGGGAATTATGGTTTGCACGATATGATTGCCGGACTGCAGTGGATAAAGAAGAACATTTCAGCTTTTGGCGGCGACCCCAAAAAGGTAACGATCTTCGGTGAGTCGGCCGGAGGCATAGCTGTGAGTATGTTGTGTGCATCGCCACTCGCGGAAGGCCTCTTCCACGGAGCAATCTCGCAAAGCGGAGGATCGTTTGGGCCGCCAAGGAAAACGACGTATCCCGGGGAGAATATGAAAACACTCAAAATGGCAGAAGCTGACGGAATGAGTTTTGCGGATAGGGCAGGGGTTAAGTCCATTGCTGAATTGCGAAAGATCCCGGCAGACTCTTTACCGGGTGGATTTGGTATGGGAAGCGCCTGGCCCATCATTGATGGTTACGTTATTCCTGACGACCAATATAAGCTGTACGAGTCAGGCAAATATAATGACGTTCCCGTGCTGATTGGATACAACTCCGATGAAGGCCTGAGTTTTATGGGGATGATGCGGGCCAACGGGCCAAGTGGCTTTATCGGAAGCGTAAAACAGCGCTACGGTAAATTTGCCGACGACTTGCTCAAAGCATATCCGGTTGGTGACTCAGAGATACCAAAAACGGCCCGCGACCTGGTGCGGGATGCGGCATTCGGGTGGCATACGTGGAGTTGGGCACGACTTCAATCAAAGACAGGTAAATCAAAAGTGTACTATTACTATTTCGATCAGCATCCGGATCATGAAAAAGACTCGCCTCATGCCGGACAAGGATCACCACACGGGCAGGAAATAGCGTACATTTTTCAACAGCTGGATCAGAATAAACCGGAAACGACAAAATCAGATCTGGCCACTTCTGAATCAATGAGTACTTACTGGACAAACTTTGCCAAGTATGGTCATCCAAATGGAAAGGGTGTGCCGGAATGGCGTCCATTTAGTGAAGCGCGTCCGGATGTAATGTACTTTCAGCAGAAGCCGTATCTATCTCACGTGCCTGACGAAAAATCACTTCGTGTGCTGGACGCCTACTTCAAATGGAGACGTTCTCCCGAGGGAGAAGCGTGGGCCAATGAGAATTAATTGGTACACAAAAATGAAAACATACTAATAAATACCTAAGCATGAAAAAAGGGAAGTCAGTTTTACTATTAGCCTGTGCCATATTATTCTCGATGACGGCGTTCGAAGGGAAAGCACAATCGAAACGAAAGACGTCGAATAAAGGCCCCGTATTCTCAAGTGTCGTATACCAGGGAAACGACAAGGTTTACAAAGACTACGAGCTTAAGTCTGACGAATTTTATAATCCTATCCTGCAGGGATGTTATCCTGATCCTGCGATCACCCGGAAAGGTGACGATTACTACATGGTAGTTTCATCGTTTGCCATGTTTCCGGGTGTACCGATCTTTCATTCGAAAGACCTTGTGAATTGGACGCAAATCGGCCACGTCCTTGATCGCACGACGCAACTTGATGTTCACGATACCGGAATAAGTGGAGGCGTTTATGCGCCGGGGATAACCTACAATCCGCACAACGATACATTTTATATGATCACCACGGCATTTGCTGGCGGTCTTGGAAACTTCGTTGTGAAGACGAAGGATCCCATGAAAGGATGGAGTGATCCGATAAAGCTTGCCTTTGAGGGGATCGACCCTTCGATCTACTTTGATGAAGACGGGAAAGGGTACGTTGTTCACAATGACGCACCCGACAAAGGAAAAGAACTCTATAACGGTCACCGTGTAATCAAGATCTGGGAATACGATGTCGAAAATGACAAAGTGTTAACCGGAACAGACAAGATAATCGTTGATGGTGGCGTCGACCTTTCCAAAAAACCGATCTGGATCGAAGCACCTCACATCTACAAGAAGAATGGCCGTTACTACCTTATGTGCGCGGAGGGCGGAACAGCAGGGTGGCACAGCGAAGTGATATTCACCAGCGACAGTCCAATGGGGCCGTACAAACCCGCATCTGCGAACCCGATACTCACGCAACGGTATCTGCCCAAGGATCGGCCGAATAAGGTAGACTGGGCCGGTCACGCTGATTTGGTGCAAGGCCCCGATAACAAGTACTACGGTGTTTTCCTGGCTATCAGGCCGAATGAAAAAGGACGTGTGAATATTGGTCGTGAAACGTTTATACTACCCGTGGACTGGTCAGGTGACTACCCGGTATTCGAGAATGGCTTGATTCCGATGGAGCCGAAATTAAAAATGCCTCAGGGAGTGGAAAACAAAACTGGTAAGGATGGTTTCTTTCCTAATGGAAATTTCACCTTCAATGAAGACTTCGCTTCCGACAAACTTGATTACCGCTGGATCGGCTTGCGGGGTCCGCGCGAGGCATTCATCAAGAAAACAAAGGGCGGGCTGCAGATCAATCCTTTGGCGAGTAACATCAAGGAAGTGAAACCGACATCCACGTTATTCTACCGCCAACAGCACAGTAGTTTTTCGTTTACCACAGCGCTGCAGTATAAACCTGAGTCGGGCAAGGACCTTGCTGGAATAGTCTGTCTTCAAAGCGAAGCCTTCAATTATGTCTTTGGGATTACAAAGAAAGACAATGACTACATGCTGGTATTGCAGCGAAACGAAAGGAAAACAAGAAATAGTCCAGCAGTAACGTCGACGGTACTGGCCAGCGTTAAAGTTGATATTTCCAAGCCCGTTCGACTGAGGGTAGAGGCCAGCGGCGATGATTACAAATTCAGTCACGCAACCGCAGATGGCGAGTTTAGCAACGTAGGTGGCACAGTTTCGGGCGACATTCTTTCAACCGATGTGGCGGGTGGATTTACCGGAACTCTGCTGGGGCTATATGCTACATCGGCCAACGATGCCTTACCGGAATAATGATTCCTTAATCGATAAAAAAACTCCCAGGCGAATTTCTGCTCTTTGGGATGCATCGGTTAAGTGACCTATATAATATTTCCGAGGCAGCGAAGTAGCTGCCTCGGGAAAGTAAAATCAATTCCTGATCGACAAATTTCTTTTAAGACTTTAACCCGTAATAATATGAAGCATTGCGCAATACTTCTTGTCCTTTTCATGTCGGCGTCATTAACCATGGCGCAGTCTGGTCAGGTTCAAATCAAGGAAGATTTCAAACCATCAACGCTGAATCAGCCTGGCATGGATTTCCCGCAGGTTAATTCACAAGGTTTTGCCAGATTCAGGATTCATGCACCGGCGGCGGATAGCGTCAGGGTTAGTCTGGGACTGGGTGGAAGAGGTGGCACGAAACTTACCAAAGGCTCGGATGGCTTCTGGACAGGCACCACTGAAGGTCCGATGGATGAGGGTTTCCATTATTATAACGTGAACGTTGATGGCGGGAAGTTTAATGATCCAGGGGCACTGAATTTCTACGGATCGGTTCGATGGGAAAGTGGAATTGAAATACCGGCACATGACCAGGATTTTTATGCTCTTAAAGATGTCCCTCACGGGCATGTCCAGCAGATTCTATTTCCATCCAAAAGTACCAGTACGTCCCGCAGGGCCTTCGTTTACACACCCCCTGATTATTACAAAAACCCATCGGCACGATATCCGGTGCTGTACCTGCAGCACGGGTGGGGGGAGGATGAGACGGCCTGGACAAACCAGGGACGTGCCAACCTTATAATGGATAATCTGATTGCTGAAAAGAAAATCAAACCTTTCATTATCGTGATGACTTACGGCATGACAAACGAAATCAAGTTTGGGGGACTGAGAGACTTTGATATCACGCCTTTTCAAACTGTTATGGTGGATGAACTGATCCCCTACGTTGATAGCAACTTCAGGACTATCGCAGACCAGGCTCATCGCGCAATGGCTGGCCTCTCGATGGGCGGAATGGAAACCCGCATGATAACGATGAATAAACCTGAGGTTTTCTCACACTATGGTCTGCTTAGTGGCGGCGTTTATCAACCGGAAGATATCAAGGACAAATCAAAAGTGAAGCTAATCTTCCTGAGTTGTGGAAGCAAAGAGAGACCGGAACGCATCAAAGAGGCCACGGCAACGTTAAAGGGAGGAGGATTCAATGTTGTTTCTTACATTTCTGAAGGTACAGCGCACGAATTTCAGACCTGGAGGCGCAGTCTGTATCAGATGGCACCATTGCTGTTTAAGGAATGATAAGTATTTGAGATAGCTAAATAGCGTGGTGATAGCAAGGGTTTCGCTGCTTCATTCTGTGTGTTCTGTGAGAGATACTACTGTCATTGTTTCTCTCACGAAACACTCAGATCAGTCGGAGTAAAACGCAGAAGCGTAGGCTGATC
This sequence comes from Bacteroidota bacterium, assembly GCA_023417785.1. GTDB lineage: Bacteria > Bacteroidota > Bacteroidia > Cytophagales > Cyclobacteriaceae > Ohtaekwangia. The sequence goes on from JAEZEH010000178.1 coordinate 23,119, forward strand.
CTCGTGGCTTTTTCTTGTTCTGTGTGTTCTGTAGGTATTAGTGTACCTTTTTCTCTCGCGGAACACATAGATCACAAGGGAGGCAATACAAAAGGAGCGGAATCCTTTTTCTTCTTTCTTTTTGCATTCTGCAGTGGATTCCTGCTTGATGAATATCTGCAGGTGGATTCCTATATGCGTTAATGGTATGGATTCATTGGACCTTTTTTCCTCTGCTTGTCGTCCCGTTCGCCAGGAGGTCTAATGCTGACACAGAATTGTTGATATCTTTTAGAAACTCAATGGCAACGTTCACTCCGGGAATGAAAAACTGTGTTTCACTTTCTGCGAACATTTCGAAATCACCGTGTAGGGTAGAGTTAACCATGTAACGGTCCTTATCTATCCATACTTTAAGGCTAAAACCTCCTGTGATCTCATATGTTCCGATGTATTTATCAAATACGGAACGGTCAAGCCTTACCGAGTTCTTCGGAGGTAAAAGTGCGGAATCAAGCTTTACTTCCTCTCCCGCTATCCAGTCAGAAGCTGTTACCTTAACGGATGAAACCGTTTTATTTTGACCCCTCTCAAAATCAAGTTTCACAGGGTGTTCTTTAATGTAAAAACCATCCATTCTGTAAGCAACGATTTCAAGGGTATCACCGTAAGCGTCTCTGGAGAAGAGTTTGTTGTCTTTACGCATAATCACCCGAAGTTGGTCACTGTCATTTTTGTAGATACCCGTATAGTCGTCCAGAACATGGGCTGGAAGTCCGATCTGAGGAGGATTTTTCATCGGCATCTGTAATACAATTCGGGAAATTTGTTCGGTCTGGTGGATCACTCCGAATTCGTCTCTATTTGTGAGGATGACGACGAACAATTTCTTGCTTGGGATATTCAATGCATAGCTGACGTACCCGTCAATAGCGCCACCATGATAGATCACCTGGCAGGTCGTCAAGCCGGCCAAGTGACCATCCGAAACCATAGTTGATTTCCTTACTGCTACTTAGGCGCGCTGGCTCCCGGGCTTGTGCAATAATATCTTCATGAAGTAACTTAAAGGTGAAGACGTATCGACTCCATTTAAAAAGATCTTCGGCGGTCGACGCCAAGGCACCAGCCGCATATGACATTGAATGATGACCTCTTCCCGCAGCTACAAATTTCTGCTCACGCGTTAGATACCCCGTGGTTTTTGACAAGATTTCAGTGCTTCCGCCATCGTAGTACGTTGACGTCATTTGCAGAGGTAAGAAGAATTCTTTTTTCAAATAATCGCCATATGTAACACCCGTTACTTTTTCAATAATCATTCCCAGCATAAAATATCCTGAGTTAGTATACTGGAACCTATCACCCGGTTCGAACTCAAGAACCAGATGTTTGAAAGCCATGAAACGCTCTTTTACACTCTTTTCGGCCGACTTATTTTCGGGTGTTTGTAGCTCAAGGATTCCGGTATAACTTGGAATACCAGAGGTATGCGTCAGCAAATGACGGATGGTCACTTTCTTACCCTGCACATAATCCGGGAAGAACCTGGTAACCGGGTCATCAAGCTGGATTTTCTTTTCCGACACGAGCTTCAGGATAGCAACGGCGGTAAATTGTTTTGTTATTGACCCGATTCTAAACACATGGCGAGGCGTGATCGCTTCCTTTGTTTCAAGGGACGAATTTCCATACCCCGATTGAAAGATGATTTGATCGTCAAGGGCAACTAGCACAACGGCGCCTGGAAGGTGAGTGGGATAGGAAGCTTTCATCAACTCATCAATTTCTTTGGTTACTGTATGTGTTTGTGCGATGGTTAGCGTATTACATTGTAAGACAACGAGAAGAATGATTGCAAGATGTCGGTGAATTTGAAATTGTGTCATAGGTTTTATTTTCTTAGCCGTGACTAAAGTATCAACTGCCAGGATAATAATTTAACAATATCGGCAGATGCTTCTGCGTTATCGGGATTCACCAATTGTCGGCCGGGATATGACAAAAGGACGTCGTATTAAGATGAAAGCCGTACACCTATCCGATAATGGAGCACGTACAACCGTAAGTCATCGTGATTTATTACTTAAATCGGGATATGTTAATGATTCCCGGTTTCATCTGAATATTGATACTACACGGTAAATCTACGTCACGGCCAGGCAGTGAAGACAAAACCGGTCCATCGATAATGTTAAAAACAGATTTCCTGTAATCATCGGGCCCGTCCAGGGGCGGGCGGTTCGGCTTTTGCGGTGAAGATTGAGCGCCTTTGGACGTAGGATAAGTGATCCCTTGTTTATGAGCGTTAGAAAAAAAGGTCTCCAGCGTTGTAAGGGCAATCAATAAAATTAACGAGCTAATTTTTCGTCAACATTGGAAACAACCGGACTAAATCCGCTTCCGAAGGCCGGCTTCCGTATTCGCATATTTCGAAGGCTTCAGCGTGACTCATTTGAGTTGCTTTCTCTTTCCCATACCATTTTTCCAGAACGGCGCGTACCTCATTCGTTATTTTTACAGTACGTCTGGACGCAAGCCATTTCTCGCGTTCGGCTTCGTCTTTCGGAACGCTATCCAGGTAGTTGCCGATCCAGGGCAACCACTCATACATCTGCGACTCGTGCGCATCCAGGGCGTGAATCTTCTGTGGAAACACCGAGCTGATATCAATGGCAATATCGGGTCGGAATGGGTTAGGCCGTTGGAAATGATCCTGAAAATATAAAAACAACGGATTCTTACGCAGTGGGGGAGTGTCGGAGGCAACGTTGGGGACGGCAACCATATATGCGGCGTCCTGAACCAGGGTCCCAGTGTAACGATGATCCGGATGGTAGTCATTCGGACGCGGGGCGATAACTACGTCGGCGTTCCACTCACGGATCTTGCGTATAATCTGCAGCCTTACGTCGAGTGTCGGTAACAACTCACCATCATGGTTGTCAAGCACTTCGTACTCCACACCAAAACGTTTTCCTGCCTCTATGGCTTCGGCTCGTCTTCTCATGGCAAGAGCGCCACCGCCCATCGACTGGTGGCCTGCGTCACCGTTTGTCACGGATACGAATTTAATGGCGTGACCCGCCCTGGCAAGTAGAATCGCTGTACCGCCGCCCTTTAGGTCGCAGTCGTCGGGGTGGGCCCCAATCATAATAATACGCATGGTGGCGTTCTGTGAATAAGCCAGTAGAGAAGAAAACAAAAGCATAAACCCAAGTATGGCATTTCTCATTGTCTGGAGAATTGGACGGAAATTAAAGATAGGGATTTTCGGCACTACCTATTGAGATTCCATAGATGGAAGCAGCCTTCGCCCAAAGAAATTATTTTCAATACAGGAAGCAGCTAAACGTCATAATCGACTATTTAACAATGAATGCGTGATTGACAAGTACGATTTAGCTATGATTTACGGTCCGAACACGTCAGAACTCTATACACGTCCTGGTTGAATGAATTCAAAATGTCAGGTATCTCCAAGCGTTTTTGAGACGCTCTCACATAGGGGTCTTTTAATACAATTGTAAGAAAAATATCCGATGTAGATCATTTCTCCCTATGGCTGGAAGCATTTCATTCTTGTTCTATCCACTTCGTTGATGCATACGGCTTTTTGTCGGCTAAATATCCTTTTCATCGTTGCGCCTGCGTGTGTGCATAGGGTTGTAATCATATTACCGCACATGCCCTGATACATGATGTAATAAGCAACACATGATTTGGGAAAACAAAACCGAAAAAAATTAAAACCAATAGCTATGCACAAGTCACCAATTTTATCTTTAGTACTAATGGTACTACTCTGTTTTTCAAGTTGCGAGGACACCGAGATTCTGCCCGAAGTTCTCGTTCCTGAAGAAGTGGTTGATCCCGAAGAAAAAGAACCAGAGCCAGAGCCGACACCACCACCGGCGCCACCTGCGCAGCCGAGTCCTCAACCTACGGATAAACCACTGGTAATTCTAGACACTGACATCGCCGAGGATGTTGACGATGTTGGAGCGGTAGCGGTGTTGCATGCACTTGCAGATAAAGGTGAAATTCAGATTTTAGGGATGATGGCATCGGTTGCTGTAGAATACGGCGCACCTGCCCTCGACGCACTTAATACTTATTTCAAGCGTCCCAACATCCCTGTAGGAACATTAAAGGGTTCTCAGTTCACCACGGCCGACAAATACCTTGTATATAATAAGGCCCTGGCAACGACTTTTCCAAATGATTTGAAACATGCGAACAATGCACCAAAGGCTGTTGATCTATATCGTCAATTGCTCGCGGGTCAGGCTGATAATAGTGTTACGATCATTACCGTCGGACCACTTATCAACCTCTACGATTTGATGAAATCCGGAAGTGACAAGCATTCTTC
>JAEZEH010000180.1 GCA_023417785.1 Bacteroidota bacterium
GATCCGCACGGCAATCTTTACCCCAGGCCATTACGCGGTAACCGCATATGATCTCGCCGGTAAAAAGTTTATCGATACGCGGGGTGGCTCCTGGCAGATCAATGGCAAAAACCTGGTGCTGAAGGAGGAGTTTAATACGGCAGAAAAGGAACAGGTTGGTAAGGAGAGTCGGGTTCCGTTTACCGTAAAAGGCAAAACGTTATCTGTTTCACTTTCGCACACCGACGGCAAACCCAGACAATGGACTCAACTTGACGCTGGCGGTCCTGGCAAACTTGCCGGTGCCTGGCTTATCACCGGAAGAGTGGTTGACGATGGAATGCAAAAGATCACCCCCGGCGCGCGTCGTACAATGAAAATTCTCTCGGGTACCCGGTTCCAATGGATCGCCTACAACACCGATACGAAGGAATTTTTTGGTGCCGGGGGCGGAACATATTCTACTGAGAACGGTAAGTACACTGAAAACATCCAGTTCTTTTCACGCGACAACAGCCGGGTCGGCCAATCGCTTGAATTTGATTTCTCACTTGAAGACGGCAATTGGCGTCACAAAGGCCTTAGTAGCAAAGGTGACCCCATTGACGAGGTGTGGACGAAGCGGGAGCAACTCGGTATCTGAAACTTTTTTCCGCCCGAGAAGCTTTATTTCCGTTTAGGGCTTACCGGCCCGCGCGCTCATGCACAAGTCAATCCATTCACAAATCGTCAAGCGAGTATCTGCCGAACTGGGCTTTCAGTACTGTGGGATTTCCAACGCCCGTTTTTTGGAAGAAGAAGCTCCGCGTCTTACCGAATGGTTGAAGCGTAGCTATCAGGGTAAAATGGGCTACCTCGAAAATCATTTCGACAAACGGCTTGATCCAACGCTGCTGGTTCCCGGCGCGAAGTCCGTGGTGTCTTTGATGTTCAACTACTATCCGGCCAAAGAGCTTTCCCCGGAAGGGAATTTCAGAATCGCCAGGTACGCGTATGGCGCCGATTACCATTTTGTTATAAAAGAAAAGTTGTTTGAGTTTATGCGTCGGCTCCATTCGGAAATTGGTGAGGTGGGCGGACGTGTTTTTGTGGATTCAGCTCCCGTGATGGAACGAGCATGGGCACGCCAGGGCGGCTTGGGTTGGATTGGCAAAAACAGTTTACTGCTCAACAAACAAAGCGGAAGCTTTTTTTTCCTTGCGGAATTGATCCTTGATCTTGAGCTCGAACCCGATGGTCCCATCAAAGACTACTGCGGTACATGCACTGCCTGTATGGATGCTTGCCCGACGGAAGCGATCCCCGAACCTTATGTGGTTGATGGAAGCAAGTGCATTTCCTATTTCACCATCGAGCTGAAGGAAGAACTTCCATCAGAAGTTAAGGGAAAGTTTCAGGATTGGGTGTTTGGATGCGATATTTGCCAGGAAGTTTGTCCATGGAATCGGTTTTCACAGCCGCATGGGGAGCCGTCATTTCAACCACACCCGGCATTGGATGAATTCTCAAAAGCCGATTGGATTGAAATGACGGAAGAGGTTTTTCGCAAAGTCTTCAAAAATTCCGCGGTAAAACGCACCGGCTACGCGGGTCTTATGCGAAACATCAAATTCGTTGACGACAATCAGGCCTGAAGCAGCACTGCGACTTCGCGGGCGATCTTGATGTTGTATTCATACGCCAGCTTCTGATAATTCACCAGATCCACGATTGTCCCGATCCAGCATAAGCCCAGTGTGAAGAAATACAGGATTCCCATCCCGATCTGATCGGTAAGCATCCGGTGTAAACCTGCGAAGCCGACGAACCCGAGAAGAGTCAATACCAGGATCAGAGTCGGATCACGTCGACGGCTACGGTACACGGTTGCAAACGAGCGAGCTCTCTCATCGTCATAATCCTTGATAATCTGTTGAACAAAGAGCATTTCTTCGCCGGTCAACTCGGGAAGTACATCAATGGTTCTTGCCATAATAAATAAGGGTTGTTTTGGTGAGAGAATAGATTCTGTGGATCAGGACAGCAACTGCGAAAAATCCGAGCGGGTGCGCCTTAAAAGACGCCACTGGCATCCCATGAAGCAATAGAGTGATTGATCTGCCAAGGCCGCAGCCTGGACAAAAATCAAGTCCGGCATTGGCCAGCGGGCATATTGTGAAATGTGAGTGCCCATGCGGATCGAGCATCGCCAGCATGACGAGCCCGGTAAACCATATAGCTGCTTCCAAGGGAACGCGACTGATTCGCACTTTATTCATTAAGTTCTTTAACGTGATCGGGGGTAGGGGGTTCAAAAATAAAGCCCCCGCCTGGATTGGACTGGCGGGGGCTCTATCGGTTGTTCAACCGCGTAATCAAGAAACCACGAAACAACGATTCAATATCGCTTCATGGACACTCCCAAATCTGGTATAGCACCAGTTCCGGAGATCAGACACTTCATCCGCTATCAGTAAGCGGATAGCTTTTCTCAGCTCTTTCTCAAATAGAAGAGCGTCAAAACTCACTTTAGTGAGCACAGTTTTGACATAATTCAACATGATAAGCAAGGGTGGTTTTTAATTGGGTTTTTGCCTAACAGATGTTAAGTTAAAAAAATGTTTAAAAATCCAAAAATCCTGCACCAAGTTTAAGGCTTTTTCAGATAAATGCAGTGGTCGATGAAATCAATTCGCCACTAACGACCAAAATTTACCGGTGAATCGAACGGTGATGAACAAAACACTTCACTTTCGTAGTTTTACAAGTCAGGGATAACTGTATGCAGCCTACTCGCACTTTGTTTCTTTTTGTCTTGTTGCTCGCCTCTGCGGCGGCATTCGGTCAAAAGGTTGAAATCAACCTTGGCCCCGATGAGATCTCGCAAAATGCAACGTGGACCATCGCCATCACGGTGTACAATGCGCCGCTCAAAAGTTACGATCGCTTTCCTGACGTCAAAGGCTTTCGAAAAGGATCGCCCGCTTCACGAATTTACACTTCCTTAGTAAACGGAACGGTCACGTCAGTGCAAAGCGTAATAATGAACTATTATCCTTTGAAAACCGGTCTGGTTACTGTTCCCGCCATATCGATGAAAGTGAATGATCAGTTAGTAAAGGTGGAAGGGAAGCAAGTAAAGGTCACTGCGGGAACGACAAATCCGCAGAATCCAAATGCATACAACCGACGGCCAGGTGACTTTTTTGGTGACGACGAGCCCGACTTTGTAGACGTACGGGATGAAGCCTTTCTTTCTCTCACAACGGACAAAAAAGAGGTATATCTCGGGGAAGGTGTTAATGCGACGCTCGCGTTTTACATTCCTGAAAATAATCTTGCAACCATTCGCTGGTATGATCTGAGTAAACAACTTTCCGAAATATTAAAGAAGCTGAAACCCACCAGTTGCTGGGAGGAGAACTTCGAGATTGAAAACGTCGAGGGCGAAATGGTTAATCTCAATGGAAAATCTTTCATCCGCTACAAGATCTACCAGGCAATGTTCTATCCTTTCAATACGCAATCCATTGAATTTCCGCAGGTAAAACTTGATATGCTGAAATTCAAGGTCGCCAGGAATCCCTCGTACTTCCGTTCTAACTCACAGGAAACACTTAAATCGTATTATTCAAAACCGGTAACCATACGCGTGAAGGACCTGCCGCCTCATCCGTTGAAGAACATGGTGGCTGTTGGTGAGTTTCGCCTCGATGAGCGAATGATGGATACAAACCTGACCACCGGGCAAAGCGCTGCTTACGAATTCAACATCGTGGGCGAAGGGAACATTTCTTCCCTGCCGAAACCAACAGTCAAGAACGATGGGGTTCTCGAAATATATGACCCCAGCTCCCGCCAGGAGCTAAGTAAGAGCCGGAACCGCATTGTGGGCACAAAAGCCTTCCGGTATTTTATGATTCCACGTGAGCCTGGTCAATACCACCTGGCTCCGTATTTCAAATGGATTTATTTCAGTCCACAGAAGCAAAAGTATGACACCCTGCATTCGAACCTCACCGTGTACATCACCGGTGAAAGCAAGAAGAATGAAGTGATCGATTCCCAGGACCCCGGCAGTTTCTATGAGCAAATAAGCTCAGCTGATAACTCCTTGCGAAAAACCTCGGGGGCCAATCAGAACAAGTGGTGGTTCCATGGCTTCTTATTGCTAATGGTGGGTACCTCCCTGGTATTGCTGTTCAAGAAATGATTCAAATGCATTTTTTTTATCCGGGATTACCTGCAGACTCAGTATTTTGCATGCTTAACCCATTATGAGCAATACTTTCGGACACATTTTTCGCGTCACTACATTTGGCGAGTCGCATGGCCCGGCCATTGGTTGTATCCTCGACGGATGCCCTGCCGGCCTGGCTATTGATGAAGCATTCATGCAGGCGGAACTTGATCGCCGCAAGCCCGGGCAGTCGAAAATTACCACACAACGCAAGGA
>JAEZEH010000092.1 GCA_023417785.1 Bacteroidota bacterium
ATTGATCATCCCCGGGAAGCCGGCTTTATTCTGAAAGCCCGGCCTTAAAACTATTTTGCCCTCTTCATCATCCTGAATTACCGGACACTGAACGCAATATCCGGCAAGAAATACTGTTTAGTAAAAAAGTTTTACCGATTGTTAAGCCACACCGCTCCAGTCCGAAGGCTCATCACGGCCTGCGCGGTGGTTATGTTGTTTTCCACGGGTGTTGTGTGTCAAAGTATAAGTGGTGTTGTGGAAGATGAAAACCACCAGCCCATCCCGTATGCCAATATCTATTTCCGCGAATTGGGAACGGGTACCTCCAGTGATGCTGCGGGAAATTATTTTCTCACAATCAACCCGGGTATTTACCGCATTGTTGTTTCGTCAGTTGGTTTTCACAACCATACAGAGCAGATTATCATAAAGGATAAAGCTATCTTAAAGAATTTTGTGTTACGATCGTCGTCAACTGAACTTGATGAGCTGGTGGTTAAGGTCAGACGCAAGGACCCCGCGTACGAGATCGTCCAGCATGTGATCGACAATAAAGACAGGTACCTTCGCCAGGTAAACAGCTCGCGTTCGACGGTGTACGTGCGTGCGGTTGAGAAACAGGAAGGCGCCTCAAAACCGAAGAGTGAAGATCACGATGTCACGGAAAGCAACGACGGTACGCCTTTGCAGTTCCGTCCAGCAGATGACCCCTTGAAGAACGATGACCACCAAAAGATCAACCTGGTCGAGATGGAAGTGGTGGTTAACTATCAGTATCCCAATCAGTATAAAGAACAGCGGATTGCATATAAAGCGTATGGCGTGAAAGACGGGTTGTTCGTTCCGCTGATCAACGACGTCGACATAAACTTCTACCGTAACCTTGTGCATCTCAAAGGTATTTCGGAAGTGCCGGTAATCTCGCCACTGAGCAAGACGGCGATTCTCTCTTATAAATACAAGCTGGAAGAAGTCATTAAGACCGCCGAAGATGTTACTTACAAGATCAAAGTTATTCCCCGTAAGACAGGCGATGCTACGTGCAAGGGCTGGATCTACGTTCGTGAAGGCGACTGGAACCTTACCCGGGTTGACCTCACGCTGGAGAAAGGAGCGCTCAGGTACTATGACGAATTTGCTTTGCACCAGGTGTACACCCAGCACGATAGTATTTGGATCCCGTCAGAGCAATCCTTTGATTACGTCACCCGGTCAGGAAAAAAAAACGTTCAAAGGGACCACCGTGATGAAGTTCACCGAATATGAGCCCGGATACGTATTTCCTCCGAAATTTTTTGGCAATGAAGTGGCCGTAGTTACTAAGGAAGCATTTGAAAAGGACACAACGTACTGGAATAAGGCCCGGGCTGTGCCGTTGACAGTGGTTGAAGAGCAGGCTATCCGGTATAGGGACAGTGTCCACGCGGCACAAAATACACGTACTTACTGGATTCAATCGAAGCGCGATTTAACCGCGTCACAGTAGGAGAGGTGCTGTATCATGGTATTGCGTTTCGCAAACAGGCCTCGGAACGTCAGGTGTGGTTTCCGGGATTGCTGCAGTTAGTAGGGTTTGAAGTCGTAGGCGGTTTTCGTTTCGGCCCCAGTGTCAACTACTTCCGAAAGTTTCCCAGTGGGCGGATGATGCATATCAACACCGGCTTCAACTTTGGTGTCAAGAATTCCGACTGGCAGGGATCGTACTCCACGTGGTTGAGATATGATCCGTTTCGCCTGGGTGATGTAGCGATCCGAACAGGCCGCGGTTTCTATTCCGTGAATAGCTTTGACGCGTACCTCAATCAGCTGCGGGTCTCGAATTACATTCTGCATGAATACGTGGACCTTTTTCATCGCATCGAATTAGTAAACGGGTTGTACGTCAGCACAGATCTGTCGTTTCACAACAGAATGTCGGTAGCGGGATACGATGCTTCGTCGGTCATAAATCGGGTCATCGATGAGGTTGATCCGCTGGACTTCGAAAGTTACCAGGCGCTTATCAGCAACGTACGCCTGTCCTATACGCCGGCGCAGCGCTTTATGCGGGAACCCAACCAGAAGGTCGTACTCGGAAGCCGGTTCCCAACATTCGGAATTGCGCACCGCCGTGGGTGGGACAGGTTGATGGGCAGCGACATTGACTTCGACTTCGGGGAAGTGTTCGTTGAGCAGAACCTGTTGCTGGGAACGCTCGGCAACTCGCGCTACCATCTTTCGGCGGGTAAGTTCCTCAACACGCGGGACCTGAGATTCATCGACCTGAAACGTTTTCGCCAGTCGGATCCATTTCTTTATTCAGATCCATTGAAATCCTTTCAGCTACTGGATACCAGTATGGCTGTAAAGGACTGGTTTATTGAGGGGCACTATATCCATCACTTTAACGGCGCGTTGATTAATAACATTCCGCTGGTGAAGAAGCTTCGCATCCGAACGGTTGCAGGGGCGGGGTTCCTTTGGGTGAAGGAATCCGGTCTTCGTTACGAAGAACTATTCGGTGGTATCGAACGCGTTTTCAAATTTGGGCCACGCCGCCGTCTCCGCATTGGCGTCTACGGTGTACTGGCGGAGTCGAATCGCGCCGCACAGAATACGGGGTACAAAATATCATTCGATATTATCGATACCTGGAAGCGGGAGTGGAGCTATTAAGTCTTACTTTGCATCAGGTGACTCAGGTCGCCGGCCCGGAACCAGCGATAGCCGTATGCGTCGAGGGTAATCCGGTGTTTGCCCTTTTCGTCTTCAACATTTTCTTCAACCCAAAGCAGGTCCACCAGTTTGGTCTCACTTTTCGATTTCAGGTTCAGGACCACTTCATGGGCCTCATTTGAAAAGTTATGAAGAATGACCAGTGAACTCCCCTTATAGTAGTAATGCATACACAGCACCGACTCAACACCGCTGTCAAGGATCTGCCAGTCACCCCAGCCTATCTCCAGACATTCTTGTCGCAGGCGGATCATCTTTGTTGTCCATTGAAGTAACGAGCCATCTGTACGCCGCTGTGTTTCTACATTCACGTGGGCATACGCATAGGGGCCTGAGTCGATGACGGGGTGGATGAGTTTCTTCGCGGTGGAAAATCCGGCTTGCGCATCTCCGGTCCATTGCATCGGCGTTCTTACCGCGTCGCGTTCCTCCAGTTCCAGGTTGTCGCCCATTCCGATTTCATCCCCGTAACGGATAACGGGTGTTCCGGGGAGGGAGAACATGAGGCTATACGCAAGCTGTAACTGGCTTTGATTGCCCAGCATGGTTGGCAGTCTTCTGCGAATCCCGCGATCGTATAACTGCATTGTTTTCTCAGGGGCAAAGCGCTCGAAAACCGTTTTGCGTTCTTCGTCAGTAAGGCGGCCCAGATCAAGTTCGTCGTGATTCCTGAGAAAGATAGCCCATTGTGAATTTGGAAACTCAATCCGTGTTCGCTCCAATGCGGAAATCAGTTTTTTGGTCTTGCCCGTAGCCAGCGCATAAAAGATGTATTGATTTACGAAGAAATTGAACATCAGGTGAATCCCTTCACCTTCGTCGCCGAAGTATTGTTGCGACTCTTCCGGTTTCACATTAGCTTCTCCCAGCATGATGGCGTCGCCACGTCGCCACTGCAGGAAGCGCCTCATTTGTCGCAAGTACTCAAACCGGATCTTCTTGCTTTTCTCTCCCGGGTTTTGCGTCTCCAGGATAAATGGAACCGCGTCAACGCGGAAACCGGCAACCCCTTGTTGAACCCAGTATCCCATAATCTTCTGGATTTCCTGTCGCACCTCCAGGGTATCGATGTTCAGATCGGGTTGGTGTTCGTAAAACCTGTGATGATAATACGCTTTGGCTTTTTTGTCGTAGGTCCACGTCGCTTTCTGAACGCCGGGGAACACCATGCCTTCATTCCAGTCCTTAGGCTTTTTCTCCGACCATACGTACCAATCCCGGAATGGCGAATCGGGGCTGCTTCGGGCCTGTTGGAACCAGGGATGTTGGTCGGACGTGTGATTCACTACCAGGTCCATGAGAACCTTGATGCCGCGCTTATTAGCCTGGTGCATAAATTCCACGAAGTCGCCACCCGAACCGTGAGTTGGATCAACCCCGTAGTAATCGCGAATGTCGTAGCCATTATCTTTGTTGGGGCTGGGCTGAAACGGGGCGAGCCATACGGCGTCTATGCCCAGAGCATGTAGATAGTCAAGTCGTTTCGCGAGGCCTTCAAAGTCGCCGATCCCATCGCCATTCTGATCCATAAAAGTTTCGAGGTCAAGGCTGTAGATGACGGCGTTCTTGTACCAAAGATCTTCAATCATAGTTCGAGTGTTTGCCGGCGTAGGTTAAAATCTCAAACCACGCGCTTCGCGTAGCCAGGAACTTCGGCGCAGGCTATAATCTTTCCCAAATCTTACAACCGGATTACCTCGGTCATAAATATTTACTCAAGTCAATGGGTGGAAATAATGATATTTGGGCCGGCGGTTAATCCGGCTTATCCGCAAATAAGGTCGTTCGTCGACGAGGTGAAAAAACCTGTCAAGAGTAGTCCGAAAACCCACATTCGAAATTAGCGTCCGGCCATCATTTTTTACATAAGCCACAATCGGGTCCAATTTACCAGATGGCCGCCAGGCAGATGAGGTACTTTTGGCCCAGCCCGAATCATCGCGGCAGGAAAAGACGGGAACCGAGCCTATGAAAAAACCTCTACTTTTTTTGGTCGGACTTTTAGTGACGTTGAATGCGCTGAGTCAGCAGACCTTCCGAACCACCCCGACAAGTGTCATCCCGTATCTGGAGTACCTTCCGGCGGATTACGGGAAGAATTCAAATAAGTACCCGGTCGTGATTTTTCTGCATGGAATTGGCGAACGCGGGCCAAATACGACAGACCTTGCCGAACTCAAAGCAGCGATCGCGCTGGTTGAAAAACACGGCCCTCCAAAGCATGCCAAAAACGGCACAAAGTTTCCTTTCATCCTGATATCCCCACAGCTGAAAAACAACCATAGCAACTGGTCTACGTGGTATGTGATGGAAGTAATTGAGCATATAAAGAATTACCTCCGCGTGGATGAACGCAAGATCCATATTTCAGGGATGAGCCTTGGAGGTGGAGGAACGTGGACCATGGCGCAGGATTATCCGAAACTTTTTGCGTCTGTTTCTCCGATATGCGGCGGGTACAATTCTCCGGCAAAAGCCTGTAACCTCGCGAAAGAAAACATTCCGGTTTGGGCCTTTCACGGTGACGCCGATACCACGGTACCGTTATCACGTTCAAAGACAATGGTGGACGCCATCAATGCGTGTTCACCTGCGCCTGTTCAGCCTGCTATTTTATCGGTTTATCCTGGGGTAAAGCACAATGCGTGGGACAATGCCTATCGGCCGGATCACAGCAAACACAACCCGAACATATACGACTGGATGATGTCGCAGACCAATACCACAAACGGTACGAACCGGATACCCGTAGCCAATGCCGGTGCCGATAAAACGGCGACTTCTTCGACCTGTACATTGAAGGGTTCCGGCACAGACTCAGACGGTACGATCGCTGCATACCAGTGGAAGAAGATAGGCGGTCCCGCGTGTACGCTCACCAATGCTACTTCAGCTTCTCTTTCGCTTTCGGGCTTAACCGCGGGTACCTATACGTTTCGTCTGACGGTGACAGATAACGGGGGTGATACCGATTCGGATTACGTCAAGCTGGTGGTTCAGCATGCGCCGCTCGCCAATGCCGGACCCGATGCGACCGTTACTCTTCCAACGAGCACCGTCACTCTTAAAGGTTCAGGTACCGATTCTGATGGTTCGGTTTCTGGCTATAAATGGAGTTTCATTTCCGGGCCCAAAGCGCCTGCGCTATCATCGCCGACCTCAGCAACAACGACGGTGTCTGATCTTGCGTTGCCAGGAAAATATGTATTCGAACTGGAAGTAAAAGACAACCAGGGTGGAATCGGCAAGGACCAGGTTGCCATCACCGTGAAGGAAAGTTCCGGAGCCGTAGCCAATACCCCACCCGTTGCTAAGGCGGGTAAAGATGCGGCTATAACCTTACCAGTCAACGCCATTGACCTGACGGGAGGAGGGACCGACCCTGATGGATCGGTAGTATCATATAAATGGTCATTTGTTTCCGGACCTGCGACGCCTGCACTGAGTAACACCACTGCCCAGAAACTTACGATAAAGAATCTGTCCACTGCGGGTAAATATACTTTACAGCTTGAGGTTCGCGACAACGCCGGAGCGAAGGGGACAGATCAGGTTGTCGTTACTGTCCATAATATGCCTGACAATCAGGAACCGATCGTGAATGCAGGTGCAGACGTTACCATCTTCCTGCCCGAAGCCAGTGTCACGATAACCGGAAAGGCATCTGATGAAGATGGAACGATAGTTTCGTACAACTGGGTTCAGACCGCTGGTCCCGAAGCCGCGGTGCTGAGCGGGATAGCGACCGCTACGCTTAAGGCATCGAAACTTACGAAGGAAGGGAGCTATAGCTTTCAACTTAAGGTGACAGATGACGGCGGTGCGACCGCATATGATGAAGTAGTTGTGCTCGTAAAAGGCAAGCCGGGTAACAATACAGATTCGCCCGATGACACTCCATTCATCAACAGGGAAGGGGTTGACCTATCCGACACCGACGCTGACTACTGGAATGACAAACAGGTTGTTATCTATACCGAAACCGGTTCGCGTATCTTCCAGGGCAAATGGAATGCAACCGCATTCGAGACAATCTTTAAATCGAAGGGTTTATACCTCTACGCGATTGTGGATAGCAGCAACACGAGGGTAAAAACCGGAAAGCTGTGGATTGCTCCGTGATTTGCACTGATAAATTTCATACAGATCGCGATGCTTCATTATATAAAGGTCTAAAACACCCACTGAAAAAACTTGTACATCCCATAAAATGCTGCGACCACAACCACGACGCATATGATTACGATAAGGGCCAGGATACCGTTTCCTGTGCCCTCGTGTTTTCCTTCCAGGTAGTGCTCGCGAAGTAGCCGGACGTTGCGGTCATTTGCCCGATAGAAAACGTCGAATACGGATCCCACCAGAGGTACGGCCCCGATTACCGCGTCAAGCGTTGAATTCAACAGCATCTTAATCACAACTTTGCGGCTAGCCCCATGGTTGTGCATTGCATAAATCAGCGCTCCGGAAATAAGAAACGTAATAAAATCGCCCAGTACAGGAAACAAACTGAGAATCGGATCGAGCCCGAACCTGATTTTCGTACCCGGAATGACAAATTGAGAATCCAGCAGCCTGGCAATCTGCTGGATAGTCTGCAACGTGCTGTCCCGTGTGCTGTCTTCGGCTTGTCCCGGACGGATAATTCTTATCTGTGGTTCAGTTTCCTGTCTTCCTTTCATACGCGGTTTTAACAATATCGGGGCGGCTTAAATTAAGGAAAGCTAAATGGCCTCGCTTTTCCGGGCTTCCAGATCGAGTTCTATGTTGACTTTCTCACTGATGAATTGATCACCCAGCGTTTTGTCGTTGCCGTAATTCATCTGCCAGTCAGTCCGGTCGATGTCAAAATTGGCTTCGCCTTTCAGGGTGTTGTCGTCGAGTTCTATCCTTGCAGGAAACGTAATATTCTTGGTTACATCTTTCAGCTTGAAGTTTCCACTGACATAAAAATTTGCCCCATCAACAATTGACGTGTCACCTTCCATGGGTTCATACGGCTCAACCTTGGTGATCTCAAACGAGGCCTGATCGAACTTTTCAACGTCGAAGAAGTCACCGCTCAAAAGATGGGGCCGAAGTTTTTCCTGCACCATACCATCATTTTGTTCAAGATTCATCGAATTTATGTCGATGACAAAGCTGCCGCCGGTAATCTGATTGCCACTAACCTTAACTGCTCCGGAACTGATCTTAAAATTCCCCGGATGGTTTTTGCCCACACCATGACCGGTGAAGCGCACATTTGAATTCGCGGTATCGACCTGAAAAGCCATGCCTTCGCCGGCCGAGGCGCTTTGTTCGTCCGTAATCTGCGCCTCATCACCCTTCGGCGCCTGGTTACAGGAAAAGAGAAATGCGCTGAAGATTAAAGTCAATGTAAATGCAATTGGTGTACGGGTTTTCATAGGTTTTAGAATTTGATTCAATGACTATCCTATAAAAAATGGTGCTCAGAAGACCTGCGGGATTGTCGCCCCCTATGGTTTGAGGGAGTATTTTGCGGACGACGAGTTTTTCACCCAACGCATACGGTATGCATTCATAGCTGTAACACCAAGCTTTCGCGTAAGGCGATGATTAACGTACGCGCCTACTATAGCGCCCACGCCAGGAATCAATTGCAGCAATTTGGCAAGGTCAATGTAGTCGCGATATTCCTGTTGGAACGTGCGCCAGTCAAAGTCACTAATGTTATCGGGGAGCTGTTGCTGAACCTCGTCCCAGTTCTCAATAATCCGATAAACGCCATTCCGGTGTTTCTGGCTCGAAAAGGTGAGCTGAAAGATGTGGAGAAGGTAAACACGTTCCTTGTAGTTTCTGACGTCGGCACCATAAATTGAGGCGATTTCGTACAGCATTTTCATTTTGAGACTAAGCCAGATGGGAAAGTCGGCCATACCCAACAGAAAGCCACCGGCGCCGGTTACTGCCCCTTCGGCCGCTGCGGTCTTGCTGTAGAAGTTAATTTTTTCCTGCACCAGAAACTCGCGAACCTCGGCTTTCAAATCTTTGGATTCTTTCGGCGAAGAGACTTCCGCGCCGAATATGACGGCCCGCGTCATTTGTTTTAAGGCTGAAGTAATGACCTGATGAATCTTCTCGGGAATGATCCGGTTCACGCGATCCTGCATACTTTTGGAAAGTCCGTTGAGCAGCGACGGGCCCTTTTTCATTTCTGCCTGCCAGGAAGCCAGTTCGGCGGCTATGCGTTGCTCGTGGGTCATAAATGAATTTCAGATTTCTCGTTTCAGATTCCAAATTCCTAAAAACGGGAGGCAGGGGTCAGTCTTCGCCCATATCAAAGTCACCGTTGCCGTCGGGGCCGCCCTCACGTTGACGCGACTCCTTCTTCATGTTCAGCCTGTACGTAAACGTAAGCAGGAATTGTCGCACACGCCATTGGTTTTCGCGTTCGGAGAAATATCCGTCTTCCGGACGTTCCACGATGTTTCGGAATTTCCGTGAGTTCAGAAGATCGCGGACCGCGAACGTCAGTGTGCCATCACCTTTCAATATATCTCTGGACAGCCCCAGGTCGATAAAATACATCGATTTGTCGCGGCCCTGTGGCGTCTCTCGCGGAGCGCGGTAATTAAAACCTGTCTGAAAATCCCACTTGTCGAAGAACGTTATTCGTGAAGTGGTACGCATAGTCCATGTGTACGTGTCCGCGAAGAAATTATCGTCGCCATAACTGCCTTCGGTAATGGCGCGGTAAAAGTTTGCGTTTGTGTTCAGGCGCCAGACGCGCACCGGATTCCACGAAAGGTTAAGCTCAAGTCCGTATGCATCTTCCGTACCAAGGTTCACCGGGAAACTCCGTGTGAAACCTACAGAATCGATAATGGGAATTCGTTGCACTACGCCGGTTCTATACCGGTAGTACACGCTGGAAAGAAAAGATCCCGACTCCCAGTTTACGAGATAACCAGCTTCAATTGAATTGGTGTACTCTGGTCGCAGGTTTGGATTGCCGACAAAGATATCGCGGTTATTACTGTAATTTGAGAACGGCATCAGTTCCCTGAATCTGGGACGGCTTAAGCGATAGCTATAGCTAAGTTGAACCGTGCGATCCGGCGAGAACTGATACGACAAATGCGCGCTTGGAAACACGTTAAAATAGTTTTGATATTCCTTCTGATTATCTTCGACTAATTCCACAGCGATATCTGAAAGTTCGCCGCGAAGTCCCGCCTGCCACGAAAACCGGTTCATTTCATTGCCGATGATAAAGTAGGCTGCGTGAATGTTTTCGGTATAAATCAGATTGTTGTTCAATTCATCCTTGATGATCCACGCGCCGGTTTCGGTATCCTGATCCTCAACACTGAAGTCGTTGTCGATAACGCGTAGCGTGCTTTTCAACCCGGCTTCCCATCGGCCTTTCTCTCCGAAAGGATGAACATAATCCAGTTGGGCAAGAGCGTTGCGCTCGTTTTCGGTGTTGCTGGACCGCTGGAAGCCAACCGAGTCACGCGTCACATTAGTTTCGGTGAAAGTAGCATTTTCCGTTTCAACGTTCTCAATCCATTTCACATCAGCTGTCAGCAATCTGCCCTGGCGGTCGTAGTCTTTCCGATAACTGAGAGAAATTTCAGAATTTGTCTCAGGCTCTTCTTCGCGTTCGTTTCGTATCACCGTTTGCGCGAGCTGATCGTTCCCATCATAGTCGTGGAAAATGTTTTCTGATTTGTTCAGCCCGTTTGATCGGCGGATGATGAACGACCCGGTCAGCACATTCTTATCGTTGAAATAGTAATCCAGGCCGGCGCGTAGGTTATGGGATTTATCGCTTCTCACGCGGTCGTTGAATTGATAATAGGAGAATGTCGTGTCAGGCCGGTCGAACCGCTGAAATGAATTGCCGCGTCCCGGACCGGAACGATAGGCAAAACCGTAGCTCGTAAAAAAGTTAAGATTCTCCCGTCGGAAGTTTACGTTCGCGGAAGCGCCATAATTATCCGGGTACCCGCCATTAAGTGAGAACGAACCATTAACACCCTGGCGGTTTTCTTTTTTCAGAATGATGTTGATAATCCCCACCTCACCCTCGGCGTCATATCTCGCCGACGGGTTGGTAATTACTTCAACACTCTCGATAAGATTGCCCTGAAGTTGTCGCAACGCATCCGCTGTGCTGATTCCGGCCAGGCCCGAGGGTTTGCCGTCAATAAGTATGCGAACATTCTGGCTGCCCCGTAAACTGATGTTGCCTTCAACGTCGACAGTGACGGATGGCACATTGTCGAGGATCTCGGATGCGCTGCCGCTGATGTTACTCAAATCCTTGCCCACCTGAAAAACCCGCTTATCAAGATATAATTCCATCTGACTCTTTTCACCCTGAACGACGACCGACTCGAGAATCTGCGACGATGCGCTGAGTTGAACGGTGTTTAAGTTGACATTACGGTTCAGATCAATATTTGCGACTGTCTTTGATTCGTAAGAAAGAAACGACACCTGCAGATAATACTGGCCCTCCTTCGCTTCGATGGAAAAGTTTCCACCATCGTCGGAAACCGCTCCTGTAACGAGTGTTGAATCATTGGTATAAAGCGCAGCATTCGCAAAGGGGATGGCAACATTATTGTTGTCAGTTACCTTGCCCCGGAGCGTATGGGTCTTCTGCGCGAACATCGAAAGGTTCCCCAAGACAAAGAAAAGGATAAGTATCAGGCGTTTATTCATAGCAGCACAAGTTCAAATCACTACTTAAAAATTTGAAGCCATTAAGGTCGGATGGTCGAACAACGTTGTATCCGGCGGATTTTTTTAAGAAAGTAGTAACCATTGCTCTGCTTCCCGCCGTATTATTGCTGACCGGATTCCACCGACCGAATGAAAAGCTCTTTAAACAAGATCACCCTGGCGTTTCTCTTGCTTGCCCTTCTGCCTGCCGGGTACCTGATCTATGAGCTGATGTCGTGGACCAGAAACGAGAAACTCATACACGACATTTATCAAAACCAGCTCGATGCCGTTTTGTTTTCAGTGAATCAGTATTCGGATGACATTGTGAGCAGCTGGGCCAACAAAATCAATATCGCGCTGACGCGCCAGTCCCCGGCGACCTTCGACACCTTACCCGGACTTGATATCAACAGTGTACCGTTGCTTTACCTGTCTGATGGAAAAAATGTGAAGCATTCTATCCGGCTCAACGCCGATAGCATACCTGAAAAACTCCAGGATTGGGCCGCGGAATTCGAAGACAGGGAACGTGATCGTATTGATAAACTGCGAACCTACTTTGAGGCAGGATTTCGTAAAATTGAACCGTCTGACACGTTGGTTAATGACCGTTTTGTTCCATTGACTTTTATTCTTGATGACGATGTTCATATTTATCGGTTTGCCATCATTTTTCTCGACCTGGACAAGTTTATTTCCCATAACCTGGGCCCGAAAATGCAATCCGTCGCGGGTGATAAGTTTGTTATTTCGGCCTACCGAAACCATGGCAGCACACTGATCTATTCCACCGTAAACCAATATGGCAGTGATCAGGCGCCGACCACTGATGTTCAGGAAGATTTCCGGAAGCCCTTCTGGTTGATCCCGGGATATGACCTTGGGATTCAGATGAAAGAAGCCTCGCTCACGCACCTTGTAAACGATCGCACCCGAACGAGTGTCATCGTGCTCGTTGTTTTATTGGTTGTTCTTGCGGCCGGATTGGTGCTGGTGTACCGGAATATTCGTTATCAGGTCCGGTTATCGGAAGCAAAAAGTGAGTTCGTGTCCAACGTTTCGCATGAAATACGAACCCCGCTTTCGCTGATAAGCATGTATGCTGAAACGCTTGAGATGAATCGCGTGCCCGAATCGAAGAAACAGGAGTACTATGCGATAATATCCAAAGAGACGGCCCGATTGTCCGGGATCGTGAACCGGATTCTTAACTTTTCAAAGATGGACGCGAACAAAAAAGTGTATTCGCGCGCTATCATTGATCTGAATCAGCTTTGTAAGGAAGTACTCGATGCGTACGCCGGACATTTACAGGAGAAAGGATTTGAAGTTGAGTTTTCACCCTCATCTGAGGCCGGAACCATCGAAGGGGATCGTGAGTCCATTGGCGAAGCATTCCTCAACCTGGTTGATAACGCGATGAAATATAGCAGCGATGCCAGAACCATTCATGTGCGTACAGGTCAGCGCGAAACGAATACTTATGTGGAAGTCGAAGACCACGGTATCGGGATACCGCGCGCGTATCAGAAAGACATTTTCGAACAATTCTATCGCGCGCCAATGGGCAACGTTCATCAGACTAAAGGCTCAGGGCTTGGTCTTACCATTGTAAAAAAAACCATGGAGGCGCACCGCGGGCGGGTAGAGGTTGAAAGTGCCCTCGACAAGGGAAGTAAATTCCGTTTAATCTTTCCAACATTAATCGCGCAATAATGGCACGAATACTAATCGTCGACGATGAACCAAACATGATACGCGGCCTGGCCGACAACCTGACTTTCGAAGGTTACGACATCAGCTCGGCGAGTAACGGTGTGGAGGGTTTGGAGAAAATCATAGGTGGACATTTCGACCTTGTAGTACTTGATGTGATGATGCCTGAAATGTCGGGATTCGACGTATGTAAAAGGGTCCGTGCCAGGGGCATAGACGTTCCCATTATTTTCCTTACGGCGAAAGGCGAGGAGATTGATAAAGTGATTGGCTTCGAACTGGGTTCCGACGACTACATAACAAAACCTTTCAGTGTTCGTGAACTTCTCGCCCGAATAAAGGCAATTCTCCGGCGCAAAGGCCCTTCCACCCAACCCGATGATGCCGTGCAGATTGGCAGGCTAAAGGTAAATTTCACAGCCTATACAGCCCATGATGAAAGCGGTACCGAGATCAGGATGTCGCACAAGGAGTTTGCCATACTGCAGTATCTGGTCGCGCATGCCAATCAGATCATCACCAGGCATGACCTGCTCGAAAAAGTGTGGGGCTATGATGAAACACCCACCACCCGCACCGTCGACAACTTTATGGTCCGACTCCGGCAAAAAGTCGAACATGATCCCGACAGTCCGAGGATTATCCTGACAGTGCATGGGACGGGGTATAAGCTTATTCATTGATGGCAGTTACCGCCTAAACCTCAAGCCTGTTACAAAATGTTACAATTGTTTACCGCGGGGTGACACCGTCCGTTAATGGCTCACGTATTTTTGGTTATAGTTTCTGAAGAACTCTTAAAACCAGCAAAGTTATGTACGTCTTTAAAAGTATCAATCGCCCTGTTATCATGTTGTTTGCGGTCTCAATGGCCCTCTTCGGGCAGGCATGTGGGCAGGAGAAAGAAAAGTTGGTCAATCTTTCGGGCGACTGGCTTTTTTCCCTGGGTGACAACATGAAGTTTGCAAAACCGGAGTATGATGATTCGGATTGGGAGAAAATCTATGTTCCTTCCAACTGGCAACGCGAAGGCTTCAGAAACTATCACGGCTATGCGTGGTACCGCCGTACCTTCAAGGCGGATTTTTCCGGTAAAGATCCTATCTATCTTGAGCTGGGGAAAGTAGACGATGTGGATGAGGTTTATGTCAATGGCCATTTTATTGGGCGGACCGGCGGGTTTCCCCCTGAGTACTTCACGGCCTATAGCTACCCCAGGAAGTATCATGTCCCTGCCGAATACCTGAATCTTCGCGGAAAGAACGTGATCGCGGTGCGCGTGTACGATGAGGTTGGTGAAGGGGGAATCATGGGGTCCTCGTCAGCGATTGGCCTTTATAGTTATCCGAACTATTCCGACAACAGCGTCAACCTGTTTGGGCAGTGGAAGTTTCATCTTGGCGATGACGCGGGCTGGGCATCGCCAACACTGAATGACGACGACTGGGAAAAGATACTCGTGCCTGCCACCTGGGAATCGCAAGGCTTCACCAATTACGATGGGTTTGCCTGGTATCGCAAAAGCGTCAGGCTTCCAGCCAGCTTCAATACCCGTGACCTGATACTGCTTATTGGTAAGATCGATGACCTTGATCAGGTCTATGTAAACGGCAGGCTTGTCGGAGGAACCGGTAAGATTGAAAAGAAGTGGGCTACCGATGAAGAATGGCGCAAGTTCAGGACCTATGATATCCCGGACGGACTTCTTCAGGCCGGAAAATACAATGTAATCGCTGTTCGCGTTTACGACGAGAGGGGAAATGGTGGGATTTACGAAGGACCCGTCACGCTATTGCCTGAAAAAGAGTACAAGGAGTTTTGGAGAAAATACCGAATGAACAGAAGCTCCAGTGAAAATTTTTTCAACTGGCTTTCGGAGTATTTTGATTAAGAGCAGATATATGAGCAGATGGATTATTTGGACGTTGCTGGCAGTGGCTGTTGTGCCTGCGTATGGGCAGCGTGACGGGAATTGGAAACAGGTTATAGACTTGAGAGGGAGGTGGCTTTTTTCCATCGGCGACAATGCCCGATGGGCAGATCCAGCCTACAACCATAGAGACTGGGAAACGATATCGGTCCCGTCGAAGTGGGAGGATCAGGGATTCAATGGATACGATGGCTACGCCTGGTATCGCAATACGTTCGATGGTACACTACTCAAGGATCAGCAGCTTACTTATACACTGATTCTCGGCTATATCGATGATGTGGATGAAGTTTACGTCAATGGTGTGAAGATCGGATCGTCGGGCGCGTTTCCACCCAGGTTTAATACCGCATATAATGCAAGGCGGGCGTACAACATTCCGCGGGAAGCGATCCGGTTCAATGGCAAGAACGTGATTGCTGTTCGCGTGTACGATGCCGGCATAGAAGGTGGTATCGTAAAAGGCGACATCGGCATCTACATCGACGAAGACGCGAAAGCTTTCGCGGTTAATCTGAAAGGGGTATGGGACTTCACCACAGAACGTCGCAATTTTGCGGTTCGCGAAGTTGAGCGGAGGAGCGATCGCACGCCTTCTGGCAAAGCCTCGTGGACAACGCTGAACGTGCCCGGGCCCTGGGAGCATCAGGGCTTCGAACATTTCGACGGAACAGCGTGGTACAGGAAGCAGTTCTTCGTTCCCAAATCGCTGGAAGGGGAGGACCTTGTTTTGCTGTTGGGACGGATCGATGATTACGATGAAACCTATCTGAACGGTAAACTGGTCGGCTCCACCAATCAGTACGACAAGCTCCGTGTGTACCATCTTCCCGCGGACGTTATTCGCCCCGGAGCCATAAATCTTTTATTGATCTACGTGGCCGACTACGGTGGCAACGGCGGCATTTATGACGGCCCGGTGGGCATTATGAAGCAGTCGCAGTTTACGCGGTTTATGAGGTGGCGGGGTTGAAGGTGACAACACCACGTCGCGAGTACTATTTACGCATACTTTTTTTGGATAGCGGTTCGGAGCCGAAGACGACATCGCGAGCCTTCAATTCCGGCGGTGTGATAATGGCGGATTGTTATTAATTAGCAGAAGAGGACATTAACCGCATGGATTGTTTGTAATAAACCACCATTCAATCGGGGTACCACGCATAGTCACTGCGACCCGGTTTTCAATATGATGTTTCTTACTTACCATTTTTATTCGCGATCAGTTCTAAGGCTACCGTGCTAATGCTACTCCGTCCCGACCAACGTAATTACTATACGCCGGGTCCCGCCATTGTCGCGGTGTTCACACAGGTAAATCCCCTGCCAGATACCGAGATTCAATTCGCCATTCGTTACAGGAATAGTTACCGAACTTCCGAGTAGCGATGCCTTGAGGTGCGCCGGCATATCGTCCGGACCTTCGCTGGTATGACGATAATACGGAGCATTCTCGGGTACCATTTTATTGAAGTGACTTTCAAAATCAACGCGTACTGACGGATCAGCATTTTCATTGATAGATAAACTTGCTGAAGTGTGCTTAATAAAGACCTGAAGCTGGCCTACGCGAATGTTGCGCAATTCCGGCAAAGCCTTTTCTACAGTAGAAGTAATAAGGTGAAAGCCGCGACGAACCGCAGGCAGACTTATTTCTTTTTGAAAGAATTTCATATGACTTGATATGACGTTTGTACGTTCGATGGAATCAAATCAAATATGGTGAGCACTCGTGACCGAGGCAAGAAAACAAGGGAATTACCAATCAGTGTAATTCCTTTATCGCTGACGAAAGACCTCGGCCCGGCAGAACGGCGAAATAGTTAACCGCTTCAAATTCAATAAGTAACATTAGTGTTTCTGGTTTATTTTAGTATCTTTCAGGACACGTTATTAAGTATAGGATTATGCGGCTGGTCTATATCCTTATTGCGATGCTACCTGGTGTATCCCCGGAGACACGTGTGGCAAAATCTATATTAACAACCACCGAGGCGAAACAACCCACAGCCTCAGCTAATTTTTCTGATCTGATTACGTCCATTGCTACTAACGAGGGATTGTCTTCGTTGATTTTGTATGGTGGTTTGCTGATGCTACTTTTGCTAGTACTTTATTTTACGGCCCGTTATAACGCCCGGCGCCGATCAGTTAAAGCGTACCTTGCGGAGTCGGAGGGATTTGTTTTCCCAATGGGAACTGAGGAAGAGCATGAGAACCCCGATTTGTCAGGTTTTAGTCCCAACTACATTTCCACCGAATCCGCTCCCCGAATTCTGATTGCCGAGGAAGACGATGAAGTCAGGCTGTCTCTCACCAATACGTTGCGCCTCAACTATCGCGTAATAGCCGTTAAGGATGGTCTCAAGGCATTCCGGAAAACTTTCGAAATAATTCCCGACCTGATCATCACGAATTCGCAAATGCCTGGAATGGATGGTGTTTCCCTTTGTAATTTGCTCAAAGTTACCATGGCTACCAGTCATATTCCGGTGATCCTTCTTAACACTGATATTACGTTAAAGGTGGACGAGCCCGTTCCCGCCGACGGATGCATCCGTTCAGATTTTGACGCCAGATCCCTGCTTATTGAGATTCGGAATTTCATGCAACAGCGCAAGCATCTATATACAGGCTTCCGGAAACAACTGCTTAGTGGCGAAACAGTAGATGATTTTTTCTCCACCGAACTGGAGTTTGTCAATCGCGTTAACGCGATTCTAAAAACAGGCTATCACCGAACCGGGTTTGGAGTCGACGAACTGGGCGACGGACTTTCCCTTACCAAGCTTCAGCTTTACCGCAAGATGAAAGCCCTTACGAATATGTCGCCGAACGATTACATCCGGTATTTCCGGGTTGAGGAGGCGAAGCGCCTTCTTGCGATGGAGAACACGCAGGTTAGTGAGGTGGCCGCACAAACCGGGTTCAACAACCTGTCAGGTTTCACGAAGACATTCAAGGAAGTTACCGGTTTGACGCCCGTTGAATTTTCCGTTCAATCGCGTGGAATCACCAATCCCGTAAGTGATCAATAATTTTCGCCGGTTCTCGTAAACTTTCCGCGAATAGTTCACATCTTGTAGAGTATAATTCATTGACCGATGATGACTACCACCAAATGGGGTAACTCTTCCTAAGTCCCCGGAGTTCTATCTGTCCGGATCAATCCGGTAAGCGTCCATATCAACCTTTCAACATTCACCAAAATCAAAACGTTATCTATGTATTCTCTTCGTAAAGTTTTTGTATTTGCTCTTGCCCTGACCATTTTCGGATGTCAGCAGGAGGCACAGTACGCGTTGAAGAAGGCCGAATCCAACGGGTATGCATACGAATATGCGACAAGCGATCCGTTGAAAACCCGGATTTACACGCTGAAAAACGGACTGAAAGTTTACCTCAGTCAGTACAAGGACGAACCACGTCTGCAAACACAGATTGCTGTGAAGGCCGGCGGAAAAAATGACCCTGCCGACAACACCGGGCTGGCCCACTATCTTGAACACATAATGTTCAAAGGCACAGCCGACTTTGGTACGCTTGACTGGCAGAAGGAAAAGCCATTGTTAGATAGTATTGAGTATATGTTTTCGGCCTATGGCAAGCTTTCCGATCAGGAGCAACGAAACGAAATGTACAAACAGATTGACAAGGTTTCATTTGAAGCATCGAAGTATGCCATTCCCAATGAGTATGACAAGATGATCGCGTCGATAGGCGCGAAGGGGACAAACGCATACACCTCCGAAGACCGTACTGTTTACATCAACGACATCCCGGCCAACCAGGTTGAAAACTGGTTGCAGATCGAGGCCAATCGATTTAAACTTATTGTACCACGTCTTTTTCACACGGAACTGGAAGCGGTGTATGAGGAGAAAAACCGAAGCCTCGACAACGACTACTGGAAAACCTACGAGGCACTTTACGGTGCGATGTTTACCAAACATCCATACGGTACGCAAACCGTAATAGGAACCATCGACCACCTGAAGAATCCTTCAATCACCGCCATAAAGGATTACTTCGAAAAGTATTACCGTCCCAATAACGTAGCGATTTGCCTTAGTGGTGATCTCGACTATGATAAAACCATTGCGCTAATCGACAAGTACTTCGCCGACTGGCAGCCAAACGAAAATCTGCCGGTTTTCGAAAAGACTGTGGAAGATCCGATAGCGGCTCCCGTAGTAAAAGAAATTAAGGGACCCGATGCCGAATGGGTGAACATCGGTTTCCGGTTCGATGGTCGGAATAACCTCCGTGAATTTGATCTGCTCACACTTTGTGATATGATTCTCGCAAACTCACAGGCGGGGTTGATCGACATTAATCTTAAGCAACAGCAGAAGGTACTGAGCCCGGGTTCTTATGTAAATGAAATGAATGATTATTCCATTCATACGTTCACGGGACGCCCCCGCGAAGGACAAACACTGGATGAGGTGAAGGACCTGCTTCTCGAACAGATTGAACTTCTCAAAAAAGGTGAGTTCGAGGACTGGCTTATCGGCGCGACCATAAATGATCTGAAGAAGGACCGTATCAGAAATTCGCAAGACAACTGGTCGCGTTCAAATGACATGGTTATGGCATTCACTAACAACATACCATGGAACGAGTATATCGCACAGGTTGACCGACTGCGAGCGTACACCAAGGAAGATATTGTGAAGTTTGCGAATGAGCACTATGGAAACAACTACGCCATCGTGTATAAGCGGAGTGGCAAGGATGAGACCATCCAAAAGGTGACCAAGCCTGCAATCACAAAAGTCAATCTTAACAAGGAAACGAAGTCACCCTTTCATGAAGCAATCGCGGGCAAGGAAGTTGAAAAACTGCAGCCTGTCTTTGTGGATTATGAGAAGGACATCCGTACCCTGAAGATGAATAAAGACGTCGAGGTGCTTTATACCCGCAACAACGAAAATGAGCTTTACACGCTGTTTTATCTGGCTGATGTGGGGAGTAATAACGATCCGAAGATCAACGTGGCCATTGAATACCTGCAATACCTCGGCACAGATGAGATGACGGCCGAAGACGTCAAGAAAGAATTTTACAAGCTGGGCGCAAACATTGGTGTGAGCGCATCACAGGATCAGACGTACGTTTATCTGGAGGGCTTGTCGGAGACGATGGACGAATCGATTGCCTTGTTTGAGAAGCTTCTCGCGAATCCGAAAGCCGATGAGGAAGCGCTGAAAAAAATGGTCGACGGGATATTCAAGAAACGTGAAGACGCCAAGAAGAACAAAGGTACTATTATGTTCGGGGGGCTGATGAACTACGGGTTGTACGGTGCCAACTCGCCATTCACCAATGTGTTGAGCAATAAGCAGCTTCGCGAATTACGGCCGGAAGAGTTGATCGGCCTTATTCGTGACTTTACCAAGACAGAGCATCGCGTGCTTTACTTCGGGCCGAAGGCTGAGGATGAATTGCTGGCTTCGCTGAACAAAAATCACATTCTTCCGGAAACTCTGAAACCCACCCCGGCTCCGGTGAAGTTCACCATGCAGGATGCGACCACCCCGCAGGTGTATTGGGCCGATTATGATATGGTTCAGGCAGAGGTAATGTTTCTCAGCAAGGGCGAGGAATTTGACAAGTCACGCGTACCAATGAGTCGCCTGTTCAACGAATATTTCGGATCAAGTATGGGGTCGCCAATATTCCAGGAGTTGCGTGAAGCGCAGGGACTCGCGTATGCCGCTTTTGCGTATCATGGATCGGCTCCAAAACTTGGTGATAACGACATGTTCTACGCATATATCGGAACTCAGGCGGACAAACAACCTGAGGCCATGACTGCCATGCTCGGGCTGTTGCAGAATTTCCCGCGGTCTGACAACGGGTTTGAGATTGCTAAAAAATCACTGCTTAATCAGATTGAAAGTGAACGTATAACCAAAACGGCTATTCTTTTCAATTATGAATCGGCAAAAAAACGTGGATTGAATTACGATATCCGTAAAGACATCTATGAACAGGCACAGAAATCCACACTCGACGATGTAGAGAAGTTTCAGTCAGAATACCTGAAGAATACCAACTACAACGTTGTGCTGATTGGTAGCAAGGACAAGATCAATTTCAAAGAGCTTCAGAAATATGGTAAAGTCCAGCAGCTTACGCTGGACGAGATCTTCGGCTACGAAAAGGAGCAGCGCATAGATATGGAGGCTGAGCCGAAAGCGATGCCGGTACAGAACCAATAGTTAGAACCATATTAGAACAAAAGAACCTGGCACTTATGTCAGGTTCTTTTGTTTTTCCGCGTATCCACACAGTTGCGCGAACGTTGTTTATTATACCTTACCCGTGGATCGGGAGCGTTGAGGTCAGCTTGCCACCGTGGTTGCAAATAATACCTACCTTCGGAATGGCCACTTAAACCTGACCCCGAGAATATGAATTCGCGTTTCAAACCCATTCTGGTTTGTTTTCTTTTGTTGCTGTGGTGGCTACCATCAATGGGTCAGGACGTCGGGTTGTTGCTGGGCACATTTGTGAGTGACCGCTGGTATCTTGACCAAAAACTCTTCTCGGATCGTGTAGAGCAACTTGGTGGTCAAACGTCAATTGAACTCTCTTACACACATGAGGATCAGTTTGCGCGGGCGCGAAAAATGATTGCCGATGGCGTTGATGTCTTGGTACTCGTTCCTATCGACGGACAAAAGGCCTCAGAAATTGCGGCCATGTGCAAAAAGGCCGGAATTCCTCTGATTTCCTATGACCGGCTTATTCTAAGCAATGACATCTCGGCCTATTTGTCGTACGACAGCGAAGAGGTCGGCAGACTTCAGGCAAGCTATACGACAAGTCGGGTACCGCGGGGAAAGTATCTTTTGCTCAGCGGGCCAGCCACTGATTATAATTCAATGCTTTTGCGGAAAGGCCAGATGTCAGAACTCGGGCCGTTTATTGAACGAGGTGACATCGAGCTGATCGGGGACATCCAACTGGAGAACTGGAGCGAAATAAGTTCATACGAATTATCTGTTGAATATTTCAAATCAGGCAATCCGGTGCCTGACGTAGTCATTGCCGGCAACGATGCGCTGGCCAACGGGTTTATTCAGGCGATCCCGAAAGAATACGCAGACAAGGTCATGATATGCGGGCAGGACGCCGACCTCCCTGCCATTCGGAACATACTTGAAGGGCGTCAAACCATGACCGTTTATAAACCCATTGCACCCCTGGCGTATGCGGCTGCAGAGCTGGCCATCAAGTTTGCGCGGGGTGAACGGGTCGAAATGAAAGGCGTTTTTGTCAAGGACGACATACAGGCCCGCGCTGCGTTATTTGAGCCAAAGGTGGTCGACATCACGAACTACAAGGAGACTGTCGGGCGTGATGGCCACATGGCGATGGCCGAGGCCTTCCGGAATGTAGGACGTGTTTTCGAGGCGGAGCGAAATCAGATCCAGCTGGCCCTTTTGCAGAAAGAAAATGCCCTGGATCTGCAGAAACAACAAAGTCAGCGCAACACCCTGCTGGCGATTATTGCGTTCTTTTTTGTGTCAGTGGTAGGACTTGGGTATGCAATCCATCAAAAGCAGAACGACAACAAACAACTGAACGAACAAAAGTCGGTCATTGAGAATAAGAACAAGGCCCTTACCAGCGTCAACGATCAATTATATCAGCTGAACGAAAAGCTGGTGGTCCAGAAAGAGGAGATTGCCGCGCAGCGCGACGCGATAGCCGACCAGAAAAAGAAGCTGGAGGAAGTAAACGAAATTATTGGCCGGCAACGCGATGAGATTCAGGGGCAGAACGAGAAACTTGAGGAGGAGGTTCGCAAACGCACTGCTGAACTGATCCAGTATATCCGTCAGCTCGAGCAGTATTCGTTCGTGACGGCACACAATCTTCGCGCGCCGGTAGCCCGGATTATCGGGTTGTGCCAGCTGGTGAAAATGGAGCAATCCAACGGAACGGATACCGGCGGAATTATTGAAAAGCTCATTGTTGCGAGCCAGGAACTCGACCTCGTTTTTCGTGAACTAAATGCCATTCTGGACATCCGTACTTTTTCTATGGAAATCTTCTCACCGGTGAACCTCCAGGAAGAAGTGAAGGGCATTTTGGGAAATCTCAAGTATGAGATCGAACAAGCCAATGCGGTTATCGAACCAGACTTCAGCGAAGTCCCGGTAATTGTTTCAATCAAACCCTACGTAAACAGCATCCTTTTCAATCTAATCAGCAACGCCATTAAATACCGCCACCTGGAAAGGCAGCCGGTGATTCAAGTCACTTCCGCTAAATGTGAAGGCCGGATTCTGATAACGGTTGCAGACAACGGACTGGGTATCAACACCGATTATCTCGATAAGATTTTTCAGCTTTACAAGCGATTCCACTTCCATGTGGAAGGACGCGGCATCGGCTTGTTTCTTGTAAAGACACAAGTAGATTCGCTGGGCGGAAATGTTGAAATCGAAAGTGAAGTTGGTCGCGGAACGGTGGTAAAAATCTGGCTGGACGCGTCTTAGGCCAGTGCGGGCATGCAGCCCAAAACCAGGGGCGGGAACATCCATTCTTCATCAATAGGCACATCACGCAATAAATGCGACCGGAATCGTCTTTCTGTTAACGATTTGTTAAAATCCGGGCGGCCTGTTAAGAGCTGTTCAAAAGATCAGCCTGGCATTTCAAATCTGTGTAATTCCCGTGTCGCAGCTGTGCAATTTTTTCTAACTTGAGTTTTCAACACTTGAGTTTCATTAATTCCAAGCCTATGCCTCAATATACATTACTGGTGAACGGTAAGAAACACACCGTCGACGTGGACGCGGATACACCGCTCTTGTGGGTTCTGAGGGATAACCTCAACCTCGTCGGAACGAAGTACGGATGCGGCATTGCGCAATGCGGGGCCTGTACCGTCCATGTAAATGACAACGCGATCCGCTCGTGTACCTATCCGGTTTCCGCCGTGGGAACCAACAAGGTCACGACCATTGAAGGGTTGTCCGAAAACGGTGATCATCCCCTGCAGCTTGCCTGGGACGAAGTGGACGTACCGCAATGCGGATATTGTCAGGCGGGCCAGATCATGACCGCCGCCGCGCTCCTGAAAAAGAATAACGCGCCGTCTACAGCCGAGATAGAGAACGCCATGAACGGTAACCTTTGTCGCTGCGGCACCTATCACCGGATTCGCGAAGCTATTGTTGTTGCATCCGCCAAAACGAAATAAGCCATGACCATCAACCCTAAGACATCGCGCAGGAATTTTCTGAAGACTGCTGCAGCCACCAGTGGCGGATTGTTACTCGGCTTCCATTGGGCCGGCGCCTCGGATGCCATGCGCGTAATAGCAGGTGCGGACATTGCCGAAAATGAGATTGCTTTCAATAGTTACCTTTCCATATCGGCCGATGATGTAATCACCTTGTATTCGCCGAACCCGGAACTCGGTCAGAATATCAAGACCTCGTTTCCCATGATCGTTGCCGAAGAGCTCGATGTAGATTGGTCGCGCGTTGTGGTGAAACAAGCTCCGCTCGACACCGCAAAATTTGAGCGTCAGCTTACCGGCGGCAGCGGCGCCATTCCGCACAGCTGGGAACGTCTGAGGAAAGCCGGCGCCACGGCCCGACACATGCTCTTGCAAGTTGCGGCAAAACGCTGGAATGTTCCTGTAAGCGAGCTGGAAACGGCAGCCGGAAAGGTAAGTCATAAAAAAACCGGAAAGTCAATCGCATACGGCGATCTGGCCGCCGACGCCTCCAGCCTCCCCGTACCCGCCGAAGTAACGCTGAAGGATCCGCGTGACTTCCGCCTTATCGGAAAGGCTATACGCAATGTCGACAACCACGAAATGGTTACCGGTAAGCCCCTGTATGGACTGGACGTTTATCGCGAAGGCATGCTTCATGCGATGATTCAGCGGCCCGAGGCTTTCGGAATGAAATTGAAGTCTGTTGACAGCGCCGCAGCCAAAGCCATGCCTGGCATCGTCGATATAGTGACCTTCAAAAACAACGTAGCCATAGTGGGCAAATCCACCTGGCAGATAAACAAGGCGCGCAAGGCGCTGAAGATAGAATGGGAAAAAGACGGCGACATCGAGAGCACTGCCGATCACGACGCGCTATTCAAAAAGCTGCTGGACAGTCCCGCTGAGGAAGCGTTCGTGAAGCGGAAAGAAGGCGATGTGGAATCCGCGTTCAAAAACGCCGCGCGGGTAATTACACGTGAATATCAGTGTCCTTTCCTTTCGCACACGCCAATGGAACCGATGAACTTTTTCGCGCACGTACGCGAAGACGGCGTCGAACTCATTGGCCCGACGCAGACGCCGGATATGGCGCGAAACGAAGTGGCGCGCCTCCTGAGTATGGATCCGGCAAAAGTCACCCTGGAGCTTACGCGGCTTGGTGGTGGGTTCGGGCGTCGGCTCAAAGCTGACTACGTGACCGAGGCTGCGGAGCTTTCAAGTATCATCAAGGCACCCGTAAAGGTAACGTGGACGCGTGAAGACGACATGACCGGCGGAAGTTATCGTCCTGCGGTGCGGTATCGCTTTCAGGCTGCCCTTGACAGCCAGGGTAAGATGACCGGATACAGACTTCGGGGTGTCGGTATCAACGCCGGCAACACCACCCGGGAGAACAACTTTCCATCCGGATCGGTTGACAACCTGTTGATCGAATCCATTGATCACAAGTCGCCGATTACCACCGGTGCGTGGCGCGCACCGATCACCAATTTCCTCGCTTTCGCGGAACAGAGTTTTATCGACGAAGTGGCGCATGAAGTGAAGGCCGATCCTGTACAATTCCGGCTCGATCTGCTCGACCGCGCCGAAAAAAATCCGGTGGGCCAGATCGGCTACGACGTATCGCGAATGCGCGGCGTGATTCAGCTTGCTGCAGAGAAGTCGGGGTGGGGCAAGAAGCAGAATCTTGCACAAGGATTCAGTGTCTACTTTTCACACCGGTCGTATGTAGCGCAGGTTGCCGAGGTGCAAATGGTTGACAGCAAACCGAAGATCAGCCACATACACGTGGCGGCGGATTGTGGCATTGTAGTGAACCTCAGCGGTGCGTTGCAGCAGGTTCGTGGCGGCGTCGTCGACGGCATGGGTCACGCGATGTTCAGCAAGCTTACCTTCAAAGACGGCGCTGCGGAACAAAAGAACTTCAACGCATACCGGTTGATCCGGATGAAGGAAATACCGGAGATCGACGTGCACTTTGTCGACAACGGCATATCGCCCACCGGCCTTGGCGAGCCCGCGTTGCCCCCGACGGGTGGAGCAATAGCCAACGCGTTGTACAAGGCCACGGGGCAGCGGTATTACAATCAGCCGTTCAGTGATCCGCAGCCTGCAGGGGAGAAGCTCGGGAACAAGATGTGACGATAGTACAGAGTAGCTAGTACAAAGTACAGAGTACATAGTAGATAGTCAAAGTACGGTTTTGCTTCAGGGCTGGAGTATGGGTTGATAGCGATCGCGGTGGGCGAAGGCGAGATAAAGGTTAGCTGCCAGGAGGAGGATGGGAATTACCATTCCTTCCGGTGCGAGAAACGCGTGGAAGAGGAAGATATTTAGCGTCACCGGAAACAGGACAACTGCTGCGAGCGGAACAAATCGTCCGGCGATGAGGGCGAGTCCGCCGACCAGTTCGACAACTTTTAGAAAAGGCATGAAGTATCCTGCTGCGTCGAGGCCGGCGACAAATTTGAGGGTTGCTCCCGACAATTCTGCTTCGGGCATCATGTTGAGAAAATACATTATTGAACTGGCGGTGAACATTAGGCCCGTGGCAATTCTTATGATTAATGTGGCTGTTTTCATAGTTTTTTTTACAAAGGTGTGGCTCTGGTGGGCACGATCCGCAATGCTATACTCTGGTATACCGGTTTCAGCTGGTATAGCGGATAAAATGAACTAACTTTATTCTCACAGAAAACGAAGAACCATGTGTGCACCAGTGAAAGAATCAGAATGCGGAAAGAATTTTCTGCCGATCCGCGACACGCTCGACATTGTGAGTGGCAAGTGGAAGCTCTTAATTGTCTTCCATCTTACACACGGACCGCGGCGATTCAAAGAGCTGCAGCGAATGATCGATGGCATTACACCCCGAATGTTATCCAAAGAACTCAAGGACCTTGAGATCAACGAACTCGTCACCCGCGAAGTGTTTGATACATCGCCGATCACCGTATCGTATACGTTGACAGAACACGGCGAGAGTCTTTACCCGGTAGTTCATGCGTTGCATGAATGGGGCATGAAGCACCGCGAGCGGATTCTCGGGAATGAAGTAGTTTCTGATTTCTGATTTCAGATTTCTGATGGATTTCAATTCATTGTTTCGCGCCTCCGAATTGAAATTGTGGAGTGCTTCAGAAACG
>JAEZEH010000138.1 GCA_023417785.1 Bacteroidota bacterium
GCCAGTCACGGAGGCGCACTGGGAATGATCGTTGCCTTATTCATTTACGCCAGACAAACCTCGGAACCAATGCTTCGCACACTTGATATGGTTGCGATCGTCGCACCTTTGGTCGGGCCTTTTATCAGGCTTGGCAATCTCATAAATTCGGAAATCGTCGGCACGCCTGCGGATCTCCCCTGGGCGTTTATTTTTGCAAGCAACGATGATCTTCCCCGGCATCCGGCGCAGCTTTACGAGGCCATCGCGTACCTTATTGCGTTCGGAGTTTTATGGTATATGTATAAATCCAGAAAGGCGCTGCCGGGAAGCGGGTTATTCTTCGGATTATCAATTTCGATGGTTTTCATGTCGCGATTCTTAATTGAGTTTGCCAAGGAAAAGCAAGTCAGTTTCGAAGAACAAATGACATTGGATATGGGCCAATGGTTAAGCGTTCCGTTCATCCTAATAGGGATAATTTTTATCATATACGCCATACGCAATGGCCATACTAAAACCCTTCGATCTGATCACATGCATGAGAATGGCTGAGTTATGTCGGAATCTCTCTCAAAAAAGGTCGGTGGACCCTTCCGCGTATTCTTCCGCGTGATCTGCGTGTTCCGCGAGAGAGAAGGGATACCAAGAATATAGCAGGAGCCGTGAAAGGCATTAGTAGCCACGGAAAAGTAACAGCTCACCCTTCCGCGTCTTCGTCCGCGTGATCTGCGTGTTCCGCGAGAGAGATCAATCCCCGACTGGGCTACCGTCGTCTCCTTTATGATTTTGAATCAATCCAAAAATTTGCATAATTCCACTGATGGAAAAACTGATTCTGGAGTACATATCGAAATACGTGACATTGACACCGGAGGAGGAGATCGCCATATTAAAAGAAGTGCCCTATCAATCATTCCCAAAGGGAACCCACATTCTAAGGCAAGGCGAAATCTCCAAAGCGTGTTACTTTAATATTCAAGGTTTGGTAAGAGAATACGAAGTCATAGACGGCGAAGAACACACGACGTATTTTTACACCGAGGGAGAAGCCATTGTGGAGTTCGAAAGTGCATCGAATAAACAGCCAAGCGGATTAAATTGGGTTTGCGAAGAGGACACTACGTTAGTCATTGGCCGGTTTGATCGAATTGAGGGTGCCTATGAAAGAAACCCTAAGCTAGAGAAGATGTCTGCGCTGTTTGTAACTGATAATTTTGGACGATATAAGGATCTGAGCAGGTCATTTATCACGTTAACTCCGGAACAGCGCTATCTAAAACTGGTGGAACAACGGCCGGACCTGATTCAGCGGGTGACCCAATATCATCTGGCAAGTTATTTGGGAATCAAACCTGAAACATTAAGCCGCATTCGGAAAAGGCTGGCTCAAAAACCGTGACCATCTTCCTTGAATTTGGCTCCAGGTTTCAACCAGAGCCACAGAAAAAAGGCAAGCTCTGAGAATGTCATGGGCAGAATGAAGATGATTATAATCACCGTTTGCAAAAGCTCTTTTTGAATAAGCAGACTGCTCAAACTGTTTGCAATGTAGCCTAATCCTGCCAATCCCAGCAGCCACCAAATCCATTTAGGGAATTGCATTTGACGTGCTATATAAGCAAGGAACAAAAGATGGAACCCAAATACGATGAGACCAATTCCAAAACCGGAGTCGTGAAATCTGAGGTAGGCCAATGCCTGCGACGCGGAATCTTCGCCGTAATGGCCATTGAAATAAATGCCGGCGGCGAGTAGTAGTCCGATGATTGATACCCCCTTGATCGCTACGTAGATAAATCGAAGAGTCACCATTAAATAGACAACGACCGACTCACGAAATTTGAAAATAGTAAAGATGCCTCCGGCGAGTACCGAATCAAGTAGTATGATCGCAACAAACGCAACCACCATAAGCGAATAAGCCAGTCTTGATTGAACAATACTATTCCATGTTGTATGTGAATCGTTCCAGTCGATAAGGCTTGTCCTTGTTGTTTCGGCAAAAATGCCCAACACAAACATAACTATGATGCTCCATCCGAGGAGTCGTCTAATTTTTTTGTGGGATTCGAAAGTCTTAAATGACATATCCAAAAATATGGCGTACCGGTGCCCCGATCGTTGACTTAAGTCAATATCGATTTACCCGATCAGGAAATCTCTGGAAGGGACGGGAATCACAGAAGAATAAACACCATCGTCTGTGTATTCACTTGTGATCTGCGTGTTGCGTGAGAAAAAAAGTAGATGCACCTTCGTCCTGTATCACCACCTATTATGAACTTATTCCCTGTAACGGAGTCCACCTTATCGGCATCACATCTGGCACACGAGATTGAAAACCAGTACAAATTGAATTCACCAGTAACGTGTAAATTGCTTCGTACGGGCATGAATCACCTTTACCTCGTGATGGCCGCGGAGAGCAAATGGGTTTTTCGAGTTTACACATATGGGTGGCGGACCGTGGATGAAATTTCCGAAGAGATCCGTTTGCTGAAGATCCTAAAGGAGAACGATGTCTCCGTCGCCTATCCCATCCTTTCGAAATCAAATAACGAGATGCTTTCACTTGCAGCACCCGAAGGCACGCGTTATGGTGTCTTGTTTTCGTATGCTGCGGGGAGAAAAGATCCCCGTTTCGCTGCAGCGACGAGTTTCCATATTGGCAAGGCGCTGGCACGAATGCATTCGCTGACCACGGGTCTTGAACTTCGGCGGATTACGTACACGCCGACAGTCATGTTCGACGATTCGTTCGCCTTTGTGACCGGACTCTTCGGTACTGAAAACGCCGAAGTTAAACGGATACGGCAACTGAACAGCTTCTTGAAGAGACGATATCAACAGGTTGATGGGTCGGCATTTCGGCGTGGCGTGGTACACCTCGATGTGTGGTTCGACAATCTTCATATAAAAGAAGAAAGTGAAATAACATTTTTTGATTTCGATTTCTGCGGGAACGCATGGCTGATTCATGACGTGGCATACTTCCTTTTTCAGCTCTATGCTACCAACAACGAATCCGACTATCATACCAAGGCCAACGCATTCTTCGAAGGATATGCAACAATTCATTCCCCGACGAAAGATGAGCTTGACTTCATTCCTTACGCCGCGTTGGGCGTCTTGTCATTCTATCTGGGGGTTCAATGCCGTACTTTCGATACATGGTCAAATGTATTTTTGAACGAAGATCACCTGAAACGATTCGTAGGCTTACTTGACCGGTGGGCGGCGTTCCATAAACTCACCATAGACCGCTGAAGCAAGCACTACGAACCTGACTAAGGAGGACTACAAGTTTGGTCGATGACGAACCTGGGTATCGAAACCCGGCCGGACAAACTTCATTGCATTCGGGAAAAACTCCAAAGTCGTTTTACGGAGTTGCTCGAGGCTCACCAGAAATGCGAGTATATCGTCTTCAAATTCTTGCATCGAATGATATAGTATCCGCCACTCCTCAAGGGATCGCTCCATGGCCATTAGCGCAATCTTTGCTGAGCCGTCGGAATCCTTCTGTAGTCCATTGTCCTCCGCCCATTGGTCAGTTGTCACAATACTGCTGATGGCCCGGCATAGTTTGACGTGAATAAGGGCTGAGTAACGGGCGATCACTGTGGTAGATTCTTGGATCTTTGAGCCGTAGCTGCAACCTTCGACTAGATGTTCTCGACTAACGTCAAGCGAAGCCATCCAGCGGAATACACGCATATCATAGTCCAGGCTTTGAATGGATAGCGGATGTTGTTTCCTCATCGGCCCGGCTTGCGCCACTTCGTTGTGCCATGCGTTCTGTACCTCAGACAAAGTGAGGTCTAACCCGTGCTCGCGGGCAGCTTCGTCCAGCACAGCTCTCGCTTTCGCGAGGTTAAGCGAGAGGGAATCCAGGAGAGATCGGTGCGGCATTTCGGGTATCCGACGTGAGGCGGTTACAGGATCATCGTAAATAGCACATCGATTGGTGAAATTGCAACGCTCACACCAGCGGTCACAATAATTGTAAATACCGGGAATGGTTTTCTTTTGCATAACGGGTAAATTTTATGTTGTACATCGGTTCGGGCCAGAGAAAGCACCGCTTCCATTGGCTCGTGAATACGAATTTATAAGTAATGCCGAAAAAAACAAGTGCAGTTCGGGCGAGATGCGCAGCGCTTACTTCCGGAATGTCGCCATTAATCCGAGAACCGGCCCTGGTACCAGGAACAACAAAAGATAATCGTTAGAAATTACGGCGGACAATGCATTGACGGTTTGGATACTTATGATAGTGATGGCAAATCCGATGCAGGTAGCAAAAGTCAGGAGCGTGCCACGGGCTTCAGCAGGGGCGTTTGTGGCAACCAGGGCGGAGAATTGCGGCGAATCGGACACCACGGTCAGCCCCCAGACAAGCAGGAAGATCAAAAACAACGGAAGGGGTATGTGCCACATTGCCGGTGAGAGGAGGCAGCATATGCCAGAAATAAAAAGTGCTGTCCGGGCAACACTTGTGCTGCCAAAGCGAAGCGAAAGTTTGCCTCCCGCCCAGCAACCAAATCCGCCGATAGCAATAACCATAAACGAAAACAACGAGGCTTGATTAAGGGGCAGTTGCCACGAATTCAGATAGCGGGAAATAATCCACGGGACGAGCGCCCAAAACGTATACAGTTCCCACATATGCCCGAAATATCCAAGCATGGGTGCCCTGATAGTTCGTGTTTTCAGAGTGTGGGAGATATGAGAGAGCGTAAATCGCGTACTCTGTTTCCGGAAGGGACCATCTGGCACAACCACGAGGAGAATCAGTCCGCCGCCCAATGCTATTGCCGATATTACAGGAAGGAGAATCTCAGGATGACTGATTGTGTCAACGGACTTCAGGGCGTGAGGCAGGGCGGTGCCAAGAACAAGCGCACCCACCAATGCTCCCAGCCAGTCACCGAGTCCATGCTCCCGCCAGTCCGCGGCGATCTTCATGCCCACCGGATAGATTCCGCCTAGGCACACGCCGGTAAAAAAACGACTTGCAAGAGCCAGCGGAAATGATCCGGCGGAAATTAATGGGATGCAGTTGCACAAAGCACCGACGCAACAACTGAAAAAGAAAAGCCGCGATGGCGACATACGATCCGAAAGACCAGTAAGGGTAACGAGTAATGTGCCTGCAATAAAGCCTGCCTGAACCGCGGTGGTTACATGGCCCGTCGATCCCGGTGGCCACTGAAAAATTTCCTGAAGTGAGGTGACGACCGCGTTTCCAGCAAACCAGAGGGAAGTACCGCAAAATTGCGCGAATACGATAACAAAGAATACGAGGGAAAGATTGGGACCGCGAAGGGGAAATGACTCAGCGGGTTTCAATGCGTTCTACACGGGTTACGAAATAGCGGGTGTCGCCCCGCCACTTAAAACGGGCGTAGCGAACTTTGAAATGGAGGTTGACACGCTCTCCACTCAGCGCCACTTCCTGCAGCGCCTGGATAACAACATCGTTATCCTTTTCAACGGAAAAGTCAAAAGATTCGGCTATGGGACTGGCACCTTTCAGGGCGCCGAATGTTTCAAGGTTGAGTTTCCCTTCAAATGTTTTGAACACGACCCCTTTTTCACTAATACGTAAAACCTTTCCCGCCATTACGCCGGTTTCATATACAGCCCAATAGTAAAAACTAAAAACCGCGATCGCGCCGGTGACTACTATTATCAGGAAGATCCGTAGGACCTTTTTGCCCGTTTTCTTCGCCCGGGCACCAAAACCAACCGCGTCTTCCATAAGAGTGATTTAATACAAAGTAATTTACGAAGATTTCCCGGCCATTCGCCGGCGGGCAAAAAAAATGCTCCGGATCGCGGAGCACTTATCAGTTTGAGACGTTATCATTAAACAGTCATGATTTCGGTTTCTTTCTTTTTCATAACCGCATCGATTCGGGCGATGAAATCGTCAGTCATCTTCTGAACGTTCTCCTCGCCGTTCTTCACGTCGTCTTCAGAAACACCCTTGATTTTTTTAAGTTGCTCATTGGTGTCTTTGCGAATGCTGCGGATGCTTATGCGACCGTGCTCGCATTCCTGCCCGACCTGGCGGACCAGTTGTTTGCGCCGTTCTTCGGTCAGCATCGGAATGTTGATAATTACCTGCTGACCATCATTCTGGGGATTAAGTCCCAGGTTGGCGTTCATGATAGACCGTTCGATTTCGGGGATCATATTTTTTTCCCATGGTTTCACGAAGATCGTACGTGCGTCGGGTGTAGTGAGGGAGGCAACCTGCTGAAGTGGCGTCATTGAACCGTAGTAGGAAACCTGAATCCCTTCGAGCATACTGGGGTTGGCTTTGCCGGCCCTGATCTTGGTGAGTTCGTGCGAGCAATGATTAAGTGCTTTGGTCATCAGTTCCCGCGCTTCCTCCAGAAAT
Organism: Bacteroidota bacterium; assembly: GCA_023417785.1. Classification (GTDB taxonomy): domain Bacteria; phylum Bacteroidota; class Bacteroidia; order Cytophagales; family Cyclobacteriaceae; genus Ohtaekwangia. The sequence continues at coordinate 6,392 of JAEZEH010000138.1, forward strand.
AATTCGATTTCTTCCATAACGAAATGAGTTGATGCTAAAAACTATGGGCGAAAGCTTCTCACGATGCAATGAGAGTACCTGCCGGTTCTCCCTGTACGATCTTTAGAAGATTGCCTTTCTTATTCATATCAAAAACGATTATCGGAAGTTTGTTTTCCATGCACAGCGTGAAGGCCGTCATGTCCATAATATTCAGGTTCTTTTCGTAGGCTTCCTGGAATGTCAGGTTTGAATACCGTACTGCGTCAGGGAATTTTTCAGGGTCTTTGGTATAGACTCCATCCACGCGGGTACCCTTAAGCACCACATCGGCCTGGACCTCGATAGCCCGGAGGCTTGCCGTCGAGTCCGTGGTGAAATACGGGTTTCCTATTCCGGCACCAAAAATAACTATCCGGCCTTTTTCGAGGTGTCGGATGGCACGGCGCCGGATAAACGGTTCACACACCTGTTCCATTTTTATCCCGGCCATAAGACGTGTGTACATCCCATGTCTTTCCAATGCACTCTGAAGGGCCATGGCGTTGATAACCGTTGCCAGCATCCCCATGTAATCACCTTGTACACGATCGATGCCGAGGGCTTCGGCCTGGCCGCCGCGAAAAATATTGCCGCCACCAATGACAATAGCAACTTCAATCTTATGATCCCTCAACGCTTTGATTTCTTCACAATACTGTTCGAGAACGTTCGGGTCTATGTTGGTTGTTTTGGCGGCGCCCTGTAACGCTTCTCCGCTCAGCTTCAAAAGGATACGTTTGTACTTCACGCGATGTTATTTGGTTTCGGTTGGTGACCCGCCTTGTTTTTCAGAAAGTCCCCATGATCCCGGACCCTTTTTCCGGCAAATCGTGCAAATATGCCGAGTAAAATCCGAAGTTTAAAGGTAGAAAGTCGTTTTTTCCCGGATTCTTCATTCAATTTCGGAGAAGATTATTTCACTCCTGATACATCCTGGCTCTTTCCCGCAGACTTCTCGTCCGTGATGAAATAACCTTAGGTGCCCAATCGGCTCAACGTTTCCGGACTCATACGGAGATACGATGCTATGTATTTACGCGGAATGAGCTGAAATATATGTGGACTCCGCTCCAGCAGCCGCGTGTACCTCTGCTCCGGAGAAAAAGTCAGCATTTCAACTTCCCTTTCGATCTTCCCGAGCAAAGCCTGTTCCTCCAGAAGCCTCCAGCCTCTTTCAACTTCCGGAAATCTTTCGAAAAGTGAATAGAAATCCTTCCGGGAAATCGACACCAGTCTGGTTTTGGTAAGCGCCTGGATATAGTATTGAGACGGTTTCCGGGATATGAAGGAGGGGTATGAACAGATTAGCGTATTCGAATAGGCGAAACCAACACAAATCTCTTCCGATTCATTGGGATAGTAGATCCGCATGGTCCCCGCCGAAACGAAAAACAGACTTGTTTCTATTTCTCCCGGTCGGGCCAGGAACTCGTGGCGGTTGAGGGTTCGCACATGGTTCCATTTTTCCAGAAGGGCATGAAGAGCATCGTCGCCGACGTGTATCTGGGCGTTGAAAATGTCGGCGATTCCCTGCATGTGGTCCGTGACCTTCTTAGCCGCGTTGTGCACCTCAGAGATGGCGTTTAACGTTCGAGAAGACTGCCGAGAATAGAGCTGCCTTCTTTTCCGCGATTGTTGCCGTAAGGAGCAAGTGCCTGAACAAGTTTGCGGATCGGCATACTCTGAAGCCATACCTTTCCGGTGCCGCGCAACGTTGCCAGGAAAATACCTTCTCCGCCAAAGATCATTGATTTGAGTCCCCCTGCAGTCTGCACATCAAAATCAATCTGGGGTTCGAAAGCCACCACACAACCGGTGTCCACCCGTAAGGTTTCGTTGTTGAGGGTTTTTTCAATGACGGTCCCGCCGGCATGCACGAAAGCCTTGCCATCTCCTTCAAGCTTTTGCAAAATAAATCCTTCACCACCTACAAGCCCTGAGCCGAGTTTCCGGTTAAACGTAATCGTTACTTTGGTGCCGAGCGCCGCACAAAGAAACCCATCTTTCTGTACGATGAGCTGCCTTCCCACTGTGTTAGCCAGGTCGATGGGAATAACCGTGCCGGGATATGGCGCCGAAAAAGCCACCTTTGCTTTACCGTTACCGCGGTTTGTGAAGTGCGTCATGAAAAGCGATTCACCGGTAAGTATTCTCGACCCTGCCGAAAGCAATTTGTCAAAAATACCCTGATTGGCCTGCGAGCCGTCACCCATTTTAGCTTCGAACGTTATTCCGTCTTCCATAAAAAGCATAGCGCCGGCTTCAGCAATTACCGTTTCCATCGGATCAAGTTCAATTTCAACGAGCTGGATACTTTCGCCTTTAATCTGATAATCGATTTCGTGTGATCGGTTCATAGGGGATAGGGTGTGTGGTTAGTGTACGTAATCCCTGCGGGAGGCAGGCACTCTGGTAATAATAGGAAATGGAAAAATACGAAACAAAAAAAGGCCTCGCGGCCTTCTGAGATTTTTACTTATCCTTTTTGCGTTTGGTTTTTTTCAGATCATCATAATCATCGCGTTCGGCCAGCTTCTTGTCGTCGACATTCTCATTGAGAAACTCATTTATCTTTTCAATATTCATGTTGGAGCTGATCTCTCCAAACTGATCGATTGAAATATCGAACCCGCTGAGCTCTTTGTGAACTTTCGGCTTCGGTTTATTGCCTTTATCTTTATCTTTCTTTTCCATATTCCGTAGTTTAGCCTGCCCCTGCCTTCTATTCCTTAATCGTAAAAAGGTGTAAAATTGTTATGCCACTTTCACTTTAAAGTTCTGTAAGGCAAATGTCAGCCGGGAAACAACTTCATCTTTTCCAATAATTTCCATGATCATCATAAGGTCTGGACCTCCGCTGGCGCCGGTCAGCGCAACGCGAAGCGCCTGAAGGACCTTGCCAACGCCAATATTGAGCGATCCTGCCACCTCTTCCAGGGTTGATTTGGCGATATCGGCAGTCCAGGTTGTCTGGTTGACTATACCATCCTTGAAAGCAGTCACCACGCGCACTACATCCTGATTCCACTTCTTGTTTAGAACACCCTCATCAAACTTGGCTGGTGCCTGAAAAAAGAACCGTCCCTGCTCCCAAAGATCCGTCGGAAAGGTTACCCTGTCGCGCATAATAGTCGCAATCTTCTTTGCCTTATTTTCCGAACAGGAAATACCTTCTTTTACAACCGATTCAAGCAGGAATGCGGCCAGGGTTTCATCCGGCAGGTGTCGGAGGTAATGCTGGTTAAACCATTGGGCTTTTTGAATATCGAAACGAGCTCCGGCTTTGTTGATGCGTTCCAGCGAAAACTCTTCAATTAATTCCTCCATCGTGAAAAGTTCGCGGTCGTTTCCGGGGTTCCATCCCAGAAGCGCGAGGAAGTTTATCAGCGCTTCAGGCAGGTATCCGGATTCGCGAAATCCTACCGACAATTCGCCGGAAGCTTCGTCATTCCAGTTCAGAGGAAAAATGGGAAAGCCGAATCGAACCGCGTCACGTTTACTGAGTTTTCCGTTTCCATCCGGTTTCAGCAGAAGTGGCAAATGAGCGAACAGCGGCATCTCGTTTTCCCAGCCCAGGAAGCGATAAAGTAAAACGTGGAGTGGAGCTGATGGCAGCCATTCTTCGCCGCGAATTACATGACTAATCTTCATCAGGTAATCGTCGACCACATTGGCGAGATGATAAGTGGGCATTCCGTCGCCTTTCAGCAGGACCTTGTCATCAATCTGGGAAGAATGGACGTTTACCCAGCCGCGGATGAGATCATTAAATCGGATTCCTTCTTTTCGCGGCACTTTTAGTCGCACAACGTATGGTGCGCCGCTTTCCAGCAACTGCCGGACCTCATCCTCCGGCAATGTCAGGGAGTTCCGCATTTGCATTCGGGTGATGCTGTTGTACTGCGGCGATACCACCCCCGCGGCCTCAAGGCGACTACGCATCGCTTCTTCTTCTTCTTTCGTATCGAATGCATAATACGCGTGGCCATTCTCAATCAACTGAAGGGCGTATTGCCTGTAAATATCTTTCCTTTCAGATTGGCGATAAGGAGCGTGAGGTCCGCCAGGTCCGACGCCTTCGTCGATTTTGATGCCCACCCATTCGAGCGAGCGCTGAATGTATTCTTCCGCACCGGCTACATAGCGCGTCTGGTCTGTGTCCTCTATACGAAGGATCATAGTACCATTGTGCTTGCGGGCAAGGAGGTAATTATACAAGGCAGTCCTGACACCACCGATATGTAATGCCCCGGTGGGACTAGGGGCAAATCGAACACGTACGTCTCTCATCTTTGTCTGGTTTAGCACCGGGCATCGCGACCCGCATGCTTCTCGTTATCCGACTGCAAATCTAAACGATCATTTAGATTTTTAGGTAAGTGTTTTTTCCTGAATCGGACCAAAAACCGGTTTGCAAACCATTTCGTAGAATGCTTCAAAAATAATTTCGCGGGAATGCCAAAGGCTTTTTACCTTGCAGCGCCTTCGGAATTTGCATCCGCAGGCCAGTGAAAACAGCATATCCATGACAGAAGAAAAGAGTCTGAACTTTTTGGAAGAGATTGTAGAGAACGACCTTGCCGAAGGTAAGTACAAAGCCATTATAACACGATTCCCGCCGGAACCCAACGGTTACCTGCATATGGGCCACGCCAAGAGCATCTGCCTGAACTTTGGCCTTGCGCGGAAATACAATGGCAAAACAAACCTGCGCTTTGATGATACTAACCCGGTAACAGAAGAAACCGAATACGTGGAAAGCATCAAACAGGATGTGCGCTGGCTGGGATTCGAGTGGGCTCAGGAACTCTATGCTTCCGATTACTTCGGACAGCTCTACGAATTCGCACTTAAGCTGATCAAGAAAGGACTGGCGTATGTGGATGACAGTACTTCTGAAGAAATTGCTGCACAAAAGGGAACACCAACCCAGCCGGGAAAAGACAGTCCGTCGCGGAACCGCAGCATCGACGAAAACCTTGCGCTCTTTTCGGAAATGAAGGACGGCAAGTATAAAGACGGAGAAAAAGTGTTGCGAGCGAAAATCGACATGGCGCATCCCAACATGCACATGCGGGATCCGATCATGTACAGAATCAAGCATGCGCACCACCATCGTACAGGTGACGACTGGTGTATTTATCCGATGTACGATTTCGCCCATGGTCAAAGCGACGCTATTGAAAATGTAACCCATAGCATCTGTACGCTGGAATTCATTCCCCACAGGGAATTGTATGACTGGTTTATAGAAAAACTTGAGATTTATCCGTCACGGCAATATGAGTTTGCGCGTCTCAATATGACGTACACGGTGATGAGCAAACGCAAGCTGCTTCAACTCGTGAACGAAAGACATGTCAGCGGATGGGATGATCCGCGGATGCCTACGTTGAGTGCAGTGCGAAGGAGAGGCTACACGCCGGAAAGCATTCGTGATTTCTGCGATAAGATTGGTGTGGCCAAACGTGAAAACCTTATCGACGTGGGGCTGCTTGAATTCTGTGTAAGGGAACACCTTAACAAGATCGCCCAGAGACGAATGGTGGTGTTTGATCCGTTGAAGGTTGTGATCACAAACTATCCGGAGGGAAAGACAGAAGACGTTGAATCAGAAAACAATCCCGAGGATCCCGCTTCAGGGAAACGCCCAATGCCATTTGGCCGGGAAGTGTTTATTGAACAGGAAGATTTTATGGAAAATCCTCCGAAGAAGTTCTTCCGCCTTGCGCCCGGCCAGATGGTCAGGCTTAAGAGCGCATACATCATCCGTTGTGATGAGGTGGTAAAAGACTCTTCCGGGAAAATCACCGAACTGAAATGCACTTATATCCCCGAAAGCCGGAGTGGTTCTGATACCTCCGGGATCAACGTAAAAGGAACCCTGCACTGGGTTAGCGTGGAACACGCCGTACCACTCGAGGTGCGACTGTATGACAGGCTATTCAAAGTAGAGAACGTTGCTGACGCTGACGGCGACTTCAAAGATCACTTGAATCCTGATTCACTTCAGGTACTAACTTCAGTAATGGCTGAACCTGCGTTGAAGGATGCCGGGCTGGATGAGCGTTTTCAATTCCTGAGGAAAGGATACTTCTGTCCCGATCCTGATTCAACGCCGGAGAAACCGGTTTTCAATCGAACGGTTACCCTTCGCGATATGTGGAGCAGGGAGGCTAAAAAGGGCTGACGGGTCGTCAGGCAAGAAGCTGATTCACGATCTTTCGCGCGGTTTTTTGATGCAGCCGGAAGTTGGCCCATGCAACCACATGCATCAGCACGGTCACGCCCAAAAGTCCGGCAAAAACCCACGCATTTCGGCTTTCCAGATACCAGGGAATGGTAAGTATCGGAAGGAAAAGTGTCCAGAACGTCAGGAGAGCCCTCGTTCCCGGAAAAAGCGTATACGTAATAAACACAAGCGTCCCCTTTGAAGTCGGCTCCATCGTACCCCGAATCAACGACATAAAGAACTCGTGTCGGCGGGTGCGGATGTTGAGGTTAAATTTCTCGTGATTCACGCTGCCTTCTACAACTTTATGACTTCCGTCGTCCACAAATGGCTGATCCAAAACGGCCTCAATTCGCTGGGCAACTTCCGGGGGGCTAAAGGGTAGGACCAGGGTTTCTGTTTCGCGCGGATAAAGGCTTATCACAAAACAGCAATACAGGAGATTTCAACATTCACATCTTTGGGGAGTCGACTCACCTCCACGGTTTCGCGGGCAGGCGGATGCTGACTGAAATATCGCCCGTAAATTTCGTTCACCCTCGGGAAGTTGTTCATGTCTTTGAGAAATATCGTACACTTGACAACATTTGAGAACTCCATGCCCGCAGCCTTAAGCACTTGCTGGAGATTCGTCATCACCTGTACGGTTTCGTTTTCGATGGTATCGTTGATGATCCTGCCTGAAGCCTTTTCAATGGCAATCTGTCCGCTCAGGTAAAGTGTATCACCCGCGAGAACGGCCTGGCTGTAGGGGCCGATGGGCTCAGGAGCGCTTTCCGAATAGATTATTTTTTTTGACATGATTTTAATTTAGTGGGTTAAAGCATTATGTTTCAGTTCAACCGGGGACGACGTATCTTTCCCGGCCCTAAAAATAAAGACTGGGTCAGGCCAGCGGAAGAAAACATGGATATTTTAGTGGTGGGTACAGAACGAAATTTTCAGGAGCTCGGCCAGCGACTGGGTGCAGCCCATCGGTATATCCATCATCATACCCGGCGTATTGCCGCCAATGACGTTGGCTCTGCCCATCTGATATTTGATTTCGCTCCGAAGCAAACTCCGGCCGATTTCGACGTATATAGCCAGGGTGAGGGATTTCTCTTCCTTAACACATCGACCATCACATTGCAGAAATTGCTTCCAGGCAGCGTCCTGGCAACACGAAAGCGCGTATATGGATTTAATGGACTGGACGGTTTTTTAACACACGCATGCATGGAGATAGCTGCATTAATAGAAGAAACCAAGGCGGAAGTGGCCGACCTGTTTTCGAGGGAACAGATCGATTACGCTTTTGTCGACGACCGCGTTGGAATGGTAACGCCACGCATCGTCTGCATGATCGTCAACGAGGCGTTTAATACAGTTAATGAAGGTACAGCGTCGAGGTCGGATATCGACCTTGCCATGAAGCTCGGAACCAATTATCCATACGGTCCATTCGAATGGTGCACCCGGATCGGGATCGCTTCGGTGTATGAGTTACTGGAAGCATTGTATCTCGATACTAATGATGAAAGGTTCAGAATATCACCGCTGTTGAAAAAAGAATATCTCGGGTCACAAGCTCAGGCTACCTAATTACGGAACGTTGCAGAACGACCCCACACCGGATATTGAAACAACGTCCCGTCCACAGAATGGGTGGTACGTGAAGATTGGTGCCTTACTGGTTGGCGCATTACTGTTGTTTTTGTTTGCGATTAATCTGATGATCTCGTCTTTGCATCAGCTTGGCGAAGGTCTTTCGGAAACAATCCTTCTCGCTACGTCGAATCCATTCAACGGATTGTTCATTGGGATCCTTGTCACCGCGGTGCTACAAAGCAGCTCAACAACTACGTCGCTGGTGATCGCATTTGTCGCTTCACGGGCAATAAGTGTTGAGGCGGCGATTCCCATTATTATGGGCGCAAACATTGGCACAACCATCACAAGCACCATTGTCAGCCTGGGATTTATCAATCGTAAGAAAGAGTTTCGCAGGGCTGTGGCGGCAGGTACTTACCACGACTTGTTCAACATCTTTACAGTCGTGATTCTTTTCCCGCTGGAATATTACTACGGCCTCGTCAGTCATCTGGCTTCCCGTATTGCAGACCTGTTCCTCGTGCCGGTTTTGAATCCGGTGAAAGCCGTGTCAGATTCGACAAGCACCTGGTTTGATCCGGTTGTGAACTGGATTGGTACGATCATCCCCGGCGGACTTGTTCTTACGGTGTTTTCAATCGCCCTTCTTTTTGGTTCGATTCTTTGGTTCAGGCGGGTGGTATCCAATCTTTTCGACATAAATCAACCTCAGAAATTCAGCAGGTTTTTTTTCAAACGCCCCTGGAAGTCTTTCAGCTGGGGAGCGGTAACCACCGCGGCAATCCGCTCCAGTACTATAACTACGTCGCTGGTAGTTCCGATGGTGGCCAAAAAACTGGTTTCATTAAAACAGGCTGTTCCATTCATTGTCGGGGCAAACGTAGGAACGACCATTACGGGATTTATCGCAGTGACGCTGAATGCTACAACCCGCGAAGCTATAATCATCGCCGCAGTCCACTTGCTCTTCAACATTGCCGGGGTCCTATTCTTCTTGCTTGTTCCAATCTTGCGCGACATTCCCGTTACGCTCGCAAGCCGATTGGGAAAGTTAACACTGAGGTATCGGTTAGCAGGTTTCGTATATCTGCTTAGCACATTTTTCTTCGTGCCTTTTGTGTTGATTTATTTTCACCAGGACACTATTGTAAACTACCGCCTGGTGTACGAGCGGGGAGGTGACGAATACAGAAGCACGCTGCGCATGAATTCGCAGACCGGCCAGGGTGAATGGATCCGATATTCTGTTGCGGGTAAAACGCCAGCCCACATTGACCCGCTCGCTTTTCGAAATCGTACGCTGTTCATCGGTGATGAAATGTTTCTCTTCAACCGACCCGGGTTCTGCTGGGACGGCGAAAAAAACAATAGCATGGTGCAAACCTGCGTGTTAAAAATTTTGCCGACGTTCACGATCGCAGGTTCCACCTTCGATTCGGTTTATGTTTTTCACCAGCGACCAATGGTTCAGGAAAGCCAGGCCAGTCATTGGTATTACTTCAGTGGCCCCCAACGGCTGTTTTTGCTGCACGAAGCTGACTCAGGTAGGGGAAAGCAAGTGATTGCGAGACTGAAGCACGTCGAGATGAACTGATTCCGGCTTTTTTATAATCTTCTCTCTATATTGCGTAAACGAATCAAGTGACGGTGTTCAAGGAAGGAATTGCAAAGTTTTTGAAACTCGATCAGATCATGGAGCGCTTAACCGACTACGTGGAAAGCCGGATCGAGATCGTGAAATATGATATCAACGAAGAGCTTTCAAAAGCTCTGTCAAAGGCGTCGGTCTACCTGGTGCTTGTTTTCCTGGGATCTTTCTTTCTGCTGTTCTTCAGCGCTGCGTTGGCACTTGAGCTGTCGCGCCATGTGGGCATGTTTGGCGGATTCGCAATAATCAGCGCGATCTATCTGGTATTGGGCATCGTCGTTTATTCAAAACGGGCTTCATTAATCGGCCGCGCCGAAAGAGAGATAAGAACATTCATAAGGCAAAAGAAAAAATAGTATTATGGAACTAATGGATTCAGACGAAGAAAGAGGAAAGTTACTGCGGCAATCGGCCAGACATCGCGAGGCACTGGAAGGTGAAGTGAGACTGATATCCGCCAACACCGAAAAAATCATTACAAACGCTCTCATAATTGGCGGATCTCTTGCGGCAAGCTATTATCTCGTGAGTCAGCTGACCGGAGGTAAACAAAAAAAGCACAAAGCCAAAGCAAAGCGGGTAAAGGTAGTGCATGCCGAAGCACCTGAAGTTGTTGAGATAGAGCGCGCCGAAGCCGCTACCGACCCCGGCGTTTTCGGGCAGATCGGTGCAGCACTGGCAAGTCAGGCCTCAATATTTCTGCTGAATCTCGCAAAGGATAAGTTAATGGAGTATCTGGCGTCTGTCCAGCAACAGAAAAAGCAGGAACAATGAGCGTTCTGCAAACCCTGCGGGATCGTAGAGTAGCTCGGAAAAAGTCAATCGCTATCCTGATTGATCCGGATAAAGTGGACGATGCTGCACGCATACTTCCCTTGATCAATCTCGCTAATGAGAATTGCGTCGATTTCTTTTTTGTGGGGGGAAGCCTGATCACCACAACCAATCTTTCCGAAGTTGTTGCACGCATTAAGGAGAATGTCACCATTCCCGTGGTGCTTTTCCCCGGAAACACCATGCAGGTGGATCCGTCTGCGGATGCGCTATTGTTTTTGTCGTTGATTTCGGGGCGTAACCCGGAACTGCTTATCGGACAGCATGTCGTATCTGCACCCATAATCCGGAATACGCGTCTTGAAGTTGTGCCGACTGGGTACATCCTTATCAATTCGGGTAAGCTTACATCGGTGGCCTACATCAGCAATACAATGCCAATTCCCGAAGACAAGTATTCTCTTGCGGCAAGCACTGCCATGGCGGGTGAGATGCTGGGCCTGCAGTGTATTTATCTCGACGCGGGCAGCGGAGCGGAAAGGGAGATCACACCAAAGATGATCGCCGCAGTCAGAAAAGTTATTTCAGTGCCCTTGATCGTAGGCGGCGGAATCAACTCCGCGCAAAAGGCATGGAACGCTCTCGACGCCGGGGCTGACATGATTGTGATCGGAAACGCACTGGAAAAGAACCCGCAATTGCTTACCGAAATCTCGGAAAAGGTTTACGAGTGGAATCAAAACTGATGATGCACATTAGTGCGCGACCGAATTAACTGCGCGTGGGGGTAGGAACAGTTGTGCAACCCTGGCCCTACCGCTGTTCAATTCTTTCCCTTACTTTATGGGGTTTCCATGACGTATACCTGGGACGCGCATGGGACGCCCATGGGAGGCGTATGGGACGCGACTGGATTGAGTAGAAGTGTGCCTCCTTTCAGCGAATCAGTTGTCGTGAGATCACCATCTTCTGGATCTCCGTTGTTCCTTCGTAGATCTGCGTAATCTTGGCGTCGCGCATCAGGCGTTCGACATGATATTCTTTGACATATCCGTAACCCCCATGAACCTGGACTGCCTCGGTGGTGACCTCCTGGGCGATCTCAGACGCGAATAATTTTGCCATGGCCGCGGCTTGAACGAAGTCTTTCTGCTGGTCCTTGAGCCACGCCGCTTTATGGACGAGAAGCCGGGCCGCG
>JAEZEH010000151.1 GCA_023417785.1 Bacteroidota bacterium
AAAAAAAGATTTCATACACCGGGGCGTTAGTTAGGTTAGAAGGCTAATTTTACTAAAAACTTTCGGGAAATCGAATGACAGACGCCCGCCAGATGCTCCGATGTAATTAATACCTTAAAATTCAATCCTTTGGCCAAAGTAAAATCCTCTTTTTTCTGCCAATCATGCGGCCATGAATCATCCAAATGGCTGGGGAAATGTCCGTCCTGCGGGGCATGGAATACATTCGTGGAAGAAGTTCAGGTAAAGAACGAAGTCCCTAAAACCGAATGGCGCCAGGGATCCGGCAAACCCAGGACCGTCAAAGCAAAAACGCTCGATGAAATTGAGTCATCCCCCACTTATCGTTTCAGTACACCAGACGAAGAACTGAATCGTGTGCTGGGTGGAGGCATTGTTCCAGGTTCACTCGTTCTTATCGGAGGCGAGCCCGGCATCGGAAAATCGACCCTTATGTTACAGGCTGGATTGATGATGAAAGATCTTAAAGTCCTCTATGTCTCTGGTGAGGAAAGTGAACAACAGATTAAAATGCGGGCACAACGGATAGATTACTCGTCCGAGCGGTTTTACATGTTGACTGAAACACAAACCAGGAACATCTTCCTCAGTATCGAGTCAATCGAACCGGATATAGTCATCATAGACTCAATTCAGACACTCTTCTCGAACGTACTTGACTCGACTGCGGGAAGCATTGGGCAGGTGCGTCAGTGCGCGGGTGAATTTATGAAGTTCGCCAAGGAAACCGAAACTCCGGTATTTCTCATCGGACATATAACCAAAGATGGAATGCTTGCGGGCCCGAAAGTCCTCGAACATATGGTGGATACCGTTCTTCAATTTGAAGGAGACCGACACCTTTCGTATCGAATCCTTAGAACAACGAAAAACCGGTTTGGATCAACCTCAGAGATTGGGATTTACGAAATGCGCGGCACGGGTCTGAGGGAAGTATCAAACCCGTCAGAAATCCTCATCTCACAAAAAGATGGGCCGATATCCGGCGTAACCATCGGTGCGACCATCGAAGGGAATCGACCGTTGCTGATAGAAATCCAATCACTTGTCAGTCCGGCATCGTATGGTACGCCACAACGTACGCCAACCGGGTTCGACCACAAAAGGCTGAACATGTTGCTGGCTGTACTGGAAAAAAGATGCGGGTTCCGCATGGGTACACAGGATGTGTTCGTCAATATGGCGGGGGGTATTAAAGTTGAGGATCCGGCGATCGATCTGGCAGTGTGTGTTTCGGTAATCTCATCTATGGAGGAAATCCCGGTTCCTGACCACATATGTTTCGCGGCCGAAATCGGGCTTGGTGGCGAGCTACGTGCCGTTAACAAAATCGAGCAGCGGATTTCAGAGGCTGAAAAGCTTGGGTTCAAGGAGATATTCATTTCTCGCTTTTCGCAAAAAAGCGTGGATCCCGGAAGCGCCCGAATTAAAATCAAGAGCTTTGCGAAGCTCACGGAAGTATTCGAGGAGCTGTTTGGATAAAATCCGCGTGGATTTGTGTTTAAATACGCCGATTAAATTGAAATTTAGTGAGCGGATCCGTTCTTTTGCCTCATGGAAGACTTTTTTGTGCGGGCGTTCGGCCTGGATCCCGCCATATATAGTTATGTGGTCCTGCCATTGTTGATTTTCGTTGCCCGAATTACCGACGTTTCGATCAATACTATTCGCATCATCTATGTTCTCGGAGGGCGGCGTCTTACAGCTACATTTTTAGGTTTCTTCGAATCATTGGTTTGGCTTTTGGCGATCAGTCAGATTTTCACGCAACTTGATAATTGGGTCAGTTATGTGGCCTATCCGGGAGGGTTTGCATGTGGCATCTATGTCGGAATGGTGATCGAAGAGCGGATCGCATATGGCAAAGTGATCGTGCGGATCATCACGCGGAAAGATCTCAGTGAACTCATGGTGTATCTCAAAAATGCGGGCCATCGGTATACGCACGTTGATACAATGGGACCAGACGGTCACGAGAACCTCGTCTTTACTGTACTGGAACGCGAGCGTCTTGATAATTTGTTGGACACGATGAAACGAATTTTGCCAACAGCCTTTTATACGGTGGAAAAAGTCAATTCTGCAACAGATGCTGCGATCGCAGCAAACAAACCTGAAGGGCGTGTCACTTCATGGCTACGAAGTATTCGACGTGAATAAAAAAAACAAACTATCAATATCATATTAGTTACATTAACAGCTTAAATTATCAGACAGGTTATGCGTATCGTTCTATCCCTTTTCATTTCAGTTTTTCTTTTAGCGTTCACCCACGTTCCGGCAGATGTAAAGTTTGCTTATGCTTTTAAAAAAGGCGACCGGTACGAAGTCCGTCAGAACACCAAGCAAATAATGAAGCAAACCATTATGGGCGGTGAACAGAATTTTGATAATTCATTTTCAGCTGATTATTCTTTTGTCGTAGCAGAGGTCACGCCCACTGGTGGGAAGATTGAGGTCCGCTATGTGCGCCTCAAGAATGAGCTTAAGTCGACCATGATCAATTCGGTGATGGATAGCGAAGGCAAAGCCGAAACAACTGAAAACAAGATTTTCAAAACCGTTGTCGATAAGCCCTTTTTCGCGCACATCAATAAACGCGGTAAAGTCGAAAAACTCGAGGGAACAGAAAATCTTTGGTCTGATCTCGGAAGCCTGGGTTTGGATGAAAATGCTCAGAATAGCCTGAAGCAAAACCTGCAGCAGCAACTGTTGGGTGAGGCCACCATTATGGCCACAATTTCTCAAATGCTGATAACCTATTCCGAAAAAGCAGTGGGGCAAAGCGGTACCTGGGACGTTAGCAATTCTTTTCCAATGGGATTTCCGGTAACCATCAAAGACACATGGAGTGTTGATGAAATCGGCGGTGCCAACGCATCTTTGACAAGCGATGGAACGGCGACATCCGACAAGGAAAAAGTAATTGAAATTCAGGGTGGGATGAAAGCGAAGGCTGACTTGACCGGAAGACAGGCCAAGAAGGCAAATGTCGACGTGAAGACGGGCTGGCCGACAAAGACAGAAATGCTATCTGAAATGAAAGGAACGCTTACGCTACTGAAAGGCGGGATGATTCAGGAAGACATGCAGATTCCTATGCAGGTAACGACAGAGGCGTCTTATAACATCACAAAGAAATAAACCTTGATTACTCACCGAGCATGAGGTCGCGGATCTCTTCGACATATTCGCGCGTGTTACTCAGTCGCGGAACTTTGTTCTGACCGCCGAGCTTGCCGCGTTTTTTCATCCAACGGTAGAATGTACCTGGCCTGGCCACGCGAACGTCGGGTGCCAGCAAGGCCAGATCATGCGCGCGCTTAGCGTCGTAGTCGGAGTTGATCGAGCGGAGGGTGGTATCAAGGACGTTCGTAAATTCTTCCAGGGATCGGGGTTCTTTCGCGAATTCAATAATCCATTCATGCCGGCCCTTCGAGCCCTTGTCGATGTACACGGGGGCGGCCGTGAAGTTGTCGATAATGGCATCCGTCTCTTCGCATGCCTTCGTTATGGCTGTTTCGGCATTTTCAACAATCACTTCTTCGCCGAAGGCGTTCATGAAGTGTTTTGTTCGGCCTGATATCCGGATACGATAGGGAGACAATGACGTGAATTTGATCGTGTCGCCTATGTTATATCGCCACAACCCTGAGTTGGTCGAGATGATCATTACATAGTTCGTATTGATTGAAACTTCATCCAGTCCCAGCGCCCTGGGATTATCACCACCCAGTTCCTCCAGCGGAATAAATTCATAATAGATTCCATAGTCGAGCATGAGCAGGAGGTCTTCCGAGTTACGCTGATCCTGAATGCCGAAGAAACCTTCGCTGGCATTATAGGTTTCCCAGTAGACCATTTGATCTGACGGGATAAGTGACTTGAACAGATTTCGGTACGGTGTAAAGGAAACCGCGCCATGGAAAAATACCTGCAGGTTAGGCCATACGTCGAGGATGCTATTTTTCTTTTCCAATTCAACGACCTTCTGAATGAGAAGGAGGGTCCACGTCGGCACACCGGCCATATTGGTGACGTTTTCGCGGGCGGTTTCAGCAGCTAGTTTTTCGATTTTCTCTTCCCAGTTACTCATCAGGGCGGTTTCCAGACTAGGGGTTCGGATGAATTGAGCCCAAACAGGCAAATTCTGCATAATTACGGCGGATACGTCGCCGTAGTAGCTTGAGGCACTGGGATCAAGATCATTTTGCTGATGGCTCCCTCCTAATGCCAGGCCCTTACCATCGAAGATCGTTGTATCCGGATAGTTGTTTACATAAATAGAAAGGAGGTCCTTTCCGCCTTTGTAATGGCAATCCTGAAGGGCTTCCTGCGAAACAGGGATAAATTTGCTGCGGGCATTAGTAGTGCCGGAGGATTTTGAGAACCATTTAACCTCCGAAGGCCAAAGGATGTTTTGTTCACCCCGCATGAGTTTCTCGATGTATGGGAAGAGCTCTTCATATGTGTGAACAGGAACGCGCTCGCGGAACTGCTGAGGTGATTGAATTGTAGCGAAATCGTATTTGAGCCCGAACTTTGTGTTTTTTGCCGTACTGAGCAGATTTTTGAAAATCTCTTGTTGGACATCATGCGGGTATTTTTTAAAAAGTTCTATCTGATGAATACGTTTCTTCATCACCCATGTCAAAATGGAGTTAATCAGTCCCATGCGTCGATGCCTTATATTATCGCAGCCTCAAGTATACTATTAATTTGGGGAAGAATCGGTTACCGTTTTACAGAGACTCCGGCGGCAGATCGCCCTTTCGTTCGTCAGGCGGCAAGGTTACACGAGCGCGTCGAAGCTTGAAATTTTGTCCGAGATACACTTTACGAACCTGCGGATCGTCGGCAAGTTCTTCAGCCGTACCGGACTTAAACAGCTTGCCATCTACCATCAGATAAGCCCGATCCGTGATTGACAGGGTCTCATCGACGTTGTGATCGGTTATAAGTATGCCGATGTTCTTGTTCTTAAGGCGGGCCACGATGGACTGAATTTCTTCAACCGCAATCGGGTCGACGCCGGCGAAGGGTTCGTCGAGCAAAACAAACTTTGGATCAACAGCAAGCGCCCTGGCTATTTCGGTTCTTCTACGTTCACCTCCTGAAAGGGACATACCAAGGTTTTTCCTTACTTTATGAAGACTGAACTCCTCAATAAGTGAGTCCACTTTATTGCGACGCTCTTCTTTTGTGTAATCGCGCATTTCGAGCACTGAAAGAATGTTTTCTTCTACCGTGAGCTTTCGAAAAACGGATGCCTCCTGGGCGAGATATCCGATACCCCGGCGCGCGCGCTGATACATAGGCAGAGATGTGATTTCTTCGTTGTCCAGGAAGATCCGCCCTTCGTTGGGTTTGATCAGGCCAACCATCATGTAGAAAGAGGTGGTCTTACCGGCTCCGTTTGGCCCGAGCAGCCCGACAATTTCACCTTGCTGCACCTGCACAGACACATCGTTTACGACGGTCCTTTGTTTGTACTTTTTTATAAGATGTTCCGCGCGTAAGAGCATTTCACTAATAGAAATTTAAATCCTTGATTCGTAATTGTAGAGACGTGTTTCCATTATACGTATTTTCTTCAATGGTAAAGGCCATTTTGAATGGATCACGTCGAGCGAGCCGATCGTAATGTTCGCCCAGATCGAAAGCTACCGCCTGAAAAACGCTTTCGCATCCTTCCTGCGAAACAAGAAATCGCACATGCCGGTCTTTAAAACTTGAAAGTGAGTTAAAAACAAAGGCCTGCTCCACAAGAAAGACAGGTTTGGGATTTTCCGGCCCGAATGGTCCCATTTGTTTAAGCACGTTAACAAATTTGCCGTTGATTGAATCCAGTTGAATAGGCATATCAATATCGATCACCGGCGTAAGCATGTCCTCCGTGATTGAAGAGCTTACAACTTCCTCAAATTTTCGTTGGAACAATTCCAGGTTATTGATATCGAGGGTAAGTCCTGCGGCGTATTTGTGACCACCGAATTTTTCCAGCAAGTCGCTACACTCGAGGATCGCGTTATAAAGATCGAATCCGTTGACACTCCGTGCCGAGCCTGTTATTTTATTATTTGATTCTGTAAGGATCACGGTTGGCCTATAGTATTTCTCGACACATCGTGCAGCAACTATGCCAATTACACCTTTGTGCCAGGTGTTTTTGAAAAGCACAGTTGATTTCGCAGAGCGGAGACCATCGTTTCCTTCGATCATGGCAATCGCTTCTTCGGTAATATCGGAGTCAACCTGTTTGCGTATTTCGTTTTTCAGGTTGAGTTTTTCCGCGAGGTCGTTGGCCTCTTCAATGGTTGCCGCGATAAGAAGTTCCACCGCGGCCTTTCCATGCGCAATCCGGCCCGCTGCGTTGATGCGGGGTCCGAGCGTAAAAACAATTCCAGACACGTCAAGGTCATTACGAATGCCTGCAATTTCCTTCAGTGCACGAAGCGCGGGAGAGGGGTCTTCGTTGAGTTTTTTCAACCCAAAATATGCAAGTATCCTGTTTTCACCTGTGATCGGAACAATATCTGACGCAATGCTCACGGCGACCAGGTCAAGAAAACCAGTGAAGTTTTTTTCTATGCCACGGTAGGTTGAATATGCCTGGGCGAGTTTGAAGCCAATGCCGCAACCGCTGAGATCTTTATAAGGATAAGTGCAGTCGGGGCGTTTGGGGTCCAGCACGGCTACCGCTTCAGGCAGGTCATCGCCAGGCAGGTGATGATCGCAAATTATAAAGTCGATGCCTTTTTCATGGGCAATTTTTACCAGTTCGGCGGACTTGATTCCACAGTCAAGGGCAATGATCAGCGAAAAATGGTTTTGCTCCGCGTATTCAATACCGGTCAGCGAAACGCCGTAACCCTCGGCATATCTGTCGGGGATGTAGACCTCACAATCCTGATGAAATTCCCGCATGAAGCTATAGACAAGCGCGACGGAGGTTGTTCCGTCCACATCATAGTCGCCGTAAATCAGGATTTTTTCATCATTTTCAACCGCGGCATGGATACGCGCCACGGCCTTATCCATATCCTTCATCAGGAAAGGATCGTGCAACTGGTCGAAGGATGGCCGAAAAAAAGTTTTTGCTTCTTCAAAAGTGGTTATTCCCCGCTGGATAAGTATTGCAGAGAGGTACCAATTAACATTGATGGCGTCGGATAGGCTTTGGATCTGTTCCTGGGGGGGTATTGGTTTTAGTAGCCATCTTTTATGCATAGTTAGTTTTTTTCCACATTCACCTTTCCGTTTATACCAGCCATGGCATTCGGTGCTTCCAACCCCAGTTCCCCATTTTTTCCATGTCGTCGCGAAGGGCCCAGACCGGCGGGTCCACGGTCGCCAACGCGACCCTGCAACCCCGGGAGACCCCCATGGGTGTATACGTTTATTGTCGAACCGATATGATTCTGGATGAAGGGATTTTTCTTACTGCTTAACGTGAGGTTACCTCCATCCGCGCCATTTCCGCCCTGCCCGGCATTTCCGCCGTTTCCACCATTCCCGCCGTGGCAATGAACGGTTCCAGGACTACCGCCTCCACCAGGCCCTCCATCACCGCCCCTTCCGCCATTCCCACCAGACAAGTCGATAGTCAGGTTTCCGGAAAGTTTTATTTCTTCAATATACAGAAAAAGATTTACTCCGGGCGTGCCATCAAGCCCGCGGTTACCGTTCCGGCCTCGAAAACCATCGCTGCATGGCCCGAATGGAGTGTTCCCCGGCGCGCCGTCTTTACCGGCTTCGCCATTGAGACCCCGGCCATCGATAATACAATGACTGCCGATGATTACGGTATGTGCCCGGATGTAATTGTCTTTCTTGAGTTTATTTAACACTAACGTCGAAGAATCCTTCATTATGAGCGTATCCGCCACGAGGATGTCGGAGTTCTTAAGTTCATAAACGTCATTTTTCTCAATGACAAGCTTCGAGACCCTCACCTGAGCCGCCAGGGCACCGGAAAAAAGGAACAGCATTGTCAATAGAAAAGACCGGGTCATTGTCACAAAAATAGTGTTGTCGAAAACTTTAAAAAACTCATTCGGTACTTCATTCAAACTACCTGCCGAAAAATAAAAAAAGCAGTGCCTTGCGGACTGCTTTTTGGAAAAATCATTTAAACGGTTCTAGCGTGCTGAAGTCTGGGCAGATTTGTCGCTAACGACACCTTCCAATACATCCTTGATCTCAACGCGCTGGCCATCCTTGTAAGGCACGATCCACGCGTCTTTAACGCCCATTTCACGCATATATTTCTTGAATGTGTCGGCTTCCCAATAATCTCTGAAAATGCCAATGGTGATTTTTTGAGGTTCACTTTCCTTGATTTCACCGCCAAAATTCGGATTGTTTTCGAAGTACTTCGCCAGGTTTTTGTTTTTGAATGCACCTATCTGCACTTTAAACACGATTCCACGCGAAAAATCCATCGACGTCGCCGCGGGTGCTTCTTTCATTTGAGCGAGTTCGGCCTGTGTTGAAGAAAGCTCCGAACGCATGCGGCTTAACTGATCTTCGAGTTCCGCGATTCGGGAGTCTTTCCCCGCCACGGAATTTTCGAGTTGCGTCGCTCTTTGACGCAAAGAACTCAATTCGCTATCCGCAGATTGTTTATCTTCGGTAAACTGCTTAAGATTTGCAGGATTTTTTGCGTACTCCTTGGCTTTTTTCTTCCACTCCTTTTTTTCTTTCTTGGAAAGCTGAGCGGTGACAGTTGTTGAAGCTGAAAAAATCAAAGCCAGACAAAAAAGTAGAATAAGTCTGTTTTTCATTTGGTTACTATTTTAAAAATCAAACTAAAAGTACGAAAAAAAATTTGAAAGTCCGTTGCCTGCTTAATCAAGACCGCCCACCATCTTTTCAGGCCGGACCCATTCATCAAATTGTTCAGACGTAAGTAAGCCAAGTTCTACTGCAGCTTCACGCAGTGTCTTGTTTTCCTTATGTGCTTTCTTGGCGATTTTTGCAGCATTTTCATAACCGATATGGGTATTAAGGGCTGTTACCAACATCAGCGAATTTTCCAGGTGTTGTTTTATCACGGGCTCATTGGGTTCGATACCTGCGGCGCAGTTGTCATTGAATGACACGCACGCGTCGCCGAGTAATCGTGCTGATTGCAGAACATTCGCCGCCATTACAGGCTTGAACACATTCAATTCAAAGTGTCCCGTCGCACCTCCAATTGAAACAGCTACATCATTGCCGATAAGCTGTGCACAAACCATGGTTAGTGCTTCAGGCTGTGTAGGATTTACTTTTCCAGGCATGATAGACGACCCCGGTTCATTGTCGGGAATAATGATCTCGCCGATACCACAACGCGGCCCGGAACTGAGCATGCGGATGTCGTTCGCGATTTTCATGAATGCAACAGCAGCGCGCTTGAGCGCACCTGATAATTCAACCATCGCATCGTGCGCTGCGAGTGCTTCAAATTTGTTCGGAGCTGTGATGAATGGAAAGCCTGTCAGGTCCGCAATTTTTTGGGCCACAAGAACATCATAGCCTTTTGGTGTGTTCAACCCCGTGCCCACCGCAGTGCCTCCGAGGGCAAGTTCCCGTACGGCTTCAAGTGCATTCTTTATTGCGCGGGTACTATTATCAATCTGTTGGACGTATCCTGAAAACTCCTGGCCCAGCGTTAGTGGTGTCGCATCCATAAAATGCGTCCGGCCAGTCTTGACAATATTTTTGAATTTCTCAGATTTCACTGCCAGCGTATCGCGCACCTTTTTCATCCCCGGAAGGGTGATTTCCATTACCTGTTTATAGGCTGCGATGTGCATCGCTGTAGGGAATGTATCGTTTGACGATTGAGACTTGTTCACATCGTCGTTTGGATGCAGTACCTTTTTCTCGTCCGTGAGTTTTCCACCGTGGTTGACATGTGCACGGTATGCAATCACTTCATTTACGTTCATATTGCTTTGCGTGCCTGAACCAGTTTGCCAGATCACAAGCGGGAATTCAGCATCGAGTTTGCCTTCCAGAATTTCATCACACGCGGTAGCTATCAAATCCCTTTTCTCGGCACTGAGCGCACCCAGTTCGTGGTTTGCCTGAGCAGCAGCCTTTTTCAGGTACGCGAAAGCATAAATGATTTCCCTGGGCATACTCGCCTCCGGGCCTATTCTAAAATTGTTTCTTGATCGTTCTGTCTGAGCACCCCAGTACTTGTCTGATGGCACTTTTACTTCCCCCATGGTGTCTTTTTCGATACGGTAGTTCATATGGCTGTAAAGTTTGCGGCTTAAAAATAGGAAACCTTAAAAGAAAAATGCCGGGGGTCCCGGCATTTCAATCGTATTTTCGTCGATCAGTGAGAGATTATTATCAGTCACCCCTGAAGTATTTGTCCTCGTCAAACTGCTCGTCTTCCTCAACAGGTTTTGGCTTAACACCAACCTCGAGGATTTTGAATTCTGTTCTTCTGTTTTTCTGACGGCCTTCCGCGTTATCGGTACCATCAGGATTTGTGTTCCGGGCGATTGGCCTGTCCTCACCGTAGCCTTTTGCGATCAGGCGATCCGGAGAAATACCTCTCTGAACGATGTACTGTACCGCAGACTCAGCACGACGTTGTGACAGCCGGATATTATAGTCCCGGTCGTCGATGCTGTCCGTGTGCGAGGCAAGTTCAATTTTAATTTCAGGATTGTCAGAGAGCAGCTGCACAAGCTTATCAAGTTCGCGGGCGGCATCGGGGCGAATGTCCCACTTGTTGAACTCGTAATAAATGTTTTCGAGCGCAAAGATCTTATTGAGCTCGATTTTCTCCAGCACTACCGTTGTGTCGAGGGTAATGTTTGTAATCAGATTCGTAAGCGTCTTGGGATCAACACTTTTTCCCTGGGTTGAGTATTCCTGCCGACTGACCAGATAACCATCTGTTTCGCCGACCAGGTTGTAGTTTTCGTTTTCATAAACACGGAACAGAAACTTGCCATCATTACCCGTCACGTAGTCTTGCATGAGTTCACCCTTTTCGTCAAAGAGCGAAACCTTCGTATTGGGAAGAATCTGTAAGCCATTTTCCCCGGGTGTATAAGTTATCCCCTGTAAATAGTAATTGACAACCTTCAGGTCAGGATCTTCATTTACGAAAGTATAGATATCGTCATCACCTTTTCCTCCTTCACGATTGGAAGTAAAAAAACCGCGATCCGGGCGAAACAGGAAAATCCCAAAGTCATCGCTCGGGCTGTTCATCGGCTGTCCGAGATTTTCGATTACGGTATTCCCGCTAACGCGTTTGTACACGAAAAGATCCAGTCCACCATAACCTGGGTGACCATCGGATGAAAAATACAACCTTCCATCATCGGCAACATAGGGGAATAGTTCATTGCCGGGTGTATTGATCTGGGGGCCGAGATTTCTCACACGAGAAAAACGCCCACGTGAATCCATAACGGCGGAATAAATATCAACCCCGCCATAGCCCATGTTTCCCTTTCCCCGGCCCTTGCGGTTTGAGGCAAAGTACAGTGTCCGTCCGTCAGGCGCGAAACACGGTGACGAGTCCCACGCGTTGGGATCGTTAAGCCCCACAAGAGGCAACGGCTCGGACCAGGTACCGTTCCGAAACCGCGATATAAACAGGTCGACATCTTCGGTCGCGTTGACTCCTTTTCTTTTGCTTGTGTTGCCTTTGGCAAAAACCATCGTCTTGCCGTCGGGCGTGAAGGTTATACAACCATCGTTCACGTTTGGTGTGTTAATCCCTTCCGGTAACGCTGCCAGCGTAGCCATATCAACGTTGGCACCGCGGGAGGCAACTTTGTAAAGGTTCGTAAATGGCGTTCCTGTGGCTTCGTAAATTCTTTCGTTGCCTCTCGAAGAAGTGAAATACAATTCGTTGTTGAGAAACACCGGGGAGTACTCGGCCGAAGGTGTATTGACCAAATCAAGATTCTTGACCCGATAGAAGTTTTCCTTTTCGTCAAGACTGGCCAGATAGCCAAGCCCCTGCACTTCGGCATTCGCGCGGTCTTTGATCTGAGGGTTTTGTGTTTCGTTCGAAATCTCTTCCAGAACCTTTTTTGCTTCGGAGTATTTTCCGTTGGCCTTCAGCGCCTGCGAATAAAAAAACCTGACGGAATCGCGATCGATTCCTTTACCGCCTGCCTTTGCATAAAAGGGTTCGGATTCTTTTATGCGATTTGACAACCGGTAGGATTCTGCCACGAAGTAGTTGGCCTTTCCATTGTTTGGACTGGACGAAAGCGTCTTTTGATATAAGTCAATCGAAGTTTGGTACTTTCCCTGCAGGTAAGCTTTCTGAGCCTTTTTTTCAACGCTGCAGGAGCCCAGGAATACAACCAAGAGCGCCAGTAATGCAATTAGCCTCATAACGAATCGGAAAATCTTTTTTTTAAAGCTACTAAAATCGAATCATTTTTCGACGGATTCCTTCGGGAAGTATCGGTTCACCCAGCTTTTGCGGGCGGGCGCCGGCCAGCTTTCGCGGTACTCACGCAGTGTTGAAATCGCATTGTTGAAGACCAGCGCGTCCTGAGAAAGATGACTGTCTGCAAAGGCGGACTTCAACGACCCAAGAGGGAAACGCCGGATTTCATTCTCGACAAGAAACGCAATCGCCGTTCTATCGAAAAAGTCAATTGTAAGCTCACTGGCAAGTTCACGCATGACTTTAACTGAGCTGTCAATTGAACATCCGCTGGCGACGTCGTCGGCTGCGAGGACCACAAACTGATCGTAAACAATATCGAATGATGTCCTCAACTTTTCGCCGTGAACCATCCACGAATCAGTGAACGAACGGAGGCGAGCGTTTAGTATTTTTTTATCGGATTCAGACAGAAGTTTTGGGGATTGATAAATCCAGACTTTGGCAGAATCGGGGAGGTCATTGAAAGGAACGTACATAAGCTTAAAAAATTAATCTACCTATAAACCTTTAGCCTCGGCGATTAGTTCTGCCAGGTCTTTCACTTTGACGTCGCCTTCTTTCTCCTTGTTTTTGATCCCGTCATTCATCATGGTCATACAAAACGGGCACGCCACAGCTATAGTCGTTGCACCGGTAGTCAGGGCTTCTTCGGTTCTCTCAACGTTTATATCCTTGAACCCCGGCTCAGGCTCCTTGAACATTTGCGCGCCGCCCGCGCCACAGCACAAGCCTGTTGAACGACATCGTTTCATCTCTACCAGGTCAGCATCCAGGGCCTCGAGGATATACCGCGGAGCCTCATAAATATTGTTGGCACGGCCAAGGAAGCACGAGTCGTGGTACGTAATCTTCTTTCCCTGGAATGCGCCGCCCTCGACGGTCAGCTTGCCCTCAGCCAGAAGCTGGCTAAGCAATTCTGAATGATGCAACACCTCGTATGTTCCACCCAGTTCGGGGTATTCATTTTTCAGCGTATTAAAGCAATGGGGACAAGCGGTGACAATCTTTTTGACCGCGTAGCCATTAAGAACCTGAATGTTATTCATCGCCTGCATCTGGAAAAGAAACTCATTCCCCGCGCGCCTTGCCGGGTCGCCGGTACATGCTTCCTCCGTACCCAGCACAGCGAAGGATATTTTCACGGCATCGAGGATTTTAGCGAATGCAAGAGTCACCCGTTTGTAGCGATCATCATAAGAACCTGCACATCCCACCCAAAAAAGAATCTCCGGACTTTCATTGTTGGCGGCCATTTCGGCCATAGTTGGTATTTTCATTGTGTATTCGGTCAGTTGTATTCCTGCATCACCGGTTTTCATTCGCCCAATTGAACCGATCTCCGGGGCTGAACTTCCAGGGCGCGAAATTAGTCTCTACATTCTGGAACATCGCATTCCAGGATTGCGGTGATCCCGACTCCTCCATGGCAATGTAGCGGCGTAATTCTATTATTGTCTCCAGCGGATTGATCAGTACGGGGCATGCCTCAACGCAGGCATTGCAACTTGTACAGGCGTTTATTTCTTCCTTCGTAATGTAATCGTTTAGCAGGCTCTTGCCATCGTTCAGGCCCTGGCCTCCCTTCGCCAGGCTGGCGCCCACTTCCTCCAGACGGTCGCGCGTGTCCATCACGATCTTTCGAGGCGAAAGTTTCTTACCCGTGATATGAGCTGGGCACTCGGCAGTACATCGTCCGCATTCGGTACACGTATATGCCGCTAGCAGGATGTTCCAGTTCAGGTCGTTTACATCCCGCGCTCCGAATCGGCCAGGTTCCGCCGTAGCGGGAGGAACATCGCCCAGTCCGAGCATTGATTTTACCTCATTGGTTACGACAGGCATATCATTCATCCGACCCTTAGGTTCCAGTTTTGCAAAGTAGGTATTCGGAAAGGCCAGGAAAATATGAAGATGCTTTGAATAGGTGATGTAAACCCCAAACCCGAGTATTCCGATGATGTGAAACCACCACGCGAAACGCTCGATGATAACCAGGGAAGAAACGGGAAGTCCGTCAAACACCGGAATAAAAAACGAACTGAAGAAGAGCCTTCCAGTAGGGGTATAGTGGTTATTGGTTTGTTGCAAAATCTGGTCGGTGGCGTTCATGGTAAGGATAGCCAGCATCAGTACAATTTCAGCGATGAGGATGAGGTTGGCGTCGAGCCGGGGCCATGGTGTCATTTCCGGCGTCCAGAAACGCTTGAGCTGAAGCACGTTTCTTCGGATGAGGAAGATTACACAGGCAAGCAATACTCCAACGGCGAGGAATTCAAAGACGTTCATCAACACCGTATAGAATCCGCCGAGATAGGGAGCAAAAATCCGGTGTGTTCCGGCAATCCCGTCAATGACGAATTCGAGAACTTCAAGATTTATGACGAGGAAGCCAACGTACACAAAAAGGTGAAGGATTGCGGGAACGATCCGTTTGAACATTTTCTTCTGACCGAATGCCACCAGCAGGA
Organism: Bacteroidota bacterium; assembly: GCA_023417785.1. Lineage (GTDB taxonomy): Bacteria > Bacteroidota > Bacteroidia > Cytophagales > Cyclobacteriaceae > Ohtaekwangia. The sequence continues at coordinate 14,920 of JAEZEH010000151.1, forward strand.
CATTTCGCCAGCGCTCGTCTTTTCGGTCGTTAACCGGTCTATCTTTTTTCCCCAGCCGGATGGTGCTTACAATTCGCCGGCCTCTGACAAAGAGAAGGTATCCCGTCAGGGCAAGTACGACCAGGAAGGCAATCTGTTGAATCATAGCCTAATTTTTACTTCTTTAATTGTAAAAACCAATACTTTGGTAAAGAATGTTTTGCATACAGTTCAGCCGCAAACCAGAAGCGGCAGGATCAAATACCAGGTCACCAGACAAGAAAATTCGCTCCTGTTTTGCATGGAATGTAAAAATCAATACTTTTGTGCCCCTGTCGGCCAGAACACGGACTTTTTTTGGTGATGTAGCTCAGTTGGTAGAGCAAAGGACTGAAAATCCTTGTGTCGGGGGTTCAATTCCCTCCATCACCACAGCCTCTCGCGAGGCTTTTTTTATGCCCGTTCCTTTACGCCTTCCTTCGCGGCGAATGGTATTTCTCGTTAAGTTTGTAATAACCCTCTTCCCGTGGATACCATTACCGAATCACTGGCCCGGCCCCTGTATGTATACCTCGCGCAACTGATTCTTGGAACAATCCTGTTCTTTGTTTTCCGATATTTTGGCAAGCTATACCGGCGGCGTTTCCTTTACACATGGGCGTTAAGCTGGATCTGGTTTGCTGTGTTCATGTTAACATCCATGTTGATGCTACTGCCCATGGCGCCAAATTCTTTGGTCCGGATTCCGGTCAATGTGCTATCGCAACTGGCCTGTTTCCTGCAAGTGATTATGATCCTTCGCGGAATACACGAGATGGTGTCCGAAAGGGCGCTGAATCGCCGCAGATTCAGGCAGTTGCTTATTGTCTTTCTGCTCATCGCGGTAGCAACCGTAGTGTTCTACAATGAGCGTCCTGCCGATGTAATACAACGAAATCTGCTTCGGTTCGGAAGCCGAACACTTACCACCGGGCTGGGCTTCCTGATAACGGGTATTGTTGTATGGGTTCATCCCAAATTCACGAAAGGATTCGGACAGCGGCTACTGGCAAGTTCCTGTATACTGTACAGTTTTTACCAGCTGTATTTTTTCATCGCGCTCGTTCTGGATGCAATTCATATTCAGGTTATGCGGCCCGAATTTTACGGAATTGCTGACGTTCTGATCATTGCCCTTACGGGGATGAGTATGGTGATGTGGCTTTTGGAAGATGAGCGGTTTAAGCTGGAAAAGGCAAACATTGAACTGGACCGTTTTCTTTACAGTGCCTCACACGACCTTCGCGCACCGATTGCCTCAATACTCGGATTAACTTATCTGGGCAAACTTGAGTTTCAGGAAGAACGGGCGAGAATGTTCATGGAGATGATTGACGAACGCATAAAGAAACTCGACGGTGTGATCAGTGATATCCTGAGTTTGGCACGCACGCGAAAATTCGATGTGAAAATGGAACCAGTGAAGTTGGGAGAGTTGATCGACGAAATCGTGACAGACATAAAATTCAACAAGAACGCATCTGCCATTACACTTGAGTATGTACGGGATTCATCACATGTCTTTACGTCGGATTACAGCCAGATAAAGATAGTGCTGAGGAATTTGCTCGGCAATGCGGTGAAATACCACAACCCCGGGCAGTCTTATCCATTCGTTCGGATCACCTTCACGCGTCACGAAGAATTTGTCGAAATTGCAGTCACCGACAACGGGCCCGGCATACCCGAAGAAAGTATTCCGAAGATTTTTGAAATGTTCTATCGGGCCTCGCAAAACACCGAAGGCACTGGTCTGGGATTGTATATTGTTAAAGAAGCATTAAACCGTGTGAAAGGTTCTATCTCGGTGTCGTCAACGATTGGCCAGGGAACCACTTTTACGGTCCAGCTCGAAGACGCGTAAGTTATTTGTAATGCTTCAGGCGAACTATTTCTTCACGTGAAAGAAAGCGCCATTCACCGCGGGGAAGATCTTTCTTATCGAGTCCGGCGTACACGGAACGATCAAGCTTCAGCACTTCATATTCGAGGCTTTCAAAAATCCGCCTCACCACACGGTTCCAGCCAATGTGAATTTCAAGGCCAACAGTTTTCCCGTCATCAGAAACAACGGCCAAATCATCGACCTGTGCCTTCCCTTCCTCGAGTTGAACACCGTCCAATATTTTTTGAAAGTCGGCTTTGTTAAGAGGACGATCGAGTTCGACTTTGTAGATCTTTTTTACATTGTACGATGGGTGCATGAGCTTATCGGCCAGGTCGCCATCGTTCGTGAGCAATAGGAGGCCCGTTGTATTGCGGTCAAGTCTCCCGACGGGATAGATTCGCTCTTTGACCTTGCTACCGATGAGGTGCATCACTGTGTTTCGTTCCTGCGGATCACTGGTAGTGGTAAGAAATCCTTTCGGCTTGTTCATCAGGATGTAAACCGGTTTTTCCGCTTTTAGCAGTCTCTTCTCGTAACGGACCTCATCGCCGGGATTGACCTTGTAGCCCAATTCGGTGATGACCTTGCCGTTGACTGAGATAAGACCCATGGTGATCAATTCATCGGCTTCGCGGCGGGAGCATACGCCACTGTTCGCGATGTAGCGGTTCAGTCTCATTTTGCCCGTCTGAATGGGGGCCTCTGCTTCAGCGGTTTTTGTGCGGGTACGTGGAACACGGCCCGATCGACTGGAAGAAGCGCTTTGATACGGGTCTTTTTCAAACCTGGCTTTTGAATCGCCCGAACGGTCAGAAAAAGATCGTTTTGATGGTGAGCGCTTTTCGTTCTGGTCATCGTCTCTCCGATACCCCGAACGTTTTTTTGGATAGCCGCTTTCGGGCTCTGACGACCCTGATTTACGTTTCCGAAAATCATCGCGCGCTGACCCGAACGATCCGGAATCTTTTTTGCCAAAAGGTTTTTCGCCACGGTTCGCTGACGCTGACTTCTTGTAACCGCTTCTTTCCGATGAACCGGAACTTTCCCCCGTTGACTTGCGCCTCGGATATTCTTCCCGACCCGAGCTGAATGATCCGGAACGTTTTCCGGCAGCTCCAGTGCGACTTCCCGGAGACGACTTTTTATAGGATTTCCGCTCCGGCGGTCCGGAATTCTCTCCCGATGACTTGCGCCGCGGATATTCTTCGCGTGATGAGCTGAATGATCCGGAACGTTTTCCGGCAGCTCCAGTGCGACTGCCTGGCGGCGACTTTTTATAGGGTTGCCGTTCCGACGGTCCGGAATTCTCTCCCGATGATTTGCGTCGCGGACTTTCCTCACGGGCAGAACCAAATGAGCCGGAGCGTTTCTTTCCGGCGCTTTTCGGTGCACCAGACCGGTTTCCGGTGGTTGATTTTTTTGCAAATTTCCTGGGGGAGGACGATCGTCCTGAGGAGCCTTTTCGGCTTCTTTGAGAACCAGAATGGTCAGCTCTTGGCATCGGGGTCGTTTAAATCTGTTCCAGGTTCCGTAGAAGGATCAGCTGCCTCTTCGGAGGGTTCGTCAGCTGCGGAAGGCAAGGCGTGTTCCTGGTCATTCGCCGGCGCTTCCTCAAAGGTTATTTCATTTTCGTTCATGGCGACATCCTCCGACGGCGCCATGAATTCATTTTCGGAAGATAAAGCGACCTCCTCAGTAGATTCCTCCACTTCGGTTTCCTCTGGATTCAGCCCGATGGTATTGGTTTCATTAAATTCTTTCGGAACTGGCAATTCGGCGAGCTCGTTGATGCCGAAATACTCCATAAACTTTACCGTCGTCCCGTAGAGCATGGGGCGCCCGATCGTCTCGGCTTTGCCGGTGATCTCGATTAATCCTTTATCAAGTAATTTCTGGACCGCGTAATCACAGTTCACCCCGCGTATGTTTTCAAGCTCCGTTTTCGAGATCGGCTGTTTGTACGCAACGATGGAAAGCGTTTCCATAGCCGAGGTAGAGAGCCTTTTCTTAGACTGCTGCTTGAGCATGATTCCAATGCTCGTCTGATATGCGGGTTTTGTCAGGAACTGGTATCCCCCAGCACTTTTGAATAGCTGGAAGGAGAAGTCTTCAGAACTAAATTTTTCTTCCAAACGCTGAATGGCGCCGTCGATGTCTTCCTCAGGAACATCGGCATTAAACATCTCTGACAGACACGCCTTGATGTCAGCGATCTTAATGGGTGTAGAAGAGCAGAAAATCAGCGCTTCAATATGGTTTTGAAGAAAGTCCAAAGGCTACCAGTATTCAAAATTTGATATTAATCCTGCTGCATCATTTTGGCCTCAATCGACTGGGTCGTATGAGGAACTGCAATGAGGCGCTCTTTGGGAATCAGTTTTCCGGTGACGGAACAAATCCCGTATGTACCATTCTTGATTCGCACCAAAGCGTTCTCAAGATTGGTAATATATTTTTGCTGTCGTGCAGCCAGCTGACTCAAATTTTCCTTTTCGGCGGTTTCGGCTCCGTCTTCGAGTACTTTAGTGTTGCCACCCGAAGTTGCATCTGTTCCTTCGTCGTTATTTCGATTCAACGTGTCTTTAAGGATCTTATATTCTTCACGGGCTTTGTCGAGCTTACGGTTAATCAGCGCTTCAAATTCCTTCAGTTCATCTTCTGAATATCGCGTTCTCTCATCTGATGATGAAGACGCCTTGGCTGGTTTGTGTGCAATTGGTCTTTGATTGGGCACAGGGAAAATATTTAGTTGTGGTGGAATGGGCTTAGGAGTTACCGGCTGTACGGTTACCGAAGCAGTCTCCTCCTTTGTTTTTGCAGGTTTCCTAGGCGCTGGGGCAGGCTTAGAAACAGTTTTTACCACGTTTTTCTCAACTTCCGAAGGTTTCGGAGCTGCGGCTTTCGGGGTTACGGCTTTCTTTACCAACTCTTTTTTCGGCGCCTCCTTTTTTGAAACAACTTTCGAAGATGCTTTCTTAACCTTTTCTTTCGGAGCCTCTTTTCTCGAAGCCACTTTTTTAGCGACAACAGGCTTTTTGGCCACTACTTTTTTGGCAGCGGATTTTTTGCTAACGGTCTTTTTCGCTGCAGTTTTTTTGGCTTTGGTAGGAGCAATTTTTTTTGCTTTTGCTGCCGGTTTCGCTTTAACAGCTTTCTTCGCTGTCTTGGCCGGTGACTTCTTGTTTTTAGCCATACGGGTATTCTTTTTTGGTAAAAGATTCGCAAAATTAGGCGGTCGCCCACGAAAACAAAAACTATTGAAGAATTTATTCCAGGATCTCCATTTGTAGCTCGTATAGGGTTATTTTCAAAATTTATTTAGGTATGACAAAAAGTATATTAACTGCGCTTGTGTTCGCCGCACTTGTGTCGTGTTCGCAGGAAAAAAGCAACAATGCATTGGTCGAAGAGCCACCCGCACCCTTTGCCCTGGTAATTCACGGAGGCGCAGGCACGATCACCCGCGAATCGATGACTCCGGAGAAGGAACAACAATATCACCGCGCACTCAAGCTAGCCCTTGATACGGGGTATTCGATACTGGAACGAGGCGGAACCAGTGTTGATGCCGTGATTGCGGTCGTGAAGACGATGGAGGATTCACCACTATTCAACGCGGGCAGGGGCGCTGTGTTTACACATGACGGTACCAACGAACTCGATGCGTCTATCATGGACGGAAAAAACCAGATGGCTGGCGCCGTTACAGGGATAAAAACTGTCAGAAACCCGATCATGGCAGCGCACGCTGTAATGACCAGGTCGGATCACGTTATGCTCTCAGGTCGGGGTGCCGAGGAATTTTCAAAAGAGCAAGGGCTCGACATCGTTGACAATAATTACTTTTTCGATTCGGCACGATATAAACAGCTACAGAGACTTTTGAAGAAAGACGGCAAAGACACGAAATTTGGAACAGTGGGATGCGTCGCACTAGACCAGTTCGGAAACATCGCGGCAGGAACCTCAACAGGGGGCATGACCAATAAAAAGTTCGGCAGAATCGGTGACTCGCCCATTATTGGGGCGGGTACCTATGCGAATAATGAAACCTGCGGCATCTCCTCTACCGGGTGGGGCGAGTACTTCATCCGGCTTGGTGTAGCCTTCGATATATCAGCGATGATGGCCTATCGTGGCTTGAGCCTCGAGGAGGCATCCAAGGAGGTGATCATGAGAAAACTGCCGGAACTCGGCGGCGACGGCGGGATTATTGGTCTCACCAGATCAGGTGAAATTGTGATGATGTTTAATACCGAAGGCATGTACCGGGGATTTAAACGGAAAGGAGAAACAGCCCAAACATTCATCTACAAAGACTAAAATCTTCCCGCCAAAACAACCCGCTTCAAAATGACTTTGGTGGATCCGGTGCGGTCGAACAATTCAACTTTGATCATGTAACTTCCGACCCGGGCGCGCGTGCCATCATCAAGATCCCCGTCCCACCGGAAAAAACCACTTGTGCCAAGCAAAGCGTTTTGCGCTATGGTCCTGGTTTGTCTGCCGCTACTATCGAATATCAGGATGTTGGCAACCTGATTGGCGCGTTCAAATGAATAGTGTATCGCTGCAAAATCGGGTTGGCCATTTCCGGCTACAAAGACTTCCGGCTCGACACGGATTTCCGAATCATCACCATTGACGGAGTGAATGTTGTTTGAGTTTGCATACCCCGGCGTCGCAAACCCCGCAGAGCCTGACGCGGACTTCCAGTTTGCGGGATCGTCGCCGGGCGAGTTCAACGAGAGTCTTTCGAGACTCACACCCTCCTTATCGCGGATGAAAGGAGAATGCATGTCGGCGGAATAGTGAAACAGATCAATGATTTTCCCTTCGGGATCTGTAATACACACGCTGCCGTAATCATCGTTGAAGGAAGGGAGCACCATTTCCAGAAGGTTCGTCGCGTGGACGTACTCATTGCGTATATTCTCCGGGTTGGGCGTAAACGCCCTGATCGAGTATGGTTTTAGCATATTAGGTGTAGCGGTGATCGTTTTCAGGTTGGTGCATTCCCCATCCTCCATATGCCCCATCTTCCACCCATTCAGGTCGAGATACTTATTTGACCGATTTACCAGCTCGACAAAATCCGCGCCACCAGGTCGCGGGTTAAACAAAATTTCGTTGATCACGACATCAAGACTATCCGGCGTTTGAGGAAGCGCAAACTCAGCCATATTATGTCCGTCAACAATTACATTACCTGCACAGTCGTATACATCCCGAATCAGAATGTCGTAGAGTTTGCCGTGTTCGAGGGGGGTGTCGAGGTAAATTGTCATCTCACGAAGACTATTCCCCAGCGTGACGGTTTGCACGCTGACGCCCCCTGAAAGCTGAAACTGAGAAGCCTCGGGTTTCCGATTTTCAAGCTTCTCGTTAAAACCAAGGAGGATCGCATCGGACGAAGCCGCATGAGCTCGCACAAGCCGGGGTCCGGTCAGATCAGGCTTTTCGGCGTATATGCTATTAGTTGTGCCAGGGGTTCCACCTTTATCGCTCTCTGATGCGGCCCAGTTATCTTTTTCAGCGCACACATTAGCCGGATCTATCAATTCGAGTGTCCAGCCACCGGATTTTTTATCACTGTCGCGATACCAGGTATCATCGTAATAGATTGAATCGATGAGGGTTCCGGCTTCGTCTTTCAGGGTGAGCGCATCGCTGGTGTTGTTTAATGACGGAAAGCGGACGATGGCGATGGATTCACCGTAGAACTGATATGCCTGTAATGCGGCGGAAGAGGTCAGAATGAGGTATTCTCCCGGAAGCAGTACGCGTTCGCCAATAGTCGTGGCCCCGGTCAAATCAGACAGCGTCCAGTTTGCCAGGGATAGGGCGTTTGCCGACCGATTGAAGATTTCAATGAATTCACTTTCCGGCAAACCGACGGGGGGACTTGGATCACAAAAAACCTCGGTAATAATAACGTCTTTCCACGCTGCGCGGATCTTTTTTTCAAAACGGAATTCAAATTCCTGGATGAGACTTTCATTTCCTGCCTCATCGTAAACCGGACCAACGGCAAGGCTATAGACAACATTGTTTTCGAACACATGGTCAAATACAAGTGTCACGGCTCCGTTGCCGGGCAAAATCTCGATAGCTGCGGGATATCCGACTCCACCGTTTACCCAATACGTTTGTACATTCGAAAGAACGGCGTTCGGAATGGATTCGGAGAATACTATGTGTAAACGATCCTGGTCAACGGCCTCTACGCCCATAACCTCCGGGGGTGAAGTATCGGCAGGAAATTCAGGGCTGTATGAAAAGCCATTGAAATAGAAACGGTCCCTCCGGGTGGAGGTGAACTGACATTGAACACCAAACCAGGACGAACTGGTTATTTGATCATCAATAGCATTGCCCTCTTCCAGAAATGTTGTTTCGTTTTCCAGCTTTGAATACAATTGCCAGTACCCGTTGGTCTCACGTGCAACCCGGATCGTCGCTCTTATTTGTGGGCTATTAACACGGCCATCGGCGCCGTCGATAACCTTGCTGTGGGTTTCGCCGCTTTGCTTATACAAGGTAATTTCATCAGCAGCACCGCCGATCAGAACATAGTAACCATTCAGCGGGCTGTTCAGGTCGGATTGGTCTGATATCAGGTAAATCCGGGCCAGGTTGGCTCCCGAGGGATTAAAATCCAGCGTCATCTCAAATTCCCAGGTCCCATAGACGTCCGCACTCGGGGTAGCTAAAACGGCGGTTTCGGCATCCGGTTGAGCATTTAGCCGTAGTTTTTGTTCCTCGACGACAAACGCGTCAGCGTCACCGAGCCACTCGGGATCAGCGTGAAATTCGCCGTCGGCAAACGTTTCTTGCCATTGGGCTAAAAGAGGGGCCGGAAAAAGGACGAAGGTTAAAAAAACAATTGCCGTAATCGTTTTCAGGATAGAAAAAATTAATATTTGTCCAACGGTGTTCATAGGCACAACGGGAAAGACTAGTTTTGCAAATTATTTTGGCAACGGTTCCTTCGCGGGAAGGAACGACAAGGTAAAAAAAACTTCATGAACTGAAAATCCGTATACGGCAAAACTCTTTAAACACTTAAATTTTTAACAGACAATGAAACTTGCAGTTGTAGGTGCCACCGGTTTGGTAGGCCAGGAAATCCTCCGGGTGCTGGAGGAACGTGATTTTCCCTTTAACGAGTTGTATCTGGTGGCTTCGCCCAAATCTGTAGGCCAGAAGATAAAATGCAAGGGGAATGACTACACTGTCAAGAGCATGGAGGAGGCGATTAAGCTTGCTCCCGATGTAGCGATATTTTCGGCAGGTGGGGGAACATCCCTTGAATGGGCTCCAAGGTTCGCGGAGGTCGGAACGATTGTTATCGACAACTCGTCGGCATGGAGAATGGATCCCGACAAAAAATTAATTGTACCCGAAATCAACGGACACGTCATTACGATTGACGATAGGATCATAGCGAACCCAAATTGCTCCACTATTCAGATGGTGTTGGCCCTGGCTCCGCTTCATGTGAAGTACCGGATAAAAAGAATCGTAGTTTCGACATACCAATCCGTAACCGGAACAGGAAAGGATGCGGTGCAGCAAATGATGAACGAACGAAACGGGATCGACGGCGCGAAAGTTTATCCCCACCCCATCGACATGAATGCGTTGCCGCACATCGACTCTTTCCTCGAAAACGGGTACACCAAAGAAGAAATGAAGATGGTCAACGAAACTCGCAAGATTCTTCAGGACGATACTATTGGTGTGACATCCACCACGGTGCGCATACCCGCAATCGGAGGACACTCAGAAGCCGTCAACGTTGAGTTTTATGAAGACTTCTCGGTAGACGAGGTTCGGAAAGAGCTTGCCCAGACACCAGGAATTATTCTTCAGGATGATCCCGGGAATAATGTTTATCCCATGCCGATCCTTTCGAAGGGACGTGATGAGGTTTTTGTAGGAAGGGTTCGCCGTGATGAGTCCCAGCCACGAACACTGAACATGTGGATTGTTGCCGATAACCTCAGGAAAGGCGCGGCGACAAATGCAGTTCAGATTGCTGAGTTCATGCTTGAGAAAAGCCTGGTCAGCTAAAGATAATTCCAACAATCAAATCATGAAACCGTCCGGAGCCCCGGGCGGTTTTTTTTGTTGCTGATATCGCAACTCATTTAGCCGCAAAATCCGGCGACGCTAAATGCGGTTTGTTTTTGTAAAATGCAACTCGTGGACGATAACAGCATTTTCCTTCAGTAATCGTTTACCGCCGAGACTTCATGAATATTCATTCGAGAACACAACCCTATTTGACCAGATGCTTAGTGAAACCGAAATTTGGTTCTTCCATGAGTATAGCAAATCGCGGTTTTGTCTTTCTGGAAACATACATTGTACCTTCACATCACAAGTGACCATTTTACTGGGGTCCCTTCATCGACTCATACTACATGTCATTTCTTCTATTCTCAGTTTAAAGACAAAAGGCGCATAAAGGCACTTTTGGTCATTTACCATTGACGCCCTAAACCCTATTTATACACAAAATGTGATGGTATGAAAACGCGAATAGGAATTTTACTCATTGCTTTTTTGGCTTTAATCTCAAGTGCGTGTGAAACCGAGTCACCCTATGCAAGGGTTGAGGTTTGGCTTACAGATGCCCCCGGCGATTTTGAACAGGTTAGGATCGAAGTCCTGGAGGTACAGGTCCATCGACAGTCCGGCGAACAGACTTCCGGATGGATGACGATGAATACCCAGGTGGGGCTTTACGATGTGCTTACGCTGACAAACGGAAAGGCTGCGCTATTAGGGACAATGGACATGCCTGCAGGAAAAATATCGCAAATCCGCCTGAAGCTGAGTAACCGAAATTCGGTGGTAATCGGTGGCGAAACCTACGCACTCCGCGTTCCCTCTGTATATCAGTCAGGAATTAATATCCAGGTTAACGAAACCGTTGGCGAAGAAGGGAAATATAAGATCCTGCTTGATTTCGATGTCGCGCAATCTGTCGTTGACCACGGAAACGGATCGTACTCGATGAATCCCGTAATACGCGCGTTCAGCGCGGGCAATGGAGGTTCGATCAAGGGACGTGTTGTACCGGCTCATTCATCTCCCGCGGTTTATGCTATCCTGGGTACTGATACAATTGCGTCAGCCTACACTGATGAATCAGGAGAATTTCTACTTCAGGGCTTACCGGCAGGAAAGTATAGCGTCGCCTTTGCTCCCCGGAGTGGCTATCTGAATGCCATTATTGAGGACGTGGTGGTGCAGCCCGATCAACAAGCTGGCGTTGGGGAAGTGGCTTTGATAATAAACTAAGCGGAACCGTGATTTGGTGGGAAAACTAGCGCACCCAATTCACCTTGTCGGAAACGTGGTTTCTTTTGCCTGACAGAATTTCACCCTTGATCCGGCCCACGTGAACGAATCCAATTAGCTGATCCTCGTCGCGCAGGTTGAACAGGGATTTTGCTTCTTCGAAATAGGTAATTCCACCAGTGCTGAGATAAGCACCGATACCGTAAGCCCAGGCAGTAAGTAACATGTTCTGCACAGCGCAGAATACGGCACCGATCTCCTCCACCGCGGGCACGCTCTTCTTTTCGTCCCGCTTCATGGCAACAGCAATAATGTGCGAGGAAAGCATGGGCTTCTGAAGAAGGTTTTCATAGCGGTTTTCCTTGAAGGTGCCATCGCGCGTGGTAACTGTCTTGTAAAGTTCAGCCTGCTCCCGCGCAAGCTTTTCAAGTCCTGCTCCGGTAAAAACAATGAACCGCCACGGCTCAGTCAGTTTGTGTGTAGGGGCCCAGTTAGCGTTTTCAATCATCTGTTCAACAATTGCGTCGTCTACTTTCTCACCAGAATATTGCGACTGGAATACAGATCTCCTGTTGCGGATAATGTCATTTATCATTTGAGCATTTGAATCCATATGAGTAAATTGATTTTGATGAAAAACTGGATTATCCTGACCTTGCTTGTATGGGGCTGTGCGCCAACCTATGTGCCAAATGTGCGCAACTCCCCGCTATTTACCAAGGGCGGCGAGGTTCAGGGGTCGTTCCAGTGGGGTAATGGCTTCGATGCCCAGGCGGCGGTCTCCGTTAGCTCTCACATCGGCCTGATGGCGAATTACAATTACGCGAATCGCGAGCGATTTGATCCCGATGACTATGACGATTACCACAAACATCGGTTCTATGAAGGCGGAATTGGCTACTTCACCAATGACGCGGCATGGTGTGTTGAGGTGTTCGCCGGATATGGTCGGGGTGAAGGCTCCAGCAAAAATGAATTCCTGGCCTGGGATTCGTCAGTGCCCTCTACGGGAAAGTATGAACGGTACTTCTTGCAACCCGCCTTCGGACTTAACAAAAAGCTGGTTCATGTTGCATTCATACCCCGTTTTTCGATAGTAGACTTTACCGCATACTCAGATGACCAGGTTAGCTTTATTGTGCAAGAGAAACCAAAATTCTTTTTTGAACCTGCGGTGATGGGCCGTGTTAACTTTGCCAATAACCATATGTTTTTCACCTTTCAGGGCGGGTACTCGAGCTCAATGAGCAACGATGTGTACTTTTCGCACCGCCGGTTTCAGGTTTCAACCGGGCTGGGCTTCCGGTTTGGCGGGATGGGTGACGCGGCCAGGTTGAACTAATTCCATTTTCCCTGCTATTTTGGGAACAAACCCGCATCAATATTGGGAATCACCTTCAATGCATTCTTGTAGTAAATTTTCTTGAGAACGTCATCCGGAAGATCAAGGCCATACATCTTCCAGAAGGCATGGTACTTCTTGTGGTAGGGAAAATATTCATCCGCTGTTTCCAGAACTCTGAAGTAGGTTTCGTATTCTGACGGTACCCAGGAATCCTTTCCGAACATCACGCGGTCCTGGTATTTGACCATGAACGCACGCGCAGCCCGCGGCTGGCGTCCAAGTTCTGCAATCACGGCTCCTATCTCGGTGTACATATTCGAAAACTGATCCATCAGTTCACCAAGTTTTTTCAGGTCATTGCCGAACCATCCCAGGTGCGCGTTTATGAATTTTGTTTTAGGATGCTTTCGGAAAATATCGTGCTGTTCATTGATGATGGTTTCCCAGGACACAGGGTCATTGTCGTGTCGACGACCTTCGTGGAGTTTCAACTCGAGCCATCGTTCATTGTTTCCATCTACAGGCTGCCAGAAGGGTTTTGGGTCGGCGGCGTGTATCAGTACCGGTATTCCCAACTCGCCGCACTTTGCCCATATAGGATCTATTCGCGGGTCGTTGATGCGTACGCGTTCGCCTTTGCTGTCGCGCGTAAACATCCCCAGGCTTTTGTAGATTTTAAGACCATTTGCACCTTTTTTTACATCGTCTTCCAATTGCGTCAGCATTCGCCCCTGCCAGTGAGGGTCGTCAATGGCGGCGAAATCCATATTGGTGAAAACGATGAATCGGCTTGGCTGAGTATTCTTCGCATTCTCCAACGCCTTCTCCAGGTGCTCAGCGCTGCCACGGCCCCGGCCACTAAGATTCACCATCACAGCCATGTTGAGTTTGTCCATCTCCCGGGTAAGCGCAGTAAGGTCCTGAGAAGGCATGTTAAACTGATGGTTGTGCACATCAATGAACGGAAACTTAGCCCGCGTTACACGATTTTCAGGGACGACGAGAGTGGAGGGCGGATTGTAACTTTCGAAATCCATCTCGAGGAGAGGTTTATTCTCCTGACTCCAGACGAAGAAGGACACATGAAGTAAAAAGACCAAGACAAGCAGATACCGTAACATAAAGAAGAAACGTTTTCCCAAAATACATTAGATATTCCTGCGGGGAGCAAAAAATATTATGAACGGAAATTTCAAAATCAATAAATTGGGATCTTAATCAGATACATGAAGCAGCTTGCCATACTCGTTTTCCTTCTCAGTACTACTGTTTACGGACAGGAGACTCCCCTGACCGATATCCGAAAAAAAGTTGAGGCCGGCGAGTTCAGGGCGGCAAACGCTGAGTTGACCAGAATGCTGGAGAAGGATCTTCGAAATAAAGAGATTCTTGCGCTAAGGGGTCAGGTCCGCGCTGGTCTGGAAGACTTTTATGGTGCCATTGGCGATTTCAATCTGGCTTTGGAAATCGATTCAACGTATGCCGATGCTTATAATCATCGCGGCTTGGCGAAGCTGGCACTGGAAGACTACGAGTCGGCGATTCCTGACTTCGACAAAGCCGTGAAGTTTGACCCCAAAAATGTCGACGCATATACAAACCGTGGGCTTGCTTTGTATAATGTCGAAGATTTGCAGGGTGCATTTTTTGATTTTTCGAAAGCCCTTGAACTCGGACCGGCAGATGCTGACAAGTATTTTAACCGGGGAGTTGTCCGCGCTGAGATGGGCGAATTCGTCAGCGCCATCGACGACTTCAACAAAGCCATTGAACTTGACAAGACTGACCCGACATTGTTTAATTACCGGGGTGTGGCGTTTTATAATCTAAGCAATTTTGACGAGGCTATCGCCAATTATAATCAGGCTATCAGTCTTGATGCCAGCGACCCCGTGAAATATGAGAACAGAGCCCTTGCGAAAAGTGGCAAAGATGATTTCAAAGGCGCGCTCGAAGACTTCAACAAGGCAGTTGAATTGAGTCCCGAAGATCCTGATGGATATAACCTTCGCGGGGTTGTCAAGTACAACATGGAAGATCACGACGGGGCCATCGCCGATTATTCAAAGGCAATCGAATTGGATGATACGAACCCGCTTTACTTTGACAACCGTGCCCTGAGCCGCATGGAAAAGGAAGACCTCGCCGGCGCGTTGGAAGACTACACGGCATCCATAGAGTTGTATCCGCAAGACCCGGAGACTTATTATCAGCGGGGAATGGTGAAGGTGGCGATGAACAACAAGTATGATGCCTGCCTGGATTTCCGCAAGGCCGAGGAACTTGGCTCGGCGGAAGCAAAGGCAATGATCAGGAAGAATTGCAAATGAAGGTTGCCATTATTCTCAATGGTATCTCCTTGAACAAAGCCCGGTTCTACAGAAAAATTCTTCCCCCGCTGGAGCAGTTTTGCAGTCCCGAGGTATTTGAAACAAAATCCAGAAACGACGCCGTTCAGCTTGCGGAAAAGACCGTGACCCGCGGGTGTGATTATATTTTTGCAGCCGGTGGCGACGGAACTGTTCATCAGGTTGTGAATGGTATGCTTCGTGACTATCAGCCTCCAACAAAACTTCCCGTCCTGGGCATTATTCCGCTGGGCGGAGGAAACGATTTTGCACGATCGCTGGGGGTTTCTGCTGATCCGACGAAAATGGTAAAAGCCTTGCTTGAAAGCCAGACTACGAACATTGATGTGGGGGAAGTTCAGTACTATACATTGAAAAATGAAGACGACGAGCCAATTCAAAAGAAGCGTTTTTTTGTGAATGTTGTCGACGTAGGAATGGGGCCCGAAGTGGTAAGGAGAGTGCTGGCTAGTGGACGACCCCTGGGTGCCGCGTTTGCGTACTTTCAAAGTATCCTAGCCACATTCATAACATACAAGCCGGTTGAACTCCACGCCACAGGTGATGGCTGGCAATGGCGGAAACCAGTTAGAACCTTCGCCGTTGCGAATGGCCGCTATTATGGCAATGGATTGTGCATCGCGCCGGATGCCAGGCTGGACGATGATGAGTTCGATGTTTTTGCTTGTGGCAATGTTTCCGTGCTGGATTTTCTTCTAAATAGTATTCCCATGAAGGGGGGCAAAAGGATTCGTCATCCGGAAGTCAGTTACTTCAAAGCCACAAGTGTCGAGCTGGATGGAGGAAAAAGTCTGCTTATTGAAGCTGACGGGGAAATCCTTGGAGGACTTCCCGCGTCAGTTCGAATGTCAAATCTGAGAATTGCAATACTAAACTCCGGCTACCGCTGAGGCCTTCTTAACTACCAATGTGTTAGCGATCATATCATGAAGCCCTTGCTTCTTGTCGGTAAATCCGGCCATGATGTAACCAATGAAAAGGATCATGCTCGAAATAATCTTGCAGAGGTTTCTGATTATTGCCTGTCCAACATTAAGTCTGTTCCCCTGGGCATCGGTAACGATTAGTCCAAGGGCGAGTTTGCCGACTGTGGCCTGAAGCTTCGATGCTTCCATTATCGACCAGTATGCGACACTGATTATAATTCCAAGAATCATGGTAGCGCCCATCATTCCCATGATAGGACCAATCATTCCGATGGCTTCTGCTTCCGTCATTACCTCGGGATTACTCATTTGTGAAGCAAAAGAAACCCCGAACATCGCGAACAGGGGAATGAACACGAACGACTGAACGACATAAATAATAATGGCGTCGATAATGTAGGCTACGAATCTGAGCCAGAAGCCGGCATAATTTGTACTCATATGTTAGGTTTTGGTTTTTGTAAATCTAAATTATGTATCCAATAGAAACAATAGTATTTTAGGGCGAAACACTTGTCTTTCTTACCCGTGAATTCATCGTTGGTCCGGCATTATAATTCGCTTACGTTGGCTACCAAAACCCTGCTTAAGGAGATTGCCCCGCTATCAACCTCGACATACTACTTCAGGCCTGCTGATGATAAATGGTCCATCAGCCAGATCCTGACCCATCTCCTGACCTCCGAAAGGCTTTCCCTGAGTTACATGATGAAGAAATCCCAGGCGGCGCCAGCAATGCTCGAAAAAACAGGGCTTAGGGAAGACATTTTGTTTTTTATTTTCGAGTTGTCACAACAAATCCCGGTGAAGTATAAGGCGCCGAAGGTCGTGCTGGAAAATACCCCCGAGCCACTTTCATTCGGTGACCTGGTACGTCAATGGGAAGCGCTTAGATCTGAAATGCTTGAATTTCTCAACGGGCTGGGTCCTGAGAAAATTGACAAAAAAATCTATAAGCATCCCATTGCGGGGAGACTCGGCGTTGTGCACGCGTTAAGATTCATGACCTTGCATCTGAATCACCACCGCCCTCAGATAAAGGCGATAATTGTCAAACAACGCGGCGAGAAAGTTCCAGTAGCATGACCGTTGCCACCAGAACCGCCGTCAGAATTTGCGCTGGCCGAAGCTCAACCTGAAGTATTGCGTTGCGGCAACAGAATTGTTTCACTCCACTGCAATTCCCGTGAACAGCCTTAAAATGAGATCGGAAAAAGCTTCGTAAATTGTTGCAAAACCTATAATCCATGACTGTCCAGGGATTTATTGGATCACAGGAGCCACCATACAAAGAGATGATGACTATTCTGCGGTCCTGGATTCATGACCTCGGCCCACACGTTCAGGAAAAGATCAGTTACCGAATTCCTTTTTTCTATTTCTATGGTCCCCTTTGTTATCTTTCGCCAAAACAGGAAGGACTTGAACTTGCATTCACGAAAGGGCACCTGCTCGAAGATGAGTCGGGGATACTAAGGCCGGAGGGTCGCAAACAGGTCAAGTCGTGTGTTTTCTTCAGCGTAGCGGAACTTGAAGAATATGAAGAAATGTTGAGGCACTTGTTAAATCAGGCGGCAATTTTAAACGAATATCATTTCAAACAAAAGCAAAAAAAGGCTGGCAAAAAATGAGGGATCAGGATCAGGAGAACGTCGAGCAGGATGATGAGTTATTCGAACACCACCGCATTGTAGCCGATCCGGGGCAAACCCTGGTACGAGTTGACAAGTTTCTGATGGACAGGTTGTCGAATGTGACACGTACCAAGATCCAGGACGGAATCCGTGAGGGTTTCGTGAAAGTGAATGATAAACCGATCAAACCTAATTATCGCGTTCATCCTGAAGATGTCATTACGGTAGCATTCCCAGAGCCGCCGCGCGACACGGATGTTGTTCCGGAAGATATTCCGCTGGATATAATTTATGAAGATGCCCACCTGCTGATCGTAAATAAGCCAGCGGGAATGGTGGTCCATCCGGCGTATCAAAACTGGAACGGTACGCTGGTGAATGCGTTGACGTGGCATTTTCAACACCTGCCACAGATGCCCGGTAATGATGGGCGTCCCGGTCTTGTACATCGAATCGACAAGGATACTTCAGGTCTACTGGTGATAGCCAAAGACGAGCGGACGATGACTGGCCTTGCCAAGCAATTCTTTGACCACACGATTGAACGAACATATTACGCCATTGTCTGGGGCGTGCCCTCTCCCGAGGAAGGGACAATCAACGTATCGGTTGGACGTAGCCCCAAAGACCGTCGTGTAACGGTGGCTTTTCCCGAAGGCGACATGGGCAGGCATGCCATAACACACTACAAATTACTTCACGATCTCCGGTATGTCTCACTGGTATCCTGTCGCCTGGAAACAGGACGTACCCATCAAATCCGCGCGCACATGAAATTTCTTGGTCATCCGTTGTTCAATGACGCAATGTACGGCGGAGACCAGATCATGAAGGGGACTACGTTTACAAAATACAAACAGTTCGTCGATAACTGTTTCAAGATCCTGCCCCGACAAGCGCTTCACGCGAAAACCCTTGGCTTCATACACCCGGCAACCGGGGAAACCGTGCGATTTGATTCACCGATCCCCGATGATATGCAGCAGCTTCTCGAAAAATGGGAGAACTACGTCAAACATAATTGATCATTGAGAAGGCCTAAGAGGGATTCCTCTAATCAATTCCAGGAAATTCTACCAAAGTTGCAACCCTACTTCAGTGGACCGCGTCTTATGCATAAGATAATTATGTATTAGTCCTTTATGCATTCTCCTGAACTTTTGAGGGGCACACTACAAACGATCGTGCTGAAGGTGCTTCGTGACCATGGTAAGATGTACGGCTATGAAATCACCCAGCTTGTAAAAGACCTTTCCGCAGGACGTATCCTGCTGACAGAAGGGGCGCTTTATCCAACGCTGCACAAAATGGAAAGCGAAGGATTGCTCCAAACAGAAACGGTGCATATAGGAAAACGAGTCCGGAAGTACTACACCCTGACGCAGGAAGGTCAGGCATTGAGCAAAGACCGCGTCAGTGAGTTTCTGGATTTTATCCGGACGATGTCAGCGGTATTGAAAATTGAAGTAGCCTGACGATCCATGCAGCTAACAAATGAACACATTGACTACATTACAAAGGATCTCATCTATCGCGGAATTATTGTAGATGACTTCCGCAATGAGGTAGTTGACCACATCTGCTCGGCGGTAGACACGGAGATGAGAAAGGGCTTGCGATTTTTCGATGCATATCAGTTGGTGTTAAAGGATTTCGGCCATACCAAAGGACTTCGAACCACACAGAAACAAATTATTCAACACGAGAATCAAACCGCGCGAATTATGTTCAGAAACTATCTTACCATTGCGATCAGGAATCTTTCAAAGCATCGTTTCTTTACGGCCATAAATGTTTTCGGACTCGCGATCGGGATCGCATCCTGTCTGATGATCTCGCTCTATGTAATCTTTGAACTCTCATACGATAAACACTTCGTCAACGCGGATCGCGTCTACCGGGTTAACAACGAAATTCTATTCAATGGAAATCACCATCGGTTAGCTGTTGGTCCCGCACCCTTGGCCGAAGCATTGATGACTGACTTTCCGGAAATCGAGGCAGCAGTGCGGTTCCGGTCGTGGGGTTCGCGCTTAATAAAAACAGAACAAGGCACTGAAAATATTAAAGAGCAACACGTAGTTTATGCCGACAACGAAATACTTCAGGTTTTCCCACTTAAGCTTTTGTCAGGCGATTCTCAAAACGGATTGAAGGACCCGAAAGCGGTAATGATCAGTAAAAGCAAGGCCGACAGATACTTTCCGGGACAAGATCCCCTGGGTCAGACCCTCATTCTGGACAACGAACACAATTACAAAATCACCGGGGTATTTCCTGATTTTCCCGAGGCAACTCATTTCCGTTTTGACTTCATTCTCGCGATGAGTGGTCTCGAAGAGAGTAAGAACGACATGTGGTTGAGTAACAATTTCAATACGTACTTCCTTTTACGTGAGGGTGCCAGCCCCGCCGATGTCGAAGCAAAATTTCCAAAAATGATCGAAACTTACGTTGGTCCCCAGATACGCCAGGTGTTCGGAGCTGATTTTACTGTTGAAGAATTTGAGGCCAGCGGAAACCGATTTATTTTTTCACTGATGCCGCTTACACGGATTCACTTGCACTCGGATCTGACGGCTGAACTTGGTGCGAATAGCGATATTACCTATGTGTATCTTTTTGGAGCAATTGCGCTTTTCATACTTGGGATCGCGTGCATCAACTTTATGAATCTGTCAACGGCCAGGTCGGCGAATCGCGCACGGGAAGTGGGTGTGAGGAAAGTCCTCGGTTCTTTACGCGGCCACCTGGTCAGGCAATTTCTCACTGAATCAATTTTGCTGAGCGTTATCGCCTTTGTGATCAGTCTGGGCTTCGTTGCACTGGCGCTTCCGTCATTCAATCTTTTGTCGGGACGTTCACTTGAAGTACCTTATACCGATTTGAGGTTTATCGGTCTGATGATCGTAGCATCGATTCTTGTTGGAGTTACAGCGGGATTTTATCCGTCCGCATTCCTCTCAGCATTCAAACCTGTTGATGTTTTGAAGGGGAAACTTTCCCTGGGAATGAAAAGCGGTGCCGTTCGGAGTTCGCTTGTCGTGTTTCAATTCATGATTTCGATCTTTCTTTTGATTGGAACAATCACTGTACAAAAGCAGCTATCTTTTATCCAAAACAAACGGCTGGGATTCCAAAAGGATCAAGTGGTCGTTTTGCAGGATACCCATGTACTCGGATCGCAAACGGAAGCATTCAAGAATGAAATGCTACGCGAATCGGTGATCTCAGACGCATCAATTTCAGGATTCTTGCCAGTGTCAGGCTGGGGTAGAAACGATTCCAGCTTCTGGCCCGAGGCAAAGCAACCTTCACAGGAGAATCTTACTTCAATGCAATACTGGACCGTTGATCACGATTACATAAAGACTTTAGGGATGAAAGTGAAGACCGGACGGAATTTCTCCAAAGACTTCCCGTCGGACTCGTCGGCGATGATCATCAATGAGTCGGCGGTGAAGAAATTTGGTTTCGCGAATCCTATCGGAGAGCGTATCAGTACATTTGATATTTCAGGTGGAGAAATCGATCCTTCCAAACTGGTGACCTATAACATCGTCGGCGTGATGGAGGATTTTCATTTCGAGTCGCTCAGGAAAAATATTACACCCTTAGGCCTTCTCCTCGGCAACTCAAACTGGTCGATGTCTTTCCGGTTCGAATCGGCAAATGCGGGAGAGGTTATTTCTGTACTTGAGTCGAAATGGAAAGAGGTTGCTCCGGGGCAACCCTTCCAGTATACGTTTCTCGACGACGCTTTTGGTAAAATGTATTCGACCGAAGAGCGACTGGGGCAGATATTCGCGATCTTCGCTGGTCTTGCCATAGTCATCGCATGTCTTGGTTTATTTGCACTGACGGCTTTCACCGCGGAGCAGAGAACGAAGGAAATCGGAATTCGCAAAGTGCTCGGTGCGTCTGTAACAAGCATCGTTGTTCTGCTGTCGCGCGAATTCGGAAAACTTATTGTGATCGCCTTTGTTCTGGCTGCGCCGTTAAGCTGGTTTGCAGTAGACTGGTGGTTACAAAGTTTTACGTATAAGGCTGAGGTCGGGGTGACCATTTATGCGCTTGCAGGTCTTGGCGCATTTTTGGTTGCGTGGTTGACGATGGGATACCAATCAATCAGAGCCGCGCTTGCGAACCCGGTAAACTCTCTAAAAAGTGAGTAACGAAACCCTCAAGGGCAGCGCTGAATGTATAGCAGAAACGCGACACGTTCAATATCCGCGGGAAAGGTTGATAGGATTCTGGATTGTTTCGCCGCGCTGGAATAGCTCAAGATTCGTCAGAAATTGTTCAACCTTTCCTTCGTCTTCAAGTCTATGGCCACCACCGGTGTGTTGTGTCAGAATAACTTGCGGCAGTTCCCACAATGGACTGGAAATTGGCAGCGGTTCTTTTTCAGTAACGTCGAGAATGGCACCCCCAAGTTTGCCGGATACCAGGTAGCGGATCAGTGCGTCTTCATCGGTGGTCGTTCCGCGCCCGACACTTGCGTAGATAGTTCCGTCGGCCATTGCTTCAAACAGGTCGGTCGTAACGTACTGGCCGGCGGCTCCCGGCAGGGTATTAATTACGACATCGGCATCACCGATTGTCTTCAAGAGGTCTTCGCGCGAATGAATTTTTGCTTTCGGGCTTCTTCGGGCCACAAATGTGACATCACAGTTGAAGCCAGTTAATAACTCGCCAATATGCATCGCGATCGTTCCGGCTCCGAGAACGATAACAGTCTTCCCGCTAAGGAGGTCCATTCCATAACGGAGCGGCTTTCCAATCCATTTTTTGTCGCGCTTCAAAACGGCTAACTCTGGTATCCGCCGGTAAAATGAGAGTAGCCCGGCCAGAATTGTTTCGGCGCACGTTAGTGAAAAGAAATCTCCCATATTCGCAACCAACGCGTTAGTCTCAATGCCTTTGTATTGATCGAAACCAGCGGAATCCAGCTGCCAGAATTTCATGTTCAGCCCCTCGGTTGCAAACCAATCAGGCGGGGGATTACCCATTACCACGGCGGCAGTAGTAAATGCAGCTCGTGATCCTTCGGGATCACTTGGTTCATTGAATATCGGGCCTTCAATTTTTTCGCGTAGCAAGTCCCGCAAAGATTCACCAATGTCTGAGTATATAAATATTGATAACGAATTGCCTTTAGAGTCCTTCATCTTGAATAGTCCATTATGTAGGTCGGCTTTCACCGCCCGTCTAAATTAGGGAGTCGAGATTGAAAAAGGAATTTGTTTTTTTTGAATGGAGATACTAAGCCGGCCCCTTCGCCAATAGTTCAAGATGGAATGTCGGTGGTAGTTGACTCGCTGTTGCTGATCCGGATTCACATGATAATGACTGCACTGTTCATCAATTGGGCGGCAAACATTATTCTTCGACGGTGACCTTTCTGCAACTGAAATATATATTAGCCAGGCGCACGATACTACCTTAATGGAGGCACTTGAATTATAATGGTTGCGAGGCAGCAGGCGGCTCGAGTCTATGCCTTACCTGGAAAATCATGACGGTGAGGACGGCGACAAGAACGACTGCCGTGACCTGATGCAGAACCCCCAGCCATACCGGTACACGATAGATCAGCGTGAATATTCCAAGTAGGATCTGGATGGCTGCGAGGACAAGTAATGCATCGCTCATACGGTTGAGGGATGTGTTGTTATAGCGCCGCATACTGAGCCAAGTTGCTACCAAAAATCCACCGGTAATAAAGGCGAACCATCGGTGGACGAACTGAATTAACACGCCGTTGTGAATAGATGCGAAGACGTTCTCCGGAATGAGTTTATCCCCCATCAGGGGAAACGTGTTATAGTAAAACCCGGCTTTCAGACCTGCAACGAATGCACCGAGAATTATCTGAAAGAACAAAACTACCATTGCTGCGTAGAGCAGCCGCGGAATTAAATTCTTTCGGAGTTGTGGGGTGTTGATTCGCATTATGGTCCACAGAATAACGGAAACAAGTATAATAGCCAGCGAAAGATGAGCAGCAAGCCGATAGTGACTCACATATGGCATTTCGGTTAATCCACTCATTACCATGATCCAGCCCATCACTCCCTGAAAGGCCCCAAGGCCCAGGATCAAAAACAAATACTTTTTCAACCAGCCTGGAAGGGATCGTTTCCACAGGAAAAACGCGAACGGAACGATGAACAGAAGGCCTATGAACCTGCCGACGAGTCGATGAAAATATTCCCACCAGTAAATGCCTTTAAAGTCCTTAACGGTGAATGTTTTATTGATCTGTTTGAATTGCGGCGTTTCCTTGTATTGATCAAACGCTTCCTGCCATTCCTCCTGCGAGAGAGGCGGAATCGTTCCCGTTACGATCTTCCATTTTACGATCGATAAACCGGATCCGGTCAGCCGGGTTATCCCACCCACGGCAACCATGAAAATGACGAGGATGATCCCTGACCAAAGCCAAGTGCGAAGGAATTTTTTGTAACGGTGTTCGAGCATGTTGATGTAAAGAAGGCAAATAACCTTCACAGAACTTTCGGCGCGATGATTTTGGTCATGCGATGATGGAAAAGGTTGTCGGACGACGGAGCGTGTTATTACCGATGGCGCCTTAGTTTGCCTGAATAATTTCTATTTCCGTCCGGCGGTTGATTTCACGGCCACCCATCTCGTCATCGTTCGATACGATAGGCCGGTCAGAACCATATCCTTTTGCTGAAAGCCGGGAGGCGTTCACACCATTCGATACAAGATAGTCCACAACAGCGCCGGCGCGTTTAAGCGATAATGTTTTGTTCGATGCTGCGTTACCGGTGTTGTCGGTATGCCCGTTAATCTGAACCTTCAGATTCGGGTTAGCCAGAAGAAGTTCCTGAATCTTTTCAACCTCGGCGATAGATTCCTTTTTGAGGTCAGCTCTGCCTACGTCAAAAAAGATGTTCTTCAGAATCACCTTGGACCCCACCTCGGCGCGCACCATAATGATGTGGGTGTCGATTTCCTGATACTCGGCAAACTTCGGCAGGTTGAAGTTGATTGAGTTGAAAAGGTATCCTTCTTTTTCAGTAGCCACACCGTAGTTTCCGCCGTGGGGAATCACAAGTTCGAAATCTCCGCTGGTCTCGTCCGTCGTAAATCGCGACAATACCTTTTTCGTTTCGTTGTCCACAAGTGAAATTGTTGCACCGAGGGGTGATGCGGTGGTTTCGTCAATAACCTTTCCCTTTAGCACGGTAACGACTTTCTTTTCGCGACTGGCCTGCACGAACTGGTCGACGAAATCGTTGCCCTTGGGCTTTTGTGCCTTCGGAGCCTGTGCTACGACTTCGACGGGTTTGGGCTTTGGCTTGAATTTGGGTTCGAGGAAAGTTATAGAATAGATATCGGTTTCACCCTGGCCTCCTTCTTTCATCGTGGAGTAATAGCCTTTTTTCTTGTCAGCCGAAATGGTGAAAAAGCCATCGTATTCCCAGGTGTTTATTGGCCATCCCAGGTTTTCCGGCTTTTGCCACTTACCATTCTTGAACTCGGAAATAAAAATATCGCTGTTTCCAAGCGTTGGATGTCCGTCCGAAGAAAAGTACAGGGTGACACCATCAGGATGAATGAATGGTGCGTCCTCATTTTCTGGAGTGTTGATCAACGGCCCGAGGTTGACGGCTTTGCCCCAGTCACCTTTTGCATCGAGTTCGCTTACATATAAATCCAGTTCGCCCAATCCTCCGGGGCGATTGCTTGCGAAATAAAGCTTCGCGCCGTCAGCACTGACACTTGCGCTGGTTTCCCAGTACATGGATGTATTGATATTCTTATTCAGAGGCGTTGGCTTGGTCCAGTCCCCGCCTTCGAACCGCGATATGTAAATATCGCCTGCGCCTTCTTCATAATACAGAAACAGCGTTTTCCCATCAGGGGAAAGAGACGCGGCGGCGTCATTGTACTTCTGATTTAAATTCGGGCTGATCTTTTTAGCAGGTTCCCACGTATTGCCTGCTTTTCTGGTGATATAAATATCCTCATAATTTGTGCGGGTGCGGATTGCCTTCTCATCATCACTGCGATTCGAGGTAAAGATCAGTGTATTTCCATCCGCTGAAATGATTGGCGAATAATCATGCAGCCCTGTGTTAACCGGCATCACATTTTCAATAATTACGTTCAGCTCGTATTGTGATAGCGAGTCCGCGATCTTGCATTCCTGAATTTTTTTGTCAGCGATAGCGGCGAGCCCGCTTTTCTTTTTTTTGAACTGTTCGAAATGCTGGATGGCTTTGAGGAACTCGTTTGTGTTCTGGAAGGCAATGCCGAGGTGGTAGTCTATTTCGTCGTTGATGTTTGGGTTGAGTCGGTAGGCTTTACTAATGTATTTCGCTGCTTTTGACTTTGTTTCAGAATACAAATAGGAAAGCCCTATCTTCAGGTTCAGTGAAGCGTCATCGGGGTTTATCTCGAAAGCCTTGAAATATTGCTCCAGCGCGCTTTTGTATTCCTTCCTGCCATACCATTTGTCGCCCTGCGACACGAACTCCTGCATAGACTGACCGTTGCTCTGGATAACGATGAGGAGATAAACTAAGACGGTGAATACAATATTCCTGAGCATGCGAAACGAATTGATTCGAAGCATGAAATTCTCCAAAAAAACGAGAGCCGGCAGCCCATTCCGCCCACGTTTTCGCCTTATGTAAGTTTTCTAAGGACTTTACGGATTAAAAATCAAAGCAATTTTGCTATCACAATCACTCTTCAAACTTGCGCGAATTACTGACAAATGCAACGTGCTTGCTATCGGGAGACCAGCTGGGCACATTGATGGTTCCCTGACCTCCATAAAGGTACGCGATAGTTTTCGGCGCCCCTCCAGCCACGGGCATCAGCCGAAGCATAACGCGTTTGAAAGAAGGATGCGAATCCACTGGTATATCTGCCGGAAAAGAAATGAAGACGATCCATTTTCCGTCTGGCGAGATGTGTGGAAACCAATCGTTGTATTCGTCGAAGGTGAGCTGTTCTTTCGCGGATCCATCCGGTTTCATACGCCAGAGCTGCATGGTGCCGGACTGGTTCCCGTTGTAATAAATATGCTTTCCATCTGGTGAGTATTCGGGTCCGTCGACGTGGGTTCCTTGTGTTTTTGTTAATCTGATTTCCGGACCACCATTGATGTTTTTCTTATAGACGTCGTAGCCAGTGCCCTCACGCTGGCCAACATAGACGACTTCCTTGTTGTTCGGCGCCCACCCATGCCAGTAGGAAGGCGTTTCTTCAGTTACCATCTTCGGCGTTCCGCCAGTGACAGGCAGTACATAAACGGTCGATCCGCCACCGGGAAACCCGGCGCGATGGTGACTTATGGCAAGCATTTTTCCATCAAATGAGATTCCATGGTCGTTGTTGTTTCGGTCTGCGAAGCCTGTATTGAGTTTCGTCAGCTCGCCGCCTTCGACAGGAATTGTAAATAACAATCCGTCTTGATTGAAAAGTAGCCGCTTTCCATCGGGCATCCAGTTCGGAGCTTCAAACCGGCCTTTGGATTCATGAATAACGCGGCGCTTGCCATCAAAAACGTTGATGATCTCCATACGACAACCGATGTAGCCCTGACGGTCCGGGTTGTAGTTTTCAGGAACAGGTTGATCAATACGCACATTCCATGCTTCACCTTTCTCCAGCTTGTCGGCATTGTGAGAACAAATAAACAAACCTGCAAAGACTTCATCTGGCAGAGTTACAGCGTCCGTAGTTCCAATGACCTGCAACGGTTCGCCATCGTGCGCAGCACGCATGATGATGGTTTTTCCCGATCGCTCCAACTGGAGAATTGTGTAGTGTTTTTTAGGAGCGAACACCTCGTCTTCGGGATCACGCATAAAAGCCCCTTTTAGTACCCGCCATTGAAGTGCAGTAAGACCATCGCCGTGCACTACCGCGCTGACGTGTGCAGCATCCTCGTCGAGTGAACCACGGATCATCCATCCGATCTTTCGATGCGGATCGAAGCCGTCCCCCAAAAGCCTGGCATTTGCCGTGAGAATGAAATCACCCTTAATCTTTGTGTGTGCAAATTGAAATTCATCGCGGTTAAACCAGATGTTATATCCGCCACCCTCAAGGTGATATGTCTGACTTTCTTCCAAATACCGCGTTATCCCCTGGATTTTAGGCTTTCCGATATCCGACGAAGAATTGAAAATTCCACGTGACTGCTGGCAGAACGAGGCGTGCATCAGCAGGATAAAAGTGATGGAAAAAGTGGCTTTCATGAGGGATTGGTTTGGAATACGATGTTAGTTGATTGTGTCACCAAATCAGCCACCGCTAGTGTAAATCATGCAGCCAGCCAACGTGTCAACAGGCTATCGTTACGCGTCATTAAGCGGTATAAACTGACTGTCCCTGTTGTGTTTTCCCAATGATCATCATTTGAAGTTCATTCGTCTGAATTCCTGCCATTCAACGGGACGCAATTGCTATCTTTCGGCAAGATAGTATGAGGCGGCACCTGATTTCGTTTTTTGTTTTGCTTTTTGGGATTAACAGCCATGCACAGGTGCTGATGACAGGAATGGTGAATGACGATACGGGCGAGCAATTGCCATTGGCTCATGTGATCGTGCTTCCTGACTCCGCTACAACTACCACTGATAGTGATGGCGGGTACAAGGTCCGGGTCCCTCCCGGAAAGAAAACGATTCTAGTGTCATTTGTAGGCTACGCAGCGTTCAGGCTTTCTTTTGAGCTTCGGAAGGACACGGTCGTTAATGTCACTTTACGAGGAAAATCCAGCCAGTTAGATGAAATTGTCATTTCCGGCGAAAGAAATTATCAGGAGGAGAATTTTGATGCAAACCGTACAAGTACCTATGTACTAACCCAGGATGACATCAACGCAATTCCCGTTCTGGGCGGAGAGGCGGATGTAATTAAAACCCTGCAACTCCTGCCGGGAACACTTAAAGGTGTTGAGGGCACGTCCGATTTGTTCGTACGCGGTGGGGCGGCGGACCAGAATCTTGTGTTGCTCGATGGCGCGCCCGTGTATAATACATCCCATTTGTTTGGCTTTCTTTCCGTCTTCAATCCCGATGTTCTTGAAAAGGTTGAGGCCATCAATGGTGGCTTTCCCGCCCATTTTGGTGGCCGGCTATCATCTATTCTTGATGTCCGGTCGCGGTCAAACCTCGCGTCTCAAACGCGGCTTTCGGGAGACATTGGTCTGATAGCGTCCCGGCTGTTTATTGAGCAGCCTGTTGTGAAGGACAAGGCGAGTTTCTGGATTGCTGCAAGGAGAACGTATATTGACCGGGTTGTGAAGGCTGTCGGAGAAGAACTTCCTTATTTTTTCTATGATTTGAATGCGAAAATCATCCTGAAACCCTCCCATAAAGATCATATAGAGATCAGCTATTATGGTGGAGAAGACATACTGGATTGGTTTCGTGATCGAAATAACGATGGCGATGGCCTTCTTACCACATTCAAGTCAGGCAACACCACTCAAGCGCTGAAGTGGACGCGATACGGTTCTGGAAACTGGAGTTCCGACCTCTCGATTTTTCGCACAACCTATAAGTACGACATCCGAAATTCGTTCGAGGAAAATCAACTTGTTGCACTTTCCGACATTGAAGACTATGGGGGAAGATTCTCGGTCACACGCGATTCGCTTCCGGGAAACGGTACCTTTAAGGCGGGTATCGATTGGATCCGTCACGAAGTAAGTCCCAACGTAGTTAATACTGCAGGATCTGTCTCCGAATGGTTCAAGTCCAGTTTATCCGATGGCAGAACTGCCCAGGAAGCTGCAGCTTATGGTGAGTATGAATGGTCAGCGGCACGCGGACTTCGAATCAACGCAGGCGTTCGTGTTTCGGCGGGTGTCGTCGCAAGGAAAACGTACACCTTTCCTGAACCAAGGCTTTCGCTCCGCTATGAGATTTCTGAAGACGACGCGTTCAAGCTAAGTTATTCGCGGATGGCTCAGTATGTGCACCGGATCTCGAATTCAGCAGTCACCTCCCCGACTGACATATGGTATCCTGTAACGGATAGTATTGTTCCGCAATCATCGCATCAGGTAGCGTTTGCGTTCCAGAAGCGACTTTCCAGAAGTGGATTATATCTGAGCAGTGAAATATATTACAAGACCATGGCGGATCTTATCGGCTATGAAGAAGGGACTAATCTTTTTCTGAATTCCGACTTTGAGTCAAGTCTCATTCAGGGTCAGGGCCGGGCCTACGGCTTCGAATTGCTGATCCGGAAAGATATTGGAAAACTAACGGGATGGCTAAGCTACACCCTGTCGTGGTCGTGGCGCCAGTTTGATGATATTAGTAATGGCGAATGGTTTCCGGCGAGATATGACCGGAGACATAATGGTGCCGTTGTATTCCAGTACGCATTCAGCAGGAGGTGGTCAGCCTCGGCCGTATGGGAGTATATTTCGGGCTCCCGGTTTACACCGGTGATTGGACAGTATGCACTCCTCGCACCTTCCCTCAGTGGAGTGGATCTTATCCCCGTCTATTCCAGAATCAATCAGGCGAAACTTTCCGATACCCACCGACTCGATGTGGGTCTCAAGTTTCGGGCAAAACCCGCTAAGAGATTTCAGTGGCATTGGTTCGCAGGGGTTTATAATGTCTACAACCGGGCCAATCCGGTCGGGATCAACATCAAGCAGGACGAGACAGATGGATCACTTTCTTATCAACAACCCGGCTTGTTCGGCTTGCTGCCTTTTATCAGTTACGGTTTCAAGATCTAGCTATGGATAACTACCAACCGAATACTATACGAAAGATGATTGCGGGATGGGTTGTTTGTGCCGTGCTGATCCTGGGTGCATGCATTCCGGAGCCCTTGGAGGTGTCGGGCATTCCGAAAGTCAAACCAGAAATTGTAGTGTCGTCACAGATAATTGCCGATCACTCGCTGGTCGTGTTTCTCACCAAAACATTCGGCGCCCTCGAAGCCAGCAATGAAAGCGATCCCGAAAGCGTTTTAAATCAGATTGCAGTAAATGATGCAGTAGTGACCGTTGAGCATAACGGCGCGATTGACACCCTCATTCGAATTGATACCGGCGCATATGGGGGAATAAATTTTACTTTCAGGGAAGGGGAGTTGTATACATTGCGTGTCGAAAGCCCGTCACTGGGGACCGTCACGGCAACCACAGAAGTAAAGCCGCAAATTTTGTTTGAGGAAGTGACTGGTGAGCTATACTACGATGGGTTCGATGATACACTGGCGCAGGTTTCTTACGCTTTCAATGATCCGTCGGAGAAAAATTGGTATATGATTAACGTTCTCGAAGTTGATCACGCCGAGTTAGAGAACAACCTTTTGAATCCACGCGATTTTTCACGATTGCTTAATGACGAGGAGTTTAACGGCAAGCATTATAGTGAGGTATTCAGGATATTCCCGCGTGAATTCAGCCGGGGGGACACCATTGCCGTCTATCTTTCGAACATCAGCGAAGACTACTACAACTACATGGAAAAACGACTCGGAAACCGGTTCGGAATTTTTGAATTTGTAAGCGAACCGGTGAATTACCGTACGAACGTAATTGGGGGCCGCGGGTTTTTTAACTTGTATTCTCCAGACATAAAGTTCCTGGTCCTGGAATAAGAAAGGCCAGTCTGAGACCGGCCTTTCACATAGTGGAGATTGGTTTTTGTTCAACTTCCGCGGTAATCCCAAAAACATTGCGGAAGGTAAACGTTGATCCGGTATACGTCGGTGAGGTAATCTCCGCTCACGTTTAAGCGAAGTTTACACCCGGTCAGTTTACTTTTTCTTCTTCAAAAGACCTTTGATGGCATCCTTCGCCGCGTCAAGCTGTTGGGTTTGATTAGTCGTTTTCGTGGTATCTGTTTGTGTTGAATCTGATTTGCCCAGAATTCGACCCACCACTTTCTCGGCATCGGTTCCCTTAACAGCTTCCTGAATGGCTTTTGTGCCTTCTTCCTTTGCGGCCTCTTTAACGGCTTCCTTTACCTGTTCTTTTTGCTCGGTGGATATAAGTTTGAAGTTCGGATCATTCACTGCGCCGGTAATGCCAATATTTAGCGGAATATTCGAGTTTGGATCACTTTTCCCGCCGGCGTATTGTGCCACAAGGCTATTGAACTGGGTTCCGAGTTTACCTGCAGGCACATCCATTTTCAAAGCATAGTCGATCGAACCATCAAGGCTGGTATTACCCGTTACGGTGGTTTTGTAACTACCCACTTTCACATCGAAGGGCTTAACGCTAAGTTTGCCACCACTTATCTCTGCCGACATCAATACGTCTTTCAAGGTCACTTCGTTGGTGTCGTCTAATTTGGTAAGAGAGGTTATGCCTGAAACCAGCTTCGATTCCTTCAACGCTGCCTGCGCTATTTTGATTAATCCCGAGCCGTTAACGGTGCCAAGATTCGGCATCATGTTCTGAAGGAGTTCGCCGGATACTTTGAAGTCTGTCGAGAAATTGCCGTTAACTAATCCAGCAACTGGTGCGTAGGTCTGGACAAGGGAACTGGCATTCGCGGCTTGTTGTATGGAAACATTTTCGATGTTTAATCCCAGGTCATACTTTGGATGATTGATATCCCTCGTGTCGTAGGTTCCATTCACAACGAACCGACCTCCGAGCATAGTAAAACGCAATCCGCTCAGGTTTGCGATACCATTTCGAACGATAACGTCTCCGTTCGCATTGGTGATGTTGAAGTCCATCATCTGTACACGCTTGACATCTGATTTCAGAACAAAATCGATGTTCGCCGGAATCGGAATAATACCATAGGACGTTGTATCGGCGGGTGTCGCTTCTTCCGAATCGGTCATGAATTCATTGAGATCAAGCAGATTTGAATTGAAGTTTACTACGCCCTTGATCGTTTCTTTGCCAAAAAGGTACCCGATGTAATTGTTGATCGAACCATTAACGGTGAAGTCACTTCTGCCCACAGTTCCTTTTACATCTTTTATGTCTATTTTTTTCGGATCAAAGATCATCGATGCCTGAGACAGGGCAACTTCAGGGAGATCAGCGGTTACGTACTTGAAGTTAGTCAGCGACGCGCTTCCTGATGTTGGCAAACGCTCATATCGTTCGGCTTCCAGATCTGAATACTTCCCTTTGGTTTGCAGGTCGGCCTTTACTTTTCCGGCCAGCGACATGCCTTCAACAGGGAATATTTTCGTTATTTTTTCGAGGTCGATTCCACCGTTAGCTTTCAGATCCCAGGTATAATCGTCGAGGTTCTGCAACACCAGATCAGCACGAAACTTCTCATTATCCATCGTCATGCTGAAATCGTTCACATGTATAACAGTCTCGGCCATTCTACCGGAGCTGTTCTTGATATCGGAAGTGAATCGAAGATCCTCCATTGGTATGGGGAAGTCCGCTGATTTCACATAACCATTCGACAGCGCCATAGCTGCATCAATCGCCGGAATAGTTTTCTTGAGGCTGTCATATACTCCTTTGGCCTTTAGATTCACACTGTAGTTACCTTTCATGATCAGTCCTTCCATGGGAAACATTTGACTCAGCTCTGCCAGATTAAGTTTGGCGTCGATGGCTGCATCTATGTTCGTGGGATAAATCCGTGTGACCAATGCGCGGGCATTAACAGGGTTGTTCCCGAAGTCCATGTGGAGTTTCTTCAGGTCGATAACGGTATTGTCAATATTTCCGTCCTTGTTATCCACAAGGAGATCCATATTTATGTTGCTGACCGCCGTTGGCAGGTCAGGGTATTTGAACATCGCATTGTCGACTTTCAGATTGAGGTTAAACGCCGGCATCTGATTATCACTGTACGTGCCCTTGACGAAACCGTTGAAGACGAGTTCCCCTTCGGTTTTG
Source organism: Bacteroidota bacterium (assembly GCA_023417785.1). GTDB lineage: Bacteria > Bacteroidota > Bacteroidia > Cytophagales > Cyclobacteriaceae > Ohtaekwangia. Next base: position 48,271 of record JAEZEH010000151.1, read on the forward strand.
ATCTTCTCAAAGTCCTTTGTATACATTCCCGGAACCAGCGACAGAAGGCTCTTGAAACTGTTTTCGGGGCTCTGGAATGTAAGGGCCATACCGAAATCATTTTCGTTCATCTTTAACCAGCCGTCGAAGCTCATCCCGAAATCGTTCACCTTGAGGTTGTTTTCTTTGAAGGTGTATTTCGAGTAGTCTTCACTGATGCTGATAACAGCGTCGATTTCAGCCCGTTTATTGGTCAGGTATTCCGTCCCGTCAAACGAGGTTGTTACCGAATCCGCAAGGGTTTGGGTTGTGAGATCAAACACATCCTGAGTGAAGTCTCCACTTCCAGTGTGGTTGAGTCCCTTGATTGTCAAATTATATGGAAGTGTTTGATCGTCATAGGTCAGATCACCATCGACGATTTCCCAGTGGTCTATTCCGAATGAAAAATCTTCGCTTTCAGTAGTTGTAGTCGTATCTGCAGAAGGGATAGCAATGTCGTAGTTGGCCTGCCCATCTTTATTCACCTTGACATTTATCACTGGCCGTATTAGTGAAATTCCTTTAACACGCATCTGGTCGCCGAAAAGAATATCGAACAGATTCACCTCAACTTCGAAACGCTCGGTAGCGAAAAGAACCTCACCTGCAAAGGGCTCGCGATTTACAACGCCGAGATCCTCCATCGATGCAGTAATATTCGGGAAGTTTCTGAAGACGCTTAGATCAAATTGATCAGCTTCAAAAATTACATCTGCGTTGACCGACTTCGCGAGTTCTTTATCAATCGCGGCTTTGATGTCATCCTTAAAAAGTGGCGGTAAGATTATTCCTGCCAGCAGGAACAATACAATTAAACCGGCAAAAACAATAAGTATCCACTTAAGTACTTTTTTCATATGCTTTATTAAACTGAAAATCTCACAAAATTATTCTCCCAAATTAACAACCGGGCCAACATCTTTTTTTGGAGTTTGTCACGGTATGTTACATCCGAAGTTCTTTCAAAACAACTTCAAAAACCAGTCCATTAGTCTGCGGGTACGTGCGGTGTACGGCGGATAGAACAATTTCACAGAAGTTATTCCCCGCTTCTGAATGAGTACCGGTTTCTCGTGCGAAAACGCAAGGAAGCCATGGTATCCATGCGCCTTACCCATTCCGCTTGTATTCACACCTCCGAACGGGAGGCCTTCATGGAGGAAATGGATGGCGCAGTCACGAATACATACTCCACCTGACGAAGTTTCAGCGAGCACCTTTTTGATAACCTTTTTATTGCGTATAAAGAGGTAAAGTGCTAATGGCTTCGGGCGGCGATTGATAAAATCAATTACAGCCTCAGCGGTTGTATAGGAAACTACTGGTAAAATCGGCCCGAAAATTTCCTCCTGCAGTACCCGGGCCTCCTCAGGAACTTTTGAAACAATTATCGGATGAAAATAATTTTGATCCGTTGAAGTTTCTCCCGAAGTATGCACGGTAGCACCACGGTCGATCGCGTCCTGCAATACGCCAACAAGACGCTTATGATGTCGGTCGTTAACGATCCTGCAATAATCTGCAGATGCTGCAATTTTGCCAGTCTTTCCCCCGAAGTGTTTTAGTAATTTTTCCGATAAGGCGTTTATCAGTTCAGCTTGAACGGATTCATGGGCCAATATGTAATCAGGAGCAATACACGTTTGGCCGTTGTTAACAAATTTAGCGACGACAATCCGTTCGGCAGCTTCGTCGATGTTCACACCAGCGCCCACAACGCAAGGCGATTTTCCGCCGAGTTCAAGGGTAACGGAGGTCAGGTTTTCCGCTGCGGCCTTCATCACAATCTTACCCACTTCGGGGCTCCCGGTAAAAAAGATATGATCAAATGGTAAGCGGAGCAGCGCTTGAGATGCATCGATACCGCCCTCCACGACGGCAACTTCGTCGGGAGGATATAGTTCGCCGACCATCTCACTGATTAGCCGCGATACATGTACAGTTACTTCCGACGGTTTTAAGATCACCGTATTCCCCGCCGCAAGGGCTGAGACCAACGGACCGGCCGCAAGCGCGAACGGGTAATTCCACGGCGCGATAATGAGGCATACACCTTTCGGTTCGTAGTGAATAGAGGAACGCGTACCCAGCATGGTCAGCGGGGCGTCAACTTTTTTCGGTGCCGTCCATTGATCGAGCGATTTCAGGGCAAGCTTGATCTCACTCAGTACGTGAAAAATCTCGATGGCATCTACTTCGGCCGCGGGCTTTCTGAAGTCGCTGAAGGCTGCGTCGTGTATTCGCGAGCGGTTTTGCTTTATCCATAAGCGGAGCTTTTGCAGACGTTCCTTTCTGAGCATAATGCTCTCTGCGCGGAGTTGCAGCGACCGCGCGCGCTGTCGGAGAAACAGCGGTTCAATGCGTTTTTGTTCGGTCAATAGTTCGTCGCCTTCAGTCATCACAAGTAAAGATTGCAAAACTTAACATACATTCCTGTGAAACATCCTTGTTTCCATGGCCATGCGCTGGTAAATTAATACCGGAATTATCATAAACACTGGGTGCATGGTGCGGGTTTGTGTCTTTGTAATACTTTTTCTGCCGGTAGTTGCAGCGGGCCAGAACACGGCAAGCGGAAAACTGCACAGTTACTATACCCTCTACTGTCAGGCTGAGGGGAAACTCGCCCCATCGTACACACCATTTCATGAATTTGTCAGTAGACTCGAAAGCCGTCGCGCTCAGGCGAAAGACGATAAAGCTTTCATACATCATGTATTTGTAAAAGCCCATCAACGTTTCTTCCGGGAATTCGAAGAGTACTCCTCGTTTGCTGACCTTGTTTCAACAGGTAAGTATAATTGCCTGAGTGGTACGGCACTGTTTGCGCTGTTGCTGGACCACTTTGTAATAGATCATCGCATCATCGAAACGAATCACCATATTTTTATTCTTGCCCAAACCAATGAGGGGTCAGTCCTTCTGGAGACCACCGACCCGGAAAAAGGTTTTATCGGTGATCCGGGGGCTATCGCCAGGAAGATTTCGGAGTATCAAAATGTCCGGCAGGAGAAGATGGAGAATTCAAAAATTTACCGCTTTCAATATCCCAGGGTGCACATGGATACGGTTTCGCTTACCGGTATCCTGGGTTTATTTCACTATAACCATTCGATCGAGGCCCTCAATGAAGGTGATTTTAAGAAAGCTATCGCACATTTGCATCACGCGTTTCTGTTGCATCGTTCTGAGAAGCTTGAAACATACCTTGATCTGGTTTACTCAAGTGTATTATTCGAGGCCTCGCTCCCCCCGGAGATCAAGCACAACCATCTGGAGAAACTGCGTGTGCTGCGGGCCAAAAGACGCGCACGTGCCGGTACCGTTTTTTAATTAGACAGGATACGAAGTTCGACACGTCTGTTCAGGCTATGTCCTTCCGGCGTTTCGTCTCTGGAGATTGGCATAGTTCCCCCAAATGCCCGGGTTTTGATCCGGCCGGAGGAAATTCCGCGACTGGTTAAGAACTTTTTGACCGCGTCTACCCTATCCTTCGACAACTTCATATTGTCACGGGAACTTCCCAGGTAATCCGTATGTCCTTCGAGTTGTATAATCATTTTGCTGTTATCCTTCATCATTTTCAGTACCACCTCAAGCTCGCCAAAGGATTCGGGGCTGATTCTTGATTTGGCCATTTGAAAGATCAGATTGTTGAGGCGTAATACCTGGCCCGGAGCGTGAGTTGAATAATTTCCCGCAGTCAGTTCGATGTTCATCACAACCTTTCCTGAATCATTTGCCTCGGAGGGGTCGAGCATGTACTTGGCGGGAAGATAACCGTCAGCTTCCACAACGATGGCGTATTTCTCGTTGTCGAACATCGGAAACGAGTATATGGAATTGTTGAGGGTTCCAATCCTGTTCCCGTAAGGGAGACTTTGGTATTGGATCCGGGCTTCCACGGGCTCTTTTGTTGAGGCGTTCACTATCATGCCTTCGGCGATGATTAGCGAGTCGGAGTATTGTCCGAATGCTGTGAGGAAAGTGAAAAGGCTAACTAAAGAAGCGTAAAATTTTTTCATGGCGTCAGGAGTTAAAGTTTGGATAGTTTAAACTCAACACGTCTGTTTTTTTCTCTCCCTTTTTCAGTGTCGTTTGTATCAAGGGGCATCTTAGACCCAAAGTGTTTTGCTTGAATTCGCTGCGATGATATGCCCTGGCGTGAGAGGTAGGTAAGCACGGCCTGTACACGTTGACGTGAAAGCCTGAGGTTCTGTTCCTCCGGTCCCTGGTTGTCGCTGTGACCCGAGATCTCCACCACCGCGGAAGGTTGATCTTTAAGGATGACTACAAGTTTATTGAGCTCATCGATTGCGCTCGCATTGAGGTTCGCTTTGTTAACTTCAAAGTAAATAGGCTGCAGTGCAGCAACACGTTGTCGACTTTCGGGCTTCAGGATGAGATTCTTATTCTTGATTACCCTGTTTGGTTCTACCTTCCGCAGATCGATTTCTATTGTTTCAGATTTTCTGCCTTCAGCTTCCGCACGTACACGATATAGGTTACCGGCGGCAAATTGTATCTCGTAAAAACCGGTTTCAGGGTTGGAAGTTGTGATTCCGCTTTCTTTTCCGGATGGCACTCTCTCATAAATAAGTCTCGCGCCCAGTGGGTCAAAAGATTTATCGGCGGCAACCTTACCCGATACCGTAACCCATGGTTCGGCGGTTTTAAGAATTGGCAGGCGGATACGGAAAATATCAGTATTCGTTTCGCTTACCCCTCTTGAATAATATGCATATTCTCCCGACAAGGGGATGTTGAAAAACAGATCTTCAAGCGGGGAATTGATTGTGGGGCCGAGGTTCTCAGGATCAGACCAGTTTGTCCACGTGTCGTCCAGACGTCTCGTAACATAGATATCACTTCCCCCATATCCGCTGAATCCTTTAGATGAAAAATACATTGTGCGATTATCAGTGTCGAGGAATGGAGAGGATTCGACTGCCGCCGTGTTGACCACATTTCCCAGATTCAATGGCTCAGTCCACGTACTGTCCTGATTCATAAATGAAACATACAAATCACGGTCACCATAGCTGTCTTTTCGTTCCACCGACATGAGCAATGTCAACCGGTTGTTGGTTAAAAAGTAGTTGCCTTTTGGCTGAAGGTTATAATTATTGGTGATCTTGAGTGGAACCGGTTTGCTCCACGTTCCCGAGACATTTGAGCTGACACTCACCGTCGATTCAGTTCCATTGACGGGCTTGTTGTCAAGCAACATGATAGCCGACTTTCCGTCAGGTGTAATCGCCTGAATAGCATTAAGCGTGTTAGACCCCTCGGTATTGAACGACGTGCCCATGTTCTTGGCAAGTTCCCATTTTCCATCGGCGTCGAGTTGCGAAAACCAGATGTCTTCATCGTCATTCAATCCCCCGGTATTTCCCGGATGGTTACTTCGGCTGAAGTATAAAGTTTTCCCATCCGGTGATAACACAGGACTAAGTTCTTTGTACTCGCTGTTAACATTCTTATCGAGAGACTCAATGAGGATTCCCGAGGATAGCAATTGCATGGTTGGAATGTCGGCGATTATCGGATAGCCGGAGTCGGAAATGGCAACAGCGTCTATACCAAAATAGTCTGTCAATACTGATCCGTCGAATTCCAGCTTTACTGCGGCAACTCGGAACGAAGTCGGGTCCATGAAGATATTCAGCATTCTTCCCTTCAATGGTACAACCATTGGGTTAAGGGTATTGGTATGGTATTCCTTACCTGATTCGTCGTAGATGTAAACGTGGGCGATGGCCGACGGATTATGCGATTCCGCAATGGCGATCTGCCTGATACTTATTGGCTTGTCAAAACCAAGTTTGATGAATTCTTTTTGTTTCGGCATGTCGGGAGACCAGGCATTTGGATTCTGTCCTCCTGCCGGTAGTACATTTGGTTTCCCGAGGACCTGTTGCGCGGAATATTGAATGGGCGTTAGTTCCGAAGAGAATTCGAGCACTTTCGACGCCCATTGAACGACCTGGCCACTAACGTGGAATGCGGAAAAAAAGAAGAAAGAAGCGAAAAGTAAAAGTCGCACCATATTGCGCAGTTTGGTGTTTCGGGGAATAAACTTAAATAAAAAACAAAACAGAACGGGTGAGGTGTATAAAAACCTCAATTTTTCAACCGGAAGGATCTTCCTTAGCGAAATAAACTACTAATCATACGCGGAGAATTATTCCAGCGAATGAGGTTGAAAGAGAAGAAATCCGATGTGAACAAGAATTCCAAATTTCCTTTTTGGATCATCATAATAATTCAGGCTTGCGCTTAGGGGGCCGATCGGCGAATGGTAGACAAATGCAGCTGTCCCTGCGAAGTGTACTTCCGTGAAATCCGTAACGACAACAGTTTCCTGCATACTGTTTTCTTCAAAATATTCAAAGGGTTTAAACGCATACGCCTCCAGTCGGAGATCGAGTTTTTTCCTGAGATGGAACACGTTTTTGGAACCGACTCCCACGAAATTGAACGATCTGAAATTTGGTGCGAAAAGCGTTCTGCTATCCTGAAGAGGGAGGAATGCCGGGGCGTTAATTAACGTACCCATATAGTTTTGAAAGACAGGTTGATTTGAGGCGACAGCTTCGAGGAAGTATCCCGGCCTGAACTTGCCATAACCGAAATACTGCTCTGCCCGTAGCCGCACACGAAACCAATCATAGCTGGCCTTTTCCCGTTTGGGAAAAACAGACGTATTACCAGGTTTCAGAGTTGCCGCAGCATTGAAGTATTGTGCGGTAAGCGAAAACGCCCTGCCGGACGAAGGGTATTGCTTTCGGTTCAGCGAATTTGATTCGATTCCGATGCCTGTTCGGAAACCCTGGGTGGTCAGGTCATCCAGCGTGTCCGTTGATGCGAAAAATTTCTTGTTGGAATATCGGTCGTTGTTATTAAAACCTTCAAAGAACGCAATTGCCTTCATCGCGTGCTTGAGGGGAACACCCAGTGCAACCCCTGCCTTTCTATTAATGCGCCTGAGTACGGTAGGTGTAACTTCCGGAGTAACCTGCTCCAGCAAGTCGTCGCTTTCCAGATAATCCCAGCTGTCGAATCCGAGGTAAGGTTCGAGATAGAAGGGTGTCGCAAAATCCATTCTCACTTTTCCTATTCCGGAGCGGTAGAAGTTGCCGGTTTGTATTCCCAGGTAGGCATGACCCAGAAAATAATTGAACCAATAATAGTTCAGCCCCATATAAATGTTACTTATGTCGCGTGTTGCAATCACCCCTCCGAAGTCCACCATAAAGTTTTGCTGAGGCCGGCGCGTAAGGTGAAGTCGGAAAAGACGGTCAAGGCTGTCGTAATAGATCTTCGGAAACACATTCATGAAATAGTTTTCGGATACCAGCCTGAAGTATCCTTTCTTTATTTGCGAATAGTGTACCGGTCCCGTATAGGAACGGGGGGTCTTGAATACCTGCCGGATGTATCCGCGCTGTCTTCCGTTAAACCCATCGAAACTCAACTTTCCGAAAACAAAGGGGACACTATTATCTTTGAAGAGGTTTCTCCGGGAAGACATCGTGTCGCACGTAACCCGCCGTTCAATTTTTTGCTTGATTTCGTCTATCTGGCGGATTGTTTGGGCATATCCGCTATCAATCAGGCTCTTCGCACGACCGAAGTCGAAAGAGGTAAAACCCTTTAGATCGGGCTGGATGTATATGCCATTTTCGGGGATAAGCCCGGGGTCACTTTTGTCAAGCAACATGAATAAGAGTGACCTGGAGATGAGTTTGTCATCGTTGTCATATGGGTATTCGTCGAAAATCTTCGTGGAGACGTTAACACCAATGATTACCTCAGGATTAAAGTCTTTCTGTGCGACGTCAACGGGAAAATTGTTGTACACGCCGCCGTCAAAAAGGTATTTCCCATCGACGCGGATCGGAGCATAAAAAAACGGTACACTCTGCGTTGCGCGAAGTGCTTCGCTCAGCGAACCTTTGGATAGGACGACCTGACTTTGTGTAAAGATGTCGGCGGTGACAACCCGAAGGGGGACAAACAAACTGTCGAAGTTATTGCGCGAGATAGCCGACGCCTGGGCCATTTGCTCAGAAAGGGCAAAATTCAGGCTCACGTCGTTGGCCAGGCTTGAATTTAGCTGGAAGTTTAGCGTGGAATCCAACGCCAGGGTCACCGCCAGAAAACCGGGGTTCACATCACGCTGGTGGTAAAAGTAGTTATACCCTGCTTCACTCGCGCCACTCACCCAACGCAGGAAATGTTCGGACAATACCATGCGCTCGATTTCCTCCGGGCTCATTCCCGCGGCATAACAACCGCCTATGATACCGCCCATGGATGTACCGACGACATAATCAATGGGAATTTCGTTTTCTTCCAGCGCCTTGAGTACGCCGATATGCGCGATGCCTTTTGCCGCTCCGCCACTAAGCACGACGCCAACCCTTTGGCTGTGCGCAAGTAAGGGAAGGAACAACAAAAGAAAGGCAAACTGTAACCGCTTCATTCGTATTGAATAAAAAAATCCGGCCTTGGAAGTGGCCGGTCAAATTTCAACGAAGCATCGTGAAAAAGATTATAGGCGCGCCATCGGATCCTGCTGCTCAGGGAACGGAACCGCATCTAGTTTCCCGACGATCTCTTTTTTAATAGCCTCAAAAGCTTCAAGGTTCTCGTTCTTGATAGGTTCGGACGGCGGAAGATCAACGGCAAGGGCATCAACCTGTACCCCGTTCTTCCAGAAGCGATAGCACAAGTGAGGACCGGTAGCTAATCCGGTGCTTCCAACATAGCCAATAGTCTGGCCCTGCGTAACACGTGTACCTGCCCTTACGCCGGAAGCGATCCGTGACATGTGCAGATATTGAGTCGTATAGGTAGAATTATGACGGATTTTAACATAGTTCCCGTTGTTTGATTTGTACTGCGCTTCTTCAACGGTTCCATCTCCTACGGCGCGTATAGGCGTTCCGGTGGGTGCGGCAAAATCAGTCCCTAAGTGGGCTTTCCAAACCTTGCGCACCGGATGAAATCTGTTCTTGGTATAACGTGAACTTATACGCGTGAATTCAATGGGATAACGAAGCAGGGCCTTGCGAAGACTCTTGCCGTCAGCGTTGAAAAAGCTTATCCCCTCGCCCTGATCAAACGGAATAGCATAATATGCATGTCCAAAATGTTCAAAATAAATCGCGTTGATTTTACTGATGCCCACATAGTTACCGTCCACCTGCTTTTCCTCATAAATCAGCTTGAACTTGTCACCTCTCTGCAGCCGCTGGAAATCTACCTGCCATCCGAAAATGTCAACAAACTTGTTGGTGAGCTCATGCGAAATTCCCATCTCGTCCAGTGTCGCCGAAAGGTTTGAATAAATTTCCCCGGTCACGGTCTTCTCAACCGTTGATACCTCGCGCTGATAAACATTTACGGACAACGAATCCTGAAGGCTGAAGACAACGTAGTCGATAGCGTTGGGCTCGTAAACCAGGGCCTTGGCAGTCTTTAATGAATCCTGGTCACAAATCAGTGTATACTTCTTGTTGGCAGCAATCTTCCGCACGTCGAATACATCCTTCGACATTTGCGAGATCTGATGAATAAGTTTATACGGAACGTTATAAGGGGTGAGAATATCGGTGAGACGCTGGTTGCGCTTAATCTTATCTTCAATTACAAGGTGATCGTCGACCACCATGCCGTAAAGAATATTCGGTTCTTTGATTTCAATTACCTCGGTGACGGTATCAACTGGATGGACTTCCGCGATTTCTTCGTTTGCCAGCTGCGGTACGTAATACCGGTTAAGAAAAAAAACAGCTGAAGCCAGTATCAGAAATGCAAAAATGCCTACAAGGTTTTTTTTCATGGGTCTTTCCGAGAGGTTAAAAAGTGTGAGCAGATTTCAAATATACACCCTTAGCAAAAACTTTCCCTGTTTCAGAGACGCTAAGTGATTTCAAATATAACGCAATGTGCAGAATATCAAAATACTGCAGTCTGCTTGTTAAACCTGCTCTCAAGTAAGAAAGCGGCGAAAACCTTCAAAAAACGCAAACAGATTCCGCCGGGTGGACTCGACCCTGTTCTAATATAGATCCCGGAAACGTTTCTTGCCTTCATCGAGAAACTCGACGAATTTGGAGGGACTACGATCATAACCGTACGGCGAAACCAACACCCGCTCGTCAGTCCCGACAAGTACATAAAATGGCTGTGCGTTGTTATTCAACTTTGTGATCTGTAAGTCGGCATTCTGCTTCCCTATCGTTTTCTTGAGTTTTCCGTCTAGTCCGGTATACCACTCCGATTCAGGTTTCTCCGTTTTATCATCGACATACAATGCAACCACTACATAGTCCTCCCGAAGTCGCTCCAGGACTTGCGGGTCGGACCAGACCACGGCTTCCATTTCACGGCAGTTAGTGCAACCATGGCCGGTAAAATCGATAAAGAGCGGTTTGTTTAATTTTCTTGCACAGGCAATAGCCTGGTCGTAATCAAAATAACCGTTCAGACCATGAGGCAGATGCAGAAAATCGGCATATTTCGCCTCTTCGCATGTAGTGGCTCCGGATTCATCTCGCGCGACAGTGACCAAATCGAAATCGTGGGTGTATAATGGCGGCAGGTAACCCGCGAGCGCCTTTAAAGGAGCGCCCCACATCCCGGGAATCAGATAAACGGTAAATGTGAACGCTACAATTGCCAGCATTAACCTTGGAACGCTTACCCGTTTGTCTTCCATGTCTTTGCCTGTATCGCCCGGAAGCCGGAAAAACTTCATGAGATATGCGCCGATCAAAAACGCAATTACGATCCAGATCGCGATGTTTATTTCCCGATCCAGTAACCGCCAGTGGAAGGCCTGATCAGCGATGCTAAGGAATTTGAATGCCAGGGCGATTTCAAGAAATCCCAGAACGACTTTCACTGAATTTAACCATCCTCCGGACTTCGGGAGCGAACTCAGCCAGCGGGGGAAGAATGCGAAGGTGGTGAATGGAATCGCGAAGGCGAGGGAAAAACCGAACATTCCTACAATGGGCTTAACGAATTCACCACCGGCCGATGATACCAGAATACTTCCCACAATAGGCCCGGTACATGAGAATGAAACGAGGACCAGGGTGAAGGCCATGAAGAAAACGCCAATCAAGCCACCGCGATCAGCCTGACGATCCACCTTAGTTACAAATGTGCCGGGTAAAGTAATATCAAAGAGTCCGAGGAATGAAAGCCCGAAAATCATGAAGACGAGGAAAAAAAGAATATTCGGCAACCATTCAGTGGAAAGATGATTCGCTGTTTCAGGACCCATCAGCGGCGCCAGAGCTGCCCCGATCAAGGTATAGATCACAATAATGGATAATCCGTACAGCAACGCCTGGGAACGGGTTCTTCCCGGCGAAGTGAAATAACTCACCGTCATTGGAATCATCGGGAAAACGCACGGTGTTAGCAGGGCTGCCAGCCCCGCCACAAAGGCAAGGAGGAAAAAGCCCCAGAATGAAGCACCATCACCGTCCTGCTGCACCAGCTCAGGATCGAGGATAGGACCAGAGTTGGACCCAGAAATCCCGGTTTCGGTGGTTTCAATTCTCGCTGATGCCGTATCCGGTGGAAGCGGGTTCAGAAGGTTCTTGTCTTCCGGGGTCTGACCATTCTTCTCAATCGTGGCCGTTTCAACCTTTTCAGGCTTTTTGCCCGTATCGGTGGTTTCGGCCTTTGGTACGCTGGCCGGTTTTTCAGAAGATCCCGAGACGTTTATTTCCTGAAAAATCAGGTCACCGCTTATCTGAACGCACTGGCCATCGATATTTGAACAAGCCTGGCCTTCGAAGGATGCTTTCACCACCAGCGGTCCGGGCTTCAGAACCCGGATCTTTTGACGTAACTCCCCGGTTCCCTCAAAGAACCGGACAGCACAGTCGAAATTTTCGTCATGCTTTCCCTTGTCCTCGACGGCAATCACATCTCCGACAACATCAAATGCATCGTCGGGCTCAAAAACTATTTCAAGAGGGATCGGTCCGCATTCCGGGTCAAAGCCTACGGTATACATGTACCAGTTCTTGATAATAACGGCTTTGAACACGAGCTCTACCTCGTCACCGGTTTTAGCGGTCGTAGAAGCAACCTCGGTGGAAAATGTTACCGGCTTGAGAATCTGACCAAAAGAAAAGAGAGGGATGAAACCAAGAAAAAGTAAAACAAGGAGTTTCCGCATCATTGAAAATTGGATTCCAAAAGTAACAAAGGAATTTTCAAAAAAGTTAAACGTATTGTTAAACAACAGTACAGCCCCCCGGAGAAGTTCTTGGTTGTCTCGAAATTCCCGAAAAATGAAGGGGCTCGATCAAATATCGAGAACAATCTGATTATTGAGCAGATCTTCAAACCGTTCGCGATTGCGGATCAAATGGGCTTTCCCATCCAAAACCAGCACTTCAGCAGGTTTCAGCCGCGAATTGTAATTTGATGACATCGAAAAACAATAGGCGCCGGCGTTCTTCATGGCAAGAATGTCGCCCTCGCGCACCTCATTCAGCGTCCGGTTCGCGCCAAAGGTATCCGTCTCACAAATGTAGCCCACAACAGAATAAGAACGCTCGGCTCCTTCAGGGTTGGTCACATTTATGATTTCATGATACGCATCGTACATCATCGGCCGGATAAGATGATTCAATCCGGAATTCACTCCGGCAAAAGTGGTTGCCGATGTTTGCTTGACCACCGTAACCTCAACCAGAAATGTCCCCGACTCACTGACCAGGAATTTTCCCGGTTCCACCCAAAGCTCCAGCGGTGCGCCATATTGATCACAAAAACGATTGAACGTTTCTGACAGACGCTGACCCAGCTCTTCAATGTTGGTAACCTTGTCGCCTTCTTTGTAAGCCACCTTGAATCCACTTCCAAAATCGATGAACTTCAGATTTTTGAAATGTTGTGCAGCATCAAACAGAATGTCGGCCATTTGAAGGAACACATTTGAATCCGTAATGTCTGAACCGGTGTGAATATGCAGACCCAATACAGGAATATCGTACTGGCGGACGATCTCAAGGATTGCCGGAAGTTGTTCGATGGATATGCCAAATTTGGAGTTGGCATGTCCGGTCGAGATCTTCAGATTCCCCCCCGCGAGGATATGCGGGTTCAAACGAATGCCGCATCCGTAAGTGAAACCATATTTCTCTCCGAACTTCTTCAGCGATGACAGGTTGTCGATGTTAACAGCAAATCCATTGGCGACCGCATCCTCGATCTCACTGAAATGAACCCCACTTGGCGTGAATGTGATTTCCTCTGGTTTGAAACCCGCACGAAGGGCAAGTCCGCCTTCCTGCAGCGACACTACTTCGATATCAGCACCCGCATTGCGAATCAACTTCAGAATGGAAAGGGAAGTAAGCGCTTTTGCGGCATACTTGATCCGGATTCGCGTTCCGCTGAATGCATTTTTGAGCCGCTGAACCTGCGATGTGATTTTTTCCCCATCGTAAACATAGAGAGGTGAGCCGAATTCTTCGACCAGTTGGGTAACCGGAATACCCTGGATGCGATACGTACCTTGTGAGAAGTCCATTTTGAAATAAACCGCCAAATATAGCGGATCGGAATACGTGGTGAAACCCTCTTGACCGTATTTACTGTTTTTTCCTAATTAGTGAATAAGCTATTTAACTCAAGGTCGATTCGGTTGACCACAAAAGAAAAGTCTTCGACGTTGGCAACGAAATCCAGATTGTTGACGTCGATGACAAGGAGTTTGCCCTGGTTGTAATTTCCGATCCAGGTTTCGTAATGCTCATTAAGGTTTCTTAGATACTCAAGCTTGATCGAGTACTCATAGTCCCGCCCGCGCTTCTCAATTTGTCGTACCAATTTAGGTATATCTGCTTTGAGGTAAATTAACAGGTCCGGGGGTTTCACGAATCTGATCATCGAATTGAAAAGGTCCAGGTAACTTTCGTAATCGCGATCCGTGATGAAGCCGCTTCGGTGGAGATTTGATGCGAAGATATAAGCATCCTCGTAGATGGTGCGATCCTGAATCGTCGTCCTCGAACTTGAGCGAATTTCGTGCACCTGTTTGAACCGCGTATTCAAAAAGAAGATCTGCACATGAAATGCCCAGCGATTCATATCCTGGTAGAAGTCGCGCAGGTAGGGATTCTCGTCCACGGCTTCGAAAAGCGCTTGCCAGCCATAATGCTTCGCAAGCTTTGCCGTTAGCGTTGTTTTCCCTGATCCGATGTTACCGCATACTGCGATATGTTGTGGCGTTGTTACCATGAATGTGTTACTGATTTGTTTTCGCCCAGAAGGCAAGCTTCGCTTCGCCGGATGACGGTTGCAATTCCGTTATAATTCCCTGAATCCTCGTTGGTATCGGCGTCCAGTCATTTGTGTGCTTATTGTAACGATGCAACTGGCTTTCATAAAAAGCCACCGGCGTGCCCGTCGAAGTGATGGCAAAAACGTCTGATTCAGGAGGTGTTTCGGCAAGAATAGAGATCGAACCGTCAGTGCCAATGGTTTTAATGCTCCAGGAGTCAACCGATAGCTTATGCACAAATGCAAATGAAGTCATCGCAGGGACCTTAGTCAACGTGACGCCTACGTGTTTGGCCACGGTCATTTGACGAAATGGACGAAGGGTTATTAATTGCAACGCGTTCGGTTTTCCCGGTTCGATCACCAGCAAATTGTTATCGTCAATCCAGATATAGTTTTCTACCGGGTTACGGATGGCTAAAGGCGCCGGGGCACCACCGTTAAGAGCAAATCGTTTGAGTTCGTTACCGGGCAAATGTGCCAGAAAAGTTAGTGTTTTGCCGTCGGGCGTAATGCGAAGTGCATGCACAGGCCCGTCGCTTTTGAAAACCAGGTTCCGCTCCCCGGATTCAATATTGAAAGCAATTATCTCCTTGCCCTTCGAATAATAAAGAATCGGAAGCCTGGGGTCGAAGACGGGACCTGCAACGATACCGGCTGTGCTGTCTATCAGGAGAACCGATTCCGTTGTATTCTCCAGATCAGCCAGAAACAACCGGAACGTTTGCGCGGTCGCAGACCAGTAGGCGATCACGGTAAGGAAGAAGGATAATGTCCACCGGATCTGCATCACTTATAGCCATTTCTTCCGTCTGAAATACCAAAGGAAAGTCAACGAAGACAGTATCATAAGGGCAATGGCAAAAGGATAGCCCAAAGTCCATTTCATCTCGGGCATAAATGTGAAGTTCATACCGTAGATAGATGCGATCAGTGTGGGCGGCATAAAAACGACGGTAACAACGGTGAAAATCTTGATGACCGTGTTTTGTTCGATATTCACAAGACCTAGAAACGTATTTTGCAGATATTCGAGTCGTTCTGCGCTGAACTGAGAGTGCTGAAGGAGTGAACCAATGTCATTCAAAATGATTTTGAATCGCTCATTTTCGAGGCGGTTAAACTCCTGAATCCTGATCAGCGAACTTACAATACGTTGCTTTTCCGTGATTGTCTGATGGAGCAGCATAGTATTTTCCTGCAATTGCGCGATGCCGAGGAGCAGGTCTTCGTTGAGCGACTTCCGCGCGATAAGCTCCTTACTGATTACGTTTACCTTGCGGTTGATTCCCTCAATAAGGTCAGCATCGCTATCGATACGCGTTTCCAGAATGGTAAGAAAAATATTGAGACCCGACTGTCGGTTATCAATTGTTGCCGATGAACTGGCTGTCTTAAGTTTTCGTACCGACTCGGCGAATGTTTTCAAGTCACTCTGGCGGTATGTAAATAGCATGTTTTCTTTCAGGATGAACGTTACGTTTTGCACGTTCATCTCCCCTGCCTCAATGCCGATGAATCCGAGGTTTATCTCAACGGTTTCATCCGTCTCAATAAAGCGGGAACTGCTTTCGATCTCCTGAACCTCCTGCGAAGTAAAGAACTCGATCTTATAATTTCGTTCAACAAACTCTCGTTCCTGCTGGGAGGGTGACTGCAGGTCAATCCACACAACGTTACTGATATTCACAACTTCGTTGAGCTGCGGACTCTTGTGCTGCTGCAACCTGTTGTTCTGAATATTGTAAACCCTGATCATTGATAAAAATTCGCGTGCAATTTATCATCATAAATTAAAATACCAGCACGGCAAACAGGTTCTTGTTGGAAACCCGGTAAGTTTTATGGGGATGGGGGTTGAAGGAATCCAAAGGAAGGAACACTTTTTTTTCCGTATTTTCGTTACCCGAACAGAACTGGTTCAATGTTTATGCGCAAGCACTTTTTATTTCTGTCTTTGTTTCTTGTCTTTTTTGCCTCAGAGCTGGCTGCCCAGGAGACCGGACAACCGAATGAGGAGCCACAGGATCAGCAGTTTACGGTGGATACGCCGGTAAATCTTGACTTCAACAAAAAGGACGAGGAGACGGAGGAACCCAAAAAGAAAAAGGTAAAGAAGAAGGTGTTCTACGGGATAAAAACCAAAAAAGGGTTCACCCGCAAAGGCCAGGGAAACCGGGTTACCTTCGAAACTTTTTACTATCTGAAAAAGCCGGAAAAACCACAAGGGTTTGTGCGGGATATCTTTTGGTATGACTTTACCCGGAAAGAGATCCGAAAAACACAGAAGTTCGATCCGGCGAAAGGAGTCCTGCTTCATGGTCCTTATGAAAAACGCCAGGGTGAGATTGTCCTTGAAAAAGGAATATTTTACAAAGGCACTAAACACGGACGATGGATGCAATACTCCCGCGACAGTGTACTTCTCGACAAGGAAAGGTATTTCAGAGGCTGGCCGAAAGAGTCAACGGTAAGTTATTACGATCCGGTTGAGCGCAAGCGAATGAAGGAAATGACACCAATCGAGTTCGGTGAAAAGGAAGGATATTATTACTATTTCCACGAAAATGGAATTCTGGCTGTCCAAGGGGAATACCGTTGGAATCAACGCGTAGGCGACTGGGTTGAGTATTATCCCACGGGAAAACGAAAAAAAATCATAGCGTATCCGAAAGAAGCCTTCGACAAATCCATGACACCGTATATCAAGGCGGAGTGGAATGAAAAAGGAAAGGAAATCTATCGCAACAATAAGATGGCGCGCCGCTAGCTTTAATTGATCGCGTCTTCGAGGTGTTCAATTTCAGCGTCGTCCCCTGAATCAGGACCGAGTTTTACCGAAACGATGTCGAACCTGATGTGTCCCTTCCAGTCGGTGGAGAAAATCCACTCTTCGGCTGCATCGTAAATTCGATTCACCTGGCCGGCAAGCACGAAATCCTCCGGTTCCCCGAAGTCGGTAGACTGTCGCGTTTTCACTTCGACAAAAAGTACCCAGTCGTCACGTCTGACGATCAGATCTATTTCGGCTCTGCCGTGCCGAAAGTTCCGGGCAATAATTTCATAGCCTTTTGACTTAAAGTATCGTGCAGCTAACGTTTCCCCTTTGTTTCCTGTTTTGATTTTATCGCTCACAATTATGTTCTACATTTGAAACGGAATTTACTACTATGTCGGTTACGAAAAAAAATATTGAAGGATTTACTCGCCAGCTTTCAGATGCGTTGAAAATTGGTCAAACGCTTGACCTTGATCGCCCGGGAAGCGACATACGCAACATTGTAATCGCCGGCATGGGTGGTTCCGGGATTGTAGCTAATCTGGTGGAATCCCTTACGTTCGGGAGAATTCCAATTCCGATTTCTATTTGCAAAACGTACAATATTCCGCAGTTCGTAAGTCCCCACACGCTGTTCATCGCGTGTTCTTACCGGGGAAATACAGAAGAAACAGTTGCTGCTCTTAATAAGGCGCTGCTTAAACGCGCCCATGTTATCGGCGTGTCTTCGGGGGGAAAACTGCTCGACATATGCCGGGAGTATAACCTTTTCTATATCCAGCTTCCTCCGGGATCCGAAAGCCCTCGCGCGATGATCGGATATAACCTTATCGCGCTTTTATATGTGCTGTATCACACCAATCTCATTGGCGCGGCTTTCATAAAGGAAACTGAAAATGCCATCGAGTTTCTCGACCGGGGATCAAAAGGCATTCAGAATGAAGCCGAGATCATCGCGAAAAAACTGAAAGGCCGTCTACCAGTTATCTATTGCGACAACAGGCTGTACGCCGTAGCCCTGCGTTTCCAACAGCAACTGAACGAGAACGCCAAACAAATGGCCCACGTTAATACATTCCCGGAAATGAACCATAATGAGCTTGCAGGCTGGCGGTTCCCGGAGAATCTTCTTTCAATGCTACAGCCTATTTATATGTATTCCGATCATGACCATGAACGCGTGGAAAAGCGAATGGAGATTTGCCGGGATATTTTTGAAAAGAAATCGAACCCGATTATCGATATCATCGGCGAAGGTGCCTCCCTGTTGGAACAGTACTATTACCTTATCCACCTCACGGACTGGATTTCGTACTTCCTGGCAAAGGAAAACGGCGTTGAGCCGGATGACAACGAATCGGTTACTTATTTAAAATCAGAGTTGGGAAAAGTGAAGTGAATCTTCGACGTAACAGAAGCATACAATGTGTAGACCTCGGGCTGATCGATTACAAACAGGCCTGGGATTATCAAACGTCACTGTTTGAAAAAAATATCGCCATAAAGTCCGCAAACCGTTTGCTGGCTGAAGATCAGCAGAGTCCCACGGATAATTTTCTGCTTTTCTGCGAGCATCCCCACGTCTACACGCTGGGCAAAAGCGGTAAACCCGAGCACTTGCTGGTGAACGACAGCCAACTCGCCACGCTGAACGCGTCGTATTACCATATCAACCGCGGCGGGGACATTACCTATCATGGCCCGGGTCAGATTGTGGTTTATCCCGTAATAGATCTTGAGAATTTTTTTACGGACATTCACCGGTATATGCGGTTCCTTGAAGAAAGCGTGATACGGACGTGTGAATATTTTGGGGTTTCTGCAGGCCGGGTAGAAGGCCTGACCGGCGTATGGGTTGACCACATGGACGCAACCCGCGCAAGAAAGATCTGCGCGCTGGGAGTGAAGACGAGTCGATGGGTTACCATGCACGGGCTCGCCTTCAATGTAAATACTAACCTGGATTATTTCCGCCACATCGTTCCCTGTGGCATTCACGATAAGGCCGTGACCTCCCTCGCGGTTGAAACGGGAGCGACTCACGACCTGAAAACAGTGGGTGACGTGCTTAGACAATCCTTATGCGACGTATTTGAAATGGAGGTAGTATGATCAAAGACATCACTATACCAGAGGTAAAAAATGTTACATTGGCAGTGGCGCGGGAAAGTGATCAGGATAGCCACTGGAAGGTCTATCTGTTGAACAACAATGACGTTGCCATTGAAAATACCCTCGTGGCCAGTAAAGGCTACGGTGAAAAGGACGGAGAGCAACAACAAACTTCGGTCCTCCGACATTTCCTGGAAACGGTACAGCCCCATAGCGTTGCCCTGGTGGAACCAATCGATCCGGCGGTCTTCCACCTGAACAATGAATATTGGGTGAGTTACTATATTGGCCGCGAGATATTTGACAAAAGGTTTGTGTTCGTTCCCGACGCTATTCGGGATGAAAACATTACCTTCATTCGCGAGCTGAACATGGAAGGTGTGCTTCACTCCTGACGTTAGAATTATTAACAGGTCCGTTATGTGTCATGCAACCCATAATGATATGAGCGATTAAATGAAAGCCGTTTCATCACCCCGCATACAATCATTACTTTTAACATTAAATACTTAAACATGTCTCCTGAAATTCGTGATATCGTTTTCCTGGATATCGAAACCGTTGCCCACCAGTATGATTACGCTGAACTCGATGAACGTTTAAAAAGTCAATGGGCCCGAAAAGCCAGCTTTCTGAAACGCGACTCCGGGTTATCAGACGAAGAAATTTATCGTGACAGAGCCGGCATCTACGCCGAGTTTGGTCGGATTATATGCGTCGCTGTCGGCAAGTTCTCTGAGAATGAAAGGGGCGAGCTGACCCTCCGGACAAAGGCATTTTACGGCGATGACGAAAAGGCGCTCCTGCTCGACTTTAGGAACCTCCTCGAAAAACTGGATCCGTCGCAGACCCGGCTTTGCGCGCACAACGGCAAGGAGTTCGACTTCCCCTATCTGTGCAGACGGATGCTGATTAATTGTATTCCGCTTCCGCACCTGCTTAATCTGAGCGGCAAAAAATCCTGGGAGGTACCTCATCTGGATACTATGGAAATGTGGAAGTTTGGCGATTACAAGCATTATACATCGCTCGACCTTTTGGCAGCCATCTTCAACATTCCTTCCAGCAAAAGTGATATCGACGGTAGCCAGGTTAATACCTTGTACCATAAACAAAACGGGCTGGAACGGATCAAAGAATACTGCCTGCGTGATGTAGTCGTTCTGGCACAATTATTTTTGAAAATGAAGTGCATCAATCCTGAAAATGAAATCCTGATCAATTACGCTTCATAAACTGCATCCGACATTAGTACACCACCCTGCATGAAAAAACCAACAAAAAGGACCACCCGCGAGCAAAACAAAAAATCCAAAACAAAATCGCTCAAAGCTGTTTTGAAGGATTCGATCCTCGAAATAATTAACGAAGGCCAGGGCCGGTCAATCAGTATGAAACAAATCACCCGGAAACTGGGGTTAAAGAAACGCGAAGATATCAAGCAGGCCACGCTTTTGCTTTATCGACTCGAAGACGATGGTATCATTGCTTCAGACGATCGCGGGAATTTCAACATAGCCGGCGGGGAAAGTGAAGGCAATATCACCGGCGTTGTGGACCACGTGAGTTCCCGATTTGCCTATGTCAAAATCGGCGAAGACCGGCAGGATATATTTATCAAATCGAAAGACCTCGGCTCCGCGGTAGACGGAGATACGGTGAAGATCGTCATCTTCGGTACGCGCCATGGTGAGCATCCCGAAGGAAAGGTTGTCGAAGTTGTAAGGAGAAACCGAAACCGCTATGTTGGGAAGATTGAGGTGTCAAAGAACTACGCGTTTGTCATTCCTGATCACCGGAAGATGCACCAGGATTTCTTCGTCTATCCGGAAAATGTTTTCGGGGCGCGGTCTGGTGATAAGGTGATCGTTGAAGTGGTATCCTGGGGTGAGGAAGACAAAAAACCGGAGGCCAAAGTGATTGAAGTACTCGGCAAGGCGGGCGAAAACGAAGCGGAGATACATTCTATCATGGCCGAGTTCGACCTTCCGTTCCGTTTCGATGCACGGGTAGAACATGAAGCTAACGAAATCGAAGAGGGTATAACCGATATGGAAATTAAGCGCCGGCGCGACTTTCGGGGTATTACAACGTTCACCATTGATCCCTACGACGCCAAAGATTTTGACGACGCGCTTTCATTTCAGGTACTCGAAAACGGAAACTATGAAATTGGCATTCATATCGCCGACGTAACACATTATGTCAACCCGAAATCACTTCTCGAACAGGAGGCTTTCGATCGCGCCACGTCGGTGTACCTGGTGGATAGAACAATCCCTATGTTGCCGGAGCGCTTGTCGAATCAGTTGTGCTCACTTCGTCCGAATGAAGACAAGCTTACCTTCGCAGCCGTTTTTGAAATGGATGCAAAAGGAAAAGTTATCACCGAATGGTTTGGCCGTACCATCATTCATTCAAACGTAAGGTTTTCGTATGAGGAAGCACAAACCATTCTCGAAGACGGAACGGGTGAGCTTGCGGATGAGCTTCGGATTCTGAATACAATCGCAAAGACCTTACGCAAGGAACGGTTTAAGAAAGGGGCCATAAACTTCGAAACCACCGAAGTTAAATTTAAGCTCGACGAAAAAGGCAGGCCTCTGGCAATCATCCCGAAAATCAGAAAAGACGCCCATAAGCTGATTGAGGAGTTTATGCTTCTTGCCAACAAACGTGTGGCTACCTTTGTCTACAACATCAACAAGGGGAAGGAAAAGAACACTTTCGTTTACCGAACGCACGACACGCCCGACCCTGAGAAAGTGAAAGACTTCTCGGTGTTCGCCCGGCAGTTCGGTCACAAAATGGATGTTGATGATAAATCCATCAGCAAATCGCTTAATAAGTTGATGGAAACAATTGAAGGTAAACCCGAACAGAATATTCTCGAACAGCTTGCGATCCGTACGATGGCAAAAGCCAAATACACGACTGATGTCAAAGGTCATTTCGGGCTCGCCTTCGAACACTACACGCACTTTACGTCGCCAATCCGGCGGTATCCGGATATGATGGTTCACCGTATGCTGCAACACTACCTGGATTCTGGCAAACCGCTGAACAAGGGCGAATATGAGGACCGTTGTATTCACTCCTCAGAACGCGAGAAAAGGGCTGCCGATGCTGAACGTGCCTCCATCAAGTACAAGCAGGTCGAGTTTATGTCCAAGGCGGAGGATCATGTTTACGAAGGCCTGATTTCTGGCGTCACCGAATGGGGTATCTATGTTGAGATCGTGGAAACCAAATGCGAGGGAATGATCCGTCTGGCTGACCTCACTGATGATTTTTACGAATTCGAAGAACGAAGCTATCGTGTCGTAGGTCGTCGGAAGAAGAAAGTCTATACACTTGGTGATAAGGTAAAAGTCCGGGTAAAAAAGACCGACATCGATAAACGATTGATTGATCTGGTGTTCGCCGATCAAAAGGGTACAAAGGGGCGCGGTGGCGAAACCCCACGTGAAAAATGGGTTGAAGAGGAGGAATGGGGTGACTGAAAATGTAATCCATTAGCGATACGCAAAACCACGATGCCGCTTTAATTTTTTAATAATCTTCGGGTGCAAGGGTATGTATTTAAAACGCTCGCTCCCTGCCTAACGCAACGAAAACGTGCCATCCAATTTTCTTACCGTAATCGAAAAAGAAATCCGAAAGCAAAAATTCGGAAAGGAACCAAACTCACTATATGAACCCATCCGATACCTTATGGGTCTGGGTGGAAAAAGGTTGCGGCCGATGCTCACGCTCCTGGCTTACAATCTTTACAGGGAAAATGCCGCCGAAATCACGCGGTACGCCATTGCGGTTGAAGCGTTTCACAATTTCACACTAATGCACGATGACATTATGGATAAGGCCCCGCTTCGGCGCGGGCATCAGACTGTGCATGAGAAGTGGGATGTGAATACGGCAATCCTGAGCGGCGACGTTATGCTGGTCAAGGTTTACGAATTGTTTCATTCGCTGGATGCCGCCGTATTCAAAACGGTGATCAAATCATTCAATAAGTGTGCAGCCGAAGTTTGCGAAGGACAGCAATGGGATATGGAATTCGAGCAATCTGATAATGTCAATGAAGCTCAATACATCCGAATGATCCGCCTGAAAACGGCAGTCCTCCTTGGTTTTAGCCTTGAACTTGGTGGCATCCTGGCCGACGCACCAGCGGAGGATCGCAGGCTGCTCTACGAATTCGGCGTAAACATCGGAATTGGTTTTCAATTGAAAGACGACCTGCTCGACGCTTTCGCTGATCCAAAGAAGTTTGGCAAACAGGTGGGTGGTGACATTATTGCAAACAAAAAGACATTCCTGTTGATAAAGGCGTTGGAGGTAGCACCGCCGACTACGAAACGCGAATTGAAACAATGGATTTCAGCTTCCAGATTCAACAGGCAAAAGAAAGTAGATGCCGTAAAGGAAATCTATCAACAGCTCGGTATTCCTTCCATTACAGAAAAGAAAATCAATAGTTACTTCAGGAGGGGATTCCGGAGCCTGGAGAAGACCAGTGGAAATTACCAGGCCAAGGCCACTTTAAAGGATTTCGCAGAGGCGCTCATGGCACGTCAGTCATGACCTCTCTTGAGGCTGACCGGTTTTCATGATCTATGCTTCCGGGTAACAATGAATTGCCGATGCTCGATACACTGCCATCATATCGAAGTTTTTCGGATCCTATCCGTTTATCATATTCTCTGAAAAATACGTCGCCGCTCCTGGTGGCGAAAACAGGATCGGCGTATATTTCTCCACCAATACACCAGGCCATGGACGCACGAATTTTTACGAAGCTTTCGATTATGATGCTCCTCGAATACTTTGTTTGGGGAGCATGGTATGTCACCATGAGTACGTACATGGCTACCTTTCTCGGCTCGTCCGGAATTCAGATCGGCGCAGCCTATAGTGCGCTGGCCATTGCCACAATGATTTCGCCGTTCTTCGTAGGCATGATCGCCGACCGTTTCTTCGCTGCCCAGAAGATAATGGGGCTCTTCCATCTCATCGGTGCGGCGTTGTTGTTTTTTGCTACCTACATCGATAACAATACGGCCTTCTACTGGCTTATCCTGTTATACTCACTGATGTACATGCCCACCATCGCCCTGTCGAACAGTATCGCGTTTCATCAGATGACCGACCCGGGAAAACAGTTCCCCTGGATCCGTGTATTCGGAACGGTGGGATGGATTATCGCCGGGGTCATGATTACTTTTCTTGACATTGAAAAGACCCCATCGACCTTCCACATGGCGGCAATCGCTTCCGCTGTCCTCGGGGTGTTCAGTTTTATGCTCCCGAATACGCCGCCGAAAGGAAAGACAGCCTCTACTTCTGCATCGGGTGCGCTGGGTAGCGACGCATTTGTATTGTTCCGCGACAAGCCTTACCTGGTATTCTTCATCGCCGCCGTTCTTGTGTGTATTCCCTTGTCCTTTTATTATGGTTTTGCCAACCTTTTCCTGAATGAAGTGGGGATGGAAGACGCTGCCGGGAAAATGGTCCTGGGTCAGATTTCCGAAGCCGTGTTTATTCTTGCTATTCCGTTTCTGTTTTACAGAATTGGCGTTAAGAATATGCTACTTCTGGGAATGACGGCCTGGATCCTTCGTTATGTTTGTTTCGCGTATGGCGATGCCGACCAGGGACTTTGGATGTTGTATGCCGGAATTATCCTTCACGGAATCTGCTATGACTTCTTTTTCGTAACCGGGTACATGTACACCGAGAAAAAAGCCGGGGAAAAAATCAAGAACGCGGCTCAGGGCTTGTTTACATTTGCCACCTATGGCCTCGGCATGTACATCGGTACGCAGTTTTCCGGATTCACCACGGATTATTACACCGTTGACGGTGATCGTCAATGGACATACATATGGTTCGTGCCGGCTTTCATTGCAGTTGCCGTCCTCCTATACTTCATTCTTTTCTTCCGCGAGAAACGTGAAACGAGAGAAGTCACGGTTCAGTAGTTTAATAATAAATCAAAATATTAAAACGTAATTACCATGAATATCGCCATGCTCGGTTCCGGCTTCATCGCAAGATTTTACGCGGAGTCACTCCATGGATATCGAAGCAAAGACAAAATTGTATCGGTCTATTCGCGTCGCGACTCAAGTGTGAAGAGTTTCTCGGAACATTATAACGTCCCGTTTACTACCACCAGCATGGAGGAGGCAATAAACCGGCCCGAGGTAGACGTAGTATGTATTTCGCTTCCCAACAACATTCATGAAGAGGCAGTAATGCTGTGTTGTAAACACAAGAAACCGGTTGTAGTTACCAAACCACTTGGGCGAAATGCCGAAGAAGCGAAGCGTATGCTTGATGCGGTGGAGAAGGCTGGCATCTTCAACGGCTATCTGGAAGACCTGGTGTATGCCCCAAAATTTCTTAAAGCGAATGAAAGCATCAGGGAAGGAGCACTTGGCAGAATCCTCTGGGCGAAGTCACGGGAGACGCATCCAGGGCCGCACAGCGATTGGTTCTGGGATATCGAACAGGCTGGCGGTGGATGTATCCTGGACCTGGGCTGTCACTGCGTGGAAATAACCCGCACCTATATCGGTAAGGATATACGCCCCGTCGAAGTAATGTGCTGGGCCGACACCCAGGTGAAGCCTATTGATGCAGAAGATCATGCGATTGCACTGATCAAGTACGAGAACGGTGCGATTGGTCAGTTTGAAGTGAGTTGGACGTTCCGCGGCGGGCTGGATCTTCGCGATGAAGTGATGGGAACTGAAGGTACGATCTGGATTAACAATTTTCTGCGAACAGGTTTCGAGATGTTCACGACAGGTAAGGGGACAAATTATGTAGCCGAGAAGGCCGAGAGCAATCAGGGCTGGCAATTCCCTGTGGGCGACGAAGTGAATGAACTTGGTTACAACCACATGTTTATGGACATGTTTAACGCCATGGAACAGGGCAGAGAACCGAAGGAAACGTTTTACGATGGGTATGTCGTCAATGCGATCCTTGATGCAGCGTACCGTTCCGCCAAATCAAAGAACTGGGAGCCTGTGAAGCTCGATATCTGGCGCGGAAAAACGGGAGTTTCAAAAGACAGCCACCTTCATGAATACGACCAGGATCATTACCTGGTAAAAGAAGAGGTGACGCACTACGGCGCAAAAAAGGTCATACTGAAAGAAAAAAAGACCGGAAAAATCATCGAGCGTACCCTCGACTAGCGAAACGATTCAGAGTGGAAAATGTCGACGAATTTGCGACTCAATAGTTGCCGGGAGTATTTCTCCTCTGCCAGGGCGCGGGCGTTTACCTGATATTGACGAAGCAGGTTTTTATCGGCGAGGAAAGGTTTGATTTGTTCGGCAAACCCATGCGGGTACCGTGAGTCCAGCGCGATTCCGCAGATCCGCTTTTCGATTTCCTCTTTCATCCACCCTTTAAAATTTACCACAATCAGTTTTCCGGAAGCGAGACCATCGAAGTATTTATGGGGCGAACCGGTTTCAAGTATCGGAGAAGTACGGTAGCAAATGAAAGACGCGTCTGTAACGTTGAGGATTTCCGCCACTTCAGTCCGAACTGCTGGAGGAAGAATAGTCAGGTTAGTAAGGCCCAGAGACGCGGCTGCGGATTTGAAATGGTCCCGCAAGGCTCCCTCTCCACAAAGGAGGAATTTCACCGGAAGGCCGGCCTGCTGGCTTGCGCGCGCGCATTCGATGAAGTAGTCCAGACCATTGGCGAAACCTATCGCGCCGACATATGACACGACAAACTTGTTCACCACGCCGTATTTTTCTTCGAGCTCCGGATTTTTAGGCGAGGGTTTGAAGAACTGTGTATCCGACATGTTTGGAACTACCTCTACCAGCGCCCCTGGCGATTTACGCCGGATCGATTCGGCAATTGGTACAGATAAGGCGATCACTCTTCGGGCCCGGTTATAAATACGTTTCTCCAGCCAGTAGAGTGACTTCTTCAAAAGTGGATTCCGGATGAAACCAAGCTCAATGGGCGCATCCGGCCACAGGTCTCCGACTTCGAAGAAGAAGGGAATTTTCATGGATCGCTGAATCCAGATGGCGCTCTGCCCAACCGTTATCGGAACGGAAATGGCGTAGCATACGCCCACACTTGAGATATTTCTGGCCACGCGAACAGCGCCAATGGCATAATTGATGAAAGAAGATCCGCGTTTGTAGAAGCCAAAGCGGTTTTCGTAGGCTACCGGGAGGTGGTGGATCTCAATTCCTTCAAAGGTACTTGTCCGATATCTGGGCTCCTTGCCCCCTGTAATTACCGCCACTTCGAAACCGGCTTCAAGGAGGGCGGTGGCCAGATAATAGGAACGCAATGGTCCGCCCGTAACGGGCGTGTTGAAATGCTGGTGAAGGATGAGAACTTTCACAATCACAAAGAAAACAATTGAAAGCACCCAGTCTGAAAAGCACAGACTTTTTTCTCACCCAAACGTCAATAGGGTATGATTTCTGCCTGATTGCAGTGAGCGGCTATGGTACGCGGGCCAATAAAAAAAGTGATCCACGAAACGTGGACCACTTCCCATTATCAACTGCTTCTTGTTTGCCGGGAATACGACAGGATACTCTGAACGGTCTTTTCAGAAGGTTCCAGGGATGCCGAATTCAATTCCATCATCACAGACGAAAGTTCTGTGAAAAGAGAATTCAATTCCGGATCGCGTTCCAGTGCTTTGTCAATCTCCTTCTTCTCCTCCTCCGTTGTCTCCCGGTATAAATACCGCATCAAATCCGTTTGCGTAAAAACTTTTATCATAGGCTCTGTTTTTCTTCATCTTTTTACGCAGGTTAATCAAGGCATATCGCATCCTCCCCAAAGCCGTGTTGATACTCACACCTGTGCGATCTGCAATCTCCTGAAAACTCATTTGCAGATAATGTCTCATAATGAGGACATGCTTCTGCTCATTAGGCAATTCCCTAATGTAGTCCCGTAATTTGGACCGAGTTTCCCGGAACACCTGTTTAGCTTCTGCCGAATCTTCGGCGAATTCCATTGAGTTGAAAAGCCGGCTTCCATCCTCAAGAACCACTTCCGGATACCGTTTTTCACGCCGGAACTGGTCAATGGCCAGATTGTGAGCAATCCGGCTGATCCATGGGAGGAATTTGCCTTCTTCGTTGTACCGTCCGCCCCTGATGGTATTGATGGCTTTAATAAATGTTTCCTGTAGCAAGTCCTCTGCAGTATACCGATCCTTGACGATCATGTATATCGCGGTGTAGAGTTTGGACTTATGTCGGTTTAGGAGCATCTCGAAAGCTTCTTCATTACCGTTTTGGTAGAGCGACACTAACTGGCTGTCGCTTAGTCTACTGTCAATCATTCTGCTTCTCTTTTAGGTAACGTAGATGTCTCCTTCGATATTGTGGGGGGTTTGATGAAACAATTGGATTGAAAAGATAGAAACTTTCTTCAATAGCGCAAAAAAATTTTTGAATATTTCTTGCCACAACAGAATTTTCTTCACCTATTTGCCCGAAGAATTAGCTATCAATGGTCTTATGGCAGTTGACAAAAAGAGAGTTATAAAGAGCCTGGAAAACCTCACGGAGGATCTGAAAGATCTGTTGAGAGAACAGTATCCTAACGGCTATGAGGGAAGTATTACGCGAATTACCAACGCCAAAAAAGAGCCGATTTTTGTATTTCCGCTGGAAACTGCCGATGCCACCTATCTGATTAAGGTACCTGCAACGAAAAATAGCGAAGGCGAATACGACGTCGAATCTAAACCTGAGGACGAGTTCGATAATAGCGAGGATGCCGATGATGCAATCCCTTCCACCGGCTACGGATCCGATGATGACTACGACGAGGATGGGGGCGGAAAGACCCGGGAAGCCAGTTACGACCCTGACTTCGACAGCTGATCGTTCCGATTAACAATTCTGCCTAAGGTGTTCTCACTAGAACACCTTTCTTGTTTCCGGTTTAGCAAACTTTCTTCGCCAGTTCGAAGTTTATTGTTTATTATCTCATCTTACGGACCAACGTGAATCTAACTACCTCGACGGATGCCTTTCTCGATGACCTCGATCCAAAGGAATATATCATAATCAAACGGGCAAGAGTCAACAACCTCAAAAACCTGAGTGTTGCCATTCCCCGAAACAAACTCGTTGTCATTACCGGTTTGTCCGGATCAGGGAAGTCCTCCCTCGCCTTTGATACTCTTTTTGCCGAAGGCCAGCGGATGTACGTGGAAAGCCTCAGTTCCTATGCACGCCAGTTTCTGGGCCGGATGGAAAAACCGGAAGTAGACTATATCCGCGGTGTTTCGCCGGCTATCGCAATCGAGCAAAAGGTCAATACCAGGAATCCACGCTCAACAGTTGGAACCACTACTGAAATCTACGACTACCTGAAGCTTCTCTTCGCACGCGTTGGGAAAACGTACTCACCAATCAGTGGTAAGGAAGTTACCCGCGATACAGTAACATCCGTCGTCGACAAGATAAACACCCTGCCTGAGGGCTCCAGGATCATGGTCGGGTGCCCCTTGCACATCAAAAAAGGCCGAAAACTTCACGACGAACTCAACCTGTTGTTGAGTAAAGGCTTCGCCCGGATTCTCATAAACGGCGAAGTGAAGTTTATAGAAGAACTGATCGGGGACGCGGAAGTGAAAAAAAAGAAGTCCCCCAGGATTGAAGGCGACATTGAAATATTGATCGATCGCACATCGGTTAACATTAACGACGAGGATACAACGTTCAGGATAGGCGACTCGGTTCAGACCGCATTCTTTGAAGGCGAGGGCGATTGCGTTGTGTATGCTGAAAACAAGCCGAAGATGCATTTCTCAGACCGGTTTGAGCTCGATGGAATGAAGTTCACGGAACCAACCATAAACTTCTTCAGCTTCAACAATCCTTACGGTGCATGTCAGACCTGCGAAGGGTTTGGAAAAGTTCTCGGGATAGATGAAGACCTCGTTATTCCCGACAAGTCGTTGTCCGTGTATGAAGGCGCTATCGCGCCCTGGCGAAGTGAAACCATGGGCGAATGGCTCAAACCCCTTTTGAAAAACGGCATCAAGTTCGACTTCCCGATTCATCGTCCGTTCAATGAACTCACTCCCGCGCAACAACGGTTGTTGTGGGAAGGTAACGACCACTTTGACGGTATCAACGACTTCTTCAAGTATCTCGAATCCAAACTTCATAAGATCCAGTATCGCGTGTTGCTGTCGCGCTACCGCGGGCGGACGAACTGTCCCGATTGCAAGGGCACCCGATTGAGAATGGATGCGCAGTATGTGAAGATAGCAGGGACCTCCATCACGGATCTTGTACTTCTTCCGATCGAAGAGGCACTCACGTTTTTTAAAAACCTGAAACTTCCCGTATACGACAAGCAGGTTTCCGATCGTATTATTACCGAAATCAAGTCACGGCTTACCTACCTCACAAAAGTCGGGCTGGGGTACCTCAACCTGAATCGTCTGACGTCAACGCTTTCGGGTGGCGAGTACCAGCGAATCAAGCTGGCTACGTCTCTCGGCAGTGCACTGGTTGGATCGATGTACATCCTTGATGAACCCAGCATAGGTCTCCATCCGAAAGACACTGATCGTATGGTCAGCGTACTTCAACAACTCCGTGACCTCGGCAATACTGTCATCGTTGTTGAACACGAGGAAGAAATCATGCGCGCCGCCGATCAGATAATTGATATCGGGCCGGATGCAGGTTCACACGGGGGAATGCTGGTCTTTCAGGGAACCATCAAAGAGATGAACGGGAAGTTACGCACGCATACCACCGACTATCTGACGGGTCGTGACGAGATCCCCGTGCCGAAGACCAGGAGAAAATGGCGGGATTCAATAACTGTATCCGGCGCCCGTGAAAACAACCTGAAAAACCTGACCGTGAAGTTTCCGTTGGGTGCACTTACCGTGGTGACCGGTGTAAGCGGGTCAGGCAAGTCAACGCTTGTAAAGAAAATTCTTTACCCCGCCGTGGGCAGACTTTCGGGATCTGTAACTGAAACACCGGGTAAGTATGATAAACTCGAGGGCGATTTTGCAAAAATTACGCAGGTTGAGTTCGTCGATCAGAATCCCATTGGAAAATCATCGCGCTCAAACCCGGTAAGTTATGTCAAGGCATATGATGCGATCCGCAACCTTTTTGCAGATCAGCCACTGTCAAAGCAACGCGGCTACAAGCCGTCACACTTTTCGTTCAACGTGGAGGGGGGACGTTGTGAGACGTGTGAAGGCGAAGGCGAAATTCGGGTCGAAATGCAGTTCATGGCCGACATCTTCCTGAGATGCGAAAGCTGTCACGGCAAACGATTCAAACACGAAGTGCTCGAAGTGGAACACAACGGAAAAAATATAGCCGATGTGCTGGACATGACCATTGAAGAAGCATTGCAGTTCTTCGGTGACAAGAAACCCGTGCTGGACAAGATTCAACCATTGTATGATGTTGGGCTTGGCTACGTAAAAATGGGCCAATCATCCAACTCGCTGAGCGGCGGCGAAGCGCAACGCGTAAAGCTGGCTTCATTCCTCGGTAAAAATTCCGGCGAGGGAAAAATTCTTTTCATTTTTGATGAGCCCACTACCGGATTGCATTTTCACGACATCTCAAAGTTACTTAAAGCTGTTAATGCGTTGGTGGACCAGGGACACACCGTTATCATCATCGAACACAACCTCGAAGTTATCAAGTGTGCCGACTGGATCATCGACCTTGGCGAAGAGGGCGGAGAGAAAAATGGCGGTAAGTTGATGTTCGAAGGAACACCCGAACAAATGGTGAAGAAGGGCAAGGG
>JAEZEH010000031.1 GCA_023417785.1 Bacteroidota bacterium
CGATACCCGGGAATCCATTCGTGACGTTGAGAATTAATTCCTTCCTGCGGCTTCGTCTGCGTTTTCCGTGGCTTCCGGGAGTTTATTAGTTTCCTTTCTCTCTCGCAGATCGCGCAGATCGCGCAGATCGCGCAGAAGAATACGCTGAAGGGTAAACCGATCCATTCTGCGGCTTCGTCTGCGTTTTCAGCGGCTTCTGCGAGAAATTTTGGTATCCGTAGTCTCTCGCGGATCACGCAGATCACACGGAAGAATACGCGGAAGGGTAAACCGATCCATTCTGCGGTTTCGTCTGCGTTTTCAGCGGCTTCTGCGAGAAATTTCGGGTGCCAAGCAACTCAACGCACCGGCACCACAAACCGCGTATCACTCCATTCAAAGATCATGTCGATACCATTCCGGGCTTCGTCGAGAGAAATGGTGTATTGTTCTACAGGATTCGGGAGTTTCTCCGTCGCAACATTGGTGCGCATCACATCCAGGCTAAGATCCGGCTCGAACGCGCCCCACTTTCCGGTTTCGCTATTCAATGCAATCTCAAATGAATCCGGACCCGGAATGGCGTACATGCTGTACTTCCCGGCCTTCACTGCGGTGCCATTTACTGACACATCGCGGTTGAAAGAGACCTCTGTAGCTTCATTCGCTCCAAGGCGCCAGTACTTGCCATAAGGCTGTAACGCCTTCTCCTCCTCGGAACCAAAAACAACCCGGTTTCGCACTGATGGTCTGCTATACGAAACCGAAACAGTAAGATCCCCGGAAGTGAGTTCAGCATTCCCTGGCGGGCTTAAGGTCCGGTTCCTATAGTTCATGTAGATAAATCCTCCTGCGAGAATAGCAAGAATCAAGGCAAGCGTAATCCAGATGGTTTTTCGTTTCATAGGTCTTTGGTTTAGGTGTGAACCGCACTGCGCGACGCGGGTTGGGTAAGTTACGAAAAGGGAGGAAGACGCAAAACTACTCAAGGTACTACCGAGGACGTAGATTGATATTTTATCATAAGGCATCGGACAATGTGCAATCCGCAACCACAACCCTGATAAGACCGTTAGGACAACAAAAAAAACAGATGACGCCATTAGACAAACTGAAAGAAGCTGGTCTTACCCTACCAAACGTCTCGACGCCGGGGGGTAATTATTTGTCCGTGAATATCCGGGAAAACATAGCATACATCGCTATTCAATTTCCAATCTTCAACGAAACCTTTTTGTACCAGGGACGATTGGGAAATGAGGTATCCGCAGAGGATGGTTACAAAGCGATGCAGCTTTGCGCGTTGAATGTGCTGGCCCAGGTTGATAGGAAAATTGGTTTTGACAACATAATCGGGTTAAACCACATTGATGCCTATTTCCAATCAGGTGAAGACTGGGACGATTCACCAAAAGTGGTGAACGGTGCGTCAGATCTCTTCGTGAACGTTCTGGAACAGCGAGGCGAGCATTCACGGGCGATCCTGGGGGTTCACAAGTTACCCAGGAACTTCAGCGTCGGACTGGCAGCAACGTTTACAATAAAAAAACCAGACTAGTTGCTATCGTCATCCGACGAGACGGGCCAGCATTTCTGGTGCGCATTTTGTCAACTTCTTTATGCTTATCCGACTTTCTATGGGTTTCGTCCCATGACGTGCCAAAACGATTCCGGCAAGTTTTACAGGCGCTTGTGGAGATTTGAGTTACAATTTATTTTTTGTTTCTTGACGAAAGGTAACCTGAGTAACAAACAAACATTTGAGAATGGCAAGATCTCTTAAATTCATAGGATGGACACTTCTTTCGCTGACAGTTCTATTTGTGGGATTTGCTGTCTACATGTATTACTCAAATCCGATGCTTAGGGCTGTGGTTGATAACGATGAGTCAAAACTTTTCTATTTTCCAGTGAAAGAAGTCGAGGGTTTAGAAGAATTTAACTATGAAGAAATTCCGCTTCAGGTTGAAGATACTATTACCGTCTACGCATATTTTTTCAAGGCCGCGACAGACAGCGTTAAAGCAAGTATTTTTTTTATACATGGATCCGGCGGGAATGTAGGCCGATATGCAAAGATGATTAAGCCACTTGTTGAAAGCGGATTTCAAGTTTATACGCTGGACTGGAGAGGTT
The DNA here is from genome assembly GCA_023417785.1 of Bacteroidota bacterium. GTDB lineage: Bacteria > Bacteroidota > Bacteroidia > Cytophagales > Cyclobacteriaceae > Ohtaekwangia. The sequence goes on from JAEZEH010000031.1 coordinate 2,116, forward strand.
TTGGTAAATCAAATGGTCGGCCACTGCACACAAATGTTCTGGATGACACCAAGAAAGCTTTCAGCGACATGCTGAATCGAAATGAAGTTGATTCAACCAGGATCGTTGTGTTTGGGCAATCGCTCGGGGGACAGGTGGCTGTACGATTAACCAGGGATTTGGAAAACAGCGTAGACGCCCTGGTACTTGACGGAAGTATCGCATCCTTTCCAACCCTCGCCGCCGATTTCGCGCCAGTAGAATTCTTACGGAGAAGAGCAGAAACTAACCCGGACGATTTCAATCAGCCTTACACCGCGCTCGAAGATATCAAAGACATTCGCAACACACCTAAACTGATTATTCAGAGTTCAGATGATCGCACAGTTACTCCTGCCCGGGGAAAGGCATTGTACGCAAATGCCCGAGACCCAAAAGAGTTCTGGCAAACGGAAGGCGAACACATCTACACGTTGATTAATTATCCGGCCGAGGTAGTCGAAAGAATCGAAAATTTGATAAACCAATAACGTCATCGGTTGGCATTCGGCCGCGGGCAAACCGGAGCATTAATTAAAATCAAATGATGGAATTCGACACCAACAATAACATCGTAAAACTCTGCGCACAGGGAATGAGCCTTGAGGGAGAAGGGAAAAACGAAGAAGCTTTCAAAATGTTTAAACAAGCCTGGAATGAAGCAACAACTGATTTTGAAAGATTTACAGCGGCCCATTATGTTGCCCGACATCAGCGAAGTGTTATTGACAAGTTGAAGTGGGATGAAACTGCTTTGAATCTTGCATTGAGAATCGATGGTGATCGGATGAAAGGTACTTACCCTTCATTATATTTGAATATTGGCAAATGTTACGAAGACTTGAACGATTTTGACAAAGCAGAAAAGAGTTATGCCATTGCTGATTCTTTTACTGGATTTCTTCCGGATGATGGATACGGCAAAATGATTAAAGGAGGCATTGCTAATGGAATCGAAAGGATAGGCAAAGGACCCCATCGAAGGAAGTACAATGCGGTGAAGATGGGCAAACTCTCGTAAGATGCCGTTCTTTCCAGACAAAATTCGTCAGCAACGAAACATCTTGCCAAACTTCCCGTTAAAGGACCAGTTTAGCTTTTATTAATTAAAACAACCCCTCTCCTATGAAAGCATTCCAATATGTGTTTCTGTTGGCCGTGTCAGTAATCTTCTCCGCATGTTCCATTTCCGTGAAAAACGACGACGACGCCACCGGCGCAAGTTCCGTCGATTATGAAAAAGAACGCCAGGCTATCCTTGCGGTTATCGAAGGTGAATCCGCTGCGTTCTGGAACAAGGATTATGACAAGTGGGCCTCCTACTGGGTTCACGAACCTTACATCCGTACTATGGGCTGGTGGCAGGACGGCGGCGTAACCGTAGTGGAAGGCTGGGACCAGCGCGCCGAACGCTCGAAGGGAAACTTCACAAAGAGCCCGGAGGCTAATCCCACAGCAACCCGCGTACGTCGTGAGAATATGAACATGCGCATCTATCCCGAGGTAGCGTGGCTTACATTCGATCAATACGGCGAAGATACCGGCGACACCCTGATGGACATGCCTGGATTAAGTCGCGAAACACGCATCATGGAGAAACACAACGGCGAGTGGAAGATCGCCTATGTGGGCTGGCTCCTTCAGGGCGAGAAATAGGGGCCAATTTGCTCGTCAAACTAGTCGGACGACAAGACAAATTCCGTTTGCTCCTTCGCATAGGTCAGGGTAAGCCGGTGCATCGCACGGGTACATGCTATGTATAACATACTGCGGTCAACCCCCGTATGATAATTCCGCGACGATGCAAAAGGTATAACCACTTCATCAAACTCAAGTCCCTTTGATAGGTGAACCGTCGTTATAATCACACCTTGTTTGTACGCCGTGCTTTCAGCGCTAAGCAGATGCACATTCGGTTCATTGAGTTCTTTCGAAAGGAATGCAGCCTGATCGTGGGTCTTGCATATAATGCCCATCGAATGGTGGCCGGAAGTCCGGAACTCCCTGATGAGCCGTGCAATTTCAATAATTTCCTCGGCATTGCTTGCATAACCTAAAACCTGAGGGCGATCACCGTGCCGCTCCATGGGAATAAGGTTCGTGTTGGGCAGTATATGTTGTGCAAAGGCAGTGATCTCAAGCGTAGAACGATAGCTTCGATAAAGCTTTACGATCTCGCCTTGAGGAAAAATCTGCTCGATGGCTTCCGCTGAACTCGCACTATACGGATTGACACGCTGGCTCACATCACCTAAGATCGTTTTCTTACAGCGGAAGACACGTGATAAGACGGAATACTGAACCGGTGTGTAGTCCTGCATTTCGTCCACGAGAAGATGCTTGATGTGATCTCTTGATTGTATTCCCTCCAACCTGATTCGGCAATATATCAATGGAAAGACGTCACTGTACTCGAGTACTCCACCGTGAAGCATGCGAAACTTGTCGGTCTGACCTGACCAGGAGAAAAAGTCCTTGTACACGTCAAAGAAATTATCAAAACGAAACATGCGTGGGATTGCTTGCCAGACTTTGTTTTTCTCGCCACCGGATAGTTTCCTCTTCACCTGATCCCGGATGTACTGAAGCACGTCGCGAACGACTTCGGGTGCCCTCTTAAGAAGAGGAATACGGTGGTAGGCACGAAACCTTTCTTCGATGAAGGGAAACGGCACAACCGTACCGGCGACACGAATCTCCTCAAAATTGAAATAGTTGTTTTCGATATGGATGAGGTACTGATTGAGTTTGCTAAGGAATTCGAAGGATGATTTGAATCTTATCCGTTCTACGAACTGTTCGTCATGGTCATCCAATAGTTTTGCCACCTGTTCAAAAAACGTTTGAAACCGGAACTTGTGTTCAAGTAGATCCGCGGCAAGTTCATCCATCTCCATTTCCGGAATGTGTTCTTCGCCAAGTTCAGGCAATACGTTGGAGATGTAGTCGGCGAAAACTTTGTTTGGTGAAATGATCAGTATGTCCTTCGCCTTGATTTCATCCCGAAAGCGATACAACAGAAAGGCTATACGGTGGAGCGCAATGGATGTTTTGCCTGAGCCAGCCACCCCCTGAATGATCATAACGGGTGCTGTTTCATTCCGGATTACGGCATTCTGGTCGCGTTGAATCGTGGCGACAATATTTTTCATCTTGTCATCCGCAGACTTGCTTAATTCCTTCTGTAGTACTTCGTCATGGATGTTGACATCGTTCTCGATCATGAACTCCATGCGGCCATCACGTATGCGATACTGGCGCTTTAACAGAATCTCACCGGTGATTTTTCCCGAGGGAGTCTGATACCAGCCTTCGCCGAGTTCAAAGTCGTAGAACATCGAAGAAATGGGTGCGCGCCAGTCGTAAATAAGGTTTTTCTTTTCTCCGTCGTCGGTAAACGTATAAATTCCGATGTACACAGGAGTTCCTTCCGAATCGTTTTCAGTCTGGAAGTCAATACGACCGAAATAAGGTGATTGCACGAGTTTCAGAAGCTTTCTTCTACGGGCTACCGCGGATTCGCCGGTAAACGCCATACGGTTGATCGACTGTTCTGCAGCGACCATATCGGCTTCGTCCATGCCGGACTGATTTTGATGGATATATTCCTTGTTTTGCTGAAGCTCACTCGAATATTGCCTTACGCTGCTGTCGACGCGCCGGAGCGCGAGTTGCAACTTTTCCTTGGTCTCTTCCAGGTATTCGCGTTCCGCCTGTTCGGTTTCATTAATCATAGTCCTCATTCAATGCGGCGAAGATAATCATTTCAGATTTATAAGCCGGATTGACGAAAGCGTTTTTACTTCACATCCGTTGGGAACGTACACGTCTTTTCCATCCAGGGATTTCAGATGAGTGGTACGGAATTTCAAGCTGACTACATAACCCATGTTGTTGTTGATCATCACCGTATCACCGATGTTGAATGGTCTGTCGAACACGAGTTTAATACCCGCAAGAAAATTCTCCCCGATTTCCATGAAGGCGAAACCGATGACAATCGCTCCGATTCCTGCACCCGCTGGCATTCCCCCAGCTATCCCTTTGAAACCCATGGCGTGGAAGGCGATAATCACACCGACGATGATCAATACCGATTTTGTCATCCGCACGACAAATGTTATCGTAATTGAATCAGAAGCCTTCCCCCGAGCATTCTCCGGCGGAAAATACGTCCCAGGCAGAACGCGAGCAGGACGAAAAGACACAGAATGAAGATGGCGATGGCGATTTTTGGCAAGCTCAGAATAAAAATCTGCCAATACTCCTGAAGGTTTTGACGAAGCTGTTCCCAGATATTCATGGTCTTTTGATGGTCTTGTATGGTTGCCCTATAAGCCTTGAACCAAAGCAGTACCAACCCCGTACCTGAATGGTATCAATTTTTAATAACGTTATGAGGATCTTGGCGACAACCGGGCTGCATTCAAACTTTCTGTAGCGCAGATTGGTTTTGTAACGCGTTGCTAAACCTGCTCCTGATGAACGGATTCCGGTCTTTTCTGCACAACTTGTACCACCGCATCGTCCATAGTATTGCGTTTCTTCCTGCATTGATAACGTTAGCATCACTGTTCCTCGCCTTCGCGGTAATCATGATCGAATATGATTCCTTCACAATCGAACTAAAACAGCGCATCTCTTATTTATTGATAACGAATCGCGAGGAAGCAAGGCTCGTTCTTGGCACCCTCGTGGCCAGCATCATCTCACTAATGGTCTTCAGCTTTTCAATGGTGATGGTCGTGCTGAGCAGTGCATCCTCAAATTTGTCACCAAGGGTACTACCGGGACTCATCAGCAATAAAACTCACCAATTTATCCTGGGGCTTTATCTTGGTACCATCATCTTTACGATGATAATTATTATTAACTTTCAGGCAGACGGAGACTATCGCATTCCCGCTCTGGGTGTGTTGATTGCAATGATTCTCGGCATATCCTGTCTCTGGCTTTTTATCTATTTCATTCATTCCATTTCCCAGAATATCCAGGTTGAAAATATACTCGATCAGATTTTCAAAAAAACCCGTAAAACACTGAACAAAGAAAGTGACGTCCACATAGACAACTCCTCGACGATTTCCATTGATGCCTCCTGGTTGCCGATATTTACCGATGAATCAGGCTACATCGTCAATTGCAATACCGAGTCCGTGGTGTCCATCGCCAGGAAGTATGACTTGCGCGTATGTATCATGCGAAATGCCGCATTTTTTTTCGTGAAGGGATACCCCTTCCTCCGTATGAAAAAAAACTCATCCGTAACAAGTGAAACGATCAACGCCATAAAGCAATGCTTTCTTTTTAGCCTGACAGACCAGCTAAGCGAGCACTACCTTTATGGCTTCCGACAGATCTCCGAAATTGCAACCAAGGCGCTTAGTCCCGGCATCAACGATCCTGGTACAGCCTTGAAAGCCCTTGACCATCTTTCGCTCTTACTGATCGACAAAATGTCTATGCCCGAGTCCCCTGTGTTGCGTGACGAGGATGGAACCATAAGACTAATTCATACACCGGTAACTTTTGACGAATTGCTATTCCGGAACCTCGTGCCCATTCGTGAATTTGGAAAAACTGACGTATTGGTCCAGCTTAAAGTTCTTTCTGTTATGAAGAACCTTTTGGTCTGCGACAAGCAAAAGAATCTCCATACCGAAGTCATCGTGTCATTCATTAGAAGCTGCGTAGAATCTGCTGACCAAAATATCCAGAACACCTTCGACCGTCAGGAGGTCAACAAGGTTCTCGCAACGTTGAACAAATACCTGCCTGCGCACCTTCATAATAAGTCAATCGGGATCAACAGTCAGTTATAGTCAACATCATCAGCTGCCTCAACGAATTCTCCTTCCCAACGCGCAATAACGACGGTAGCAAGACAGTTTCCAATCAGGTTCACAGCGGTGCGTGCCATGTCCATCAATTCGTCAATTCCGAGAATGGCCATAATGGGCCAGAGCGGAAGTCCAAACGAGGCTGCTGTTCCGAGCAGGATAACCAACGAAGCGCGTGGCACGCCCGCAATTCCTTTACTGGTGAGCATCAGGGAAAATACCATCAAAGCCTGTTCAGCGAAGCTCAGTTCAATGCCCGCAGCCTGGGCAGTAAAGATGGATGCAAGCGAAAGGTACAGGGTACTGCCGTCAAGATTGAAGGTATATCCCGTGGGCAACACAAAAGATGCAATCTTGCCGGGGACGCCAAGCTTCTGCATGTTTTCCAATGCCTTGGGAAGAGCGGCTTCGGAAGCGGTAGTAGCAAAGGCAATTGACGCGGGCTCGGTAATGGCTTTTATAAATTTTCGAACGGGAACTTTTACCAGCAGAGCAATAGGTAGCAAGACACCAAGTATGAACACGAGCAGAGCGCCATACAAAGTTGCGAGCAATTTTATCAAGGATGCAAGTACACCAATGCCAAGATGTCCGACGGTTACTGCGATCGCAGCGCCCACCCCTATCGGGGCGAAATACATGATAATCTTTGTGAACTTGAACATTGTCTCGGCGAGCCCGTCTGCGAATTCAAGCATAGCTCTGCGGCGGTCTTCACGTACGAGGGCCAGCGAAATTCCGAACAGCACACTGAATACGACAATGGGAAGCACATCCCCGTAGAACATCGACTTAACAATGTTTTCGGGAAAAATATGAAGTACCATATCAACCCACGTCTGCGGTGCGGTTTCAGGAAGTTCCTGATCATAATTCGCCGGAAGCTCAATGCCTTTACCTGCCTCCGTCAGATTTATGGCAACCACACCGATCACCAGCGCGACGGTAGTGACAAGTTCAAAATACAGGAGTGATTTCCAACCCATGCGCCCCACTTGCCGGATATCGGAATGGCCTGCAATTCCAACCACTAACGTTGAAAAGAGGATCGGCGCAATCACCGTCTTGATGAGTTTCAAAAAGATCTTGCTTAATACCTGTAGATTTTGTGCAAAGACCGGAAAATGGAGTCCGATTTCGGTACCATATATCATGCTTGCGAGTATCCATGTAGTAAGTGACTTCTTCCGAAAAGCATAAACGGTGAATCCCACCCACACCAACATTCGGCTTGCGGTGAGATAGACCGGGGTGATTTCAACAGACGTATAAAAGCTGATACAGTGGAGCACACTGGCTACACCGGCAAGTGCCAGCGTTATCAGCGACAGATTTATTTTCATTTAATTAATGGATGAGAAATTTCCGAAGTCTGGATAAAACGCTTGCTGACAATCCATTTATACTGGTCGCGAGCGAAGGAAGCACTAAGTCACCAGCTTATGGCGCCAGACTGGTGAGGAAAATGTAAAATGTGTTGGAAAGGAAAAAACTGCATAAAGGCATCGGAAAGGCAATGCCTTCTTTTGCAGGAACAAATGGTACTGATACGGAAAGGAAATCTAAAACCTGGAATCTCATTTGCGCGGCGCCGCTCCGATCATTTACCGATTCCTGAAAGAAATCCGAATCTCCTGAGGTGCTTGACGCGACCAGGAGGAAATCACCATTATTCACGGCTACACGAACGTTACAAACCGGGCCAATGAGAAAGCCCAGGAACATCCCAAGGAAAACCCAGGTAATGACGAGTCGGTTCAGAAAAAGTTTGCGGAGCATTTGCTTGGAGAAAGCGAAAGATAAATCAAATTATCTGTAGAAATGAACTTGGGGCGCCTGGTTATTTTATCCTAAACCGAAATCGAGTGCACCAAAATCTGAGTGCTCTGCAACAAAGGTGTACCTAATTGAGACCGATGTGACAGCCATTGTTCACATATCAATAAAAAGGCACGCTGGGGTGCAGAATTAGGGTGCATTGCCGATATTGCCGCGAAATTAAACACATATCAATGGCAGCACCCTCTCTTCCCCGCGTCGCATACTTTTGTATGGAGTATGCTCTTCAAAGTGATTTCAAAATGTATGCAGGTGGCCTCGGCATCCTTGCCGGCGACTACCTTAAAGGGGCGCGCGACCACAAGTATCCAATGGTCGGCGTCGGAATCAAATGGAAGCAGGGTTACACCGATCAGCGGATTTCAGGTGAAGGCAAAGCCATCGACACTTATCCCATCTATGATTATCCGTTCCTGAAGGACACAGGTGTTACGGTAACTGTGACCATCCGGAAGCGTGATGTGAAATGCAAGGTCTGGCTTTGTGACAAATTCAAAAACGCGCCGCTTTATCTACTGGACACGGATGTACCGGGCAACGAAGACAACTGGATCACCGGTCAACTGTATGGCTGGTTCGGCGAGGAGCGTATAGCCCAGGAGATGGTGCTCGGCATTGGCGGTGTGAAGGCATTGCGGGCGTTAAAAATCCCTGTTGACGTATACCATTTCAATGAAGGTCACGCCTTGTTCGCAGGATTCGAACTGGTTCGCGAGAAAGTGGCTGCGGGTAAATCCTTTGATCAGGCGTTAAAGACGTCACGCGATCAAATTGTTTTTACGACGCATACACCGGTAGTTCAGGGAAATGAATCCCATTACATCGACCGTCTTATGTACATGGGTGCCGACAACGGTGTGTTCTCAAAACAACAACTTAAAAAACTTGGCGGGTCACCATTCAACATGACTGTTGGAGCACTGAGGCTTTCGCGCAAAGCTAACGCGGTTGCCCAACTTCACGCGGTGACAGCAAACAAGATGTGGCAGGGCGTAAAGGATCGCGCCGAGATCATTGGAATTACGAATGCCATACACGTGCCCACCTGGGTCGACAACCGCATCGTAAAAGCAGCGAAAAATCCTACCCAGGAAATCTGGAGGCTCCATCAGGAAAACAAAAAGAAACTCATCGGCTTTATTGCCGAAAGAACGGGTGTGAAACTGAAACAGGATGCGCTGCTTATTGGCTTTTCCCGCCGGGCCGTGCCTTATAAGCGAAGTGACTTTATCTTTAGTGATCGTTCAAAAATAGACCGTCTGTTCAAGAGTGGCAAACTACAAATAGTGTTCTCCGGAAAAGCCCACCCACTTGATGACGGTGGCAAGCGCATTGTGGCAAACATTGTCGCGCTCACGAAGAAGTATCCCAAATCAGTTGTCTTCCTGGAGAATTATGACATGACCATCGGCTCGATGCTGGTCCGCGGATCAGATATCTGGTTGAACAATCCCCGCCGTCCTCAGGAAGCCAGCGGAACCTCAGGCATGAAGGCTGCCATGAACGGGGTGCTGAACCTCAGCATCCTTGATGGCTGGTGGCCCGAAGCATGTAACCACGGCGTTAACGGTTGGCAAATCGGCGACGGCTACGAGAATGCCAGCGAAAAGAAACTCGATGCACACGATCAGAAGTCGATGTACAAAGTCCTTTTGGGTGAAGTGCTTCCAACATATTACGACAACCGGAAACAGTGGATCGAAATGATGAAGCAAAGTGTGCTAAGCACCAACAAACAGTTCGCCATGAAGCGCATGCTTGAGGAATACTACGAGAAACTCTACATTTAGATTTCAGATCCCTGATTTCAGATTATGAAAGTCCCAACGCGTTTTCACTGCGAGGATGGAAAGTCTATATCTGAAACCTGAATTTAAAATTTGGAATCTATTCGTGCCTTAGCGAATTTACCGGATTGCTATTCGCCGCCCTGAGGGTATGAATGGACACAGTAAGCAAAGCAATAAAAAGTACAATTGCCCCGGGAACCGCGAAGGTGATCCAGGATATGGAAACCCGGTAGGCGAAATTGCTAAGCCACAAATCTATGAGCCACCACCCAACGGGGATAGAAAGTACCACGGCGATGCACACAAGGGTGATGAATTCCCGATTCATCATGGTAACAATTCCTGAAACGGATGCGCCCATAACCTTTCGGACGCCAATTTCTTTCGTGCGGTGGATCGCCGCGAGCGATGACAGTCCGAAGAGCCCCATACATCCGATGAAAATCGCGAGCGCCGAGAAAATGCCGAATACGCGTCCAAACTGTTGATCCGCCTGATACTGCCTGTTATAATGGTCGTCGAGGAAGGAATAGATGAACGGGTTGCCGGGGAAAACATTTTTCCATTGGTCTTCGAACGTTATTAGTGACTGCTTAACCTGCGACGTATTAAACTTGATAGAGTAATAGCCTCCGGGTGACGGGTCATATCTGAAAAGTAGCGGCTCGTATGCCTTCTTCAGTGATTCCTGATGATAATTCTTCAGAACACCAATAATATTAAACGTATCTCCCCAGAAGAGCACGCGGTCATGGATTGCTTCCTCGGCGTTACTGAAACCCATCAAGTCAAGCGCGGACTCATTTAGCATGAGCGACTTTCGTTCATTTGGAACGTCATCTGAAAAACCTCGTCCCGCGATAACGGTTAGCCCATACGATGAAATGAAATCGCCGTTCATCATAATTACCCGATACTGATTTTGTTCATCTTCCCGTTGCGACAGTCGTCTTATTCCCCCCGCATTCCAGTCCGGGCTTGCTCCCGGCACCGACGTGGATGCACTGACAGAAACAACCTCGGGATACTGAAGCAACCGCTGTTTGAATACCTGAAATTTATGCTGATACGTCGAATCGGTTACGCTTGGCGAATTCACAATCAGTGTCTGATTCAAATCAATACCGAGTTTCTGACTTTGCATAAAGGTAAGTTGCCGGTAGACGGTATAGGTCCCGGCCAGGAGCGTCATCGATGCCACGAACTGAGCGATCACCATGCCCTTACGAAACACGAGGCCTCGTCCACTGTTCTTAAACCTACCCTTGAGGACATCAACGGGCTTATACCCTGACAATACGAACGCGGGATAAAGTCCGGAAAGCACCGAGCCGGCGAGAACCAGCACTACGATGGCCATCCAGAACTCAGGGCGCGTGAATAACATAAAGCCAAGCTCCCGCGATGTAAGGTCACCAAACCATGGAGTGAGCAGCACGACAAGCAGAATTGAGATGGCCACGGCGGCCGCGTTGATCAAAACTGACTCGAGAATGAATTGTTGAATGAGTTGAGACCTAAGGCTGCCCATCACTTTCCGGACACCGACCTCCCGGGCACGTTCAACCGAGTTTGCCGTTGATAGATTGACATAGTTGATCCAGGCAATGATGATAATTAATAGCGCTACAACCGTAAGAAAGTATGCAGACTGGCGATTACCATTCGGTTTGAACTCTCCGATGAAATCCGAATCAAGATGGATGTCAGTGATACGCTGTAGGTTAAACGTCATACCGGCGTTGAAGCGTTTCATTTGTTCGCCATTGATCTTTTCTGTCAGTGCCGGCAGTTTTGCTTCGACCCCTTTAACCTCAGCATGCTCATCCAACTCAATGTAGGTAAAGAAACCATCCCAGTTCCATGACGTGATTTCATCATTCCAAAGCTTTTTCAAACTTTCGAACGACATGACTGCATCAATTTTGAAATGTGTGTTCACGGGTAAATCCTGAAACACACCGGTAACTTCATAATCCGTATGACCGTTATCCTTTATCGTCTTCCCTATGGGATTTTCGTTACCGAAATATTTTTTCGCCAATGAAGCCGAAATCACTATATTAAAAGGCTCTTTCAAAACCAGCGAATCAGTCCCTTCGAGAAGATTTATTGAGAACATGGTAAAGAAGTCTTCTGAAGCAAAATAAACCGCTTCTTCCTTGAAAAACACATCCCCGACAGAAAGAACCGCGCCGTTATGGCGAAGTCGTGTGTAGCGTTTTACCTCCGGCAGATTCGATTTGAAGTCCGGACCAATACCGGCAGCTCCGGAAGCCCATCGTGTGGAGATTGTCCCTTTATCGTAGCGGTCCAGCTGAACCCTGAAAAGCCGGTCCTTCTTCCCGTGGAAGTCATCGTAGCTGAACTCATGCATTACAAATTGCAGGATCAGCATACAGGCCGTCATGCCGATGACCAGCCCCGATACATTGATGAACGTGAACCCTTTGTTCCGCGAAATATACCGGAAGATCGCCGTCAGATAGTTTTGAAACATTGTTGCCTGAGTTTATATGAATACTGACTCTTTCCAGAATGGTTACACTTCGATTTCTGATTTCAGGTTTAATTGCATCAGTCATGAACTCCCAATATGAAGTCCGACCTAAATCCGAAACATGAAACCCGAAAACCGAAATGACTTACGGCTTGTACAACAACGGAAAATACGTTCCCTCCAATTTGTTACCTCTCGGAGTCGGGGGAACTCCCTGCAGCAAGGGTTCATCTGAATCAGAGATTGTCCCGTCGGCGAATACATTGATAACAAAAGCCCGGCGGGCGCGCCCCGAGCGGTTCTCATAACTTCCGTGTACCATCAAGGGATGGTGGAACGTTCCGTATCCCCGCCTGAGTTCAATAAATACCTTGTTGGCGAACTGTTCTTTTTGATCTTCGTTCAGGTATTTCTCAAGCCCCATCATATCTCCCGCGAGGTCGGGTTTTTCAAGCAGTCCCCACCTATGACTGCCGGGCACATAACATAAGCACCCGTTTTCGCGGCTGGCGTCGTCAAGGGCAGTCCAGCACGTGAGGTGCTGCATAGGCACGGTACGCGTCCAGTAACTATAGTCCTGATGCCACGCCACAACACCCCCATGATGCGCCGGCTTGCAAAAAAGTTGATCATGCCAGAAACGGACCGATCTGTTTCCGAGCAGCTGACTTGCTGCAACAACGAACCGGGGGTTCCAGAGTATATCGTGGAAGCCTTGTGTGATCCGCCAATGACCAAGCGAATGAAACAGTACTGAGTCCGGGTCTCCCGATTCATTGGAATGAAATTCATAAAACAGGTGATGTCGCGGATGCGATGGGTCCTGTAACTCTTCCAGCTCATTGTTGAGTTGATCAATCTGATAATCGTCCAGGAGTTGGATGTCGGAAACGTAACCATTAACGTCGAAGGAACGGAGTTGCTCATCGGTGAGCGCATACTTTTGCCAGGCCTCTGCAGGATCGAGCTTAGGGAATAATTCGGTTATTAAATCGTGAGACTTGGCCAGGTCGTATTCCATAGAGAGGTTTAGCGATCTAAACAGGAAATCAATATACTTAAACTTCTTCCAGGAAAAAAAGACGTTAATACAAAGTGATCAATCCTTCGCAAACAGTTTTGCTTCACGCATATTCCAGACTACTTCATAATCGAAGGGTCTGCCACGGCGCTCACCATGGAACACCTCCTCATCCTTCGTAAGGGTAATTCGCAAGAACCGTGTATTCACTGGCTCGAACCGAATTACAGTAGTGCTACCGATGCCCTGCCCTTCTGAAACTATCCGCGTCCAGTTGTTTCCATCCAAAGATGTTTCCACATTGTACCCCCGCGGGAAAGTACCGATCGGGGGTGGAGCATTGGGGCCCCAGCCGCGGGGTATGGGCGGCGACTTGAATTGAATTTCGGTGAGCTTCGCCGCTTCAGGGAGTTCAACCTGAAACCACATCCCTGCTTTTTGAGTGACCCCTGTTGTCCATCCTTCGAACGTGAAGGCTGCTCCTGGCGTGGCGGTACTGCCTTTGCGGACTTCCCCTGTATGACTGGCGGTTACCTTCCAATTTGACTGATGCGGAAGAAGTTTGGGAACCGTTGCCCAAACTGTTTCAAACGTGTAAGGTTGTTTCTGGTCCGACGTTGCTTTTCGCAATCTCGTGACCTCATCCGGCTGAATCACCGACGCCTCATTTTCGAAATTCGCACGAATGAACGACGCGACTGAAGCAATCCATTTATCCGAGTTTGAAGCCATGGGTGCCATCAATCCGCCGGCGTACGACTCGCCCTGAATGTCTCCCGTCAATCCTCTTAACAGTACTTTCGACACATAGTCGGGGTGTGCCTGAACCCGTGGTGAACCTACGAGCGAAGGTGCCATCAGTTTTCCTTCACCGAAAGGGGTACCTGTACCCAGAGGACTGTGACAGGTTGCGCAGAAGCTTTTATATATCTTTTCCCCCTCTTCCACCAGGGCTTTTTCCTCCGGTGAGAAGTTCGGATAGTTTCTTCCAAAGAAGGCATGCACCACTGGCGGATCAAGAACCTGCCTTCCGACAAGTTGCACCCCTGCGGTGCTGTCCCGTTCAAGGATGCGTTTCACAACGGCTTCGGTACCTGGAATTTTGAGTAATCGACCGGTCATCATGGCGCGCATCCGCACCTGCATGTCTTCGTCCTCCATCAAACGCAAATAATTTTTTTCAAAACTTTTATCGCCGACCTTGTAAAGGGTTTCGCTTACCCACAAGGCCTGAATGCGCATTCGCGGGTTTTCGTGATTCATCAGCGATTTAACAAGGGCGGCATCAAGGGCACCAATACCTTCGAGCGTCCACAAAGCATGAAACCGGGTAGTTATTTTCGGAGCATTCTTTACCAGGTCAATCAACCCAGTGGCTACAGAACGGTCACCCCGCTGAACCAGAATCTGTTGCGCCATGTCCCTCCACCATCCGTTGGGATGCGAGAGGTGCCGTAACAATTCATTCGATGACTCTTCATACATCCGCGGCTGTTTTTTATCGCGGGTCATGCTCTTATGCGTTAGCCGCCATATCCTGCCGAGGTTAATCACTTTGTCGAGCTGGTACTGCTCAATCTTTGTTCTGAGATAGGATCCCACCGGTGTCCATTCGCCTTCCTGAATGATCCCATGATACATATCCACGATATACATCGTACCATCAGGTGCAGTGGCCATATCCACAGGCCGGAACAAAGGATCCATTGAGCGAATGAATTCCGATTTCTGTTCCTGGTACGCATTGTGAAGAATGGTTAGGCCGTCATGGTTCTCGGCACGGATCTGCCGGACAATTCGCGCCACAGGTTCGCCGTAAAAGTACTGGCCTTTCAATTCATCCGGGAGCCGATGGCCGCGAAAGATGTCGTTACCAGACGCGCCGGTTACGCGATTCAGGTTGCCATCGGGCATACGCACGGCTTGCATACCACCCTGCATATCGCCAATCTCTATCGGAGCACCCCAGGGTACCTCAAAACCTTCGGCGAAGTTTTTTTCAACAACGTAGTCGCCATAGTGAATAGGGAACTGAAAGTAAGACGGAACACCATTCGATCCGCCCTGAAACCAGAGCTTACCATCGTCGTCGTGAGTTATCCCCCACTGCGCGTGATTCGAACCCGTGGATTCACGAATAACCCCTTGCGGAGTTTCGCGTACACGGAAAGGGTTGACGGTGCTGTAAAGCCAGTTGTCCATTCCCCAGTACAGAAATGCCTGTTGATGTTCCACATTACCGGCACGACCAAAATTGTCGGTGAAGAATTCTTTTTTGTCGGCTTTGCCATCATTGTCGGTATCCGTGAACTTGTACACAACATCGGCGTTCGATTCCATAGTAAGAATACTGTTGGGGCCGACAGGAAGAACAAACCGCGGAAAGACCAGGCTGTCGACAAACATGCCGCCCCTTTCGTAAACGCCGTCATTATCGCGGTCTTCCCATCGGGATATTCCGCTCACCGGTTCCAGTGTACCCTTTGAATCTGCCGTGAGCATATACGATCGTAGCTCGAGTACATACATTCTCCCATTTCCGTCAAACGTGATTGCTCCGGGCTGCTGGATCTCGGGTTCAGTGAGTACCGCTTCCATTTCGTATCCAGGCGGAAGGAGAAACCTTTCTTTTTGTTTCTTCACCGGAAGGGGTTTTACAGGTGGCTTGGGTTCCAGATCAATGCCCTTCCAAATTGCACTGGCTGTATCGGCACCCTCCGGCAGCGTAACCACAGGCCATGTTTCTTTCTGATGTGAACACGATATTGAAAGGAAAACCACCAGCCCAAACACAAACGGCGCAATGGAGGGGTTGTTCAGACATCTTGGAATGCTCATAGATGGGACGTTGTAACAGGGTTATAGTCAATTTCAATATAGAGAGATTTGGTGAACGTTTACCACAATTTTAGGGCAGCGGCAGCGGGTGGTGGTCAGTGGAGTGACCTTTCCTGTACTGTCATGCCTGAAAATAGCGCTATGGGAATCTGTTCTGTTTGTTTAACTTAGTCCCACACCATCAAATCCATAAACTATGTCTTCCTTGAAAAATGTTCGTCCGTTGGCAATGCTCCTCCTTCTTGCAAGTCTGGCGTACAGTGATATTATCGCGCAGAATATCGGCATGCAAATGGGAAGTATGCGCCAAATGGCCGATCAGGGGTCTGAGGCAACGCTTGCGCGGCTAAAAGAGATTGGCGTTACCGAAATCGAGGGTGGTTTACCCAGAGGAATGAAACCGGATGAATACAAGAAACTGCTGAAGAAATACAACATCACGCTCGTTGCCACCGGAGTTGGATTTCCGCACCTTGAAAACCCCGACAGCACACAGAAAGTCATCAAACGTGCCAAAGACCTTGGGGCACGTTATGTGATTTGTTACTGGATTCCCCACGAAGGCGATGACTTTACTTTTGATGATATGAAGAAAGCTGTTGAGGTGTTCAACAAAGCCGGAAAACAATTGGCTGAAAACGGATTAAGTCTCTCGTACCATGCTCACGGTTATGAGTTTCGGGAATATGAAGGGGGCGATGGTACGTTGTTTGAATACCTGATGGAAAAAACAGATCCCCGTTATGTGACCTTTCAAATGGATGTGTTCTGGATTAAGAACCCGGGTCAGGATCCGGCTGCATTACTGCGCAAATACCCTGAGCGTTGGAAGTCGCTGCACCTGAAGGACAGAAAACACGGC
Organism: Bacteroidota bacterium; assembly: GCA_023417785.1. GTDB lineage: Bacteria > Bacteroidota > Bacteroidia > Cytophagales > Cyclobacteriaceae > Ohtaekwangia. Next base: position 18,824 of record JAEZEH010000031.1, read on the forward strand.
ACACCGGATACCAACAATGGACGGCAGGACAAGGAATCCAACGTTGTTCTGGGGACGGGCGATGTGAACATTGCTGAAGTTATGAAGGCAGCGCGGGAGATCGGAATCAAGCATTATTTTATCGAAGACGAATCCTCACGGGCGCTGGAACAGGTTCCGCAGAGTGTTGCATACCTGAAAAGTCTTGGGGCTGGTAAGACCAAAAAGTGAAAGTCAGCTTAGCTGCACACTGGGATACCTATGAGTCTTCAGTCGGGGATTTTTTTCTTCTATCGTAAACGATATACGCAATGAATCCTGCAAGACTTACGACTGATATCCAAATCAGGCCTTGCTCCAGGCGATCGATGTCTTTCCCGAGGTAGGCGATGCCGATAGTGAGAGGAAGAATTCCCATAAGGGTTGCACCAATGAATCTCAGGTAGCCCATCTGAAGAAACCCTCCTACAAAGCTAGTTGCATCATTCGAGAGTACTGGTGACAGGCGTGCAATCACCACTGCCCACAGTCCATAGTCGTCGACATATTTTGCGACCTTCTTCTCCGTCTTATGACCAATTAGTTTTCTTACCGTGACGGGGCCGAGGTAATTACCAATGGCGTATCCTATTGAAGATGCCGTGAGGACACCTCCTATTGCTAATGTCGATCCCCAGAACGGACCGTACGCAAGAACAGTGACTACCATCACAAGTATACTGGGAATCACAAACAGAAACATTTGTGCAATCATGATCGCGATTATGACAAGTGGTCCCCAAAAACCAAATTGCGATACCCACTCTTGTATCCTGTCCTGATCATCACTTGTCAAAACTTTATAAGCTTCGTTTATTCCGTTTTGAAATGCCGGCCAGATAAAATAACAACCGACAAGCACACCGGCCAGTCCGAGTGAAATTATCAGCGGCCACTTCGTCTGCTTCTCGCCTTCTTCCTTTTCCGGTTTGTTTTCTTCCATTATGCCACGTAACAATTGCTTGTCTGAAACCAACGCCTGATCTGTTAAAAACGCGGGCCAGGCTCATTAATAGCTGTTGTAAATCTGGTTTCCCGAAGTGTCAATGATGGAAATCCGGGCTTCGAAAACCGGGGTCATTGATAGACTGAGGTTATATACGTATAAAGACAATTGATTTGATCTATAATCGATCATGACCTAACTTGTTGGTCGACTCTGCAGATCTGAAAATCATACTAAACACCAATAACTCTTTAATCATGGGAAATGACGCATTATCAAACACAAACGCGCTACAGGTCAACGATTCGGACGCATCAAAGTGTCCGTTTCTCGGTGGCGCGCTGAAAGAAACCGCAGGTAGCGGAACGAGAAACCGGGACTGGTGGCCCAACCAGCTGAAGGTGAATATTCTTCGTCAACAGTCGTCACTCTCCGACCCGATGGGCGGAACGTTTAACTATGCAGAGGAGTTCAACTCCCTGGATCTCGATGTTGTCAAGAATGATGTTTTCCAATTGATGACAACGTCTCAGGATTGGTGGCCTGCAGACTATGGACATTATGGTCCGCTCTTCGTTCGCATGGCGTGGCACAGCGCAGGTACGTATCGGATTTCGGATGGTCGCGGAGGTGCAGGAGCCGGTATGCAACGATTTGCGCCTCTCAATAGCTGGCCTGATAATGCCAACCTCGACAAAGCCCGACTTCTGCTTTGGCCAATAAAGAAGAAATACGGAAAAAAGATCTCGTGGGCTGACCTTATGATCCTCGCTGGAAACTGTGCCCTTGAATCAATGGGCTTCAAGACCTTTGGCTTCGCCGGTGGACGCCAGGATCAGTGGGAGCCTCAGGAGGAAATCTATTGGGGTGCAGAAGGGAAATGGCTCGAAGACAAACGATACTCCGGAGACCGGGAACTGGAGAATCCGCTCGCGGCCGTTCAGATGGGACTAATTTATGTAAACCCCGAAGGACCCAATGGTAAACCGGATCCGGTGGCTTCTGCACGCGACATTAGGGAAACGTTTGGGCGCATGGCGATGAATGATGAGGAGACGGTAGCGCTAATTGCCGGGGGACATAGCTTCGGCAAAACACACGGCGCAGCCGATGCAGGCAAATACGTTGGGCCCGAACCCGCCGCTGCAGGTATTGAAGATCAAGGCCTCGGCTGGAAAAATACTTATGGCACTGGTCGCGGCGGAGACACCATCACCAGTGGCCTTGAAGGTGCCTGGACTACCACACCGACAAAATGGAGTAATAACTTTTTTGAAAACCTTTTTGGTTTCGAATGGGAATTAACGAAGAGTCCTGCCGGAGCTTTCCAATGGAAGCCAAAAGATGGCGCCGGCGCGAACACCGTGCCCGATGCTCATGATCCTTCCAAACGACACGCCCCTACCATGCTTACTACGGACCTTGCGTTGCGCTTTGATCCCGCTTACGAGAAGATTTCACGGCGCTTTCTGGAAAATCCCGATCAGTTCGCCGATGCTTTTGCCAGAGCATGGTTCAAGCTTACCCACCGCGACATGGGGCCTCGTGCGCGTTACCTCGGCCCCGAAGTGCCACAGGAAGAACTCATTTGGCAGGATCCTATCCCGCCGGTTAGACATGAGCTTATTGACGCCGAAGATATCGCGACATTGAAAACAAAAATACTGGGCTCCGGGCTCACTGTATCCGAATTAGTTTCCACTGCGTGGGCGTCAGCGTCAACGTTCCGTGGCTCTGATAAGCGTGGCGGTGCAAACGGCGCACGTATACGGCTCTCGCCTCAGAAAGATTGGGCGGTCAATAATCCGCCGCAACTAAAGAAAGTTTTGAATGTTCTCGAAACGATACGGGAAGAGTTTAATAGCTTGCAAACCGGCGGCAAACTGGTTTCCATCGCCGATCTCATTATTTTGGCCGGATGCGCCGGCGTTGAAAAGGCGGCCCAGAATGCGGGGCAAATGGTAACTGTTCCCTTTACCCCAGGACGTACAGATGCGACCCAGGAGCAAACCGACGTCGAATCATTTGATGTTCTCGAACCCGCGGCCGACGGATTCCGCAACTATGCCGATACACGCCACAAGTCTACGGCAGAAGAAATGCTCATAGACAAGGCACAACTTCTAACGTTAACAGCTCCTGAAATGACGGTGCTCATCGGTGGAATGCGCGTACTCAATGCTAATTTCGATCAGTCTAAACACGGTGTGTTTACTGAACGTACTGAGACACTTACCAATGATTTCTTCGTGAATCTGCTGGATTTCGGAACAACGTGGAAGGCAACATCGGATAGCGAGACCATGTTCGAGGGTCGTGACAGAAACACCGGAAAAGTGAAATGGACTGCCACACGGACTGACTTGATCTTTGGCTCGAACTCGGAGCTGCGCGCCGTTGCAGAAGTTTACGGATGTGATGATGGTCAGGAGAAGTTTGTGAACGACTTCGTTGCTGCATGGAACAAGGTGATGGATCTTGACCGATTCGAACTTGTTTCCCGCCGCGTGGAGATACAGGACAAGAGCAAAGAAAAGGTTGCACTTACGTAACGTAATTAGTTACAATTGAAGTGTTTCATCAAAAAGGCCGTCTCATTGTGAGGCGGCCTTTTTTTGGTCGAATTTTGTTTGCAGAAGACTTAGTAAGCTAACGATTATTCCGCGGAAAAATACGCTGAGCCTACGGCCCTAATTTGACGCGGAGCGAATTAGCTTTGACGTGCAGGCCACTACTAAGCAGTAGCCAACTTGCCTTCTGTTATCCTCTTAAGATCTTCCAATGCGCCGGGCCACCCTTCATCGAACATATCACGCCATTGGGGCTTGGTTTCGATTGTTACTGTAAGCGTAGTCTTGCCGTTGGTCTCAGCAAACTTGTATCCTTCAGCGATACCGATCCAACCAAGGGCCGTGTCGCTGGTCCGGTCTTCCTCGCCGTTGGGGCCAAGCAATGCGATGTGGCGTGCCAGTACCTCTTCGTAGGGCTTGAACTCAACGAGCTCCGCCAGTGTTCCGGCTCCATTCGGCCCAATAAACTTGATCTTCGCCCCTTTGTTCCATTGTCCGTCATATGAAGAACTCGGCCAACTCCTGGACACCCACTGTTCGTATGTATCTTTGTTCAACATGGTCTCCCAAACCTTTTTTGCCGGAGCGGCAATCTCAATTGAATACGTTAATGTTTCCATAGCCGTTTTGTTTTGATTTGGTAATGCTAAATGAAATAATTGTTCACCAAAATTGAGCATTTCCCCCGACAACCCACGGGGCCGGGGCCGGCAATGAAAGAGGCCAAATGCGACAATCGAATAATGTCCTTCGGACCAACCGGCGGTTTACGCGCGGAGTTTTTCGGCAAGGGTCATAGCGCGGGTATGGAGACGATCATCCCCCATTCTTTTTGATCTCGCGCTAAATCCCGGTCCGGGTCCCTTCCATTGAAGTTCATCAACGTTTTCAAAGAGCGGTGTGTCACTTCGCAGTGTTGCGATGTCCTTGAATAAAAGAGCCAGTTCACGTTGAGCCCCCAATACCGTTTCCGGGAAATGTTCAATCGGGCCCCATTGATTTAACATTTGCGCGGCACCCACTTTACCAATGCCGGAGATGCCGGGATATCCGTCCGCGGTATCACCCACAAGTGCGAGAAAATCGGGAATCAACGAAGGAGGAACGCCAAACTTTTTTTGGATAGCAGCAGCATCGCGGATTGTGCCTGCCCTTCTGTCTATTTGAACAACACGATCCTCCCTGACACATTGCGCCAGATCTTTGTCGGGAGTCCATATACAAATTTTTTCAACGCGAGGATCCGCCGAAGCGATATGGGCCGCAGAAGCGAGCGCATCGTCCGCTTCCAGATCGGTCATAGGCCAAACTGTAACTCCCATCTCAGCGAGGGCTTCTTCCAGTGGATGGAATTGCCTGAATAAGACGGGCTCAATGCCGACACTCGTTTTATACTCCGGCCATAGGTCGTTGCGAAAGGATTCGATAATATGGTCGGTGGCAACACCAATGTGCGTTGCCCCTTCGTCGATCATTTGCAGCACACCATGTAATACCCCAACGGCGGCACCGAACGGTTTGTCTTTGCCTTTATTGAATCTGCGTTGGCCGTAAAAGTGGCGGAACAGTTCAAACGTACCATCGATAAGATGAATAATCACAGCGCTACATCAGGTTCGTATGGACCGAAATTAAGGAAAGAATCGGACATAGCACTGTGGTTGTCCATGAAGCACTGGACTACCGCTTAGTGTAAGTGTGAGTTTGTGAGCGAGAGCGAGGAAGAGACATAGCGGCACTTTTCATCCTCGCACACACACTTACACTCACTCTGATTCCCTCACTCGGTCCTTCGCCGCTGCGCAAACATCCACTCCAGGAATGTCGGCTCTGCAAATGCATTATCCCAGCTGTTATGATTCACGCCGGGATACTCAGTGTATTTGGTCTTGACCTTCAAGGCCTTGAGCCTCGATTGCATATCGCGTGAAAGCGTTACGTCAACAACAGCGTCGTCGCTTCCGTGGAATATCCAAAAGCTGGTCTTTCCAACACGCCGGTCATAGGCGCGAAGATCGCCGCCCCCGCAAATAGGAAGTGCCGCCGCGTACATATCGGGATACCGGTAGACCGATTCAAATGTGCCCATGCCACCCATTGACAGGCCTGTTATGTAGATCCGGGACTTATCAACAGCCTCTTCGTTCGCGATCCTTTTTACAAGTTCGTTAGCAGCTACAAGCGGCCATTGCGGCTGGGCACCATAATCCAGGTTTATTTGAAATGGCGTGGTCGATCGCTCGATATTAGCTGTCGCCCAATACGCATCCTGAGGGCATTGCGGGACAACTACAATTGCAGGATATTTTTGGCGAACACCCGGGTCGAGGAATAACTTCGAGCCGTGCACTAGCTGTGACTCATTATCGTTGCCCCGCTCTCCACCGCCGTGTAACAATAAAATCAACGGGTACTTCCTTTTTTGGTCATAGTTATCGGGGTATAGAATTCGATAAGGCAGAACATTTCCGCCAGACTCAAACTCACGTCTCAGGAAAGATTTTAATATAGGATCCGGAGCTTTCATCAATCCCTGAACATCAAGCCATTCCCCGAAACGTTCGATCCATTTATCGGTTGGCAGATTTTGCTTGCGCATACCGAAACCGTGATCACCACGCGCGTACATGTGAAGTTCAGCGTCCTTTTTTGCATTCATCCATGCGTTGTAGAGATCCACGCTGTGCGGGGCGAGGTTCAACCCATCGTTAGTGGCTGCAAGAATAAACAAGGGAGGTGCGTCTTTCTCAACGGTGCCGATCATTTGTTCAGGAAAGAAAGGATAAACCGGTACGGCGAAATCCGGACGGGTCTCGCGCGTGTATCCGAATAGTGATCCTGATGCCACGGTACCCCCCGCAGAAAAGCCCATGATTCCGACCCGGTTTGGAAGGACATCAAATTCCTCCGCGTGCTTCCTTACGTAAGCGATTGCCTCTCTTCCGTCGGCAATTGCCAGAGGAAGTGTTTGCGCTATTGCTTCGTCGAATGTTGTACTACCCCACTTCTGATCCATTTCCTTCACCGGGTCAGTGGTGTGGCTTCGTACGAGACGGTATCTCAGAACAAAACAGGTTATGCCTTTGTTGACAAGCCATTCAGCGACCTGGTGACCTTCGCTGTCAATCGAAAGCGCGTGAAATGCCCCGCCCGGTGCGATGATCACCGCAGTACCATTTGCTTTTCCGGCTTCTGGCTGGAATACCGTTAGGGAAGGCTTACTGACGTTGTACACCACGCGTGTCCTCCAGGAATTGCTGTCATTTTCTGCCTCATTCCACGTCCAGGATTCTGAACCCGGGGCCAACCCCTCATAAAGCTGGATTACCTTCTGTTGCGCGCTGACGGTTCCGATTAGTAACAGCAGAAGCACCGTCGTGACGAGATGTTTTTTCATAGGAGATGTTCTTTCGGGTTCCGGTTCATTATTGCGTCCGGATTACACATGGAAAATACAAAAAATCCCGATATTACCATCGACGCGTCACACAGTTTGAACCCGTTTACATCACTACGCAGTTGAATCAAATCGCATATTGGCGCTATATCAAATTAGTTATCCTGTGAACTAATACCTTGCCGGGAGAACGTTTTGGCAAACGATCTGAATTCTCTGTCTGTCAAACAAGCTCAGCTACTTCACCTTGATCCGCGCATTTTTCTGGCATCGTCAAGAACATAGTGTTTCACATCAGCGATATCCTGTTCGGAAAGGCGATCACCGAAATCCGGCATTCCCTTTTCAATAAAAATTCCTTTCCCAACGATTTGCTCAAACAATCCGAAAGTTTCGTCACTTGAATAAACCAACCCCGGTATGGCGCCGTCGCCATGGCATCTCCCACAGAACCTGGTAAAAAGAATGGCTCCCTTCGCAATTTGTTCAGGGGTAGCATTCGATGCAAGACGCGTAATCGCACGTGGTGGTTTAGCCTGGAAAGTCGGAGGTTTCATTTTACCTCCGAGCGCAAATGTAAAAACGCGTCCCGGGTTGAGTTGACTGATATATTTGGTCCAGACACCCATTCCACCACCCCACCCCGCCACTAACGTAATATACTGAACTCCATCAACCATGTACGTTACGGGCGGGGCAACAATGCCAATCTCAAGAGGAAAAATCCAGCGAAGAGCTCCGGTTGAGGCATCATAAGCTTTGAATTCACCTTCACCTGTTCCCTGAAATACCAGATCTTCGGTAGCCAACACCCCTGCATTCCAAAAATTTTTTTGTTGTACACTCCAGATTTCTTTTTGCTTGACGGGATCCCAAGCAATTAATTTTCCGCTCCATTGGTTAGCTAACGAATCTCCACGCTCAGGACTATCCGGATCGTGACCTGTCCCGGTATTCCAGGATCGCCCGTCATCGGCAAAGGCCCAGTTGGTATCCTGTCCAAACATGTTAGACCCCTCCTGTGCCGGAATGTACACCAATCCTGTAGAATCATTATACGCCATAGGATGCCAATTGTGCGCGCCTATCGGGGCAGGTGCAATCACTGCATTCACGCCTTTGTAGCGACTAAATGCGGTTTCGACAGGGCGTCCAGTCGAGTAGTCAATCTCCTTTGCCCAATTCGTATAGACATAGGGTTTGGCCGATATGAACTCACCACTGATTCTGTCTATTACGTAAAAGAAACCATTCTTCGGTGCCTGCATCAACACCTTTCTGAGTTCACCCCTGACGTCAATATCCGCGAGAATAATTGATTGCGTCGCCGTATAATCCCAGCTGTCTCCCGGCGTGGTTTGGTAATGCCACTTCAGCTCACCATTGTCAGGATCAAGGGCCAAAATTGAAGAGAGGTATAAATTGTCGCCGCCGCCCGGGCTTCTGATCTCGCGGTTCCAGGGCGAACCATTCCCGGTGCCGACATAAAGGAGATTTAGTTCCGGGTCGAAGGCCATGGCGTCCCAGGCGGTGCCCCCACCTCCAAATTTCCACCATTCACCTGTCCAGCTTTGTGCCGCGGCCTCCTGGGCCTTGGATTCAAAACCATCCTTCGGATTCCCGGGCACCGTGTAAAATCGCCAGGTTTGACTTCCGGTCATTGCATCGTATGCGGTAATGTAGCCGCGAACACCGTATTCGGCTCCTCCGTTGCCTATTATCACCTTTCCATTTACAACCCTGGGGGCACCGGTAATGGTATAAGCCTTCTTCTGATCAACGGTAAGTACCTCCCAGACTTTCTCGCCATTGACAGCATTGATTGCAATAAGCCTTCCGTCGAACGACCCGAGAAATACAAGGCCCCTGTACACTGCCACTCCCCGGTTTACCACTCCACAGCATCCTTTCTCACCGTACGCGCGCGGTACCTCCGGATCGTAAGTCCATATGAGTTCTCCTCTTCGCACATCAATAGCATAAACAATACTCCACGGACCTGTGATATACATGATACCGTTCACGACGATTGGTGTTGTTTCAATCCCGCGCACGGTACCAAGGTCTATGCTCCAAACCAAACCCAGGCTATCAATATTTGATGCTGAGATCTGATCTAGCGGACTGAATCTCGTTTCATGGTAATTTCTTCCATGTGTCAACCAGTCCTGAGGCGAATCGTCCGCTGCACGCAGTCGTTTGTCGTCAACCTCAAGCGTTATGTCACGAACATGCTCCGGTATCCGCGCGTCGAACTTAGTAGCACAGTGCACGAGCAAATAAATTGAGGCCAGGACGAGTAGAAATCCAAGGAGATTTTTCATAAGGTTCAGCGTCAGTAGGCAATATTGATCGCAGCCGTAGAAGAGAAATCCAAGGGGAGGAAGACCAGGCTGACCGACAGTATGTTAAGTGAAGGTAGCTATATTAGACAGACATCAAAGAAATTACCTGAATAACTTCTCGTCGTATCTGTAAAGGCGAAGTCCAAATAAGTTTCTAATTTTTTTTCCGGGACCTTCTTACCTTGGAGCAATTTAAAAATCTAACGACATGGATGCAGCATCCCTGAATGAGTTGAAAAGAGCGTTGGACGACCTCGAGGCAGGGCAGCTCAAGACGTTATGTCTTCGGTTGGCAAAGTTCAAAAAGGATAATAAAGAACTCTTGACATACCTGTTGTTCGACGAAGGAGATGAATCAGGTTACATCGAAAGCGTGAAACGCGAAATCACCGACCTCTTTGAAGAAATAACGAATCTGAATACGTATTATCTGAAGAAAAGTCTGCGTCGAATTCTGAAGCTGGTAAATAAACAAATCCGCTACTCAGGCAAAGCAGAAACAGAACTGGCGCTGCGAATCCATTTTTGTCAGCAGCTCAAAGAACGTGAGATGCCGGTTACAAAGAGCGTAGTGCTCATAAATATGTATGATCAACAATTAAAAAAGATCCATCAGGCGCTGGGGAAATTACACGAAGACTTGCAGTTCGACTACCAGGGTACGGTCGAGAGCCTGATCATACGACGCCGGTGACACCTGAAATTGTATCATCAAACGCATATAAAAAAATCGGGCAAACCCCTCAGATGGATCCAGGGTTTACCCGACTTATTCAGAAGGATCAGACTTTCGTATCAGTCCTGCCTGAAATTTATTGGAAGAACCATCTTTTGTCGTACTGCTCTGCCACGTTGTTTTCCGGGATTCCATTTTGGTGCAATGCTCACCACGCGAACAGCTTCCTCATCGCAACCGGCACCAATGCCCTTCAGAGTTCTCACATTAGTCAGCGTTCCATCACGCTCAACTATGAATTCAACGAACACCTTTCCCTGGATGTCCATTCTGCGAGCCATAGCGGGATACACCATATTTCTGGATATGAATTCAGTAAACGCGTTGATGCCTCCTACCGGCGACGCAGATTCTTCAACCACCGTAAACAACATGTTTGGATCTTCTTCTTCAACGTCTACGCGAACCGGTGCCGACGGACTAAGTTCTGAAGGGGTAAGCTCGAGATCCATATCGACGGTGATGCTCTCTTCGATGATCTTCGTATCGGGTACTTCGATGATTTGAGGTTGTTCAATTTTCGGTTGTGGCGGACGCAACTGTTCGGTTACGGGAACATCAATCAGTTCCTCGATTTGCCCGTGATTGTTAATCAGATCGGACTTCTTCGCATGTCGCTCCGTCTTGTACGTGAAGGCGGCGATGGTAAGCGAAAGGGATGTGACGAGCCCAATATTGAAAAAAAGAAATGATTTTCTGGACAGGTCAGCCCTGGCAGTTTTTTTCGGTTCCATAAAAAGTTTGTGGTTTATTCTGGTATGGTATCGAGGTATACGAGAAAGCCTTGCGAAAGGATATATTAACTGGAATAAAATCCTTGTATTTTTTCTCACCTGATATCAAACAAACCCAGGAGTACTCGCCTACGTGGTTCAAGCAATTGAATCATGCGTGAAGTCAATGCAAAATTTGGCTATATCGATGCCTGAACAAAGTTTCTTCTGTATTGGCATTCACACTTAACAGCCATTCGTAAGTACCAGGAAATCCGCTTAAATTCAGAGCACTTTTATGCCTCGCGAAACCGTCGCCCTGATGCCTCAGAAATCGTCAAAAGACCATTTGTAAATCGTGGGCTCCGGATCTTGGTTAAAAGCCGGATATTGCCCGCCGGAAACCTGAAACGATTTTCAGGCACTCTTTTTTAACCGGTCGTGAAATGGTGAGGCTTTTATCTATCTTTTTTATCGTTTGTTCTGGTTTTGAAGCATTCTCCCAGCAAGTGGAGATTTCCGGTACAGTCAGAAGTGCGGCAGATGACATAGGACTTCCCGGCGCTACCGTATTGCTTGAAAGGAATTCCGAGACGTCTACCCGGACGTCGCAGGGAATGGTAACAGACATCGAAGGAAATTTCAGATTTGAAGAGGTCGAGCGTGGTTCCTATTCGATAACAGTTCAGTTTGTAGGATATACACCCCGTGTGATGACCATCGAGGTGGTTGGCGAATCACTGGATCTGGGAACCATCGACCTGGAGGAGGAAAGTACCACATTGCAGGAAGTGGTTGTGGTTGGAAGGATGCCGGTGGGCGAGCAACGCGCTGATACTACTGAATTTTCGGCGGCGTCGTTCAAGACAGCCCGCGATGCCTCTTCTCAGGAGCTTGTTGAAAAGATTCCCGGGGTAGAAATTGTCGATGGACGCATCCAGGCCCAGGGAGAGAATGTGCAACAAATTCTCATTGACGGAAAACCGTTTTTCGGAACAGACGTAAACGCAGCACTTCAGAGTCTGCCGGCTGACGCAGTTGCAAGCATACAGGTTTTTGATCAGCGAAGCGATAAGTCCATCCTCAGTGGATTCGATGACGGCGAAAGAATCCGAACCATCAACATCATCACCAAGCCAAACCGGAAGCGAGGTACTTTTGGAAAGGTAACCGGAGGCTATGGCACGGATGACCGATACATGGCCGGTGCAAGTATCAATTTCTTCGATGGCGACAGGAGGATTACAACTACCGGGCTAAGCAACAACATCAACACCCTGAATTTCTCAGCCGACCCGAACAACGAAGGTGAATCACGGCCCCAAAATGGAATCATCCGTACCCACAGCGGGGGGATAAACTTCATTGACACCTGGAATGGGAACATCGACTTCAGTGGGAGCTATTCCTACACTAACCGCGAAAATATGCGGTCTCAGTTTATGGTCCGTGATTTTGTTTCTGCCGATTCAGGTCAGGTGTACACCGAAGACAACGTAAACACCACTACGAATACCGAACATCGGATGGATATCCGCTTCGATTACAAAATAAACGAAAGGAACAGGTTGATCGTCAGACCCTCGATTTCACTGAAGCAAAACAGACAATCGGCTTTCTTTTTGGGTAACACGGTCACCGATTTCGGTCTGCTGAACGAAACGCAAAACAGATCAAGTTCGGATAACACCGACAACGATTACCATAGCCGGATTAATTATGGTCATCAGTTCAAGAAGAAAGGCCGGAGTTTAAGCCTCAGGCTGAACACCAGCTATCACAACAATACAGACGATGCTTACCGTACCGCGGAAAATATATTTTACGATGGTGAACAAACTACCGAGCTGCTGAATCAATACACCGATCTGGCGCGCACAGGTCTGTCATGGGAAACCGGCGTCTCCTATACGGAACCCCTTTCGCCGAATAGCCAGATTGAGCTGGAATATGAGATAGGGAACCGGATCAATGATTCCGACAAGCGGACTTACAACTTTGACGACGAAACGAATCTTTATAGTTTGCTGGACCCCGCCATCAGTAACACGTTCAAGAGCGAATATATAACTCAGGAGGCTGAACTGGGCTACCAATACCGAAAAGGTAAGCTCAACCTTCAAACGGAGCTGGAGTTTCAACAAGCGGAGTTAAAAAATGACCAATTATACCCCGGCGAGTTTAATCTCGAGCGGACATTCCACGGCTTCTTACCGTCGGCCCGGATAGAGTATAAATTCACGGACAACGCCAATCTTCAGATCAACTACCGGACATGGACAAACGAACCCAGCGTTGGCCAACTTCAAAACGTAATCGACAATAGTAATCCCCTTCAACTTCGAACGGGGAATCCGAATCTTGATCAATCCTATAATTCGTGGGCAAGGGCTCAGTTCAGGTCATACGAACCTGAATCCGGCAAGTCGTTCTTTGCTTCCCTGCAGGGAAACTTTGTGCAGGATTACATTGCGAATAGTACACTGATCGCCGAAGAGCCAATACCTGTGAATGACGATATTATCCTTGAACGCGGATCGCAATTGATTCGACCGGTCAACGTCGACGGGTTTATGGAGTTGCGGTCATACCTAAACTTCAGCCGCCCCTGGGCCCTTATACGTTCCAATTTAAGTCTGAGTGGTTCAGCAAACTATTCGAAAAGGCCCGGAGTTATCAATGACCAACTCAACACTGCCACCACACGGAACTTCCGCGCGCGAATAGGTATCAGCAGCAACATCAGCGAAAATATTGACTTTAATATCTCGACGAGAAGCAGCTTCAACCTCGTTGAAAACACATTACGACCTTCGCTTAATAACAATTTTTTCAATCAAAGCAGCCGGTTGCGTTTGAACTGGACTATCTGGAAAGGACTCGTGTTCCGGACGGATGTCAATCATCAAACGAATAATGGACTGGCGGCAGGTGTAAACGCCGACTTCACGCTCTGGAACATGAGTATTGGCAAAAAGATTTTCCGTAATCAGCTTGGTGAAATAAGTCTGATGGTTTACGACTTACTGGAACAGAATAACAACATTCGTCGGAATATCAATGAAGTTTACATTGAAGATGTACAATCCAATGTATTGCAAAGATACTTTATGCTGACCTTCACGTACAATATCCGCCGCTTCAGTGGTGGCGCATCCCTGGACGATTTTGAGCTGCCTCGCCAAAGAAGCGAAGAATAGAAGCATCGGCATGACAGCGTGATCGCTTTATCTCGTTAATCTATATATCATCAAAGCAGCCCGCTTTATCTGCTCATCCAGGGTGCGCAGATCAAGGTATTCATTAGGTGAATGCGCGCCGCCACCCATGGCTCCGATCCCGTCAAGGCAGTCTGCGTATTTTGCAACAAACGATATATCGCCCGCACCGCGCTTTGCCGGATCGTAGGGCTTCACCGCACCCAACCCCAGGTCTACACTAACCTTGCTATAAACTTCCAGTAGCTTCAGGTTGCCGTCGGTCGGGGGCATAGCCGGGTAACCGTCATCAAAAACAAGGCGGGCTGACGTTCGTGGCAGATTTTTTGACACAATTTGCTGCATCTTCTTTTTTGCCAGGTCGCGTTGTTCATTGGAAAGATATCGGAGGTCACCCATTACCCTTGTACTGTTAGCAACTACGTTGGTTTTGCCCGCAGCCGTGCCTTCCTTTTTTGCTGAGTCCAGATGAACATCAGTACCACCCAGGATCAGGCCCGCGTTAAAAGTCAGGTTCTCTTCCTGCATTTCCGTATAGAATTGGTGAAGTATACGAGCCGTTTCATAAACAGCTCCGGCCCCTACACTGGAAGAAAAAACACCGGCGGAATGAGCCTGCCTCCCCTTTACGTCCAGCGTCCAGTTAGTAGTTCCCCTGCGAGCAATAGTTGCGTCCCCGAAAGCAGTTCCTGTTTCAAACGCAAGTGCCACATCACTTTTCTGAGCTGCTTCGATAATATCGGCGCGGCTTACCTCCAACGGCCGACCTGCCTCCTCTTCATCTCCGTGTAATGCCACTATAATCTGCGCTTCGTTCAGCAGACCGACGTCGTTCAGGGCTTTGAGTGCATAAAGCATCACCATATTCCCCCCCTTCATGTCGTTGGTTCCGGGACCGTGTGCAATGGAATCCTGAAGTTTGTATTCCTGAAACGGGCTTTCGGGTTCAAAGACCGTATCCAGGTGACCAATAAGAAGTATCCGTTTTCCTTTCGAACCTTTCTTTTCAGCGAAAAGATGTCCACTGCGGTTAAGCTCGTCTGGAAGGGGGATCCACCTGGTGGAAAAGCCGATGTTATCAAATGCTTTTTGCATGTGGGCTGCAGTTTTTTTAACTCCTACCTTGTTCAGGGTTCCACTGTTGATGTTCACACTTTCTTCGAGAAATCTGACACACGCTCCCATATTATGATCGACGGCCCGGACAATCTTTTTTTCCGTGGCAGTCAGTTTCTGCGCGGGAACCGTGGTGGTGAACAAAAGACATAAGAGTGCAAGGAACGCAACCATTGAATTCATGGAGTGTCGGATTTATTAGACAATATAGCGCAACCGGATGGAGTAACAAGGCGCCTTTACGCAAACGATTGCCGAATCAGACAGCGACACCACCCGGACGAAGGTTTTGCGCTACATGAGGAATCTCATGATTATTGGTTTGTTTTGCAGTGTACTTTTGATCATGACCTATAAAGTTCTGCTCTTTAGCACAGGACTACTTCTCTTAGCCTGCCACCATGAAGAGAAGCCTGCCCTCGCCCCTGCAGCGGGCCCGTCTGTTGAACGACTGATCGATGGCAATCTGGCGTTTCGAAAATCAGTCCCGCGTAGTGAGATCGAAGCACTGGCACACGAACAGCATCCCTTTGCTGTAGTTGTATCGTGTTCCGATTCACGGGTACCGCCCGAACTGATCTTCGATCAAGGGTTGGGCGATCTGTTCGTCGTAAGAACGGCGGGAAACATCGTCGGTGAATATGAATTGGGGAGTATCGAGTATGCTGTTGCCAATTTGCATACTCCGGTTATCATCGTCCTGGGCCATGACGAATGTGGCGCAATCCATGCATTCCATGAACACAAGAACGACAAGTTACCTGGCTACATCCAGTCCATTGTTGACTACATTAAACAGGAAAAGGAATTAAAAAATATTGATGAATCAAGTCCCTCCTGTATGAGGCTACTGGTCAAGGGAAATGTACTCCATGGCGTACACGTGCTTAAGCAAGACCCGATGCTCGCAAACCTGATCAGACAGGAAAAACTCACCATTGTTGGAGCCGTCTACCACCTCAGTGACGGCAGCGTTGAAATCCTGCAGGACACGCCGGTAAATATCGGTTGGTAATCTATGCTGGATGTCAGCAGGATGACCTAACTTGAGGAAAGAATTAATCCTCATTCAATGACTTTTCCAATTAAAGCGGTTTTAACCTGTTGTATAGCGTTGCTTGTTTCCGCGACGTCAGTGGAGGCTCAGAAAAAGAAAACAGAAAGCGCGGTAATCTACCGGGGTAATCCGTCTTCGGCCATTTCGGCGTCGGTGACTATTCCGGAAAACAAGCAGTACTTTTTTTCCAGCGGAACGGTGGCACAGTTAGCTGACTCCACGGCTGCGGCGGGAACGCGGGCGCGCTACGGCGACACGAAGACTCAGGCTATCAGTATCCTTGAGCGATTGAAAAAGGGCCTGAACGACGAAGGCCTTACTCTTGGGAACGTGGTTTTCATGCGCGTGTATGTCGCCCCTGACCCCGCGACAGGGAAACCTGATTTTCAGGGATGGTTTGACGCATACGCACAATACTTTGGAACAACAGCAAATCCGGTGAAGCCGGCGCGGTCTACCATTGGTATTGCGCAACTCGTCAACCCGGATCTGCTTATCGAGATAGAAATTGTGGCTGTATACTGATTGTCCATGTTCAACGACCGCAAGCGGATTTGCGTGTCCGAGATTATCCAACAAATGCCTAACAGATGTCCATCTGCTGTATTATTCGGAGCAATGCAGCGGTTCTCTGTTTCCTCTTATGTTTCTAATGCTTGAAATTCAAACCGTTCTCTTCCAACGCGGTCCTTAGCTTTGGTAACGAGCTTTTTCCAAACCCGTGAAAACTCAAAAGTTCTCTTTCGCTAAGCCTCGAAAGTTGTTCAATTGTAGTTATTCCGTTGTTTTCCAAGGCTCTTCGCGCTGGTGCAGAAAGCACCGAAAGGAATCCGTCTTTTGGTGTTTTCTCAGCTTCACAAATTGGACAGGTCGGACAGTCGCTGCTTTTATAATATCTATGCCCTTTTTTGCAGGTCCTTAATGTTTGATTCGCTCCCATATCTAACTTTGTCGGCAATACAACATGAATTTATTGATTGCGATTAATTGCTTTCATTAATTCATAGACGTCACACGCAGAAACATAGCTTACTCTCCTACCATCTCGAATAAATCCTGCAGTTCCGATCACAGCAACTCGTCTGCCTTCAGCATTAATATTTTGCAACCTCTCACAGTTTTCGATTACGGCATTCTTCCCAAAGTAAAACTCTTCGCCAATAACCCTCCATTGCGCGTTATCCGCAAAATACGGATAGGCCGTTTGAACACTCCCGTTGGAAAATGCCGCTGCGATTGCTTTTAACATCATATCTATCAAATCGTTCTGATGGCTTCCACGGTATGTGAATACAAAAACTAGTTTGCCTCAGTATACTTTTTAAAATTGTCCAGAATAGCCTGCCATCCCGCGCGCTGCATTTCGACAGGATGCGTGTTCTCTGCGTCGAAGGTCTCGACTACTTCAACTGATTCGCCTTTAGGTGTAAAACTGATGTCCACACGCCGTCCATCGGACATCGTATAGGCAATTCTGCTATTTGGGATCACCTCGTCGTAAACACCGCCAAAATCGAACTGCATACTTCCGTCTTTGGCAGCCATCGTGGTTTTGAATGAGCCTCCTTTTTTTAGATCGTTCTCCGCGAACGGTGCGTGCCAGTCATCAGAGGCTTGACACCATTTTGTGATGTGGACGGGTTCGCTCCAATAGTTCCATACTTTGTCGATGTCAGCATTGATTATAGTTTGGACTGTGACAGACTTTCTTTCAGAAGTCTCCATAAGTTCTGGTTTTTGAGTGTTTATTTATTTTTTTGTAAATGTCTTAACTTACGAGTTTTTGAATAACCAAAGTAAATGAACAACCCTCCAAATGAAAACCGTAACAACAGGGCGGCCAGGTCGGTGTTCCAGGATTCTAATATGAATGGGTGTCGCATTTCTTCTTGTTTCGTTTTACAAATCTACGGGACTGAACCGAAATTCGAGGTGGCCGAAAACGACATCCTGAGGGGGCGTTTGCGGAATAGCTGCGTAAATGTGAATCAGTTTCCGCCCCCTTTGTACCTTCGAAGAAACCATGAATGAATGATAAATCTGTTGACTTCGCGAAACAGTCGTTCCATCCGCATCGCGATGTTCGCGAATGAATCAACGTCCCGTTACCGGTGACCCTGATTGGATGGGTAGCTTTACAGCCATAATCGCTCCGCTGCCCCACGATTGCTTCGTTAGTACAAAGTCCGTCCGGGCGTCGAGGTATGAGATAAGTGCATTTACTTTTTCCGCATGACCGTCAGGCCAGTTAGGTTGTGATAACATGTCGTCGATGAAATATATGCCACCGGGGTTGACCATGGCAAGCACCTCATCCAATAGTAGATATTTTCCGTGCCATGTATCAGCAAAAATAAAGTCAAATCTCTTCTCCAGGTTAGCCAATACCCAGTCACTTCCATCAATGCAGGTTAGCGTAAGACGCGAATCGTAGCCAAGATATTTTTCAGCGATTGAAAGCACTTCCTGATCATTATCAACCGAAATCAGCGTTGACTGTGGGCCCATTCCGTCGAGAATCCATGCCGTTGATAAGCCTGTCCCTGTTCCAAGCTCAAGGAACGTCCCACCGCGCTTCGATGCCGCCAGCGTACGGAGCAATGAACAAATGAGCAGGTCGGAGGCCATCGTAAATCCTGCTTCTGATGTTGTTCTCGCAATGTCAATATAATTCCGAGGGTAACGACCGATGGGTTCGTCATTCATAATATTATGCTTTGCAATTTGCAGCATAATACTCAAAACAATTCATTCCTGTATAAGCGAAACAGGACTTTAACAACCACACGATCGTTTCATCGGACGCGATATTCGTTTAAGTATGCTATTTAAATCCGATCGGAATACTTCGAATGTCACTCTTTTCAACCTTGCAATGGTATTCGAGGGTGGCCACGACGCCTTCTTTCCGGACAATGACTTTCTGAACATCGAGAACTTTATATTCTATCGTGTTGCCGTTCTCGCTTACGTGAAACGCTTCGCCCTTAAAAGGCTTTTCATTGCTGTCGAAGAGCAGGCTTTCATGCGAAGGATCATCAAAGAGAAACTTGATCTTGAATGATAGCATATCTTTTATTTTATACGGTTGTACTTCTTTAACAGTTCAATTACTTTCTCCACCGGAAGAGATTCGGCCACGTTGCCATCCTTTCCTTTCATTGTTTCCGCGGCGAAAAGTGAATTCAATATGGCTTCCTCAGTAGCTTCAATGGCAGCCATGAAAAGCGACGTTACATTGTTGTTGTGCAGTGTCTCGCTTTTGTAAAGCGCGGAATCAACGGAATGCGGAATGAGATTCTGCTTAGCGGTAGAAAGGGCAATCACATAGTCGCCGCTCCCATTGGCGGCTACACCACCGGTCTTGCCCAGCCCCAGCATCGCACGCATAGCGAGTCGTTCGAGGTTTCGCGAATCCAGCGGTGCGTCAGTGATTACCACAATCATACATGAGCCGTCGGATGAAGTAAGTGCCCTCTTGAAAGGATACCGGTCCAGTTCCCTTCCCACCGGCACGCCGGCGATTTCGAGCGTGCCACCAAAATTGGTTTGGGTCAGCACCCCTACCGTATAGCCGCCCAGTATTTCAGGCAACACACGGGAGGCTGTTCCGATCCCGCCTTTGAATCCGAAACATACCGTTCCGGTTCCGGCTCCAATGTTGCCCTCCCCCACCCGGCCCGGCGCTGCGTTCTTAAGTGCAGCTAATACATTTTCTTCGCGGATGTATCGCTGACGGATGTCGTGAAGAAAGCCGTCATTGGTTTCGCCGACCACGGCGTTGACGGATTGGACATCGCTATTTTCAGGTTGCGAGAGCGTATAAGTAAGCAGCCCCTGAATTCCCGCGGCGACGCCCAGCGTGTTGGTAAGAACGATGGGCGTCTCAATGTTGCCGAGTTCTTTCACCTGACTGTATCCCGCAAGCTTGCCAAAACCATTACCGATAAATATTGCAGCCGGTACTTTCCATTGGAATATGTTCCGGTCGTGAGGGATGATCGCTGTCACTCCCGTGCGAATAGCATCTCCTTCAATCAGGGTAACGTGCCCGACGCGAACACCACTGACGTCGGTGATGGCGTTGAGTTTACCCGGAGGCATCACACCGATCTGGATGCCGTAATCGCGCAGGCGCTTTTTCTGGGCCGTGGCGAGGAAGGCAGGAATAATAAGCAGCAGCAAGGCAAGAGCTTTCATACACCCAGTATACGGAATGCCTCTGGATAACACAAATGAAATGCCCGCCGGCCTATGATTTCAGATGGGGCGAATCACATATTTATCCCGCCCGAAACTTCCATGCGCTGACCATTTATCCATCTCGCATCGTCGGTACACAAAAACGCTACGACACCACCAATGTCGTCGGCATTACCGACACGATTGAGCGGCGAAAGACTCGATAAACGCGCCTTCATTTCAGGATTATTGCGAATAGCGGCATTGTTGAAGTCGGTTTCAATTGGTCCCGGCGCCACAACATTGGCACGAATACCACGCGCGCCGTTTTCCTTCGCAACATATTTTGCCAGTACCTCAACAGCGCCTTTCAAAGAGGCATAAACCGAATAACCAGGTACACAAAAACGTGTCGTCCCGGTCGATACGAAAACCACTGCTCCGCCGTCGTTCATGACAGGAAGGATACGCTGAGTGAGGAAGTAAACACCCTTGTAATGAATGTTCAGCAAGTTGTCAAATGCTTCCTCGCTAACCTCTGCCATGGGTATGGTCGCGCCGGTACCGGCGTTGTTGATAAGGAAGTCCAGCCTGTCGGTGTTCCATGTCTCTTTAAGTAATCCGGTCACTTTGTTAACGAAGCCCACTAACGTTTTCACTGCAATCATATCTAGTTGAAGTGCCTTTGCCTTGCGGCCCCTTCGTTCAATTTGTGAAACTACTTCCTCGGCGTCCACCTTATTCGTGTTATAGGTGAGAATTACATCAATACCCTTTTCTGCCAGCGCAAGTGCCATGTCTTTTCCCAAACCACGGCTGCCGCCGGTAACTAGTGCAATTTTTGTCATGCGTTATTGTTTTTTGTTTAAGGTTCAAAAATCACCATCTGCACTAAGGAAAAATGGTGACAGCGTCAGAAAAAATGGTGAGCAGTTCAGAATTTATGAAGGCGTGCCCTGTATTCTTTTGGTGTTACGCCGGCAAACCGCTTGAAAAATTTTGTGAAGTTGGACGGATCATAAGTTAGCCGGCGCGCGATGTCGGCAATCGGTTCATCCGTTTCACTCAGTAGTTGTTTTGCGACATCCACTAATCGATTCTCATAAAGCGAGCACGGCGATGCTCCCAGAACATCCTGAATGGTGTTACTCAGATGCCTTGGATGTATGTGAAGGATTTCAGCAAAGTCGCGAATCTCGAAAGTTCGGTCGAGTTTGCCGTCGCGGAGATCAACCATATGTTTGTCCAGTTCATGCAGGTAGTCTTTCAGGATCGCCCGCGGACGGAAGGTGCTGGTTCGAGCGGAAGGATTTTCCATTTTTGCAGGATGGTTTTACTGATACTGTCGGATGAGAATGTTTTTTATTGCATAAGTGATCCACGACAACCTGATCTAATGATTCTCATCAGATTTCAACGGGTTCTCCAGGACAATGATCCATGACTCTGACATCCAGTCGGCCTGCCGCAGATTTTAAAAATTTGACAACCGTGTCTTTGTCGTCGGCGGCTAACAAATGAATCCGGCGGTCACCCGACAGTTTGAGGTAACCATCGTAAATATCCTTGTGAACTGTCGACGACACGGCGCGCAACTGCATCTTCTGACTTACCCGGCTTTTGCGGACAAACAAGCAGTCGATAAATTCAAAGGTACCACGTTCGCCGCTGCGGAAACCTAAAATCCAAAGGTAGTCGTGATATGTTTTCTTTTGAAAATCAATACGAAGACGGTAATGCGTTGTAAATATCAGCAAAGCCAGAAAAGCAAGCACGCCCGAAACAACCACATTATTGCGAAGAGTGGCCAGTGCCACCACGACGAACAGCACTCCTGTAAAAATCATGAAGCCGGAGAAATAGCCGGAAGTTTTGAAGTCAACGATTTTCATAATTCGGTTAAATTAAGCCTGAGAAAAAGACCTCTTTATGATGTCGCGTTTCGTAATCATCATTCCCGAGCCAAATTTCTCGTTCGGTCTATCCTGGAAACCAAATGCTCTGTAAAAGTTTTCGCGTCCTTTGCTGGCGAACAGGCCGATATTGGTGTTATCGGCAACATTCTTGTCGAGCCAACCGAAGATTTCGTCCATTATTCGCCTGCCCACACCCATGCGTTGAAATTCAGGAATCACAAGAACATCCTGAACGTGGACATAGATATGACCGTCGCCTATGAGTCGCCCCATGCCAACGGCCTCGCCGTTTGAACCTTCAGCAACAACACAAAATAACGAGCTCGCCAACGCCTTAGTCGCGATTTCAGGGTCATAGATTCGCCATCCGCAGCGTTGACGTAACATATTGTACTCGTCGCAGGTGGGAAGGCGTTGAGCTATCCGTAGAATCATAAGCAGGCTATTGTAGCATAAATCGCACTTCAACACGGCACGCTATTCTGATCTTCGCAAATTCAATATCAGCGGCACTTTTTCCCTGGCGTTGATTCATCACTCTGAACAGCCCGGGTACGTCTTCTTGAAGAGCTGATGCAACAGACATTGGATCGAAATCCGAAATAAAAATCGCTTTCCCTACCTGTTGCTCAAGCGGATCAGTCAGATATTTCGCCTGACTGCGGGCGCGTGAAATAGCTTTTGTCCGCAGATGCAGAAGAAGGTTTTCGGTATCAGAATATTCGGTTTTCGTCAGTCGCACATTTGCTATGCCAAGTTCTTCAAGTGTAACGACTACTTCCCCCGCTGTAATGGCATCGCCAACCATGAGGCTATATGACTTCGCTTTCAGAACATCCTGAGTTTTGAGAAAGTATTTTCTGAAGTTACTGGCCACGTCTTCCATTGATAGATCTTTCTTGGTGTCTATACCGAGGGCCTGAAGAGCCGATTCCATCTTTACCTCAAGGTTTTCAACCGAGATTCGCCCCTTCGTGTCCTTTTCTGTAAGCATGATGTTAAGAAAAATCCGGTCCGGTACAACCAGCGTATCGACAGCAGCTGATGTTTCAATATACGGCTGGTCCAGGAAGTTTTTCTCCTGTGCATGGACGCCGATTCCCGCGAAAGACACTGTGAGAAAGAATACAAATACGGACTTATACATAATAGAAAGGTAGTTATTCAGATAACCGTTAATAGATTAATCTTTCGTTCAAGCACAAGAAATCCGAAACCTGAAATCCGAAATCTATTCCCCCAGGCCTGTGATCAATTCGAAAGCAAGTTTGTCAATGTTCCGCATTTCCTTATTGAACGCCGAAACGTTGGAAAGAATAATGATTCCATTGCGGTTTTCGACGTCGAGAACCAATGATGATGAATATCCCCCCGTTCCGCCACTATGCAATATCAATGTTTTACCCTTTTCGTCTTGACCGATATGCCATCCAAGGCCCATACTGACCTTCTCATTAACTTGAAATGTCGGCTTGCGCGTCAGGGCAGATACACCATTAAGCTGATCGAACTGCGCGAGGCTGAATTTTGCAAGGTCTTCAACCGTCGAAACGATACCCCCCGCGCCGGCGAGTACATTCAGGTCCCAGTTGGACACTTCCTTTCCCTCGTGATTCCTTCCCTTTACGAGCCTGTTATTTACACGACTGCGATCCGTCGTTGTATTCGTCATGCGAAGAGGAACAAGGATACGATTTTGAAGCAGCGTCTCATAATTGGTGTTCTCAATCCTGGCCAGGGTATAGCCCAATAGTCCGGCGCCAAGATTCGAGTAGGCGTACTTGCTTCCCGCCGGATCAGTTAATGTTATTTCGCCGGAAAGATATTCGTCCAGTTTCTCCGAACCGTAATCCTTATAGGGATTGCTTTGATCCGCTAGAAGCAGGTTCAGGTTTGGTGGAAGTCGCGGCAACCCCGAAGTGTGATTTGACAATTGTTTGAACGTAATAACAGGATTGCTCTTATTCATCGCCGGAAGGTGAGGGTTTACCGGGCCATCAGGATCCACCTTTTTTTTCAGGATAAGATCCGCCAGAAGCGTGGCGGTGAACACCTTGGTAATCGATCCGATTTCAAAGGCGCGTTCCTTATTGGAAACGGTCCTGACCGAATCGTTCTTTCGTTCGACACCATAATAAATCACCCTGCCGTCACGAATGATTCCGATCGCCAGCTGCGTATTCTCCGGAAACAAAATCGCCTTTTCGAAGATGAGTCTGGATTGTTGTTCCGTTATCCCGTCAGGCCGTTGTAGCGCGTTGACCAAATCCTGACCACCCGCCGGACTTATAATAAACAAAAGGAAAACAATCAGGGCTCGATGAAGGATAAAGGGTAACGTGCGCATCCACCAAAACTAATGAAAAATTCCGGGGCACGAAAGCCATTCGAATTCCCATTTCCGAAGACTATGATTGAACAATACCCATTAATCAGAACTCAGCATTAAGATCATTTTTTGACGGCCCGGCCTCAAAAATTGAAGCGCGGAACCAGGAAAAATACCCGATATCACTCCCCTCCTCTTAATAGAATGTATCCAACGGCACTCGCAATTGCACAGGCGACGGCTACCGGAAGCAGATTGAGGGTGAGGATTCGTTTGTAATCCTTCACCCCTGCTACCGCGGCGGCGGCGATGATATTGAACAGGCATACCGCGTTGCCGAGTGAGGCGCCAGCCAGTTGAAGGGCAAGGATGACTTCGGAATTAAGCCCAAGCGTTTGAGCGGCGGAAAGTTGCGCAGAGCCGAAAATAAGATTTGACACGGTGGTGCTTCCCGAAATAAAGGCGCCAATTACGCCAAGTAGTGGACCTACTATCGGATAAAAGTCACGTGTAGTCACAAACACTGAAGAGATGCCTTCAACCATGGATGGGTTCGTTGGACTCTTAACCAGCATAAGTTGTGTGATCACCAGGGAAGGAAACAACACGATGAAAACCGTGTAGGTACGTGTTACCACAGGTTTGATATTGATCGTAAAATCGTTTTCCCGGTACAATGCGAAGAGAGCTGCAACTAAAAACGGAATCAGGGGCGAACGGAACGGTTGCATTGATGCGCTGACGTCGGTGCCAATAAGGTTGTTAAACTCAACCTTGAATGCAAGGAGTTGCGAAAACCAGGGAAACAATTTTGGAAGTAGCAGCAATCCGATAAGTAACCAATAAGGTGCCCACGGTTTCCACGCCAGCTTCCGGTTTTTGAACAGAAACAGGTAGGCGGTTAATGCCATTACCAGCGATGCAAGTATTCCGGTTAGTTCTCTGGTGAACGCCGCCAACACCATGAAAGGGATCATGATCGCTGCGAACAGTATCCAGCCGTGCCTAAACATTGAATCACCTGATGAATAATTTACAAACCGTTGAATGAAAACCATAATTCCCGTCGCCGCAACGGTAATGATAAGCGCCGCGTATCCGTAGATAGCTTTAACCGCATCACTATCAATCGCCATTGCTCCTTCAAATGCTGCAGTCACGGGCGTACCAATGGCACCGCTCATGGCGAAGAAACCGTCGATCAACAAAACGACAGCTATCGAAATTACAGCATCATAACCCATTGCGATCAACAATAGCGGAACGATAGCTCCGGGGGTACCGAAACCGGCTACGCTTTCGAAAAATGCCGTAAGAAAGAACGCCAGGAAATAAAACCGGAAATTCCGGTCTGGATGTATTTCATTAAGAGAAGCTGATATTTCCGCAATGAGTCCCTTCTGTGCCATTACATCATAAAGGAAAACCGCCCCAAAAATTATCATCAGAATGTTAAGCGTACCTACCAGTGCACTAAACAGAATCGCTGCAAAAGTTGATAACGCATGACCTGCAAGAAAAAAGAGTATCGCGGTTACCGCGGCGCCGGCAAAAACGCCTGCTCTCACCCCACGCCAAAGGCTCAGCACCAACAATACCACTATGGGAAGAAACGAAATAACGATATTAAGGTTTGACATTACAGCTCGATCCTTTTCCGTCAGCTTATAATTATAGCAATGTTCCACGAAAATAGAAATTCGCTGGGTTCGAAGCTGAAAACGTAATCAATGTAATATTTTGATGCCGATCTTCCGCCATTTGACTATGGTATTGAGCATTCCCTTTTATAATTTGTTACTTTACATCCGTTTTCTGATTTTTGGCCTCCTTGCGGCTGCCGTTTATGTGAAGCAGGATCAGATCGTAGAGGAACTTCTCCGGACGTTGAATGCGGATTTCAAGGGTCGGATTGAAATTAACGACAGCCACGTCTCACCCTTTGTAAACTTTCCTTACGTATCCATTGACTTGACCATGTCCGAATATTTGAAAGCAGAGACCCGGCAGATCCTCCGTTGCCGGAAGATCATGAAAAAGGGTTTAATATATACGATCTTCCATCACGGACATGGCCCTTCAATTCGATATCAAACACCCCAATTACCACCGTTATCGGATCGATAATTTTTTTTGCAGCGGCACGATCACAGACCAATCACTATATTTTCGTAGATACGCTGTCGCTCACCGCTGCCGGTGGGAACATCCATATGAAAGGTTACTTTAACGTTTCAGACCGGAACAATATTTACTTCAACCCAACAATATATCTGGAGCAAGTGGACCTTGATCAGCTGTTGCTGAAATTCGAGAAACTTCGGACAAGACCATCTTGTGTCCGAAAACCTGCATGGCGAGTTGAGCGGAAAACTAACCGGGCGAATTAATGTTCACCCGGACCTGGTCCCCATCACTGACGACTCCGATATCCAGATTGATTTCGAAGTCTTGAAAGGCAGGCTCGAACATTATGCTGCTCTGGATGCGTTGTCGGATTTTTTTAAGGATAAGAACCTGAACCGGGTTTTGTTCGACACCCTTCGGAATAAAATTAGCTTCACAAAAGGAGTACTCTCAATTCCCAATATGACGATCAATTCGTCGCTGGGATTCATTGAAATATCAGGGCAGCAGGACGCCAAACTCAATATGGAATACTATGTGCGTGTTCCCTGGAAGCTTGTCACCCAGGCAGCATCACAAAAGCTATTCGGAAAACGTCCCGAAGAGGTTGACCCCGAAGATGAAATCCAGTATCGCGATGAATCAAAGCGGGTGCGATTCATCAACCTTAAACTTTCGGGTACCCCGGAAAACTACAATATATCTGTCGGAAAGAAACGGACGTAGCGGGATCTCTTCACTTAATTGCCTTCCGGATTATCGTCCGGCCCACAGGACCAGACTTCCCTGACTAACCTGCTACTAATCCGGTAAACGATGAATCCGCCGGAACGACAAGACAGAATCATTATTCCCTTCTGATATTCCTGTAAGCGTAAGGGTACCGGTGTCTACGCTGATCCGCCATTTACCGGGCGAAGCCGTTCCATCCATGTTTATGAGAGTCAGTTCGGGATGGTGGGCATTAATAAACCAGTAGCCATAACGTTTTTCCGGGGTATTGTCCCATTCGACGTAGATACGGTCCCATCGAATAAAGAGCAGATGTTTTGATGCTGCGTGACTCGTCGATGGTTCCCTCGTGGCAGCCGGGTCCAGTTCCCATACGCCTACTATGAGATCGGCAGGAGTTCGGGGAAGTTCTTTAATGGAACGCCAGGTGACGACTACGGGCAGCCCGTCTTCATGACGCTGCCAGATCATGTTATCTTTATCAAAGGATATTTTGAAACCACCAAAGATATCTTCCAATCCATTGGCCTCGAACGGTACATAGAAGGCAGTCGCAGGATCGAATGACCAGGTGCCTTCGGAGTTTTGCTGCCATCCGTTACCGGATTGGTAGGTTCCATCAGGGTTAATGCGGGTCCATTTACCCACGGGTGTCATGACCTTGTCTCCTACTGTTACACTAATGGCCTCCCACAAACCTACAGGAGATTGCGGTCGCGCGTGCAAGGGAACGAAGAAGATGATGATTAATAAAATGGCTTTCACAGGACCTATGTTTAGTTAAGGAAGCGATTCGAACCCAATCGCGTTGCTAATTCTTTCACGCATCCCAAGACCGTCAGAACGATCACCCATCGCGGAGGCTATCCGCCGGATTGGCGCGCGCTGCCCTGAACGACTGGCCGGCAATCGTGATCATCGTGGTGAGGAGGACCAGGACGCCAGGCACAAGAATCATCCACCATTCGATCGCGATCTTATATACGAATCCATTGAGCCACTGCTGTGTCAAGAAGAACGCCAGCGGAAACGCAAACAGACATCCAATAACAATCAGTTTTACATATGTTTTCGATAGCATAATCAGAAGGCTTGGAATCGTAGCGCCAAGCACTTTTCTGACAGCAATCTCTTTGGTTCGCTTCACGATGGAAAGCGTCGCCATGCCGAAGAGACCGAGGCTTGCCACCAGAATTGAGATGATACTGAAAAGACCAAGTAATTTTCCTAAGAACTGATCCGCAGCATACTGCTTCGCGAAAAAGTTATCCATGAAATAATATATAAACTGGTCGTGCGGATAATGCTTCTGCCAGATTGCTTCCAGCTTCTTCAGGTAATCCCCATGTGTAGATACTACATTAAACGTATAATAGCCGTATTCCCATGGATGGGTATGAAAGAATAAAATTGGATCCACGGTTTTCCTGACCGACTCGTGGTGATAATCTTTCCACACACCAATGACAGTATATGTCTTATTTTCGTTCGTGATGATTTCGGTATTCACCGCATTCTCCGGCAATGTATAGCCAAGGGCACGCGCCGCTGTTTCATTGATTATAACGGTATTATCGAATTCGTTCTGATTGAAGTTCCGCCCGGAAATCAGTTTCAACCCAAAGGTTTCGTGGTAGCCCTCGTCAATCAACATCTTCCAGTAGGATTGCTTCCTGAGATTTGACGAACCTACTGCGTGAATACCCTCATCGTGGAACCGGATCTCCTCCCCGGGAATATTCATTGAAGCGGTACCATTCGCAAATTCGGGAAGTTGGAGTACCTCGGCCCTGAATTGCGTATAACGCGTATAGCGGAGCGAATCCGAGTTGGTGGACGCGGGGCCACGAAGGGCAAGCGTATTGCGCGTGTTGAAGCCTGAATCAAACTGGCGCATAAATGCAATCTGCTTTCCGGCAATGAGTGTAATGCCAACCACCGCCACCGCGAGAAAAAGCTGAAATGCCATCAGGCTTTGGTGCAGGATGCTGGTCCGGCCTTTACCGCTGCCGAGCTTGTTTCGCAGAATCAAAACCGGCTTGAACCGGGACATGAAGTGTGCGGGATAGAAGGCTACAAGTGTGGTACAAACAGTGAACAATACGAAGTAAAACACCAGACGTGACGGCTCCGGCATGGGAAGCGGAAATCGTTCAAAGATGTACGTTGCAAATGAACCTGAAAGAAGATAAAACAAGCCCACCCCAACAATAAAAGTAATACTGGAAAGAATAACGGCCTCCACCAGAAACTGGCCGCTAATGGCTAGCCGGCTACCACCAAATACTTTCCGGACACCGATTTCGCCCGAGCGTTCGAGTAATCTTGCGATGGAGAGGTTTACATAGTTTATCCATGCGGCAATCATAATGAACGCTGCCAGCGAGAGCAACGCATACAAGAGGGTTTTGCTGATTGTTGGTGAGGACTCGCCTGAAAGGCTGCGGGAGGTATGCAGCTCTTCGTATGGACGGAGCTCATGTCGGGCCGTATGCCCACGCTTTTCGAGATACGGGATATGCTCCATGGCCAAAGCCGTCAGGCCCCTGTTGACTGCCTCGATATCAGTGACGTTTTGTTTGAGTCTCACAAAGGTGAACACGCCTGGATTGTTGAACGATCCATCGCGACGAGCCCATCCATTGTAAACCATCGTTGACCACGATACCAGAAAGTCGAAATTGAATGAATTATTCTCAGGGATGTCTTCAAATACACCTGTAACGGTGATCGGAAGATGCTCATTAAAATAAAGTATCTTACCCATTGGCTCGTCGTCACCAAAGTATGCTTCAGCCTGCGAACGGGATATCAAAACGGTATGTGGGGCCTTTAACCCGTCTTCGGCCGAACCGCTGATAAGCTTAAGAGGAAATACTTTTACGAATGAGCTGTCGGCAAATAACATATCCTGATCAACTATCCGAACATCTTCGGAAAAGATCAGTGCCTTTTCGTTGTAAGCGCGGGCTACCGCTTCGATCTGAGGCACGTACTCATGCACGAGCAACGCAGTGCCGTCATGGGTTCGGGAGGTTTCAAGCACCGGCTGCCCTTCCTGATATTCGAAATAATTGATCCGGTAAATCCGATCGCCGCCGGGATAGAATTTATCATAGCTGAATTGGTATTTTACGTATCCAATAAGGGCGAGAACAATTACGATACTTATCGAAAGGCCAATCAGGTTGATGCTGGTGAAAAGCTTGTTCCGGAAAAGATTTCGGAAGGCGGTGATGATGTAATGTCTTAACATAGACGTAAACGGTTCGCCTGAAATGCGGTTGATTTTTGTACAAGCTAACAGACGCCCCGGTTTTGAGCAAGAATTATTTTGGATTTGCCTGGCTTGTGAGCGTCATTCATTGATGGTAAACCCTTATTTTTCAAAGGTCCGTTAACCTGAGAGGAATTTGTACGTTAGGTAGCACTATGGTTTCAATTAACACCTTTCGCAAGATCGCGATGGCCCTTCCGGATACGATTGAGCAGCCCCATTTTGAAAAGCTTGCATTCAAGGCAGGTAAAAAACGTATCTACTGTACGCTGTCCGAAAAAGAGGGCACCGCTGCGGTACGGCTTTCCGAGGTTGATCAGTCCGTTTATTCAGACATCGATCCGAAGATGATCTATCCGGTTCCAAACAAATGGGCAAAACAGGGTTGGACAGTCATCGACCTGAAACGAATTCCGGTGGCGTTGCTGAAAGAGGTTTTGCGAAAGGCATATGAGTATGCTCGTTAGTATCATTAAGGCAGGAAATTCCATCGCAACGGGGTCCGGTCCGACCATACTTTTCTGCTGTGTCCCGTCGAGGAATAGCTGCGCTTGTCTTGAAGCTCGGTGAAAAGGTAAGGCTGAACCTGACCACGCCTTTACTTACCATATATCTGCCGAAGATCTTTCTCGAACAAGGTATACGGATGATTGTAAAATTCCATGAAGTCTTCTTCACTCGGATGACCCGGGACGGGAGCGTAATAGTGCGTCGGACTTTCCACGTCATTACGCCAAACGAGAACGTACGCCATTCTTATTGGATAAATCGTCATCGTTCGCAACAACGTTTCAGTCCACCATTTGGGATCGGTAATCCCTTCAAGACCCGTTTCCGTGAATGCTGCGAGCTTGTCGTGTTCTACCGCGTAGTCCGAAATGATCTTAAGCTTCAGAGCGGCGAGTGACACATCGGTGCCATCGCGGCCCATTTCACCATAGTTATCCATTCCCACCATATCAACCCACTCATCTCCGGGATACCGTTCGAGAAACTGATCGTCGGTGGAGAATTTATTGTCCGGGGAAAACGCATAGAGGAAGTTATGAACATCAAGACTATCGCGCAAATAAGAAACTGTAAACTGCCATAGATTAATAAACTCTTCCCGCGTACAATGCGGCTCACCCCACCAGAACCATCCACCATCCAGCTCATGGAACGGCCGGAAGATCACGGGTGCCAGTGTACCATTACGACCCTTCAACGAGTGAGCCCAGTCGGCAACATCTTGTAAAATACCCTTATAGATTTCGTGCGCGGCACCGCCCGGAATGATGTACCTGACCGCAGGCAGCGAAACGGAATCAATCCAATAGAATCCACCTTTACTAACCGGATTGGAAAAGTGCCACGACACTGTTGTAACGCCTCCTCTGTTATAGGTGTCGATTACATTCCTGGCAACGTCTGACTTGGCCTTTTCAATTGATTCACGTGATCGGCCGGAGAAACCACTTATATCCACTCCGATCACCGCGGGATGCGAACCTGTAACCGATTTCACATCCGAACGATTTTTTTCACCACGCCAGCCACGGCCATATTCGGTGGCATGCTGGTGACCGAAAAGCGTGTGGTTACGCGATAGTCGCATAAGGTTTGAAAATAGATTCTTAGTTTCCTGCGTTGCCTTTGAATCTACAAGTTTTGGTTGAGCCATCAGAAACGTAAGTCCGCCAAACCACAATCCAAGTACCAGGCAACAGCTCTTGAAAAATTTCTTCGCCATAGCTGTAAAGTTACAAGCCTTTGCTAAATTCTTTTGCCCGCTACGTTCCAGGCCCGGATCGGATTCCTCAAATGTCCGAAGACGGTCATGATCACTCAAATCCGAACGGCCCATAGGTTAAAACATCGGTTTCTGAGGCTAAAAACGACTTTTGAAAATGGAATAGTTATTGGAAACCAACTGCACGAACCCAAAGCTATGATCAGGAATTACATCACCATTGCCTATCGCTCTCTTCTCCGGAATAAGTTCTACGCCTTCATTAACATCGTTGGGCTGGGTATTGGAATAGCCAGTTGTCTATTGATAAGCCTGTTTGTGAAAGACGAATGGACCTTTGACCGGTTTCACCAAAAATCATCGTCCATCTATCGGGCATACGTAACAGAAGATTACGGCGAAAACCAGCAGTTCTTCAACACCGTCACGCCCTTTCCCCTCGGCCCGGTTCTTAAGGAGCACTTCCCGGAAATCGAATACGCCGTGAGAATCCACAACATCGGAACCCAGGTCAAAACAGCTGATGCACAATTCAGCGAATCAGTTACGATCACGGATCAGGGTTTTTTTCAGGTTTTTGATTTTGAGGTTATTCACGGAAATGCCAGCGAAGCATTGGCCGGTGCAACTAACATAGTCCTTACACGCGACATGGCCATGAAGTTTTTTGGCCATGCTGACGCGACCGGAAATACGCTTTCAATTCAAGTTGGCGAATCCTTTGAAGCCTTTGTAGTGAAGGGCGTCGTCGAAAATCCTCCGGTTAATTCCAGCATCCAGTTCGATATCCTTGGATCCTCCCTCCTGCTTCCCCGCTTGTATGGTGAACGTTCGCTCACTTCAGGTTGGTTCAACGTTACACCGGAAACCTATGTGTTATTGCGCGACGGATCAGACGCAACCGCACTGGAAAGCAAGTTCCCGCCGTTGTTCAAATCGATTCTGGGCGACGACTTCGAAAAAAGTAAATACTATGTCGGCCTTCAACCCCTTACGGATATCCATCTCAACCGGGACTTCCCGGTCGGAAATGCACCGGTTAGCGATGCGCGATATTCATATATCATGGGGGGCGTAGCGCTCATGATTCTTTTGCTTGCCTCTATTAACTTCGTCACGCTTTCTGTGGGCCAGACACTTAAGCGCGCGCTTGAGGTTGGCGTAAGAAAAGTTATGGGCGCGGCCAGAAATCAGTTGATCACACAGTTCGCCGGGGAATCACTTCTTACTACTGCATTGGCCCTGCTTGTCGGGGTTGCTCTTGCCGGAATGTCTCTTCCCCTTTTCAACGACCTTTCCGGAAAAGCACTGACACTGAAACCAGATGGGTTCATGGTCGCGCTGGCTGGAACTCTCGTTGTTGTCGTAGGGCTGATTGCGGGCAGTTACCCGGCCTTCGTGCTGTCCGGGTTCAAACCAATCTCGGTTCTTAAAGGACGACTCCAGGGGGATCGCAGACAAACTTTGCGGAAGGTACTGGTAAGCATACAATTGGTCCTGGCGGTATTTTTTGTTTCAAGCGCCCTGATTATGCGAGAACAATTGAATTTTCTTCAAAGTCGGAATCTTGGCTTCGACAAAGAACAGACCGTCGTGATCCAAATGACGGTTCCGCCAACGGGTGGACTAAGGGCCCGCGTCCAGGCCGGATTCGAAAAAGCGGAAATCATGAAACAGGAATACCGGGCACTCCCGGCAGTCACTTCGTTGTGCGCTGCGGCGCATGACTTCGGAAATGGACAATGGACAGAGATCGGCTACACCGATGACAAGAGTACTTACAGGAACTTTTATATCAACCTGATTGATCCCGATTTTATTTCAGCCATGAAAATGGAACTCGTAGCCGGCAGAAACTTTTCGCAGGAGAATACCGGCGACCAGCGAAACGGGGTTATTATAAACGAAGCATTCGTCCGGGAGATGGGCTGGTCTGACGCTATCGGAAAACGAATACCCGGCAAAGCCTTCATCAACCATGAGATCATTGGTGTCGTGAAAGATTTCCATTACGAGTCTTTATATACTTCGGTGAAACCCCTGGTTATGACCATGAACCCGGAGATCGCCTTCAGTGGTTCAGAAAATGTTATGATGGACAACTCCCCTATTCCAAAACTATTTGTAAGAATTGGCCACGGAAAAGCGTCGGAAACGCTGACGCATCTGCAAACAGGATGGGAAAAGATTTCCGGCGGAGATGCCTTCACGTTCAGTTTTGTGGATGAGCGTATCAATGCCCAATATCGCAGTGACCAGAATCTGGGCCGGATAATAACCATCGCGACGGCGTTATCGATATTGATTGGCGGACTTGGTTTATATGGCCTGTCATCACTCGCCATTCAAAACCGCGTTAAAGAAATAAGCATCCGAAAAGTCTTAGGCGCATCACCCCAATCGTTGCTCTTCCTCTTGTCGAAAGCCTTCCTTATGATGCTTTTGGTGAACGTCGTGATCTCCATCCCGTTCAGCATTTACTTTATGCGCCAGTGGCTTGAGAATTATGAATACAAGATTTCGATCGACTGGATGATATTCGGGAAAGCGGGGCTTGTCGCGCTGCTGATTGGCATCATCACCATCAGTTATCATACCATTACCACAGTGCTCTCTCAACCGGCTGACACGCTGAAAAACGAATAGCAACCTAACCTTTCCGGGATCCTGGTAATTGGAAAAATGATGAATCAGACGTCGCCGGAATGAAGCAGTAGAAGTATCAGCGTCCGAATAGCATTCCGCCTCCGATAAAGTTCGGGATGCTTATTTTTCATAAGCAGAATCCAGTTCCACCCGCGAACAAGGAGCGATGTTACAACGATCGTAATAACAAGTGCGAGGGCCAGCTGTGCGTCCATGGTTGAAAATCGGAAGAATAACAGTCTTAAACAAGGCCGGGACCGCAGGGCTTCAGGCTATTCACAGGCGGGGACAAGGTAGTCTTGCATGATTTGCCGGGAGTATCGCTCCGGATCGGTGCTCCAGTTTGTTCCATTCATTACTACTACCAGTTCCAGGTCAGGCACCACGAAAATGTACTGTCCACCATAGCCCCAGGCAAAGTAGCATCCAACTTCTTTGCCTTTCCATTCATACGTCGTAGTCCACCAGAAGTAGCCATATCCCAGGTTCTCTTTCACCGGCACTTTGGTCGATGTCGATATCTCCACCCATTCAGCTGGCACAATTTGTTTCCCGGCGAACTCACCGCGGTTCAGGTACATCATTCCGAACTTTAGCATATCCCGCGGTCGCAAAGAAATATCTCCGATCAGTCCCCGATTATCGCGATTCCCAAGGTCAAAATTTTTTATTCCCAATGGTTCCAACAGACGTGACGTAATTTCCATTTCATTTGTCAGTCCCGTGGCATTCCTGAGGACCATATTCATCAACGAATGGTTAATGGAGTTATATGCGAAGGGGTTGCCCGGCAATTTTCGCTTTTGGAAGAGAAGCCGGAAAGGGTCTCGCGCATCGGCTAGTGACAGGCTGTTTCGTTCATCGCCATAATCATAGGTTACCTCATCCCATTCCAGGCCTGTCGTCATGCTCATTAGATGGTGTAAGGTTATCGGCGCTGCTATGTTGCTGATATCACGTTTGTATTTCTTGTCAAGCCATTTCAGTATTGGATCATTCCCGCCACCGACCTCACCGCGCGCAATAGCCATACCGGTAAGCGCTGAGACCAGGCTTTTTGTCACCGATTGAATTCCAAATGCGGCCGAACCATTGAAATCATAAAAATAATCTTCAACTACAAGAGCCCCCCTGCGGCTTACCAGCAGGCTGTGGACGTATTCAAAGTCACCTTCGTCAAGGCGGTCGAGTAACGTTTCGATTCGCCCGGGGTCAATACCGACTTCGGAGAAAGGTCGCGTTGGAATACCTTCCTCAACTGCCGGAACACCGTAGCCAGACCGTGGCACTACCCGGGGTTTGAATCCACTAATCGTATCAGGGTCCACGACCCTGAATTCAAGCATGATCTTCTTTTTGTCGTCGTCGGTCCAATATCCTGCAATCCCATTCGAGGCGGGATTAAAGATGCCTTCATATCCGGAAAAGAAATCCGCCCGCGAGAAGCTTATTTGGTTCTTGTCCCGGCGAAACTTATCAAGCGGAATTCGATTTGGGCGCAATCCGATGACATAGAGGGCCGAATCCTCAATGTCCAATATTAACCTGTATCGATGTTCCGGATAGGTCAGGACGCCGAAATAGAATTGATGGGCAGGTTCCTGGCCGAACCCCGGAAACTCCATCAAGGATAGCATTGCGAACAATCCGACAAGCCGATTCATTACCGAAGATACATATTTTGGACCTGCTGACGGGTGAATCAGCACAGGATCGGACGTAGAGTCGCTAGCTATCCGTTGCGTAAGAATCCTGACAAATTAGACGAAATTATATTCAGTGCCGGGACAAAATGTGTGCACTTCGGTGTTTACCTTTGGTAAAATATGAAACCGTCTTCAACCGCGTTAAGAAAGGTCATTGTTCTTTCTATTCTGCTGGCCTTCCTGGCCAATGAGGCCGTTTCTCTGTTAGCTGATCCCCAGATCAAATCCATCACGCAAACTGCAGTATACCAGTTCAACGAGTCTGTGCAAGGGGTTCCCTTCACTGTGACCGAGCCGATCACAAAGGTTGCGTTCGTGCTTTTCCTGCTGCAGCTGTTTTTACCTCTCTTTCGTGTACTTAAAAGAAAGGTCCGGAAACTACTTCTGTTCGCGGTATCCACGCGAAATCCATTCTACCGTCATATTACCATACACGCGCCCTAGGGTTCTGATAGCCTCGTGTTCTTTCTGCACCTAACGTGCATCTGATTCTATTCGGACAGATGGATCCGCAATGCGTTTCCGCGTCCCAGCCATTTTCATAACAATTAATAACTATATCATGAAAGACATTGTCATGCTCGTGAAGCGTTTCTGGTTTCTGCTTTTTATGATCGCAGTGCCTGTGTTCATTTACATTTTGCTCGCGGCTTTTACCGATTTGTATTAAACCACCTGGCGTGTGGCAGTGATGCCACATGCCTTCTTTCCTTATTGTATAAATTCTCGTGAGAAGGTTCGACACTTCAGGGCGAATCCTACGGTCGGAAATGCGATACAACTGTGTAAGGAGACGCTATTGGTCAGCAATCAAATTTCTTTTCCGCGTTGATTTGCGCGAAATGTTAACAGCCAATCCAGCGCATCGCTTTTCAAATGGAAAAAACGGGCCGGAAAATCCTTCGGTACTTTGACAAAAAAATTGGCGAATAATGCGGCGATCGGATTGCCGGCGAGAAATGCGCTTGCTTTCAGATTTCTCAGTCCGCCCTCAGGATGTTGCATGAAATCGCGCGCGTCAGCATCCACGTGAGTGATATTCGACATATCAATGACCGCATAGTGAGGTTTGTTTTCGGTAAATATCATTCGGCAGTCCACGATCTCGCGCGCAACGGCAAGGTCTACACGCAGGTCGTGAGTGAATTCGGCAAAAATCACATCCTTCTCTTCCATCGTCCGGATTTCGACATATCTGAATTTTGCTCTCCTCATAATCGCACTCTGGGTCGTATTGAGATAATAGGCTAAGTCCTTTTCACAGACCGATAAAGAAAAAGGTTCGGGGCGTAGACTCGGGTATTCGTGACGCTTCGACGGGGCCCGCACCAAATGTACGAAAAACCCTCCCGTCGGATTCGCATAACCAATCCTATCATCTTTTATTTTCCAGTTATCACATAATTAGACCCCGAACCTCACTTCTGCCACAGTTGTGGGCAGCATTCCCCATAAATAGCCCGGTATCACGGTCCAAGCCGACTAGCTGCTACAATGGCCCGGGGAATAGGATTTGAAGTGTGCATTACGATGGAAGAAAGACGTGAAAGTGCATTCCGGTTCCTGGATGACCCGGAAAAAAGGAAAATTTTAACAAAGGCCGGTGTGGCCGGGCTGGTGGTCGTCGCCGTTGCGTTCCTGGTGCTCATTGTAAACTCGAGCTCGTATCCCGACGAACTTTATATTGATTCGGTCGCGACTCCGGTTGCTACTCAGGTGCGGCAGATCAAAATGGATCGGCCATATTACAACAAGCGTGTCCAGACTAAGACCGTCGATTTCTATAAAAGGAACAACGGTAAGACAAGATGGCTGGAATACAAGAAGCCGACAAAGTTCTATAGCACATACGTGGCCTCCATCAAGGATGCGGCGCGGTATGGGCTGGACCCCAACCACTATGATCTCGAAACTATTGTCAATGCTGTCGACTCGCTTTACGAAAATAACAAACGGAAACCCGAAGACGTCGCCGCGCTGGACGTGAAGATCACCGCCTCGTTCTTGTTGTTCACGACTCATCTGATTGAAGGTCGTATCCGTACTGCCGGATACGGGGATTTTATATGGGAGAAGAACATACCAAACGAGGACGACGTGGATCTCTTGCTCGCCAATTCTTCAGGAAAACTGTCAGACATAATTGAGGAACTTCATCCGGACGTGGACCAGTATGAAAGGATGGAAAAGGCACTCCGCGACTATCGTACGATAGAAGATAAATTTAGGATCCGCCTCACTGGAAAATCCGGCGCGATAAAACCAGGAACGAAAGATGCCGCCATTCCCGGCATCCGCCGCAGATTAAGCCTTACAGACGTAAAGCCGTATTCTCCGGAAGACTCGCTGTTTTACGATGATAAACTTGAAGATGCAGTGAAACAATTTCAGTTGCGTCATGGACTCGAGCAGGATGGAATAATCAGCACGGCCACACTTGCCTATCTGAATCAATCCTTTGGGAAGAAAGCTGACCTGATCGAATTGAATCTCGAACGCCTGCGGTGGCTGCCACGTGAGCAGGCTGACGATTATATCTATATCAATATTCCGGAGTACTTGTTACGGCTCTATAAGAATGGCAAAGAGAAGCTGGAAATGCGCGTAGTTCTTGGCACCGAATTCACTTCGACGCCAGTGTTCACTGATACACTCGAATACATCGTATTCAGCCCGACATGGAACGTGCCCACAAGTATCCTGGAAGAGGAATTCTTACCAA
This sequence comes from Bacteroidota bacterium, assembly GCA_023417785.1. GTDB lineage: Bacteria > Bacteroidota > Bacteroidia > Cytophagales > Cyclobacteriaceae > Ohtaekwangia. Next base: position 58,309 of record JAEZEH010000031.1, read on the forward strand.
AACTGCAGGAAGACCCTAATGTATTTGATCCGGAACGGTTCATGATCCTGAAGAACGGCGAAAAAATTGAGCCCGAAGACGTGGACTGGGAAGACAAAGACCTCAATATCGAGGAATACAGAATGGTAGAGAACCCCGGTGAAATGAATTCGCTTGGTCGGGTGAAGTTCATGATGCCAAACAATTTTAACATCTACCTTCACGATACACCCGCCGAAAAACTATTTCAAAAAAACAAACGTGCCTATAGCCACGGCTGTGTACGCCTGGAAAGACCTATAGACCTGGCAAAGTTCCTTCTGGACGAAAGTGGCGAAAAATGGACTGACGAAGAGATTAGCGAAGCGATGCAAAAAGAAGAACCTGTCAATGTTCCGCTAAAGAAAAAGTATCCGGTTCAGATCGAATACCGCACCGTTTGGGTTGACGATGACGGCCTGGTACATTTCCGCGAAGACCTGTATGACCACGACCAAAGGCATATCGCCATGCTCAAGAAAATCGATTGATCGAACGGTGGCCGTTTAAATTTCGGCCATTACCACATCCAGCGCGTCGAATCTGTCAAACAATTTTTCAAGCTTCAGGTATTCTGAACTGGCCAGATACTTCTGATCATTGTAGTAGGCGAAGATCAATGTTTTATCCTTGATGGTATCAATCACTTTTCGCGAGATCTCTTTGGGTAATGCAGGGCATCCCTGGCTACGACCGAGACGACCATATTTCCGGATCCAGTTTTCACTAACGTACGCAGCGTCATGCATAACTACGGCGCGTTCACGCATTTTATCGTTGTAGATCCCATCGATTCCGTCGAGACGCATGCTATAACCTTTGCTACCAACATAGGTCTCACCGGTAAGGTAAAACCCCAGGCTGCTCTGATTCGAGTGCGGAGTATTAGAAAATGACGTCGCCTTATCCTGCCCGGTATTTCTTCCGTGACTCACCAGCGAATGAAACTTGAGCAATTTCCTGGACAGATCCACTGTATAAAATCGTTTCTCGGTGCTGGGCTTCGAAAAATCTATAAATGAAACAATCTTGCGTCCCGACAGTTTCCCTTGTTGCTCAAGGGAGTAATAGCCAATCATGCCGTACCGGAAAACATCGTAGTTCATGCCGGCTTTCGCCAGCCCGATTGAATGATAAAGTGAACGCAACGAGTCCTCGAAATTTGTGCGCGTGAGTTTGCCCTTTAACGTTTCGACAGTCACAAATTTGGCGGGAACGACAGGTGCTTCTGCAGCAGAGGAGTGATTGATTGTGAACAGATTTGCACTGCCGGCAACTGCAACAAAAGCAATTACCAGGAGAGAGAGTCTAAGAGTTCTTTTCATCCAGAGAGGGTTGGTTTGAGTTAAGGCTATAACTCAGAACAAAAATGAAAAATTCCCTCAGTTTCCAGTCGCCCGACTGATTTTTATCAATCTTTTACGTCATCTGAAACCTGGGAGCTTAAAAGTTTAAGCCCTGTTTGCTTTATAGTTTTCATACCGCCGTCCACATCAATAATATTCTTCCAGCCGCGTGCTTTTAGTATCGATGCCGCGATCATCGATCGATAGCCGCCAGCACAATGGAGGTACACCTCCCCTTCTTTGGGTATGTCGCTTAGATGTTCGTTCAAAAAATCCAACGGAGTCGACTGTGCTCCGGCGAGTCGCTCAGTCTCAAACTCGCCCGGCTTTCGAACATCAAAAACCTGAAGTTCCCGTACTTTAGACCGTTTCTCAAATTCGACAGCCGAAATGGAGTCAATTGATTCAATATCCCTGCCTGCCTGTAGCCAGGTTTTAAAACCGCCTTTCAGGTAGCCGAGTGTATTATCAAACCCGACGCGGGCAAGCCGCGTCACTACCTCCTTTTCCCGCCCTTCGTCAGCCACAAGGAGGATGGGGTGATCAACGCCTGGGATAAGCGCACCAGCCCACGGGGCAAACCCCCCGTCTATTCCAATATTGATGGAGTTCGGAATGAAAGCCTTTCGAAAGGTCTGCGGAGCCCTTGTATCCAGAATCAAAGCCCCCGTGTCGTTAGCCGCTGCTTCAAACTCCGCCGCATTCAACGGTGTGGTTCCGCGATCCAAAACGGAATCAATATTTTGGTAGCCTTCCTTATTCAACTTAACGTTTTCGGGGAAATACGCCGGGGGTGGCAATAGTCCGTCCGTCACCTCGCGGATAAATTCTTCTCTGGTCATATTGGCTCGCAACGCATAATTCCTTTTACGCTGGTTCCCGAGGGTGTCAACCGTTTCCTTCATCATGTTCTTTCCGCACGCCGAGCCGGCTCCATGGGCTGGATAAACTATCACATGGTCGGGCAAGGTCATAATCTTGTTACGTAAGGAGTCGAATAGCAATCCCGCGAGTTGGTCCTGCGTCATATCCGCAGCCTTCTGTGCGAGATCCGGCCGCCCAACGTCACCCAGAAATAGTGTATCACCAGTGAAGATGGCATACTCCTTCCCCTCCTTGTCGAGTAGCAGATAGGTTGTTGATTCGAGCGTATGGCCAGGCGTATGAAGCACCTTGATGGTTACGTCACCGAGACGGATCTCTTCATTGTCCTTTGCGATATACGCGTCGAAAGATGGTTTCGCTTCCGGTCCAAAAATGATCTTCGCCCCCGTTCTTCGAGCCAGATCAATATGACCTGATACAAAATCGGCGTGAAAATGCGTTTCAAGAACATATTTTATTGACGCGTTGCTTTTCCTGGCCTTTTCGAGATAGGGTTCAACTTCCCGCAGCGGATCTATAATCGCAGCTTCACCGTTCGACTCAATGTAATAAGCGCCCTGAGCGAGGCAACCTGTATAAATTTGTTCGACTTTCATTGGATTGGTCTTTCAACCGTTTTTGTCTTCCCACAAAGGTAAATGTTTTTTGCGCTACCCGGATCAGTAGCTAAAGCGCGAGATTCGTTATTTCATTTCGTGAGATCTGAATACGTTTTTGCGATTCGAGCTTTTTCAAAAGCCGTGAAATTACTTCACGCGAAGAATTCAGATCGTCGGCTATTTCCTGATGGGTGATTTTTATATTATCCGACTTAAGCGCCTGGAATTGCCTTTTCAAAAAGAATTCAAGCTTTTCATCCATCGAATGGAAGGCGATCTGATCAATGACCTGGAGCAATTCCTCAAAACGCGAACGATATGTTTCAAGCACGAAATAATACCAATTCCGGTAATCGTGCATGAGGCCATCCATGTACTGGAGCGGAATGGCCAGAGCTTCGACATCAGAGACCGCCTTTGCCTTCACTTCGCTCAATTCGTTTCGGGTGGCACAAATCATTGACAACGCACAGGCATGGCCCGCTTCCAGGTAGTAAAGAAAGAATTCCTCACCATCCGCGCCCTCCCGGTACAACTTCACGCGACCGCTGAGGATGAGCAGAGATTGTTTGAAGTATTGGCCGGTTCGCATCAGTACATCGCCTTCCTGAAAACGAATTGTGTTTCCAATTTTGCTCAGGTGTTCGATTAATTCCGGATCAAACGCCGGAAAGGTGGTTTGAAGGTCTAAAACAGGTTCATTCATATGCGCGCAGGTCGACTAACCGCAGTACAATATACGGTCGTTACCTACTGAACAAAAATGGACCTGAAACGTTCCGGCTGAAGCAATCTGCGATCAAAAACTGGCTGCGCCGCACTGACCCAATATCACCCAGATAATAATAAACACGAGGACGGTTCCAAAACAGCCACCGCCGAGTTTTTTGGCCCCGTATCCGGCGATGATAGCGCGAAAGAAATTATTCATATGAGAAGGTTTTTCGGCAGTAACTATAAACACATGCCAGCAGCAGAGACAGAGACCATTCCCGGTCTTGCCGCGGAGAAATCAAAAGCAGCTAAATCCACGATCGCATCGCTCAGCTCTTTCTAAGGTGATAAGCTTTAGGCCTGACGACTGCGCGGAATCCAGCGTGGGATAACATAGCACCAAATCCAGAATGTTTTCGCCCACTCCAGGGCAACGATGCGCTTACGCGATCGCAGCAATTCCAGTAACCCGTGCCTGTATCAAGTTGGTCCAGAATGTCCTCGGCACGCTTCCGATTATTGCAGTATACAGCCGCGGTGAGGCCGTATTCCGTCTCGGCCATTTTTTCGATCGCCTCAGCGTCACTTTTCACTTTCATGATGCCTATTACCGGACCGAACGATTCTTCTCGCATCAATCGCATGTCGTGATTCACATCCACCACCACAGTGGGCTCAAAATAATATCCCTTCCCCGGCATCCGTTTCCCTCCAGTAAGAACCCGGGCACCTTTCGACACCGCATCCGTGATTTGATCCTCAAGAATTTTTCGTTGTTCCTCTCGTGCAACAGGTCCTATGTACACGCCTTCAGCAAATGGATCCCCGATCTTGTATCCCTGCACTTCGTCAAGAAACACCCGGACATATTCGTCGTAAATGCGCTCATGGACATATATGCGTTCCACGGCGCAGCAACTCTGGCCGTTGTTGTAAAAAGCGCCATCGGCGGTGGCGGATGCAACACGTGCAATGTCCGACAACACATCATCGGCAACATAAAGAGGATCCTTACCGCCCATTTCACACTGACAGGGAACCATCTTCTCCGCAACGCGTGAATAGATATAACTGCCAGTCCTGTTGGATCCGGTAAAGAAGTATCCATCAAAGGGCAGATCCAGCAAGCATTCCCCCGTAGATCGATCCCCATAGGCGGTTTGAAATACAGTTTCAGGGACACCTGCTTTCAGCAACAAGCGGTTGATCTCCGCTCCGGTAAGCGTCGCGTATTCCGAAGGCTTGTACATCACTGCGTTGCCGGCAAGCAGAGCCGTGACGAACACATTGACCCCGACCAGATACGGGTAGTTCCATGCCGAGATGTTACAAATAACACCAAGAGGTTCATAACGTATTACCTCGGCGATTTGATCATCGGAGAACATTATTTCATCCGACAAATATGTCGCAGCATTATTAATCAGCCAGTCGATTCGTGTTCGTGCTCCGGTAATCTCATTCCGCGACTGCGACAGGGGTTTCCCTACCTCACATGAGAGGATTTCACAAAGGTGCCTGCGCTCTGCTTCAAGAAGCTCTGAAAACCCGCGAACGATCGCTATCCGTTCTTTCAGTTCCACGTTTCTCCATTGCACCCTGCCGGTCTTCAGGATCTGGATTTTTTTTGACAATGTCTCCCTATTGTCGCAGAGTACCTCGCTGATAACATCCTCTGTCGAGGGATTAATTATTTTCATTTTGTGTTGCTCCATAGTGAAGTTCACATTCTGCTTTTGGCGGCTTCCACAAAAGCAAGTTTAATGTTACGGGAAAAAGGACTTGTCATATCAGTCATCCGTTCGGGATGCCACTGTACCAGCATAAGGAACGGCTTCCCTTCCGGCGCCTTTCTTTCAATGCCTTCGACGACACCGTCCGCAGAGAAACAATTTACAACCAGTCCCGCACCGACCATTTCCGCGCTTTGGTGATGAGCGCTATTGATTTTTCCATCTATTTCATCAGTAATTCGGACAAGTAAGCTATCGCCATCTACACGCAGTCCGTGGTACCGGTCGCGGTCTGCAAATTTGCTGTGGTTGTACTTCCCGAATGATGGAATATCCGGTATCAGGGTTCCTCCGAAAAACACATTGGCCATCTGAAGTCCTCTGCAAATGCCAAATAATGGTTGCTCATTCGCGACCAGTTTCTCCAGCACCCGCCATTCAAACTCATCGCGTCTCTCGTCGATCTCAGTGCAGAACTTTACGTATTCCTCTTTCCCGTAATAGCGCGGATGGATATCCTCGCCGCCACTAAGTACGATACCATGGCACCGGTCCGCATCGTCAAGATTATCATACTTATAACCTAGCCGTACAACTTCAACACCGGGCTCGTCAAGCATCCACTTTTCATAATTTTCAAAGCTGCCACAATCCGTGATACCGATTACCATAGTTTTATCCATTTACTTATAATGCTTTTTCATACAAATTCCTGAAATCAATTTTGGTTACCGGCTTAGGATTGTTGGGGTGCGCAAAGTCAGCCAACGCAAGGTCGGCGAGCGTTTCCAGGTGCTCCGCTTTAACACCAATATCGCGTAACCTATGAGGAATATTGATACGCGCGTTCAATTCGAATAAGTACTTCACGACAGATTCACCGTCGCCATCTTTCAGATCGAGGGTTTGCGCAATCCGCCTGAATTTACTTTCCTGCCCGCCGATATTGAACGCCATCCCGTAAGGCAGGTTAACCGCGTTGGCCAGTCCGTGATGGGTGTCCAGCAGGGAAGACAACGGATGGGCCAGTGAATGCACAATCCCAAGACCTTTTTGAAATGCAACGGCCCCCATAAGCGAAGCCATAAGCATCTTGCGACGGTTTTCCCTGTCAGGATGATTCACTGCGCCTGTCAGGGATTCGTGAATCATGGCAATCCCCTGTAGCGCGATGCCTTCACACATCGGATGATCCATTTTTGCCAGATAGGCCTCCATATTGTGCGTAAGGGCGTCCATGCCCGTTGCCGCTGTGATGTTTGGTGGCAGATCCATCGTCAGCTGAGGGTCAGCAAACACAACCCTTGCCAGGAGTTTTGGTGAAAATAAAATCTTCTTTTGGTGTGTGTCATCGTCGGAGATGATCGCACTTCGCCCGACTTCGCTACCGGTGCCTGCGGTGGTGGGGATGGTGACGAAGGGCGGAACATCTTCTGTTACGTAAACATCTCCCCCGATCAGATCGTCGTATTTGAAAAGGTCTTCCCTATGATTGACGCGTAAACAAATCGCTCGCGCAACATCGATCGCTGCACCACCACCGATGCCAACAATCGCATTTCGCGTCGTCGAATCATACACATCCGTACCCTTGTACACGTCTGATTTGACGGGGTTTTTGTGAATCCCGGAAAAGACCTCCACCGAAATGTTCCTGCGGTTCAGGTCTTCAATAATCTCTTTGAAGGATGGTAACTCCCGCACAATCGGGTCAGTGACCAGTAACGGCCTTTGCCATTCGTGCATGGCCAGGTAATCGCCCAGCTCTTTGCTGGCGCCAAAACCAAACCGGATGAGCGTAGGAAAATTATACTGAAGGATCATGCAGTTATTTCATCAGATTATTTCAAGATATCGGGCCCGTTCCCAATCCGTAACCACCTTCAGGTGCTGACGCCACTCCCATTCGCGCGTACAGGTAAAATGCTCGACGAACTGTTCACCGAACAACTCTCTGGCGATATCGGAATTTTTCATTTGCATGGAAGATTCAATCAGGTTGGTTGGCAATGTTCCGTTCGAAAAATCCCGGTAGCCATTTCCGGTCGTCGCGGGCTGTTGAAGTTTCAGTTGATTTTTTATACCGTAGAGCCCCGACGCCACGGAGGCAGCCATTGCCAGATATGGATTTACATCCGATCCGACGACTCTGGTTTCAATTCTTGCGGAAGCGATTCCGTTACACAGCACGCGAATCGCAACGGTACGGTTATCCACACCCCAGGTAAGGGTGGTAGGAGCCCATGCCCCCTCGACAAGCCTTTTGTAACTGTTGATATTAGGCGCATACATAGGTAATACATGCGGAAGACAATACAATTGACCCGCCACATATTGTTTCATCAACTCACTCATGTGAAGTGAATCCTCCTCATCATAGAACAGGTTTCTCTTATGGTGATCATCCCAGAGACTTTGATGTATGTGCCCGCCGCATCCCGGAAGGTGTTCATTAACCTTTGCCATAAAGGTGGCCAGTATTCCATGCTTATAGCCGATTTCTTTTACAGCGGTTTTGAAAAGAACAGCGCGATCTCCCGCAAGAAGTCCTTCTGAGTACTTGATCGCTGCTTCAAGAACTCCTGGACCGGTTTCCGTGTGAAGGCCTTCAAGCGGAACATCAAACTTGCCGAGCAATCCAAACAGATCAGTAAAATAAGGGTTGTTCAACGTCGAGCGCAGAATAGAATAGCCAAACATCCCCGGCGAAAGCGGTTCAAGATTGCCATAGCCTTTTTCCCTGGCGGAATCCGGCGTTTCGCGGAAGTTGAACCATTCGAACTCCTGAGAAACATAGGCGCTATACCCCGCCGAATTCAGGTCGTGAAGTACCTTCTTCCATAATTGGCGCGGACAAACATATGCGGGTTTCTCTTTGGTTCCGGCCATTTCGCCAAGGAAAAACGGCAAATCATTTTCCCATGGAATCTTTCGAAACGTCTCCAGGTCAATCCGCAGCGGTGCATCGGGATATCCGGTGTGCCAGCCCGTATACCGCACGTTGTCATAGGATACGTCGCTGGCATCCCACCCGAACACAACGTCACAAAATCCTGATTCGCTATTTATGAGAGACAGAAATTTCTCCACAGAAATGTATTTTCCACGCAGTATCCCATCAATATCGGTAAGGGCAATCTTGACTTTCCCGGCAGGATGTTCCCTGATATATTGGAGCGTTTTGTCTGAAAGCATGAGTGATTTTCAATTATCCGAATTAGTCGTGTCCTCCGGCGGGGAGAAGCCCGCAAACCTTGATCTCAATTTAAACAATACAAAACACACCGCCATAATAAGTAAATATATCCCGGCGAGCGATAAATTATATGCAGTCATGGCAATGAAGGAGAATACCGCGATTGCCAGAGCTACTACTGGGAAAAACGGGAATGCGGGTACCCGAAAAGGCCGGGGCATTGAAGGCTCACGCTTTCGAAGTACAAGCAGCGATATCATTGAAACTATATACAACGTGAGCGCGCCGAAAACAGCAAGTGTTATAATTGCTGCAGTCTTTCCGGTAAGTAATGCGATGACGCCAATCAGCATATTAACGAGTAACGCGTTCGCCGGTGTCTTGAATCGTTTATTGACGACGCCGAGAAAAGGCGGGGCGAAATTGACGCGGCCGAACTCAAAAGTCGACCTGCCTGCTGCCAGAATAATTCCATGGAAAGAGGCTATCAATCCGAAAAGGCCAACCGTGATCAGCAGGTGATACATGAAATGGTCCGTGCTGATGATTTGCGCAAGCGCAAGCGGTAATGGCGAATCCGAGGCCGTTCCATCTTGCGAATAAACGATGCTCTCCCACCCTGCTACACCAATGGAGCTTGTGAATGTCAACACACAAAGAACAACGAGTGTCGCGAGCGCTGAACCGAAACCCAGGAGGATTGTTCGTTGGGGATTGATTGCTTCTTCAGCAACGTTTGCCACGCCTTCGATGGCCAGAAAAAACCAGATCGCAAAAGGTATCGATGCAAATACGCCTTTGAATCCGTTTGGTAACGCACTTTGTGTCATGTGTTCCCATTCAAAATGCGGTAGCGTCAACCCCGCGAAAAGCAACAGTTCGCCCACTGCAAAGATCGTGATGATCAATTCGAAAACAGCCGCAGCGCGAACACCATAGATATTCAAAGCTGTAAATATCAGGTAGCCAAAAATGGCGATGCCCAATATCGGAAACTGGGGGAAAAAGATGTTGAAGTAGGCGCCGATCGCGAATGCGATTGCCGGAGGGGCGAATACAAATTCAACATTCTGAGCCATGCCAGCGAGGAAACCAAGGTCCTTCCCCAAAGCGCGTGTAGCATAATCAAAAGCACCTCCGGCCCGGGGAATGGAACAAGCTAATTCCGCATAGCTGAATGTGAAGGTGACGTACATCACTATAATAAAGAACGTCGATATCGCGAGCCCGAGAGTCCCACCTTCAGCAAGACCCAGGTTCCAACCGAAGTACATTCCCGATATGACGTACCCCACTCCCAGCCCCCAGAGCATGACAGGTGTAAGGGTTCTCTTTAGTTGATGCTGCGACAAAAGTGCGTGCGTTAGTTACTTGATTTCCCGGCGCCGTCCTGAAAGTTAATTAAGGTAGGAATTTTTTCCGAAAAGAATGCCAAAGTACAAAAGAGGGCTGAATTCCGCCTATTGTAAACGTCATGGAACGGTCAACTCAAGCGAGACGCTACTACCACGTTATTCAAACTAGCTCAGCTCTTCTGGAAAAACTTCTTCAGCAGGTTAATGGCACTAGTGTCAGTCACATGATCGCCCTGGATAAGTTGTCTGAAGATTTTTTTATCGTCTTCGTTTGCGGAAGTGTGAAAGGTGAGTTCTGCCCGCGTAAGATTTTTATAAGCCATATGCCATGAAGGAAATATCCTCTCGCGTATCGGTCCATAGCTCATCAGAATTACATGACTGTGGCGCGGGTCTGTCTTGATCAGGTCATAAAGCTTGATAACGTCTTTGTCGCCTTCGAGATACTGGATAAAATGATTGCCGGAATGCAACAAAACGCCGGTAATGTTTTGCGCAGGATTGTTTTTCTCGCATGACGCAAGAATTTTTCGGATTTCCCCGTCAGAGCAGGAAGAATTTCGGGTACTGGAATAAACTAGCTGATAGAGATGCATAGATGCTTTTGTTTGATTTATTAACCAAACAACAGCTGGACGGATTTGTTTAATGATCACGCCATTTTTTTAATCCTCGAAAAGGCTCGACAGCAAATCATCGTCCCTGAGCAGGTTTGCAATAAGCCAGGTGAGTCCGATGGAAAGCGATAGAAGAAAAACCAGCAGCCCACCCATTGGTATCGATAACTCGGCCAGATACAGCAATCCGGCAATGGAAATCACAAGTAGAATTCCGCGCACGAAAAATCCGGTCCAGTTCATGATCTTTTTTTTTGAACCAGCTAACAAAACGATGCCATCGGGTGAATAGCAGCGCGTTATTCGGCGAGTACGTGAATCCATCCGGTTACCCGTTGTTTCCGAAGTTTCGGATTTCGGACGTTAAATACAACCAGGGCTTCGTAATAGTACACTCCCGGACTTACCCGATTACCGTTGGACTGATATCCATCCCAAAAGACAAGATTATTTTCCGGGGTGACACTCGCAAAATGGATTTCCTTACCCCATCGGTTGAGTATCTTCAGGTCGACCTGTTGAACGAATCGCGCGCACTCGGTTTCGGAGTTGTGGATGTTAAATGCCATTAAGACATCATTGCGTTCATCCTGATTGCCCGGTGTGAGCACGTTAGGCAATGAAAACCACGGACAGTTGTCCGCACATACAGTCTCACTGAAATCGCTACGGTTTCCGGCACGATCGACGGCAGCGACTTTATAACAGACCGCCTTCGAATCAAGGTCACCATGGGTAAAAGTATATTCAGAAGTTTCACTCACACGTTGAAACTCTCCCGTCTCGCCGTCAGCAGCCCAGACTTCGAATACCAGACCAGGCTCCTGGCAACTATCATCCGAATATGAAAAGAGCATCTGGTTTGAAAAATTTGCTGGCCGACAAGGCAGAGCATCGCAGTCCTCCACAACCAGTGTCACCATTGGGGTACACGGCGGCGTGATGTCCAGCAAAACCCCGGACGTGATCTGCGAAAAATTTTCCAGCGGTTCGGGAATCCCGGGATTTCCATAGCCGCCCCGCGTCATGATCTTGTAATAGTAGCTTGCACCGGGATCAAGTGGTTCATTCTGAAACTTTCCTTTGTCATCGTAGACAAATCCATTGATATTAACGTCAACGCTGTCAATCAACACGAAGTCGTCGGCATCTCCGCTCGTACTTCGGTATATTAGGTGATACGGATGCTCCTGAAGATAATTGTACCACGGGGTGACCGCTTCCCAGGTTAATCGGACGCCATCGAAGAGAGGTTGCGGCGTGAGAAAAACGGATGCGGCAACTGATGACGTATCGACCGGATCCTGAGACAATGCCGGAACAAAGAGCTGGATGAGATATTTGTGAGAGAGTTCTGATGTATTAAGTCCCTTATCAACAAACAGCGTATCCGACAACAGCTCACTGGCAGGGAGGAATGAATTATTTCCAGCCGCGCCGGTGGAGTGGTACACACGATATTGGTAAGGAGGCGGATACTGTGTAGCATCGATATCGAATGGCGGAGTCCATCTGATGAGCACTTCTCCGGAAGACGGATCCGTCTTCTCCACCGACACATTGGTTATCACCGGAGCTTCGGCAGGCTTGGGAATTAAACAAGTATCAAGTGAAAGCTTGCTGGGCGTCTTATCCGGCCCAAGCAACGCTATCAATCTGTAGCAGTACATTGCACCGATAGCCACATCGTCGTCGGTGAACGAATGCGTACCTGACGGAACTTCGCCAACAAGTGTATATCGCAGGAATTTCGGCATCCCAGCGGAACACTCGGGCTCATCGTATTCGTATCTGGCCACCCTGCGCCAGACCTGATATGCTGTGACTGTTTCACAATCGTGGTCCTTCCATTCGATAGCGACTTCCTTTGACACAGGGTTTACCGACACACTTTCGTATTCCGGCGGCGCTGCAAGTACGGTAATACGAACAGTCCGGAATTGCACGAGTGGCGGACCGGATGGTGGCCGGTCCTGGATCTTGAAGACCACCTGATATGAATGCTGGCGAACATGTTCGCAGCTCGTCTGCCATCGGAAACTTATCCCCGCCGTATCGTTAGGCGGTAACGTAGATTGTACAATTGGCCCTGCGGGGTCAACGGTAGCAGGACTGTGAGTAAGATCAAACAGCTCCGAATACGCTTCGATAACGACCGGATGGTTATCGAAGTCGTATCCTTCTAAGGTGAAATCAACCAACGTTCCGGACATCACGCAGATATCTTCCACCTCGCTCAGTGAGGGGCGCGCATTGGAACACGGTTCTACAACAATTTCCATGTCCCGCATAACATATCCGATCTGATTCCAGGTACTATCGGAAGTCCTGAACCTCCATTCCCTAATCTTCACAGCAAGAGAGTATTTACCTGCGGCACCGGGCGCGTCCCAGGTAATCAATCCGGTACTCGGATTGATTTCGAGTACCGGTGGACCGGAAGCAGCTTCGTTACTTTTATTATAATCCAGTCCTGATACCTGGTAGAACTCGGCCAGATTGGGTAACCGATAATTGTTCACATCCCGGGCTTCCGCCTGACGGGGGGTAATCAACTCATAAGAAAGGCTGTCGCCATCCGGATCAATCGTTCCCAAATGGTGATAGAAGGCTTTTCCGGAACAGGCACGATCAATCGGCGGAACAAGAAACCGAGGGGACGAATTACAGACTTCAGGCTCGATCACGATTTCCATCTCCACATAAAAGCTGGTGCTCACGGAACCTGCCATGTTGATAATGGATTCACCGCGATTTGCTTCCGTGTAGCCAATGATATACGTTCCCGGACCGGGAAAAGTATGATTAATACTAAATTGGGAGTAAACGATTCCGTTCACAGATAATGGCATCTGAACGGGTACCTCGAAAATCTCGCCGTCACCAAAATCAATCAGACCTTCACCAAAGGCGACACCTGTGTTTGTGTTCAGGTATGCAGTGAGTGTGATCTCATAAGAATTGGAGAAACAATCGACACGCTTTGCGACAACTTCAATTGAGCGTATGTGTGTGGCCTGAACCACGATCGCAGCAAGAAGGAATCCAACGGTGAAAAGGTAACGGAGTTGTGCCATAACTTTTCTTCAGATTGAAGATAACGGAAATCAATGTAAAATAATTGCCCGCGCAGACAACAAAGTTTTTACATCAGAATCACGGTCATGGTCTTCGGACCATGAGCACCAAGAACGAGAGACTGTTCTATATCAGCGGTCTTCGATGGGCCCGCGATAAAGATTCCAAAACCATACGACGCATCAGCGATACGATCATAGGCATCGTGCATCGTCCCGACGATTGCTGTCTTCGGCACTACCACCAACAAATGTTGTGTAATAAAAGGCAACACCCGATGGGGCATCGCCTGATCCATTAGCCAAACGGCTCCGTTCTCAGCAACCGCGAATTCTGCCTCGAGAATAACAAGGTTTACGTTGTCATAATGTTGAGGGCGTACCTCGCCCCGCGATACGGTTTCAAATCCGTTAAGCCCTGTAATACACGAAAGTATTCTTGATTGCGAGTCGTAATTATCTTTTATGAATACGGCAAGATCATCTGTGTTCTGAAGCTCTGAGACAGCCCCCCCAATTGATGTAAGCATCGTCTTGAAATGCTCAGTAGGTATTCCCTTGAAGCGAACACTTCCGGGAATGGCCGGCGCAACGCTTCCTGTTACGGAAGGCCTCAACTTATTTAGAATTTCTGCTCTGCTGTCTGTCATTGCTTCCGGTTTTTGCGATGCCATTCCTGAAAAGATTCAGCCGGGGGATCGGGCATGTCGCGTTGTTTGTACCACGGGTTGAACCGGTTATTTACCACGCCTGGCAGATAGCGCAGCATCCAACGCAAGGCTTTACCGGCGAAGGCATATCTCCCCGGTGAAGAGAGTATTCCACTCATCACTTTCATTGCGTGTTTTTTTGAATTCGGCACGTGCCCTTCTTTGGCTAACACCTGTCGCCACTTGTAAAGCTGATCATGAATATCGATTTTAACCGGGCACACATTTGAGCATGAGCCACACAGTGTACTGGCAAAGGGAAGGTCGGCATGTTGTTGCATATCCAGGCCAGGCGCCAGAATGGATCCAATGGGGCCGGAGATAGTATACTGGTAGCTGTGTCCGCCGCTGCGCCGATACACGGGACACGTGTTCATACACGCACCACAGCGAATGCATTTCAATGCGTTTCTGAAGTCACTTTGCTGCAGGCGTTCAGTCCTGCCGTTGTCCAGTAAGACCACGTGCATCGCCTGGCCCTCGCGCGGCTTCCGGAAGTGTGTCGAATAGGTAGTAATCGGCTGCCCTGTGGCGCTTCGCGCAAGAAGCCTGAGGAAAACACCGAGATCCTTACGCCGCGGGATAATTTTTTCGATACCCATACAGGCGATATGAACGTCAGCGAGCTGGACCCCGAGATCGGCATTGCCTTCGTTGGTGCATACAATCATCTCCCCTGTCTCAGCTACCGCGAAGTTGACACCGGTGATCGCAACCTTGCTTCCAAGAAAAAAACTGCGCAGGTGTTGCCGGGCCGACTCAGTCAGCAAGACCGGATCAGCATTACCTTCAGGAGTGCCAAGATGCTCATGGAACAACGCACCAATTTCTTCTTTCTTCTTGTGAATACATGGCAGTACGATATGACTCGGTGGCTCCCCCGCAAGCTGTACAATGCGTTCGCCCAGATCAGTATCAATTACTTCGATCCCGTTCTTTTCTAAATAATCATTCAGGTGACACTCCTCCGTGAGCATGGATTTGCTTTTTACAATCCTGCTTTCTCCGGATTCGGTAATGATACGATGAACAATCTTGTTCAGCTGCTCAGGTGTCGACGCCCAGTGAACAGTAACACCGTTGTCCTGTGCCCTCTCCTCAAAAGAAACCAGATACGTGTACAAATTATCAAGAACATTCAGCTTGATCTCCGACGCGAGCTCGCGAAGCGCCTCCCATTCAGGTAACTGACGTGCGGCCTTGTCTCGCTTCTCGCGCACGAACCAAAGGGTCTTGTCGTGCCAGTCAACGCGCGATTCATCCCGATTGAACGCTTCCGCCAGCGAGGCATGATCTTTCTCTTGTTTATGGTTCCTTTTTTCGTTCACTGTTTCAGAATGACATTTCTTTTAATTCAGTACGCGGGAAGAATTCAGGATTTCAGCAAGATGAATTACCCTGGTTTTACTTTTCTGGCGCTTCAGTATTCCCTCCATATGCATTAAACATGAAACATCCGTTCCCGTGATGTATTCAGCACCGTGGATCAGATGATCGGCCAGGCGATCCTTACCCATCTTCACCGAAACAGCTTCTTCGGAAACACAAAATGTTCCACCAAATCCACAGCATTCATCCTGTCGCGATAGCGGGATCATTTCAATATCGCGCACCATGCTCAACAGTTTCAAAGGCTTCGAAAATGGCGGAGCCACAAGTTCGGACATCTGTGAAACATGCAGCCCTCGTTGAGCATGGCAGCTTTGATGCAGACCTACCTTAAAGGGAAAGCTTGCATTCAAAGATTGCACTTCGAGGATATCTGTAAGAAAAGCCGACAACTCCAAGGTGTTTTGCCTGATTCGATTCGCCTCGCCACCGTCCTTGTCCGAATGTAAATGTTCGCGAATATGAAGAACACAACTTCCGGACGGAGAGACGATATAATCAAAGCCGGAGAAGTTGGCGATGAACCGTTGGTCACATGAATCGGAAAGATGTGCAAAGCCGGAATTCGCCATTGGCTGTCCACAACACGTCTGGGGCCCGGGCACGGAAATATTGACACCGAGTCGCTCCAGCAATTCCAACGTTGCAATGGCAACATGGGGATACAACTGATCTACATAACAAGGAATAAACAAACCAACTTTCATACGGATTGAAATCTAGCAACCGATTCGGGACAATAATACCGTATCACCCGATCATTCTGAAGAAGTTTAAGGTAATTAAGACACAACAAAACTCGACTGTTGGCACGTGCCAGGTATCCTGCTATACCTTGTTTAAGGGATTGTATGTTTTGGTAAGGATTTCCCTTAGGGGGTAAAAAGCCTGACGTTGGCAAACGTCCAGTTCAGCCCGTAGCCCAACAAAAATGCTTAAGGGACGTAATAAAAGGGTAGCTATAATTTAGGTCAGGCATACTTTGTCCGGGGCCCGGTATGTAAGCTTGACCGTGATTTTGAATAAAAACCGCGTGCCGTATTTGATACCTTGCTTATCATATCAGATGCTATAGTATGCGAGACGTAACCACTAAGACGCTCAGACCTTTGCAAATCCGATTTGACGCCTACGGCGCGAGTGATGACAATGAGTTCAAATACGAACTGATTGTTCTGATGACAGGCAGCATTCGCGAACTCAGGATCGCTGCCCAGAGCGCATTCGTAAACGGTGGCCCCGATGCCTTAAAAAGAGCCATTCACAAAGCCAAGTCGACACTGACACTCATCAATGATTCGGAATTTATGGGGGTAGTCGAACAATTATCGGCGGCGGCCAATAATTCAAATGAGATGGACATCCATCAGCGTGAAACATTGGGGCGCTTTAATTCAGTATGCGACAGTATTGTTGAAAGTCTGGATCGCGAATCCGCGGTACTCAAAGAACAGTTTTAACTAACCCTTAGTATTCTAAACAAATAAAGGCGCTGTCCACAGCGCCTTTATTATTTATTATTTAATGAAAAAGGCCACCATTTCTGGCAGCCTTTTATTATGGGTTCCCGACAGCAATTATTCGTAGCCGAGTTGTTTGTATTTGGCCTCAATACGTTTCGCATCCTCAGGCATATCAAGGTCGCCATAGATGGAATAAAGCGCATCAAGAACATCCTGATCGTTAGGATTAATCTTTTCAGCCTTCTCCCAATAAGGCAGAGCTACACGCAATTTCTCGACAAGAACCTTATCAAGTTCAAAACGCTTCTTTTTGTCGTCGGCGCTGATACCCAGATCGGCCATCTGTTTCTTGATCGCTGCGGCTTCGGCATACATCAGGCGCGCAAGGTAGAACTGAGCTTCGAAATATTGCGGATCGAGTTTCAGCGCGTCCTCATAGTTTTTCTTTGCCACGTCAATATTGCCGAGATTCTGATTGGCAAAGCCCAAATAGAAATGGAGAATCTTGTTGTCCGGTTCGGTTTTGATCGCTTCTTCCAATCCGGCCTTGGCTTCATCAATTCGGTTCAATTCAATCAGTGCACCGATCTCAAGTTTCGGGAAATCAGGATCCTGAGGGAATTTTTGCTTTCCCATTCTGACCACTTCAAGTGCCTTCTCCTTATCGCCCTTCTGAACGTAGATGTTGTTCATCAGCTTCACGGGATCAGACGAAGTACCACCGTTCTCAAGGTAAGCGTTAAAATGTTCAATCGCTTTGTCATATTGTTCGGACGAATTAGCCGCGAAGCCAGCATACAGGTTGCCTAGCGTATCTTTTTCAAGAATCTTTGACACCTTTTCAAAACTCTCAACGGCAGCTTCGAATTCTTCCTGCTGATACTGGTCGGCTCCCTTGTTAACATGAGTATTTGCCCAAAACGCCATTTGCTGTTCCTTTGTCTGCGGAAGGCCCATAGCGTCCTGCGTAAAATAACCTTTTCCTTTGGACAATTCTTCAGCCTTTTGGAAAGCCTCTAGTGCCACCTGGAATGCGTTCGGGTCAAGGTTTTTGTATGTTTCGTTGGATGTAGTGTCGATGGATGCATAGATAAGTCCACGGTAGTACCAAGTCTTCCCGTCATTTTGCATCTTCTCGTTATTGATGGCTGCGTCTATATTTGCCTTAGCTTCATCAAGCTTGCCTTCGTTCAGCTGATTCAGTGCCTTATTGAGATTTGGCTTAACTGGTTTTTGTGCATATACTGTTGCAGAAGCTGCTACGAACAGTAAGAGTGCAATTCTTTTCATGGAAAATTAAGTTTATAAGTTGTAAAGGTGTTTCTATTCGTTCTCGTTGTCCTCAGGCGCTGTCTCCTCACCATTATCCGTGGATTCGTCGTCTTCCGGGTCGTTCGCAATGTCTATGTCAATGTTCTGATCCAAGCTGTCAACAGACTGGCTCTCGCCGACGATTTGTTGAATCGCCTCTTCTGCCTGTGCTTCATCTTCGATCTTTTCAATTCTGTGGATTTTCTCCACAGAAGAGATGCGGTCGTCGTCATTAAGTTTGATAAGCCGCACACCTTGCGTAGCCCTTCCCATTACCCGAAGTTCACTTACGCTGATGCGGATTGTGATCCCCGACCGGTTTATGATCATTAGGTCATCGTCGTCTCCGACCTGCTTGATGGCAACAAGCTTGCCAGTTTTGTCCGTTATGTTCAGGGTCTTAACACCCTTCCCGCCACGCTTGGTAATGCGGTAGTCCTCCATGTCAGACCGCTTTCCGTATCCCTTTTCTGATACGACCAGCAAGTTCGCATCGGTCCGCGTAATGCATACCATGCCGATTACTTTATCCGTATCCGATTCAAGCGTAACGCCACGCACTCCGGCCGCGGTTCTTCCCATCGGCCTGACGTCTGACTCGTGGAAATGTACAGCCTTTCCTTCACTCTTCGCAATGACGATATGGTTGTTGCCATTGGTCAGTGATGCATTAAGCAATCTGTCGCCGTCGTGGATGGTGATCGCGTTGATTCCACCCTGTCGGGGCCTTGAGTAAGCTTCGAGCGACGTTTTCTTTATAGTACCTTTCTCCGTGCAAAGGATCACATAATTATTGTTGATATACTCTTCTTCGGTGAGCGTTCGCACATTGATGATCGCACGAACCGTATCTCCTGGTTCGATATTGATCAGGTTCTGAATAGCCCGTCCCTTCGAGGTTTTTGTTCCCTCAGGAATTTCATATGCCTTCTTCCAGTATACCTTACCCTGATCCGTGAATATCAGTAAATAATTATGTGCCCGGGCAATGAACAGGTGCTCGGTAAAATCGTCTTCCTTTGTCGAAACCCCTTTGGAGCCAACCCCGCCCCGCCCCTGCGTCCGATACTCGGCCAGCAACGTTCGCTTGATGTAGCCCTGATTCGAAATGGTTATCACCATGTCCTCATTAGGAATCATATCCTCCATAGTGAAATCGTCGTCACTATGGACTACAAGCGTGCGACGTTCGTCACCATATCGCTCCTTCATTTCGAGGAGCTCCTGTTTAATCAGCTCCATGCGCTGCGGTTCGTTGGAAAGGATTTCGTTCAGGCGATCGATCAATTCCTTTACTTCTTTGTACTCCTGCTGGATCTTATCACGCTCCAGGCCGGTCAGTCGCTGTAAGCGCATATCCAGAATGGCCTTTGCCTGGATCTCAGACAATCCAAACCGGGTGATCAAACCCTCGCGGGCAGTGTCGGGATCCTTTGAACTCCGGATTAGGGAAATTACCTCGTCCAGATTATCGAGGGCGATAAGATATCCTTCCAGAATATGTGCACGTCGTTCGGCTTCGGCCAGTTCGAATTTCGTTCTGCGAACTATAACCTCATGTCGATGATCGACGAAGTGCCGGATCATATCTTTGAGGTTGAGCGTCATCGGCCGGCCCTTTACAAGGGCAACGTTGTTGACACCAAATGACGACTGCAGCTGTGTGTATTTGTAAAGGTTATTAAGTACAATGTTTGGAATAGCGTCTCTTTTCAGATCGTATACAATCCGGTACCCTTCGCGATCTGATTCGTCGCGCAAATCCGAAATCCCTTCGATCTTTTTGTCGTTGATCAGGGCTGCGGTTTTTTCGATCATCATCGCCTTGTTGACCATGTACGGAATCTCGGTAACCACAATCTGATCCTTTCCTGTCGACGACGTAACGATCTCGGCCTTTGCCCGCATTACGATTCGGCCCCGTCCTGTCAAAAACGCTTCCTGGACGCCGGAGTATCCGTAAATGATAGCCCCCGTGGGGAAATCGGGCGCGGTAACAAACTTCATCAGTTCGGGAATAGTGATCTCCCGGTTGTCGATGTAAGCCACAATGCCATCCACTACCTCAGACAGGTTGTGCGGCGCCATGTTGGTAGCCATTCCCACGGCGATCCCCGAGGAACCATTCACAAGCAGGTTGGGGAGTTTCGCCGGCAGAACCGTTGGTTCTTTTAATGAATCGTCGAAGTTTGGTTGGAAATCTACCGTATCCTTATTGATGTCGGCCAGCATTTCTTCGGCGATTCGCTTCAGTCGCGCTTCCGTATAACGCATCGCCGCAGGCGAATCTCCATCGATAGACCCAAAATTTCCCTGACCGTCAACCAGGGTGTAACGCAGAGACCAATCCTGAGCCATCCGCACCATGGTGTCGTACACCGAGGCATCTCCGTGAGGATGGTATTTACCAAGAACCTCTCCTACTATCCTTGCTGATTTCTTATACGATTTGTTGTAATTAACCCCAAGTTCGAGCATTCCGAAAAGCACCCGGCGGTGAACCGGCTTCAGCCCGTCACGCACATCAGGAAGGGCTCTGGATATGATCACCGACATCGAATAATCGATGTAAGCGCCCCTCATTTCATCTTCGATATTAATTGGAATTATGCTCTGTCTTCCCGGCGTTGCGCCACCCGTTTCTTCTGCCATTTACTGTTTTGTTTGAAAGGTATTTCAGGCCCTTTTTAAGGCCACGCAAGATAACAAAACTTACACGTTAACCGCGTGATTTTTCGGCGGAAAAAAAAGGATTTCATGGGATCTGAATACCGCTTATATCAGCTTCGGACCAAGGACAGTCACGATAGGAAAATGCAACCAATTTTTCAGGCAAGGCCCAGGTCAATAAGGGTTGAGTTTGTACTTGTTCCGACCTTTATATTTGATAAGCTCCGGATAGTTCTCGCCGTAATGCGGATTTTGTTTTTTGTGAATGGGATGAACCCGGCTGCGATACTCGCGGTTACCATGCGCGTGCGTAATCTGCGCCCGGCATTTCTTAATAAAACACCGGCGAAGTTCAGGTATCCGATAAGTGGCGCCTATGTTAACATTAAAAGCATTGAACTTATGCTGAATGGATGACGCTGACTCGGGAATAGATGTACTGAAACTCTTAACCTCGAACGAGGGTCGGACGAACAATCTGAAGTATTCTGACATTTCCCGTTCAATGGCTACTCCTATGTTCAGAAACAACCCCCGGTCTATCAGACTGTTATCAAACTGCTTTCCAAGTTTATATCCACCGAGATTGAGATCGGCCACCACCAGATATTCGTCGTAGCGATAAACGCTTGCCCCGAAGGAGCCGAAATACTTCTTAAGAAAAAAGCCTTTAAGGTCTGGCGAGAAATTGTTTATCTCGTCACTATGTGTCAGGGGTTTGAAATCACCAATGTTGGTGTATTCGAAAGAGTAGCCGCCACCGATGCGGTATCGATCGAATTCAATATGAAGCGTAGCCCTAAGCGGAATATGAAATGCCCCGGCTTTGAAACCGATCTCTTCAGCGTCTGAATCAAATAAAGGTCCGTTGATCGTCCCGAGCGGATCGGTTTCCACCTTGTTAAACCAGTTGGTAAGCGCAGTGGTACTAGGAGGTTGGAAGATTACGGGTCCTGAATTAGGGTTCTGTAACAACTGGAATCCTTCGAACTCGTGCTTCAGGGTTGAGTGGCCGTATCCGGTGCTCAATCCGAATGTCAATTTGCTTAATAGTCGTCGTAGGGAACTCGGGCCCTGCCTTTTGATATAGAAATGCTCGAGGGGAATGGTCGCATCCCTTTCATTCTCGTATTGCGCCTGAATATCCGTCGCCGCAAGCAGGCACACGACAAGACAAAACGTTATGGCCCTTAGTTGGTTCAAAAATGATCTCTTATTGGCGCCAAATCTAAAAAATATGCCCTATTTCCAGGGTTTTAAACGGTAAATGTAAGACAAATCTGAGAAGTATCCTATACGCCCGCACGATCCCATAACGACGGAAAAGCCTGAACCTTGCCCTCGAACCCTGAATCAGACACTTGAGCTCCGAGCCTTGAGCCGCCCTTCCGCGCATTCTTCCGTGCGATCTGCGTGTTCTGCGAGAGGGAAAGGGACTCCAAAGTTTCTCGCAAAAGTCGCTGAAAACGCAGACGAAACCGCAGAAATGAATCTATGGATCTTGGAACTTAACCCTTGAAATCTAGTAATACCTGTACGCCACCGGCTTGCTCTCAAGCGACGAGAACGTATGGAAAAGCGTCTGCCCTTTCTTTGCCGTGTACGTGAATGTGTATCCATTGGGGTGACCATTGCGTATGCGGAATGTAACCGTATTCGCTCCCTCACTCATCGGCACCCGCGAGTAGTAGATACTATGGGGTAACGTTTGCCAGCTGCGTGTGTCAGCTTTCTCGGTGATGGCATTGACAACACCAATCAACGCGCCAAGTTGGTCGTTCTCCTTTCGCACACTGTGTTCGGTAGCTTTCTTCAGGGCGGCTCTGAGAAGGCCTTTACTTAGTTCCTCCACCATTCTTTGCTTCAGACTGTAGAAGGCAATTTGATTTATATCCTCCGACAATTCCAGCGGATAGATCTTGTCGCCGCTTTCAATTTCCGCGCGTTGAAAGTAGAGAGGTCTTTCCTGGTAGCGCGGGAATGCCACACGGAACACCTCGAGAGACTTCAGGTCATTTTTTTCCTTGTCCTCCTTCAGTTGGAACGGGAAGCTCATGCCCATGCTGCTATTGGTAAATACCACCATGTTGTTGTCGCGGTGATCAATAACGAAGTTGATTCCCCACTCATCCTTAACAGGGGCCAGTCCGTTGTGCCAGAAGAAAACCAGATCCGCCTCGTGTGTGGGTGGTGTATATCCGGTCATACCGAATTTGTTCTTGAAATATTCGAGCTCTTCTTTAAGTCCTGATCGGAACGCTGTGTAAAGCAAATCCTCTTTTAATTGCTGTGGCGCATTCAGCCTGAATAGTTCCTGATATTCTTTTTCATAAACTTCGATGGCGTTTCGATAGGCGATGAAAGCGTTGTTATAATCTTTCACCGACTGATAGATGATACCCATCAGCGTATGTATGAATCCATCCCGCTGCAGTTTACCCGGCGAGGAGTACTTGTCATTGAGTTGATTCAGGCGGATGTTGAGGCGCCGGCACTCCACCAGCGCCTCCTCCGGACGATTCATTTTCAGGAAGTTAATGGCTTTGAAATAGAGTACCATGAGATGCTCATGGTCCTCACCACGATACGGGGAGAAGTTTGGATTACTGAGGTATGAAACTGCCTGAGCAAGGTAATTGACACGATAGTCTTCGCCGAAGAGAAAGGCTTTTTCGAATGCAGCATTGGAGGCTTCGTAGTTTCCTAGAATACTGTTCAGCAGACCTTTGTTGGCGAAGTAGATGAACCTGTTTTTGCCTTCGCCGTCACGTGAGTTGCGTTGCAATGTCTCAAGAGCCGTGCGCAGGTCGCCGTTTTCAAATTCGCGATTGAAACTCCAGTGTCGCTGGTAATAATTTGCACAGGAAGAGGTCAGTACCACGACCGCCAGCAAACACCACCAGCGCGTTTTCCCAGGACGCGCGTGATGTACCTGAAAGCCGTTTCCTGAGGACTTCATCATTCAGGTGTTATTGTCTGACTATCTTCTTGATTTCACGTTGGCCGTACCAGACGCGTTTGTTCGTCTCCAGATCGGTAAGGAACAACGTAGTCACATAGTTCACCACGCGTTTGCGGTTGGCGGTATCCGTCTCAGAATTCATTTCGCCGAATAACATCAGGTCAGCACCTGCTTCGCGACCCCACTGCGCCATTGTTTCCGCGGAAGCGAATTCCTGTTGCTCCGCGCGTTCGCGCCTGAGCTGATCCCGAAACTCATCCGACTCAACAAGGTCGGCTAACCCGGAATTGTGTATTACCATCTCGAACTTTTTCACATAATTATTTGCATCAATGTGTTCGGAAGTGCGATTGCGAATCGTTCCAACGACGATCACTGGTTTACGTCCCTTTTGCTGAGCGTAATCTTTATAGTTCTGGGAGTTGACGAGATCGAAAATCATCTGGTCGGCCACCATTCGGGAATCCGAGTCGTTCCAACGGCCACTGAGGTCAACCTGTGTCGACGGGTCCACACGATTAACGGCTGGCGCACACGCTGCGAATAACAAAATAAAAACGGTAAACATCCTGTTCATAGTCCGGGGTTTGATGCGATACGAAATTCAAAAACCTTGCCGGGAATACGGCAAATCAGGCCATAAGGTTGTTGCCTTGAACCTGTTTCAGCTGACTGATAACATTAACCGGATTTTCCGCTGAGAAAACAAAATTTCCGGCTACCAGTACGTCGGCGCCGGCGCCGATGAGCGCTGCCGCGTTCTGCTGGTTAACACCACCGTCGATCTCGATCAGCGCTTTTGAGTTGTGCCGGATAATCAATTCCTTGAGCGCCTTTACTTTGGCATACGTGTGTTCGATGAATTTCTGGGCGCCAAAGCCAGGGTTTACCGACATCACACAAACGACGTCGACGTCGGCGATAATGTTTTCCAGGGTTGAGACCGAAGTATGCGGATTGAGGGCAACGCCTGCCTTACAACCAAGACTATGGATCTGCTGAAGGTTACGATGAAGATGAGGGCACGCCTCAACATGAACGGATATTACTGAAGCTCCGGCACGCGCAACTTCCCCGGTAAACCGCTCCGGCTCAACGATCATGAGGTGCACGTCCAGAGGCTTTTGTGCGTGACGCTTCACGGCATTGAGAACAGGGAAACCAAACGAGATATTCGGGACAAACACTCCGTCCATTATGTCGACGTGAATCCAGTCGGAGGAACTCCCGTTCAGCATATGGATCTCCTGTTCGAGGTTTCCAAAATCAGCGGCAAGAATAGAGGGTGCGATCAGCGGCATACGAAATGGGTTTCTGCCGCCAAAAATAACGAAACTGCCGGGACTGCCACGAAGAAAGGTATCAAACCACGACGCTATTTTCTCACAAGTTTGTACGTGTACTTCCTTCCATTGGCATTGATGCGAAGAAAGTATACGCCAGGAAGAAGATGTGAAACCTCCGGACTGTAATGATTATTCAACCAGGAAAATTGAGGCGTGGATCTGAATACGCTTTTTCCGTCAGCCGAAATGAGCTCAACTGTGCAGTCCGGCATCTCACCCGGATTTTTGGGACGGATGACCAGCGTATCGATCTCTTCGGCAAATGGGTTGGGAAAAACCTCAAAATCATTATTCTGAACTACGGCTTCCATGTAGTTTACTACGGCTTGAAAGTGGGGCACACCGTATCCGGTAAGGAAGTCAGGGTTGGCGGATTGGGAAGCAGATTTCCGGATCGCCTCGAGGATTTCAAGGTTTGTAGCCGAAGGATATTTCTGCAAGACCCCTGCAGCCAGGCTGGTTATGAGTGGTGCAGCCAGCGAAGTTCCGCTGGATCTCCCCAAAGAACCGGAACTCTCAATGACACTGGTTCCCACGCCGAGCGCGGCCACGTCAGGTTTGAGTCGCTGGTCCGATGTCGGTCCTGTTGAGCTGGAGTTGGCGCGTCTGAGGTTGGCGTCGACGCTGGCTACGGCAAGTACGTCGTTGGCATCGGCCGGAGCAGTAACGATCTGCCACGAGACGTTACCTTCGTTTCCGGCACTGACCACGACAATAATTCCGCGCTCCGCCGCCCATTGCGCGGCCCGCGAAACAACGGTGGTGGTCCCATCCATCTCGCTCTTCAGATAGTCCATCGACGAGTCGTCGAAATCATAGTAACCCAGAGACGATTGAATGATGTCGGCTCCGGCGCTGTCGGCGCGTTCGGCCGCGAAAAGCCAGTTGTATTCCTCAACCCGGTATTCTGTCGGAACCTCTTCAGTGACGTATAGCTGATACGATGCCTTATATGCACCACCGGTGAATTCGCCGGGCTGAAATGCCGCGATCACAGAAAACACTTCCGTGCCGTGGTCGTCATGCTGAAACACGTTATCCGAGTTGTACACGAAATCATGGGATGCCTCAAGATTGATCCTTCCATCCTGAAAGATGTGACTGAACGGTGAAGTGATGTCAACACCCTCGAATCCGCTGTCGAGAATAGCTATCGTAATCCCTTCGCCACGGATTTCCTGTTCATGCATTTCGTCTAAGCCGATCATGCTGAGTTGCGCGTCCGTTGCTGTCGATACTTTAGCACCTTTTCTTCGTTCAATGACTTTCACCCGTCCCCGCGCCTGAAGTCTTGCCTGCGGCGCGACCAATTCAACGCGATCAACAAATGAAAGTGACTCGATCCCCGGGATAATGTCATCCTCAGCCTGTATCAGAAGACCATTCATCCAGCGCGTCGTGAAAAAAACATCAGCACCAAGTGACCGAATTTCTACAACATACTGAGGATTCACCGGCAGGTCCTGCGCGGTGATTTGTACATCATGCTTTACCCGGCGCTGGATTGCAGCCGGTGACAGGAAGGTCTCCGGTTCGGAGACTGCAAAAGGTGTTCCCGCTTTGTCGTTGAAGAATACCATATAACGATCCTTTTGAGCCCACGCTGCGCCCGTTACCAATACCAAAAGAATCGTTAAAACGGCGCTACTCCTCACCATGTTCGATAAGACTTTGAGTCAGCATTGTTCCTTCTTCAACCATTTTTTCACCCAGACAGGCGTCGCGGTTGCAATACTTCAGCTGCACCGTCTCCTTTTCGATCAGACCGATATCCGGAGCATAGACCTCCCGCCGGAAGTCTTTGTACAAAATCGGATCTTCTTCGTCTTCCTGCTGAACCACGGCACAATGCGAATAGGTCTGGTCACCTAACTGAACGGATTCATCAACTGAGATGAGCTCGTATTCGTCGGTGGTATCACCTGTATAAAATTGAGGTATTGTATTATAGGCATTTCCATTCCAGCGTCTCCCCTTCTCCAAAGGAAACTCCAGCACGACATAAGGAACGTTTCCCTGCGAGACGATCATTTGATCCTGTCTCTGGAATGCAGACCAGGTTTCGTCGGGTACCCAATTGCTTCCGTCAGTTCGGCGGAACCGGTGGAGTATGTACGTTTGTCCACCTTCGTCATTGATAAACGAGTCTGTGGCTATCACCTTAAGGTCATAGTGGAGCGTTTCAGGGGTGGAGAGAGCGAACCGGATTTCCTCTACGGAATATATCCGATATTGGCCGGCTTTGAGCGGAAAGTAGTTCAGATGGGTGTTACGAGTGCCTGTTTCGTCGGTTTGATCACAAGAACAGGTCAACAACACTATCACCATCCAGCCGACAAATTTTTTCACTTGCGTCACCGTTACCTTTGATTTTGTTCGCCCTGCTTCGATATTTGAGCGATTCAACGTAAAGATATTTCTTCTTTTTGATTATTACTATGGCCCTTAAGACACTGGTAAAAGTAGGTAGTATCACAAATCTGAGCGATGCCCGGTATTGTGCGGGGATGGGGGTTGATTTCCTGGGTTTCAGGGTCGTCGAAGGCCAGCCTGATGCCATTTCCGTGAAAACGTACCAGGAAATCAGAGGATGGATCACCGGCCCTCAGATCGTAGCCGAGGTTTACGGGATCAGAAACGCCGAAGAACTGGGCGAAATAATGGAAGGTTTCCGGCCGGACTACCTCGAACTTTCTGTCAAAGAATGGGAGGCTGTTGGCGGTGGCATCACGGTGCCGTTTATACTTTCCGTGGGCCCGGATGATGAAGTACCCGAAATGGCCACACCACCTGCGTATATTTTGACCAATACGGCCGAAGGATCTGTTACACGGCTCATTCCGGAGTTTGAAATCCTGGCTTCAGTATCAGACCCGGGTGAACTCGATGCTACCCTGTCACTAACCGGCGTTTCGGGAATCAACCTCACCGGCGGGAAGGAAATCCGGCCCGGGTTGAAACAATACGATCACCTGGCAGACATTCTTGAGGCACTTGAATCGGATTAACCACGATCCCACATCAGAAACAGGAATGATTTCTCTGCGAACCAAAACATAATGACAAGAATCCGATCGCGCAATGTTTGCGTTCGGATAAGCCGGCACTGCACTCCATCAATGGCACCGTCCGGTGGCGTTGATGCCTCGGAGAAACAAAGAATGAGGGTAAGATTATGAAAGCATTTCTTCGCTCCCTCTTGCCGCTTTTCCCTCAATAGAAGACCTTATCCCCTTTTGCTTGAATCTGCCGTTTTATTCCGTTACCTTTTTCAAAAACCCATTACTTATGAAACTGACTCTCTTTACAATCATTATTGCCTTATCACTCACCAGTTCGGTTTTCGCGCAGGATGATGCAGCCGTCCTGCTCGCCCTGAAGGCAGCACCGGAAGAATTGCGCGAAGGGGCTTCCGTTTACAAGTTTGGAAAGAATGGCGACCTGGTTGTAATTCGCCAGGGCACAAACGATCTGGTTTGTCTTGCCGACGACCCTTCGCAAAAAGGTTTAAACGTTTCTTGCTATCATCGTGATTTAGAGCCTTTTATGAAACGTGGTCGTATACTCAAAGGCGAGGGGAAATCGTTTCAGGAAATCTTCGACCTCCGCGAAAAGGAAGTCAAGGAAGGCAAGCTCAAAATGCCTAAGGATCCTTCATCATTATATGTTTACACGGCCAAAGACGGCGAGTTCAATCCGCAAACCGGAGACGTAACGAAAGGTTATCTGCGTTACGTAATCTACATCCCCTACGCTACTGCAGCAAGCACTGGCCTGCCTCTCGCCCCCAGTGCCCCGGGCATGCCCTGGATAATGGATCCCGGCACGCACCGCGCGCATATTATGATCAATCCGCCACAAAATTAACATGCTATGATCACCAGACGAATACTGATAGTGGTCGCACTGGTACTAGCCACGCTACCCGTTTTCAGTCAGGGTCCTGAGAGTTCCCATAGCAAACCCATTGTGATAACGAATGTGAATGTTATCACGATGGAGAATGAAGAAATACTTCAAGGACAAACGGTTGTCATTGAAGATGGAACTATTACTTCAATTGGGAGGAACATCAAACCAAAGCCGAATTCACTGGTAATCGACGCACGCGGAAAATGGCTGATGCCGGGACTGGCCGAAATGCACGCGCACGTGCCACCTGTCGACGACCTTGAGCCGATGAAGAAAGTGCTTACCCTCTTCGCTGCCAACGGTATCACTACTATTCGCGGCATGCTGGGGCACGCGCGACACCTCGAGTTACGAACAATGCTGGAAAAGGGCGAAATCATGGGACCGCGGTTTTACACCACAGGTCCGTCTTTCAACGGAATGAGCGTGACCTCTCCGGGTGCAGGTGCGCAAATGGTGCAGCGGCAAAAAAGTCAGGGCTACGACTACCTCAAACTCCACCCTGGTCTGACCAGACCGAAGTTCGACTCAATCGCGATAACGGCTAAGAGGGTCGGGATACCGTTCGTCGGGCATGTTTCATTTGGTGTTGGTATCTGGCGTGCGATCGAGTCTGGCTACTCGAGTATCGATCACCTCGATGGTTTTATTGAAGGGTTGGTACCTGGTATTGAGCGCAGGATGGAACAGGAAGCCGGATTGTTCGGGATGTTTGTAGCTCACGAGGCTGACACCACCCAGATCCCGAAATTGATGAAGGCATTGAAGGCTAAAAACATCTGGGTGGTCCCAACTCAAGCGTTGGCGGAGCGTTGGTTTTCGCCCGACTTCAAAGCGGAAGACTTCAGAAATGACCCTCATGCCCGATACATGAACTCCGAGGTTGTGGACCAGTGGATTAACAGCAAAAAGAACCTCGTCAGCAATCCTCAATATAACCGGGAGCGGATCCGGAGCTTTATATCGTTACGGAGAAAACTTATAAAGGCTTGTCAGGATTACGAAGTGGGTTTACTTCTTGGTTGTGATGCCCCACAGGTATTCAATGTACCCGGATTCTCAACCCATCAGGAACTGGTCTATCTTGTCAGGGCCGGACTTACACCATTTGAAGCACTACGGACAGGTACCGTAAACGTTGCAACGTATCTCAACATCCCCAATGCCGGAGTAATCAGAGCCGGTGCGGTAGCCGATCTCATTCTTGTTGGAGGAAATCCGCTTGAAAACATCGAGGAAACCCAAAACGTGGAAGGTGTGATTCTCAAAGGAACATGGCTTTCTAAAGAATACCTTGCCGGCGAACTGAAAAAATTGACGCCATAAGGGGAATTCCCTGAACGTTCTTGAGCAGTTGCTTCGTGTTTTCTTTCAGGCATGTGTTTTATCGTTTTGGCAGCAAAAACAACCTGAATATGGCAAACGAAAATAAACATGGTAAACCCGATGTGTTCTCAGTAGCAACCGGTGTATGGGGAAAGAAAGATCTCTTTGTAAACTATTATTTTATCCAGGATCAGAATACCCAGGACTGGGCTCTGGTCGATGCTGGATTAAAATGGTCAGCGGCAAGGATAAAGGCAACTGCCACCGAGTTGTTTGGCAACAAGCCGCCCATGTGTATCATCCTGACGCACGGACACTTTGATCATGTTGGTTCGCTTGCCACGCTCGCCACGTATTGGAACGTTCCCATTTATGCGCATCCGCTGGAACTTCCGTATCTCACGGGCAAATCTTCGTATCCGCCGGCCGACCCAACCGTAGGTGGCGGTATGATGGCTACGATGTCGTGGATGTATCCCGTCGGCCCTATCGACGTTCACGAACAAATTCAGGCGTTGCCCCTGGATAACAGCATTCCCGGCTTTGCAGGATGGAAGTATATTCACACCCCCGGACATTCTCCCGGGCACATAAGCCTCTTCCGCGAAAGCGATAAAACGCTCATTGCGGGCGACGCTTTTGTCACTACCAAGGCTGAATCAGCGCTTAATGCACTTTCATACCGGAAGCACCTTTCCGGCCCGCCAAAATATTTCACGTGCAACTGGGCTTCGGCTAAGATCTCGGTTCTGAAACTGGCGGCCCTGGATCCGGAGATCGTCGCTACTGGTCATGGACATCCCATGTACGGGGAAGAAATGAGGAACGCCCTGCACCGGCTTTCACGCCGATTCGATGAGCTGGCTCAACCGGTATCAGGACGTTATGTAAACGAACCAGCTGTAACGGATGAGACGGGTGTTCTTTATTTACCTGCCCGCCAGGAAACAGTGCCCACCGCACTCCGGATTGTCGGTATCACGCTGGCTGTTGCGTCACTCGGTTATATTATTTACAGCCAGCTGAGGAAACGCCCCGAAATTGCGGAAGGAATCAGGAACAAAGGCCGGGAAATGGCTGAAAAGATTGGAAGCCTGAAGGACAAGGCGTTGAAGAAGGAGCCGGTTTCTTCGTATAGATGATCAATTGATTGCAAGAAGGAGGTTTACTGTGTTTTGAGATAGCCTGCCTGAAGTAGAGTGTATGGCGACGAATAGTTGCCTGTTACCAGTATACCGGTTGCCGGACTGATAATAACCACGGGTACCTGGCAACTGGTAATTCCCACCGGCAACAGGCAACAGCCAACAGGTAACCGGCAACAGGTAACCGGCAACAGGCAACAGGCAACAGGCAACAGGCAACAGGCAACAGGCAACAGGCAAACCGGCAACAGGAATCTTGTAACCGGCAACCGGCAACAATTACCCGGTAACCAGCCACCCCTACGTCGCCCACGTCTTCCCATTCCCAGCCTCTTCCAATGGAACACACCCCTTGTATGCTCCCGGAACTGGTGAATATTGAAGGACCTGTGTCGCACCCGCCTCTGAGGTAAAGAATCCCAGCATGGTCAACTCCTTTGCCATCAGAATGAACGGGCGTTGCTGTCGGGGGTCCGCCTGATGGGCTTCGATGGCCTCTTTGTGCATTTTGTTTACGAAGGACACTTTGTCCTCTGCATCAAGCTTAATGAACGGATCGCCTAATTCCGCTTCGGCCTTATCATTAAAAGCTTGAAGGGCATCGGTAAACTTCTGTTGTTCCTCCGGTGAATACACATCCTTGAGCATTTTGTCAATAAAACCGGGTACGCCCGCGTCTTTGGCGCCAGGAGTATCCGTCTTCGGAATGATAATCTCGGCTACATCGGAGATCAACGCACCCTGTTCTTTGGAGAGGAATTCCGGCTGCCAGTTGATCTGCGGTTCAGCCTTACACCCTTGAAGAACGCCAAGCATGGCGGGCGCCGAAACAGCGCCACCCATCAGGAATGCCGTGCGGCGAAGTGCTTCTCTTCTATTCATATCCGTTTGGTTTTCTGATTATTAGGTTATATTAGATATTCTGGCGCTTCAACTCCTTAACGGCGAAGTCACAAGCTCGGGCCGTCAGCGCCATGTACGTTAAGGATGGATTCTGGCACGCTGCCGAAGTCATTGCGGAACCATCCGTAACGAAAACATTCTTGCATGCATGCACCTGGTTCCATTTGTTAAGAACCGACGTTTTTGGATCCCTGCCCATGCGGGCAGTTCCCATTTCGTGGATACCAAGACCAATACCAATCTCCCGGTCAAAGGTGACCACATTCTTATACCCTGCTGCATCGAGCATTTCGGCCGCGTCGTTGGCCATATCCTTCCGCATCTTCAATTCATTCTCTCTCAAAACAGCATCAAATGTCAGGGTTGGCAGGCCGTACTTGTCTTTGACGTCCTTATTGAGTTTTACATGATTTTCGTGATATGGCAGAATTTCACCAAACCCGCCCATGCCAATCGTCCACTTACCTGGTCTGCCTATGGCTTCCTTCAAGTCAGCACCGATGTTGAGTTCAGCCACCATCCTGGTCCAGCCTTCGCGACTTGCGCCGCCCTGATAGCCAAAGCCCCGGATGTAATCGCGTTTGTCATTTCCAATGTTCCGGTACCTTGGTATGTAAAATCCGTTGGCTCTTCTTCCCGAATAGTATTGTTCCTCGAACCCGTCGACCTGGGCGCTGGCGCCTACGGAAAGGTGGTGATCCATGATATTGCAACCCAGCTCGCCACTGTCGTTTCCAAACCCGTTGGGAAACCTGTTCGACACTGAGTTCAACATAATAAACGTTGACCCGAAAGTGGAGGCACAAAGGAAGATCACTTTTGCGAAGTAGTCTGTCTGTTCACCGGATTCGGCATCGAGAACCCGGACACCGGTAGCTTTGTTTTTGGCTTCGTCGTAAATTAATTCATATACAATGGAATTGGGACGCAGTGTCATATTACCGGTCTTTTCTGCGGCGGGAAGTGTGCCGGAGTTGCTGCTGAAATATCCCCCGTAGGGGCATCCGCGACTACAAAGGTTCCGGTACTGGCAAGTTCCCCGCAACGGACTGTGAGGTAGCGGCGCGGTGGCATTCGCGGTGCGGCCAATGGTGAGTGCACGCTTGAAGCGGTTCGCCATTTTGCCCTTGAGATCCAGTTCGACGCAGTTTAACTCCATAGGCGGAAGAAACTTTCCATCAGGGAGTTGCTCCAGTCCATCCGCGTTTCCGCTCACGCCAACGAATGTTTCCACGTAGTCGTACCAAGGGGCCAGCTCCTTGTAGCGTAAGGGCCAGTCAACCGCAATACCATCTTTGGCATTAGCCTCGAAATCCAGGTCGCCTAGGCGGTAACTTTGACGACCCCACATTATCGAGCGACCTCCAACGTGATAACCACGCATCCAGTCGAAGCGGTTTACCTCTGTGTAGGGGTTCTCGAGATCATTGACAAACCAATGTTTCGTAGCCTGACTAACGGTGTAGCCTGTGCGGGCTTGTTTGAATTGCTGTTTCAAATCTTCCTGAGTTGCCCGCCCCGCATAGGGAAAATCCCAGGGATCTTTGGTTGCCGTGGGGTAATCAGGGTGATTTACCATTCTTCCACGTTCCAGCACCAGCGTCTTCAATCCCTTTTCCGTGAGCTCTTTCGCAGCCCATCCTCCGCTTATTCCCGTCCCGACCACAATGGCGTCGTACGTATTCTTCTTTTCGGCGTCCGTGTTGAGATTCATGAATCAAATTTTATTGCAAAAAGTTAAAAATCTGACAAAAACAATTTCGCAATTTATACCAGCGGCGAAATTTTCGAAGCTGATGTAAGATAATCGTCATGATGCCACGAGCTCAGGAACCTATGATCTCCGCCAGCGTAAGCCAGCGCATTGACTTTTCATCGATTTCTTTGGTCAGCGTCTTGATTTCTTCTGACCACTGCTGCAGTTCCACATGCGTGGCCGAACCTGATTGCAATTTCACGGTGACTTCCGCCTTGCGTTGTTCAAGCTTTGCGATCTCTGACTGCAGTGTTTCGTATTCCTGTTTTTCCTTGTAGGATGGCTTTTTCTTTGAAATCGATTGTTCGACCGGCGATGGTTCTGTCTTACCGGATGTCTTATCTTTCTTCTGCTTCGGCGACTCCTGCTCATCCATCCAGTCGCGGTAGTCAGTGTAGTTTCCGTTGAACAGGCGGATCTGACCATCCCCTTCAAAGACAAAAAGCTGGTTTACCAGATGGTCCATGAAATAACGGTCGTGTGAAACCAGCAACAGGCACCCCGTGAACTTATCTAGAAAATCCTCGAGTACATTCAACGTATCGATATCAAAGTCATTGGTCGGCTCATCAAGTATCAGAAAGTTGGGATTGGTCACCAAAAGCTTCAGTAATTGGAGGCGTTTCTTTTCACCTCCACTGAGTTTGCTCACGTAGTTGTACTGCTTCTCCGGGGGAAACAGGAATGTATCGAGAAATTTTGAGGCGGAAACCTGCGTGCCATCGGATAAGGTGATAAACTCGGCAATCTCCTTGACTTCTTCGATCAGCCGGTTTTCAGGATTCAGTGACACAGACTCCTGTGTAAAGTAGCCGAATTTCGTCGTAATGCCGGGAACGATTTCACCAGAATCGGGTCTGGTGCGGCCGGTAAGCATATCGAGAAACGTTGACTTTCCGACACCGTTCTTTCCAACCACGCCGATCCGGTCGTGTTTCTTGAATACGTAGGAGAAATCCGTCACAATAGGAAGCTCGCCATAACGCTTTGTGATATGGTGAACCTCCAGGATCTTCCCGCCCTGTCGGGCTTCCTTGATGTCCAGTTCCAGTCTTTCTTTCCGAAGATCCTGAGAAGCTTTTTCCTGAAGATCGTAAAATGCTTCCACCCTGTATTTTGCCTTGGTACCTCGGGCCTTTGGCTGGCGGCGCATCCACTCCAGCTCCTTTTTTAGCAGGTTTCTGGCTTTGCCGACCTCCGCTTTGAGGATCTCTTCCCGTTGTTCCTTCTTCTCCAGAAAGTACGCATAGTTACCCTTGTAGCGAAAAAGCTGGCCACGATCCAGTTCGATAATTTCAGTTGCTACGGCATCAAGGAAATAGCGGTCGTGGGTAACCATAATCAAGGTTATCGACGTTCCCTGCAGATAATTCTCCAGCCATTCGATGGCACTGAGATCCAGGTGGTTCGTGGGCTCATCCATAATGATGAGGTCGGGTTCCTGAAGTAGCAGTTGAGCAAGGAAAATCCGCTTTTTCTGACCACCCGATAGCTCGCCGAACTTCTTCTCAAGATCGGGTACACCTAATTTCTCGATCACTTCATGGACTTTCGCCTCATAGTCCCACGCATTCAGTTCCTCCATCTTTTCCAGCACTGCCTGCATGTGATCGGGATCCGCCTCGGGATGCTGCAGACAGGCTTCATATTCCTTCACGACCCGTGCAATCTCATTACTTTCGGAAAAAAGGGCATTCTTAACTACCACATCATCCGATACCGAGGGTTGCTGGGTGAGATAACCGATGCGGGTTCCTTCCCTTACACTTACTTTTCCTGAATCCGGCTCGATCTCGCCGGTAAGGATGCGAAGCAGGGTTGTCTTCCCCACTCCGTTGTTCCCCACGAAGGCAAATTTCTCACCCCGTGAGATGCCAAGTGTGATGTCGCGGAATAACCATTTGTCGTTGTATGTCTTAGCGACTGATTCTGCTGAAAGTAAGTTCAATTGGAAAGTTGTTAAGTCGGCAAAGGTAATGCAAAATCCGTATTGCGGGAGATGAAAACCCGGAAAGTAACGCCGGACCTATACGTTAGTTTCGGTGGTCAAAAGAGGAAGCCCAGTCTGACGTAACCAAGGGTTCCTTCCTTTGAATGGCCTACTTCAACCGACAGAACACTAAGGTTGAACGGCGTGAACCAGATTCCTCCACCCCAGCCTTTGTGCCACTTGTTGGATTTGCCACCCGCCGAAGGGTCGATACCATTCTCATTCTCGTACCAGACGCGCCCCAGATCATGGAATCCGAGGATGCCTACAGATGCGGGGAACAGGTAAGTGCGTACCGAGAACAGCCGGGCCCGCATTTCCAGGTTCGCGAACATCTTGCGATCGCCGTAGAACCGGGTTTTGCGATATCCGCGAAGCTCTGTCCGGCCACTAAGTATTTGTGACTGATAGAATGCCGGATCCCCGACGGTCTGCCCGCCGCCAACCCTGGCCGCAAGTACAAGTCGCCGTACAAGAATCGGATGGTAAAGGGCTACGGAAGCTTCATACGATTGAAAGTCTCCGGAATAGTTTTCAAGACCTTTCATCGCTCTGCCTGCCAATGACAGGTACGCTCCACGGGTAGTCTGCTTTGGGTCATCGCGGTTATCGATGATGAAGTTGGAGCTTAAGCCGGCATACGTATTTTCCTCTTCAAAAAGATTATATGGAAGCTCCTGGGCGAATTCGCCAATGAAACGATCTTCATTACCGGGCGGCTCGACTTCAATCCGTTGAATCGAGGGCCCGATGCTGAACCTGGAAGAACCGAGTAAGCGTCGGGTAAAAGATCCATCCAGCCGGGTCTCCTGAAACCGGAAACGATAATAATCGATCTCCTCGTCTACAT
Organism: Bacteroidota bacterium; assembly: GCA_023417785.1. Taxonomy (GTDB): domain Bacteria; phylum Bacteroidota; class Bacteroidia; order Cytophagales; family Cyclobacteriaceae; genus Ohtaekwangia. The sequence continues at coordinate 95,582 of JAEZEH010000031.1, forward strand.
TAAACGCCGGGTTTTCGTCGATGTCATCGTCATAAACTGTTTCATTTCCCAGTCCGAAGAAGTTGTTGACATAGTTGGGGGACTTTAGATCGGCGTCGATGGCAAGCCCCCATTTGCCTATAATGTCAGTAAAATCGCCGCGATAAAGGAAGTTGAACGAACTTGTGCGGGGTGCTACGCTGGCCAGAAAGATATGACGATTCTTGTACGGGTTCTTCCGGAATCCTTCCGTCTGGTATAAGAAACCGCCGCCAAAGAAAAGGCCGTCATCCGGATTAAAATTACCGTATACTAGGGGAGCTAACCTGTTGGGTTTGTACGCCTTCCGATCATAGACATTAACATCTGCTTTAAATGAAGTCCTGTCTTTGAGTTCACCCTCGCTCACGATCGCATTCGCTTTGGCATTATCGTAAAACAAGGTCCGGCGACGGAGGGATGAAACATGCGAGTTATCGTGAACTGAATCCCGTCCGGGGCCACCTATTATTCTCACCAATATGCTTTTAGGGGCGTCTCCTTCAACAATAAATTGATCTTCTCCACCGAGCCCGTAAAGGTGTACTTCCTTAGTTTCACCCATTATGAACTCACGTTCGAAAAACTTTCGGCTTATTTCACCCTTCTTGTTGATTTTATGGCCCGTTACTTTCAGGTCGCCGTTTTCTTTTCGCGTGATTTGAAAACGTTCCTGCTTGTCGGATCCCACCACGGTGACCTCACGTGAGAGATACCGGTGCAGTTCGCGGGAATAGTCAACAAGTTCGGCGCGCCGGGCCTTCAGCGTCTGAATCACGGCGGGCCCATCCAGCGCGTAGATCTCAGCCGGCCATTGCTTTACCGCGGCTTCGATAACTTCGTCGGTAAGGGTCCGTTGCAGATGCTCCGCTTCCCGGATCCAGTCTTCCTGCTCAACCTGTGTCAGGAAGGTTCGATCGAAATGACGTGCATTGAAAGCTACCCCGGGAACCCAGTTAATGGACCGGTCGAATCCTTCAAACTTTGGTAGCGCCCACTTACGGCTCCAGATCTTCGGGAGGATACCCTTGTTGACAAAGAAGGCCTGGTCACGGTCGCGGGGGATTGGCCGGAAAATCTCTTTCTTTCCGTCCTCGCGAGATGCCCACCGCCACTGATCGTCATGCCTGTCCCAGTCGCCGATCCAAAGATCGAAAAGCCGCGACCTGGCCGTGAAGTTCTGGTCGACCTGGTTGTCGACATCCTTTCCGAGCTTTTCGATCACTTTGGAGGTCGAGACGATGTTGGGTGAGTTTCCAAAAAACGCTTTATCAGACCAATCTTCATCAGGCCGTTCCTCAAAGATGGCAAGTGTGTTGGCGAAATCTTTTCGGTACAATCCGAGGGCCGGGTCGTTCGGAACGTAGACCAGCTTCGGGTTAGTGTGATAGATTCCGGCAGCTTCAGCCATAGGCGGGACTATCAATGCCGCATACGGATGGGACGCGGAAATCTGGTCCTGAACAATGTCTTGTGCGAAAGTCTTTCGAAACATTTCGGGAACGGCCGCTTCGGGATTTTTTTCTACCGACCGCAGCACGTATTCCCTTCCGGTCGAATCCGCCAGGCGTAGCGACAAGGTCTGTTGTCCTCCTCCTTTTTGCAGGATATTAAGGCCACCCTTTTGGTCACCCAGATAAAATACCGGTACGTCTATTTCGGTTTCCCACGCTTTGCGGTAGTTGGACCCGAAGAAATACTGTTTCCCCCGTGAAGCCCGGTATTGTTTGCTCGCGCTCACCTTTACGCTTCCGCTGATTTTTTCTATAGTCTCTTCTTCGCGAGAAAGGAGTTGCCGAACCGGAACGAGCTTGTCGGTATAGACAATTTTTCCTTCCTCGAATTCATTATCGACCTGCCAGAATTCGAGATCGGCACTGCCATTGACGTACATGGTGACCTTCACGAAACCTTTAACGCCTTGTGCGAAACGGGCGAACCTCCCCTTCTTTACATAACCTGTTTTACTACCCGACCCGCTCACAATATACTGCACGCTGTCTTTCACAATGTGCTCGAGTGCGTGTTCATGACCCGCGGCGTAAATCGTACCTGGGTGCTTCGCCAGCATGCGTTGGATCGCCTTGCTGTACTGATTGTAATTGGTATGCTTGATATCCTGCGAGCTTCCCAACACACCGCGGTAAAGAGGATACAGGGAGCCTATCACCGGCATGGGGATATACAGGTTTTTATTAAGGTCGACGAGCGGAAAAAGATGGTCCTGCCAGGTGAAGACTCCCCCGTGATCCCCGTAAGTTATCACCGGATGATGCGCAGCCAGAATCACGCGTTTGCCCCGATTTCGAACAAGAGCATCATCAAGGAGAACCATAAGTGTAGCCGGATCTTTTGCAAAGCAATCACTCTCTTCACCGGGTTTGTCATAGGCATGCAAGACCCATTGGGAGTCTATGATGAGGAGCACAGTATTTCCGGAAAGGTGAATTTCAATCGGCCCGGGGCACCCGCCTTTGGGATGCAGGGTGACATTGTCGTAATGAAGTGAGTCGATAAACATCTGCTGGTTCACGACGAAGTTCCAGCCGTTCCGATTCCAGTGTTGCCAGTCGTGATTACCCGGAATGAAAATTCCCCGGGCAGAAAGCCCTGCGACCCAGTCAGCCTGAGTTTTCAGGATCTCCTCTCCGCGTGCACGAAAAATATGTCCTTCACCCGGCAAGCCGAATGGATACACATTATCGCCAAGATAAATTACAGTCGCATTTTCGCCTGACTTTTGAACTTCCCTTCTTAACACGCCACCAATGGGCGAATCTTTGATAACCGGCTCACCGCAGTCTCCGATAAGAAAGACAGTAGCTTCGATCTGGGGAGATTCCTGTGCAAAAAGCGGTAGAAACGCGCTCAGACAAAAAACAAATAAAATGGTCTTAAACATTCAGCTCAAAAAGTCGTGTCTTAAATAACAAGTCCCGACAAAGTCCGCTATGCCTTCAACGGTAGTGTAGGGTGTCGGTTCTGTTACTGGAATATTTTTTACATTAGGCCTTTAATCTATGGAAACGAATCTGATTGCTAAAGCCCGCGAGCTCGCGGAAAAGACTTTTTCAGGGAAAGCGTTTGAAAAACACAATTTCCACAACATTCACCATACTACCGCGGTTGTTAAAGCGGCTGAGTTTATTGGTAAGAAGTGCGAGCTGACCGACGATGAACTGGAGTCTGTGATCATTGCCGCGTGGCTACACGACATCGGCTACGAAAACGGCTCATCGAATCACGAGGCAGTGGCGGCAGCGAAAGCAAGACGAATGTTGGAAGAAGCGGGTGCATCAGCTCAAAAAATTGACACTGTCGTCGAGGCCATAGAAGCTACGAAAATGCCGCAGCAGCCAAAAAGCATCGTGGGTAAAGTGCTCTGTGATGCCGATTTGTTCCACCTTTCAACGGAAAAATGCGATGAAAATGGCTTGAATCTTCGTGCGGAATGGAAATCACTTGGTTTCATGGACATGCCGGACGACGAGTGGACACAATTTAATCTTCAGTTTATGGAAAGCCACCGCTATCACACCAGTTTTGGCCGGACGGTTTTGGAAGAAGGCAAAAAGCAGAATATTAAACGGCTCCGGAAGGTCATGACGGAAAATACTAACGGACAGCCAAAACCTTCCGACAGCAGTGAAGCGCCGCTTATTCCGAAGGACGCCACGGCACTTGAAGTGGAAGTAAACAGATTACGGGAGAAGCTGAAGAAATCGAAAAAAGCGAAACCTGAACGCGGGATCGAAACCGTGTTCCGAACCACCTCCCATAATCATATTATGTTGAGTGAAATGGCTGACAACAAGGCCAACATCTTAATTACTATTAACTCAATCATTCTTTCGATAATTGTATCAGTGCTGATACGAAAACTTGAGGAGAACCCTGCCCTGCTGATTCCAACACTCATGTTGGTGTCAGTCTGTCTGGCTACCACCGTTTTTGCTATTCTGTCGACGCGGCCTACCGTAAACGAAGGTACGTTCACCCGGGAAGATATTCACAGTAAGCGGACCAATCTTCTGTTCTTCGGCAACTTCCTCGGAATGCGGATGGAAGACTACGAATGGGGAATGAAGGAAATGATGAAAGATCCCGATTATCTTTACGGAAGCCTTATCAAGGATATCTATTTTCTGGGAAAAGTACTCGGAAGAAAGTACAAGTTTCTTCGCATCGCGTATAATGTTTTCATGTACGGCTTTGTCATTTCGATTATCTCGTTTATGATCGCCATCGCCGTCTCTGACCCGAAGAATCTTTAAACCCCAAATTGTGAGAACCACGCCCGGCACCATCCGAAAAATGCTGGAAGCGGAACATAGTAAGGCGCAGTGCAACCGCATTGTTGCTTACATTGGAGACGATCCTGATAAATTCGCGGAATTGATCAAAGAGTTTCTCGCAGGCCCCGGCAGAATAACACAGTACGCAGCCTGGCCATTAAGTTACACTGTCGTTGCTCATCCCGGATTAGCGAAACCTCATCTGGCAAGTCTTATCAAAGTGCTGGGCACCCCTGGAATCCATGATGCAGTAAAAAGGAATATCCTGCGTTTGCTTCCCTCCGTCGAAATCCCCGGCACGCGGCGGGAAAAACTCATCGAGTTGTGCTTTGGGTTTCTCACTAACCGGAATGAACCCGTCGCGATACACGTTTTTGCCATGGAGGTACTGGCAAACCTGATCGAACCCTACCCGGAACTCCAGCGCGAGCTTGCACTGATTATTGAAGAACAATTGCCGTATGCTTCGCCAGGCTACCGGTCACGGGCTTTGAAGATTCTGAAAAAGATTGGCCTTCAGCAGTAGCCGAGGCGTTGCTAAAAAAAACTCAGCTTGGTGATGAGGTCTTCCGCCTGTTTACAGCTTTCAGGAGGACTGAGCTTGCGATACTCGTTCAGCACGCGAACGGCATCTTTGAATTGCTTGCTCATCGCCAGTGTGAGCCCCAGGTTAAAGTAACTGTTGGAAAAGGTGGGCTCAATCTCAATGGCGATCTCGTAATGGGCGCGAGCCAGTGAAAAGTTGCCTAGTTCCGCGTAAAGGTTGGCCAGGTTATAGTGCGCTTCATAGTGGCGCGGATCATTGGCCAGGCAGCGGGTGAAGCAATCTATTGCCCGGGTAGTATTTCCCGTCTGAGTTTCGAGTATGCCGAGGTTACAATAGGCATCAGCCACGCAGTCTCCCTCTTCAATAGCTTTCAAATAGCCGGCCCGTGCCGCCGCCAGATTTTGCTGGTCGTCCATCATAAGGGCTTCTTCAAAGGGAGTCAGCTGATGTAACGGAATAATTCGAGCGCTGGTAAAAAGATCAAGCTGACCGTGAACCCCGCATCTCTTTTTCTTTCGCACCCGTTCCGGCCCAAATTTTTCTGGTGTCTGTACCGGAAATTTGATCACTTTCGCCATATCACAAAGGTAATCATTATGATATCCCGTTCCGCAGTTCGCGGGCAAAATTCGGGTCCACCTTAACCCTGTTTGACAGAGGATGTCAAAAAATGGGCTATTACGGGATATGTTACGATGCTTTTTTGCGAGACCGGGTCGTTTTCTTTTCTTCTTTTTCGGTTTTGGCCTTTTTCGCCGCGCCACCTTTGGCTTTTTCCATCGGTTTTTTCGCGGCGTCGATACTTGCTTTTAGTGCAGCCATAATGTCGACCACTTTTTTGGGTTCTTCTTCAGAAACCATAACGACTTCCCTACCCGACACTTTCGCGTCGATGATCTCTTTTAGCGTTTCGTAATAACGGTCTTTCATTTCAATGTCCGTAAACTTGACCGTCATGCTGTCGACTAGTGTCTTCGCAAGCTTGAGTTGTTCCTTTTCGGGTTTAACGTCTATGAGTTGCGGCACTTCCCGGATACTGCGGACCTCGTGCGGGTAGCGCAACCGGTACATGACCATCCCGCCTTCGTGAGGTGAAATCAAAACAGGCGTTTCGCGATCACGCAAAACGACTTTACCAACTGCAATCTTTCCGGATTCTTTCAGGGTCTGACTCAACAAGCCATAGGTCTTTGCCGCTACGTCACCGTCGGGGCCGAGATAATACGGTGCTTCGAACAGCGTAGGATGAACTTCCTGATAATCGACAAATCCCTCGATCTCAATGACCTTCTCGCTTTTGAGTTTTACCTTTTCGAAATCCTCAGCCTCTATGATAACATATTGGCCAGGCTCATATTGGTAACCCTTTACAATCTCGTCGTTCTTCAGAGCTTCGCCAGTAACCTTGTCTTTCTTTTCATAACTGACAGGGTTGTTACCTTTCTTCGAAAGAAGGTTAAAGCTTATGCTTTGGCCGGCATCTATCGCGTTGTAAATACGGACAGGAATCGTAACCAATGAAAACTGAATGTGACCTTTCCAGATTGCGCGCATACATTACTTAGTTAAAAAAATGAAGTGACGGCCGCTAATCTACTGAGAATGAATAAATTTTACAACACCCAAACATTCTAAAACGATCAGCAATTCGTCAACCTGATTTATCTTAACATTGAAAATTTAAATGCCTGATTTTGTGTTATTCATATCCGGAATCAAAAATTGTGACTTTGCCAAGGCTTCCGGTCTTAAATGACCTCGTTTTACCAATATGAAAAAATATTCTCTTCTGATATTTCTGGCCTCCATTTGTGCCATGGCAGTTTACGCTCAACCTCCTGCGGATGTGCGGAAACTACTCAAACAGGCCGATGATTATCACCAAAGCTCCCGGTGGAAAGATGCGATTGATGTGTACTCGCGGGTGATCACGGTAAGTCCGGGGCTTGAAGAAGCCTACCTTGGCCGTGCTGCGTCACGCGAACAACTGAAAGATTTCCAGGGTGCGTTGACCGACTACAGCCTTTTTCTTGAACTTCAGCCTGACCACTATGACGCCCTCCTGGCGCGGGCCAATGCGCGATTCAGGGTGGGCCAGTTCGAAGAAGCAAAAAAGGATTATCTGCGATTGATGCATTTGTCTCCCGGAGAAACCAATACCGTGATGTTCCAGAAGTCTGCTTCAGCAGCGGGCACCATGCAGATCACTACGACACAAAGCAATCTTAAGCCAGTTCTGCTAAATTATGTGGGAATGTGCGAATTCATGCTGCAACGCTATGCATCCGCACTTCAGTGGATGGATTCGGCGATTTCACTACAGGCCGGCGAGAGCGACTACTATGTCAACCGCGGCAGAATAAAAGAAAAGATACCCGGAGCCAACGCCGAAGCAGACTATCAGCAAGCTTTGAGACTCAATCCGCATAATGCCACGGCGCTGCATAACCTAGGGGTTTTGAAGTCGACAACGGGAGGCGGTGACAAGTATTTCGAACAGGCAATTGAAAGCGACAGCAGTATGGTTTCGCCTTATCTGGAAAGAGCCTATCAACGAATGCAGCGCGGACTTTTCAAAGAAGCTCTTGTTGACTACAACAGTGCCATAGCAATTGAAAAAAATGATCCCGAGATCTGGCTGAACCGCGGTTTCGTAAAGGAAAAACTGGCCGATCTGAAAGGCGCATACACCGATTATTCAATGGCGATACATCTTGATCGGGAATATGGAAAGGCCTGGCTTAACCGGGGCAACGTTCTCACCCGGCAGGGAAAACACCGCGAGGCGATAGAAGATTATTCGACAGCAATAACATTCGACCCTGAATATGGGCCGGCGTACTATAACCGTGCAATCGCGAGAGAAAAGCTTAAGTTGAAAGTGGAAGCCTGTGACGATCTGAAGAAAGCCGAATCCCTCGGTGTAAAAACCGATCCAAAATTCCGCTCATCGGTATGTCCTTAATCATAAAGAAAGGTCGGGTCGCATTCGCAGGAACACCGGTTCCCGAAACATCTGATCCGGGGTAAGTCGCGAATAACTAACCTCGGCAATCAACCCTGGTTCGATCCAGGTGGTAATCCGCGGATCGACGAAGTTTCCTTTGGCAGGTGTAGCCTTAAGCGCCGGAAGTTGACCTATCTGCTTCACAATTTCCTTAATCTTCTTGTCGTCGAATCCTGTTCCTACCTTGCCGCGATAAACAAGTTCGCCATCAACCCTTTCGGCGATTTGAAGCGCACCAAATGACACTCCGCGGTCGCCCTTACCTTTGGTAAAACCGATAACGACAACCTCTGCACTTTGCCTGACCTTTACTTTATACCAGCAGTTGGTTCGTCTGCCCGGGGTATATTTCCCGTCCCGTTGTTTCGACATGATGCCCTCCAGTGCATGGGTTCGCGCCGCCTCGAACAACGCGTCTCCGTCTTCCACGGCTTCACTTACTCTATACGGTGTATCATGTTTTATAACATCAGCGAGCCACTCCTTGCGTTTCACCAGCGGTTCATTGATCAGTAGTCGTCCATCGAGGTACAGGCAATCAAAAACATAGCAGTGCACCCTGTTTTTCCTGGAGAGATTTTCAATGTTTTTCTCCCCCTTACTCATCATCCGGTTTATAACATTTTTGAACACCGGCTTTCCGTCTTTGTCAAGGCAGACGATCTCGGCATCAAAGAGACCGTTTGTTGCCCGAAAAGCCTGGTCACCGATCAACAACTCCGGAAACTGCCGTGTCACATCATTGTGGTTTCGCGTGCGTATCCGAACTACACCATCCTCAAGAGCAATCATCGCGCGAATGCCGTCCCACTTCAGCTCGTGAAGATACTCATTGCCCTTTGGCGGCTTCCCGACAGACTCGGAAAGCATGGGTTCGATGAGGTCGCGCAAATAATTCGTCTGGGGCTCGTCGACCCGTTCCAACAGCCACTCCTTTTCTTTGGTCTTATGAATGCGGTATTCACCCGTAATTTCCTTACTGCTCAACCGAAAATAGAAACCGTCTTTTTTGTCTTTGGTAACCTGATACTTGCCCAGGGCGTAGACCCACATTTCGCCCGCGCCATACTGGCCTTTTGGGATTTTTCCGTCGAACGTCAGGTATTCTATCGGGTGATCTTCGGTTTGGACAGCGAGGCGTTTAACCCCCGGATGAGGTGGAAGCCCTTTGGGCACCGCCCACGACTTGAGTACGCCGTCCTTTTCAAGGCGCAGGTCATAATGCAATCGCGACGCATGGTGGCGATGGACAACAAAGTTGTTTCCACCGGTGAACCCCGATTCACCCGCAGGCTCGGGTGTCTTTTCAAAATTTCGCTTTTGCTTGTACGTCGCGAGTTGCTCGGGTGTTTTGTGCCGGGGGTTTGGTGGCAGATTCTTTTTGGACTGCCGTTTTACGGATTGAGTATGTAGGGGTACGGCATACGCGTCGAAACCCTCCCACGCATCTCCGTCACGAACCACCTTATCTACGGCATTGCCGATATTGAATTCCCTGGGTGATTCCACGTTTTGCAATTCATCCCAGGTCAGTGGCATTGATACCGGGGCCCCTATACGCCCACGCAGGCTGTACGGTGAAACGATGCTCTGACCTGAACGGATCCGGTAAATGTCTACCAGGATGCGGCCCTTGCGCGCGTCTTTCTTAATATGCAGCGTAGTCTTGTCGTTATGACTGTCGACGAAGGGTTTGGCAATGCTTTCTGCAGCTTCGAACACCGTGTGAAAATCCCATCGGGCCTCAACAGGACAACATATGTGGATTCCCTTGCCACCGGTGGTCTTTACGAATGGTGTATATCCATAGCCTTCAATATGCGTCTTGAGGTCAAACGCAATTGGAAGCAGGTCCCGAAAATCGTACCCTTCCGGGGGGTCAAGATCAAAGACCATGTAGTCAGGGAAATCGAAATTGGGTTTCCGCGCATGTAGCTGATGTATCTCCAGTGAGGCAAGATTTGCCAGCCATACCAGCAGGGCGGGTTCCGTAGCGATGATATAGTCCTTTTTTTCTTTTCCAAGTGCCAGAAATTCAATCCAGTCAGGCGTACCGTTAGGCTTGTTCTTCTGATAAAAGCTTTCGCCATGGATCCCGTCGGGATACCGGATAAGGGTGAGTGCCCTGCCCTTCACGTATTTCAGCAGCGTTGGCGCAATCTTGAGATAGTATTCGATGATCTGAGCTTTGAAAATTCCGTCTTCCGGATAAAGAACTTTTTCAAGATTGCTTAATTCAATCTGACGTTTATTAACCTGAACCCATTGGGATTTCCTTGCCATGGAGAAATATACAAAATGAACGGAAAGAAAAGGCTCAGGCCACTTCGGCAACTTTTGAATCAAGGCGTATAAGCCCACAGAAAATCGCTGCCAGACACGTGCTGGAGATTATCGAAACAACAATGTTTCCTATTTCGACGTCTTCGGGAAACGGGATAAACCGCAAGCCCATAGCTACCACCATGATGGCAAAAAAAGTCAGCCAGTATTTTGCCCGAGGTTGATAAACAATAGCACCGGGATCACTTTTTTTAAAGAAGACAAACAGGAACAGCACGAACAAACCCGCGGCAGTACTGATCTGTTGCAGTGCATAAAACAACGGGTAGTTAACGCCGTCGAAAGGAACGTATGTCCCCTGATAAAACCAAAGTGTATTCGCGAAATAACCACTTCCATGGGTGAAGCTGTCCCAGAAAACATGCGATGCAGATCCTATCATCGCGGAGATCAGAAATACAACCCAATGTTTCCTGAAATAAGATGTCAGGTCGAAGTGCAGCAGATCCTGAAATTTTCGCTGGACCCAGCGTGGCGAATTATGAAGCAGGTTGCGCTTTACGTAAAGGTGAAATACAAATGACAGCAGGATAACCACGGGGATATTAAAATAAAATATTCCTGCTATCGTATGACTGTACTCACTGTTGCTGCCCATTTTGAAAAAGTATTCAAAGTCCGGCGCAACGCTTCCAACGATAAGAGCAGTCGCCGAGAACCAGCGCTTCCGGTAAAAAGGGAGAACAATGGCTGTATGAGCAAGGGTAAATGGCATATTGTGTAATACGTTGCACCGCTGAGCGGGCCTCACTAATCCATCACTTCGGCTTTTCGGCGGTTACTAAGGAAGATCATTCCGATCACAAATGAGATGCCCGCGACAGCGATCGGATACCAAAGACCGGCAAACGGGTCGCCGTCTGGCAGCTCAGGACTCTTGCTCCTGGTATACAGATAAGTAGCGATAAACGGCGTCAGGCCTCCGAAAACACCATTCCCGATATGGTAAGGAAGCGACATGGACGTATATCGAATCCGTGTGGGGAAAATTTCCACAAGGAAAGCAGCAATCGGTCCGTACACCATCGTGACAAGCACGACCTGAATCAGAACCATGCCGATCATACCCCGAAGCATTTCGCCACTCAATATGACCTCCTTCTTCACAATCTGTTCTTCTTTGCCGGCGACTCCATAGGTCTCGCGCGACTGCGTTCCATCCTCAAATACCCTGACTGTTTGTCGCACCGCGACCGAGTCGCCGCTATCTGTTGGGCGCATAATAGTGATGTCTTCCTTCAAGTCGACAAGTTCTGTCTTCTGTGACAAGTCAGCGATGGCATACATGTGCATATAGACAGGCCGGTATAATATCACTGCCAGTATCAATCCCAGCATCATGATCACCTTACGGCCATGTCTGTCGGAAAGCCAGCCGAAATAAATGAACAGGGGTGTGCCAATCACGAGTGCAATAGCAATTATGTTTCGGGTTTGAACAAATTCAATGTTACACGTCGTCTCAAGAAATGTCATAGCATAGAACTGGCCCGTATACCACACCACGCCTTGCCCCGCCGTTGCGCCGAATAAAGCAATGAGTACCATGCGGAGGTTTTCCTTTTTTGTGAAGCTTTCCTTCAGCGGATTCTTTGATATTTTTCCTTCAGCCTTGAGTTTTGAAAACAGCGGCGACTCCTTCATTTTCAGGCGGATGATGATTGAAACGCCGACCAATAGTGCCGACAACAGGAAGGGTATTCGCCAACCCCAGTCGTTGAATTCGGCTACGCCAATATATTCCCGCACGGCGAGAATGACTCCGATAGAAACGAATAGGCCCAGCGTTGCCGTAGTCTGGATGAAGCTTGTATAAAATCCCCGATTGGCAGCTGGCGCATGTTCGGCGACATAGGTTGCAGCGCCACCGTACTCTCCGCCTAAAGCGAGGCCTTGCAGGAGGCGCAGGATCAGAACAAGAATTGGTGCCAGCAATCCGATGGTATCATAGCCAGGTACAAGGCCGATGGCAAAGGTCGACCCCCCCATGAGCACCAGCGTAACAAGGAACGTATACTTTCTGCCTACGATATCGCCAAGTCTGCCGAATACAAGTGCTCCGAACGGACGCACCACAAAACCAGCAGCAAACGTTGCGAGTGTCGCCAGAAAATCGGCGGTAGGGTTGGTCTGCGGAAAGAACTGTTCCGAGAGAATAATAGCGAGACTTCCAAAAATATAGAAATCATACCATTCAATAAGAGTACCTACAGAAGAAGCCATGATGACGTACCACAGCGTTTTCTTCTCCTGTTTAGTAACAGCGGTTTGGGTCATTGTATGTTGATTGAATCGGAGAAAGATAACCAGATTTCAAAACCCGCCAAAATTAAATGCTATTAGAAAAATATGTCCTGTGCCAACCTGTAGGTATTCGCATGTGCCTCAATAATATCATTGAACTCCGACGAGTATCCGCCGCCCATGCTTATGACCAACGGAATTTTGTTTTGCTTCGCGAACGAAAGCACAACCCGATCCCGTTCCCTGCATCCGTTCCGGGTCACGCTGAGCTTTCCCAATTTGTCGGTAGCAAGGATATCGACACCGGATTGGAAGAAAAGAAAATCGGGAATAAAATGACCTGTTACTGCATCAAGGTTTGCAATCAGCGTGTCAAGGTATTCCCTGTCACCAGTCTTATCGGGAAGGCCAATATCCAGATCGGATGTTTCTTTGATCAGAGGATAATTATTCGCCCCGTGCATGCTGAAGGTAAAGACCCGTGATTCGGTCCTGAAAATTTGGGCAGTGCCATTGCCCTGGTGAACATCGAGGTCGACAATAAGAATACGCGCGGCCTTCTTAGTCTTTAGAAGGTAATTCGCGGCGATGGCCTGATCGTTCAAAAGACAGAACCCCTCGCCGCGGTCGGTGAAGGCGTGATGAGTCCCCCCTGCGATATTCATTGCTACGCCATGCTCAAAAGCAAAGTGCGTAGCGACTAATGTTCCGTGGGCGATGATTGTCTCACGATGAACCAGTGCCCGACTAAGGGGAAATCCTGTTCTCCTTACCTCCGCTGGTGTTAGTGCCAATGCCTTAAGCTTTTCCCAATAAGTCTGGTCGTGAGTGGCCAATATCCATTCTTCTGAAATGGCTTCAGGATGAAAAATATTCTCCTCCGCAATGGTGCCCTCGTGCAACAACTGCCAGGGCAGCATTTCATACTTGCTCATTGGAAACCGGTGGTTCGGAGGCAAGGGCAGCACATAATCCCTGGTCCACGCAATCTTCAGCATACGCGATAATGGAATAATCAGGGACGTTGCGTGTCCCTGATTTGACAGTATTGTCAGTTCACCGGTTTAAGAAATCATTTTACTATTCGTGCTGGGCGTGGTACCACGCATCCTGAAGCTCGTGAAACAAGTCGTGAAGCTCGGTTAGCTTTGCTCCTACTTCCTCGTCTGTACCAGACTGCACAGTTTCCTGGAACTGTTTTGCTCCGCTATTGAGTTGATCAATTTTACCTTTGACCGCTTCATTATTGACCTGAGCCGGCAACTCGGATTTCGCCCAATTGTCCGCGACAGATGCCATCTCGCCTGCGAGTTCTCTGGCAGGCTGAAGGTTTGCGGAGTCCTTATAGGGATGGAAGGATTCAGCCATAACGATATGAAACTCATCCATCATGGTCCAATCATCGGTATCCGAACCAGCGGCAGCCGATTCGTCGGAAGCGGTGGATGTGGTCTTTTCGCCGCAGGCGAATAACATTCCCACTACGAAAGCAAGGGTCAAGAGCTGACCAATTTTCCTATTCATTCTCATTTACAGGTAAGTTTTATATTATTTAAGGTTTTCTCTTCGCCGGTATCTCCTGTTGTTTCCGAAAAGCCGGAGAAATATTCTCAACAAATTGAAATACAACGTTACAAAAAGTGTCAATGTCATAAACCATATCACGAGAATATTAAACACAAACGTGTCAATCTGGGCGCCCATAAAATGCTTTGTAGGCTGATAAAGACTGGCAGAATAATCAAGGGGGTGCCGCGGCTTATGTTCGAGAATATAGATCGGGTATATCTTTTGAATGAGAGTTCCCTGATATTCGACGATTCGTTCGGGCGTGGAAATGTTTCTTACCGCATCAGACACCGCCTTATTTACATAAGACGACCAAAGCGTTTCATACTGCTCAAGTTTGGGCTCCGTATCCGTCATTCCGGCGATCATGGATTCCTTTTCCTCAACGGCGCGCTGCATTTTGCGGGTATAGTATGTTTTGAGACTGGTCAGGAACAAGTTAGTATCTTCAAAAGCGAGGGAATCGAATTTTCCCGGTTCCAGTTTGTCGGTATCGAGTTTGTCTTCGCCCACGTAACGCAATTCATTAGAGATCTCGCGTTTCAGCAGTCCGAGAGCGTAGTTGAGCGGCTCATATCGTGTGTTCCGCCAATGGCTCCGGTGGTTCAGACAGAATGCGAGTTTCGACTGAAGCTCAGGGATGTAGTAGATACGCTTGTACTCGGCTTCCGCGGCAACCTGATCCAGGGCATAAAACTTCTTTTCGTACGGATTATCCTTGAATTGGGTGACCATAAACGCTTCAAACGCCCAGCGTGATGTCATCAGGTCGCCGGCGAGAGGAATTCCAACAGGTTTTCCGACAGTTGGATTAAACTTATCGAAACTGATAACCACGCCGCTCAACAATAGCTGCGGAATAACAAGAAGAGGAATCAAAATGTAAATTGTAACCGCTGAATTGAATGCCGACGAAATGTTCAATCCAAGCATATTCGAAAAACAGGAGGCGCTGAAAAGTATCAGCCAGTAGCGCATTTCCGTCAGCGGAATTTCAAGAATGGAATTACCGACAACGACAAACAGAAATGTTTGGATCGCCGAGAACGCGAACATTACGAAAGTCTTCGAACTGAGGTAACTGCTGCGACTGAGATGAAGAAACCGTTCGCGCTTCAATATTTTTCTATCGCGGAATATTTCTTCAGCGCTCATTGTCAAGCCGAAGAATAGCGCGACAACCACACTCATAAAAAAATAGACGGGTACATTCTGGTTATTGTAGAATGTATAGGTGCCGTCGCCTTCCATCGTATTATAGTATTTTACCATAAATGCGATGAAAAAAGCAAGAACTGGTGCTCCAAGGAGATTTATAAGAAGGTATTGATGATTCGCAAGCTTCGCGAGTACGTCGCGTGTTATGAATACCTTGAACTGTTCAAACCAGTTTGGAATTTCCTGGGTTACCGGGAGTGGCTCCTTCACATGGTCAATCCTCGGAGAGCGAACGCGTTGCTTGAAATATTGATACCATTGTCCTGGTGAGACTTTCCGTGTGTTCGTTAACCTTCCGTATTCATTGACCACTTTGGTCTCTATTATACTGAAGATCTGCTCCGGATTGATGTTTCCGCATTCGGGGCAGGCGCCTTGCGATTTGTTAGCGGCATTTATCATTTCGCGGAAATAGATCACCGCTTCGATTGGATTGCCGTAGTAAATTTGAAATCCGCCTACGTCCATTATAATGAGCGTGTCGAACATTTTGAAGATATCCGAAGAAGGCTGGTGGATAACCACGAACACCATTTTACCACGAAGAGACAATTCTTTCAGCAGGTCCATGATGTTTTCGGAATCACGGGACGACAAACCTGAAGTTGGTTCGTCAACAAAAAGGATTGTGGGCTCACGTAAAAGCTCGAGGCCGATGTTCAGGCGCTTGCGCTGGCCTCCGCTAATCGTTTTCTGCAACGGCGATCCGACTTTGAGGTCGCGAATTTCACTCAATCCCAGCACCATCAATACGCGAACCGTTAGCTCGACGATTTGTTTCTCGGAGTAGTTACCGAAACAAAGTTTCGCAGCGTAATAAAGGTTCTGAAAAACGGTCAGGTCTTCCATCAGCAAGTCGTCCTGAGGAACGTACCCAATTATACCCTGGATCCTTTCCGGTTCTTCATAAATATCGATACCGTTAACCTGCACCCTTCCACTTGACGGTTTTTCAGAACCGTTAAGTACATTGAGGAGCGTCGACTTGCCCGAACCACTGGCCCCCATCAAGCCGATCAGTTTTCCGCCATGTTCGGAGATGTTGACGTTTTGAACTCCGGCGCGGCCTGACCGGAAATGGTAAAACACGTGGTCGGCCGAGAATGAGATTTGCGTCTGGCTCTGACCTTGCAGAAAGCGGCTGATTACGTCACTGTAATAGATCGGCCCCATTTTATCACCGCGGATTGTACTCCCTGTTGGAAACACGTCTATCCGCCGGCTCTTGAGAAGGATGCTGTTTAAATAGAGCGTGGTGATGCCCAGGTACTTGATGAAATACGTTTCCGCTTCCGGAAGCCGGAGGATCGCCACCATGCCCGTAAGATCTTTCTCAATGATCCTCGGGCCGTCGTATTCACCCGAGCCCTCATCGATTATCAGCACATTAGTCCCGGGCAGTTCATCGATATCCTGCGCAAGTACATACGCCTGCAACGTGTCCACTACATTTTTCGGAATTTTGAGAGCCTGTCCGATGTAGAAGATTAGATTCGCCTGGCGATCCGAGATGTGATTGTCAGCATGAACCAGCTCGATGATTTTGACCACCAGCACCAGTTTCTGCTGCATCGTCAGCGCCTGGTTTACCTGGCGGATGATCTTCATGATATTCGACCAATCATCAACGAATTGTTGCGTATCGGTATCAAGGGTGCTCAGGTCGGGAGAATTCAGCGCGTGTGTCGAGCAGAATTCGTCGAAAAGCTTAAGATAAAAATTGGTTGCGTCACGATTGAGATGGATTGACAGAAACTCCTTTATGTTGGTCCGTTCGTCTTCGGTAATCCTTTCCCGCGCTACAATAGCAAATAGTTGTATAATTGCTTTAAGTAGTTCTTCACTCATGGAGTTTTCTTATACTGCATCCAAAATAAGCATTTAAATAAACCTTATTGTGCCGGAATAGAAATGAATTAAAGAAAAAAAGAGCGGCAAAACCGCTCTTTTTTTTAATCAGGAGTTTAATTCTGTTAACCAATGGTACTGATGAGATCAGAGAGGATAAATAAACCCTCACGCAAATATTCGTCATCAACTTCCTGAAGGTCACTGCTCGCTGTGATCTTTTCCTTGTCGACAATCTGCGTTTCAAGGGGCTGCTTTTCCCGTTTAAGTTCAGCTTCCTCAATCTCTTTCTTACGTACAGCCTCATTGAGGCTCACACGGGTTTCGGCAAAGCTCCTCTTTAAATCCTCTAATTCTGTCTGGAGTTTTTTCAGGGAAGCATCCGTTCTGAGGCGATTTTGATAGTTCTTCGACAATTCGGCGACAATGCGATCATTGATTAAAGGTGTTTTCTGATACAACGTCCCTTTGATTTCATCCCAGGGCAGCGCATTTGGATTTGAACTCTCGCCAAACTGGTCGGGAGCAAGAGCCGTCGGGAGCTTGATGTCCGGAACCACGCCGCGATTTTGTGTGCTGCTTCCGGTTACACGGTAGAATTTTTGAAACGTCAGCTTGAGATCTCCGACCGGTTCTTTTTCATTCAGGAAACGGTTCAGGTGAATAACCGTCTGAACGGTTCCCTTTCCGTAAGTCGACTCACCAACAACAACACCCCTCTTGTAATCCTGAATTGCTCCGGCAAAAATTTCAGATGCTGATGCACTGAAACGATTTGTCATGACGATGAGCGGCCCGTTGTAGAGAATGGAAGGATTTTCATCCAGCCCTACTTCAACTTTATTACCGGAGTTTCTCACCTGAACAACCGGACCATTCTTGATAAAAAGGCCGGTAAGGTCTATGGCCTCGGTGAGTGATCCACCGCCATTGTTCCTAAGATCCAACACCAGTCCGTCGATCTTTTCAGCCTGCAGTTCTTTGATCAGCTTTTGAACATCACGTGTTGTACTGGTGTAGTTCGGATTTCCTTTTTGATATTCATCGAAATCCATGTAGAAACTCGGAAGGGTGATCACACCCATCTTCATACTCTTGCCATTTTTCTGATAGTCAATGACCGTTTTTTGCGCCCGTTGATCCTCCAGGTTGATTTTGTCACGAACCAGTTTAATAATCTTGGCAGGACCGTTTACGCCGGTTTCCACCGGAAGAATAGATAGCCTTACCGTTGTTCCTTTGGGACCTTTTATAAGTTTGACTACCTCGTCTATCCGCCAACCAACAACGTCAACCATTTCGCCATCATCACCCTGGCCTACAGCCACAATACGGTCGTTGGGTAAAAGCTTCTTGCTTTTGTCGGCCGGGCCTCCCGCAATGATCTCGGCGACTTTGGTATAGTCATTCTCGGTTTGCAGCCTTGCTCCGATTCCCTCCAGTGAAAGACTCATGTTCTGTTTGAACAAATCTGCAGCGCGTGGTGAGAAATAATTCGTGTGGGGATCATATGCTTCGGTAACCGTATTCATATAAACCCCGAAAACATCTTCAGTATTGAATTGCCTTACGGATTTGGCAAAGCGTTCATACCGTTCGCGGAGGGTCTTGCTGATCTCCTCCTGTGTTTTCCCGGTAAGCCTGAGACTAAGCGCCTGGCTCTTGATTAACTTGCGCCATATCTCATTGAGTTCAGCGTCATCGTTACACCACCCTTCCTTATCACGGTCGGTTTCATAGAACTCATTGAGAGAATAATCGAATTCTTTATCAATCAGGTTTTCCATCACATACTTCATCCTCGTTTCGAAACGATCGCGGAAAACGCTATAGATCTCATAAGCCACCTTGACGTCTTCATCGCGGGTGTAATCGTCGATCTTGTTCCGGTGTTTCTCAAATGAAGCGATGTCTTTTTTTGTAAAATATGTCTTATTGTTATCGAGGTTCTTTACGTACTCGTCGAGTATCACCGACGAAAGCGAGTCGTTAAGTTTGATCTTGCGATAGTGGTTGTTATCTAGAATGTAGGCAATAATCTTTGCTTCCTTGCCATAGACAGCCTTTGGTTCCAAACGCGATGTATCGGCCGGACTAGTAGCGGCGACAAGCGTTGTGGCGTGGATGGCTATGAAGAAAAGACTCGCAAACAGGTTTTTCATTTTCATCATCATAATAAAAAAGTGATTCATGGAGCATAAGGCAAACTACATGCCTTAAGTTCAAACGTAAAAAGTAATGAATTTGATCCTCCGAAAGAAAGGATTCCTGACCATTTATATCAAATAACCGATGAACAGCTGCGACCAGGCCTATTTTTCGGAGTCATATCCCTCCAGGAAACGCATAGTCTGATCCAGATTCTGGAATTCGTAGAATTTCTTCCCGGATACAGCTGAATGGATTTCGACCCGGATAAGGTCGATCGTATTGTTTTTGCGCACGGTATGCGGTTTCTTTAAATCGTTCCGGTAATCGGCGGCCTCTTTGGTAGAAATATTGAAGGCGGTAGCCCGAACAGCCTTACAGTACTGGCACTGATAGTGTTTAACCAACTCTCCGGGAGTGTCCGATCCTGGTTGGCGGGTTATCTCTTCGCGAACAACACGCATTGTGAAAAACCCACATGAATTACACTGCAACGCTTCGAGGTGGCCCGCATACTTCTCAATCTTGACCTCTCCTGATTTTTCGTCCATCCATACGTCGTAGTCTATCGAAAACACGTTTTCCTCGGCTTTCATGCCTTCCTGGAGGTGAACGTCTTCCTCATCTTCGCTCAGCAGCCGCATTTCATTTCCGGCGCTGCTCATCCGTGGGGTGAAGCGCCACTTCCTGAGTTTGCGGTTTAGAACGGTCGGGTAGTAATATTCCAGCACCAGATACGCCACGTAAACCACCAGTGTGCCTCCTGCGACGGAAATGAAAAGCCGGATGAAGAACCACAGCCCCATATCAAGGTCTTCGCCCATACCGTACAGGTTAATGGCCATCATGACCGCCAGCCCGAAGCAAAGAAAAACGATCCGGTAATGTTTGATTTCCCTGGCGCTGATGTAGTCGTACCTGGTCTTGTAATCCCGGATTGAAGCCACTCTGACGTGATGAATGATATATAACGCAACCCCGGCAAGCAACATCACAAATGCACCGATGATCATTGCCTGAGTCCAGGTTTGAAGGAACGGATTACTTACAGCTTCTTCCATAAATTAACGGAGTTATTACGTCTAAATATAAGAACGTGACGCATAACTACGGTATTGTAGCTTACGAATATATGACGCCGGGCTTCGAATTGGAAGATAATTGCATCTGAAAAGCGTAACGATTCTGTGCATTATTGCACCGATCATCAGTTGTTCGGTTATAGTATTTTCACTATACTTGTGTATAAATACACAGGCATATGGGTAAAAAGGCAAGACCTTCCGTGGAAGCCGAGCTCAGGCAATTCACCTCCCAGAATTTCGTGCAGCCCTCTGAGTGTCGGAACCTGGATCAGATTCGCTTTTATATCAGCGAGTTATGCACAAAAATCCAGGATCTTGAGCGTACGGGGCACTACGTTCCGGTGTGGGTTTATAAGCTACTGTCGCAATATAATGCCCGCCAGAACGCGCTGATCCTTTCGGATTTCAGGAGTAATTACCGGTAAGATGCGTTACGTCCCCTCCCCCATCCCATTGCATTTTAGCTACATCTACAGTGCCACGGCAAACGCCTCGGGCAGGATGCAGTATCACCGTATCAAACCGGGCCATAGCAAGGTTCGAATCAGCCGGACCGATTTCATCAAAGCTTACAATGAGTCTCAGATAATTGCCATCAATCCGCTGCAGCAGCGTGGGCAAGACAGCGTATTCCAGTTCGAGTTCTACGTCTGACGATTAACGATCTTGTCCAGATCCGCGGGACTATAATTCACCGATTTGATCGTTTTATGGTCGGCCGTGCGATAGACGAGCCACTTTCCGTCGGCCTCCTGGTAATGACACGCAGTGCCATCCTTCTGCCTGTAGAATTCCACTGTTTGCCGGGCTTCTTCTTCGGTTGCGCAGGCTTTGCTCATATTCGATCGTTGAACCTCTTCAAAAAGCTCGGCGAACTTTTCTCCGAGACCAAACTCAAGGATCGCACCTGACAGGACGTACTGCAAATCGCATAATGCATCGGCCACGCCTACGATATCTTTCTCGAGGATGGAAACCTCAAGTTCTTTAAGTTCCTCCGCCAGCAGGGCTACCCGCAACTGGCAACGGTTTGGGGCGGGGATGCCGGGAGCCACAGGTATCGGGTGTTTGAAAGTCCGGTGGAATTCCGCCACAAGGTTTAATGCATCGGGTTGTCTCATAAAATCAGATGGTTTAACACATTTTTAACAAGAAACCCCAACTACGATGAAAATCAGCAGTTTAAAGGGTTTTGGGGATCAAAAGTACGCTAAATCAGCCGTTCCCTATCAAGCCACATCTTCACATTTCAAAAATTATTGTATTTTTGCACTCCATGAAAGTCTACCGACTTCGTCTTGTTAAGATCTTGTTCATCACCGTGTGGTGTACAACGTTGCTACACATGATTTTCTTTATGGCTGAAGTGGCCATATTCAAACTGGAAAAGAACAAGGCCTTAGTTGAGAACGCCAAGAAACTATTGGCCTGCATCTCGGTGGAAGAAGAACCTGACGCGCACGGTGAATCAAACGAAGGTCGTTCTGTCGCAAAAGCCCTGGATTTTCTAGATGACGATTTTCTTCACAACCTCAACGAAAACCGTAGCGTAACCACCCGTTATAAGTTCCTCGTTCACGAGGAACGAATACGAAGCGGTCACATTGAGACCTATTCGCCACCCCCCGACTCCCGTTCTTAATTCTTTCCCCCGCTCTGGAGGGAACTCTCCTTATTTTTTATTGAAAAGATCCTTAAAATGAAGCTATCGGTTGAACCGATCCGACTACTTCATTTTAACATTGTCAACATTTTAAAACTTATACTGCTATTACTATGGACATGTATCATTCATTACTGGCTGGAAACAGGGCCTGGGTCAAAGAGAAGAACGAGGCCGATCCTGGTTTTTTCGAACGTCTATCCAAAGGTCAGAGCCCACAGGTTCTATGGATCGGATGCTCGGATAGCCGGGTCCCGGCCAACGAAATTACCGGAACACAGCCCGGGGATATCTTTGTGCACCGGAACATTGCAAACGTTGTGGTACACAGCGATATGAATCTCCTTAGCGTATTGGATTATGCCGTTAATGTGTTGAAGGTTCGGCATATTATCGTGTGCGGACATTATGGGTGCGGTGGAGTTAAAGCAGCTCTGAGCAATGGCCAGAATGGAATTGTGGATAACTGGCTCCGCCACATCAAAGACGTTTACCGATTGCACGCTCCTGAACTTGAAGCCATCGAAGACGAAGGGGCCAGGTTTGACCGACTGGTGGAGCTTAATGTAATCGAACACGTGTTCGACCTCAGTAAAACATCAATAGTCCAGAACGCATGGCAAAGCAGAAATCAACCAATGGTTCATGGCTGGGTTTATGACTTAAAGACCGGAATCATAAAAGATCTCAACGTGAGCTTTTCGAGCAAGGCGAAACTGCCTTCCATATATCAAATTGACAGTCCGGTAGTGGCGAATTAATCAGAGGGGAACAGACTAATATTTATGCTTCACAAAGAAAATCATACTAAAAATTTCAAAAATGACCTGTCCGCCAGTGTAGTCGTATTCTTAGTGGCATTACCACTTTGTCTTGGTATAGGCCTTGCGTCGACCGGCAGACCTGACTTAATTTTTTCCGGAATCATCGCCGGAATCATCGGGGGAATTGTGGTTGGCGGATTGAGTGGTTCTTCGCTTGGTGTGGCCGGTCCGGCAGCCGGTTTGGTTGTCATTGTACTCGCCGCGCTTGATACGCTTGGAAGCTTTGAAGCATTTCTGGTCGCCGTCTTTCTTGCCGGAATTATCCAGGTGATCGCCGGCTTTTTGAAAGCAGGTATCATCGGATATTACTTTCCGTCGTCTGTGATTAAAGGAATGCTTGCGGCTATCGGGCTTACGCTTATCCTTAAAGAGATTCCGCATGCGCTCGGATACGACAAGGACTTTATGGGCGACATGGCTCTTCAGCAAGCTGATGGTCACAATACGTTCACCGAACTTTACCATGCATTCGTTTATCACCACACGGGTGCAGTGATTATCAGTGTGATTTCTATTGCCATGCTGATTATGCTCGAGAGGCCGGGCATGAAAAAATTCGCAGTATTGAAGTTTCTTCCGGGAGCGCTATTCGTGGTAGTCACGGGAATACTGCTCAACCTTCTGTTCATGTCGGTGAAACCGGAGTGGGCGCTGTCAGGTGAGCACCTGGTTCAGTTGCCTGTTGCTTCCAATGCAAATGAGTTCTTCAGTTTTTTCCGCACGCCGGACTTTAGCGCATTTTCCAATCCCGATGTGTATGTAATCGCACTAACACTGGCCATGGTGGCAAGTCTTGAAACATTGCTATCCGTTGAGGCGACCGATAAGCTTGATCCGTTCAAACGGGTAACGCCGACGAATCGGGAACTCAAGGCGCAGGGCGTAGGCAATATGATCTCAGGTTTGATTGGGGGTCTCCCGATTACACAGGTGATCGTAAGAAGCTCGGCCAACGTTAGCGCGGGTGGCAAGACGAAGACGTCGACCATGCTGCATGGGGCTATCCTTCTGATATCGGTCATTGTGATTCCCAGGTATCTGAACTTTATCCCACTGGCGACGCTCGCGGCAATTCTTCTGCTTGTCGGATACAAGCTTTCGAAGATCGCGTTGTACAAGACAATGTATAAGCTGGGATGGGATCAGTTCATACCTTTTTTGGTTACGGTGGTTGCGATCCTTGCTACGGACTTGCTAAAAGGAATCGGGATCGGTATGGCTATTGCCATCTTCTTCATCCTGAGAAAGAATTACAAGCATGCTTACTTCTATAAAAAAGAATCGATGCAGGACCGCGAAGTAATTACGCTCAGGCTTTCTGAAGAGGTGACGTTCCTGAACAAGGCCAGCATCCAATTGAGCCTTGACGAGCTCCCTGACAACTCAAAAGTGGTAATCGACGGCTCGCATTCAGTTGCAATCGATTATGACGTGCTCGAAATCATCGAGGATTTCAAAAAACATACGGCGCCGAACAGGAACATAGAGTTCCAGACGCTGGGCCTGCGTGATGTGCAGGTCAACGGAACCCACTAGGAAAAAAGGGTGCCCTCCGGCACCCTTTTTCATTTAAAAAACTTTGCTGACTGCCCTGCACAGGGCAAGTTTTCTATATTTGGCCCAAAATCGGGTCTATGAAGAATTTTATTGACGAACTGCGTTGGCGGGGCATGTTACACGATGTAATGCCTGGCACGGAAGAACTTCTTACCAAGGGGACTACGTCTGGCTATATCGGTTTCGACCCAACGGCTGATTCACTTCATATCGGCCACCTCGTGCAGATTATGACGCTGGTTCATTTCCAGCGATGCGGCCACAAGCCAGTAGCACTGGTCGGTGGAGCAACGGGAATGGTGGGCGATCCCTCCGGAAAAAGTGCCGAGCGAAATCTACTATCAGAGGATGTATTATTCCATAATGTGGCCTGCGTTAAATCGCAGCTGGAACGATTTCTTGACTTTGCTGCCGGCCCGGCAGCTGCCGAACTTGTTAATAACTACGACTGGTTCAAGGAATTTCGCTTTCTTGATTTTATCCGCGAAATCGGAAAGCATATTACCATCAACTATATGATGGCCAAGGATTCCGTTCAGAAACGCCTTGAGTCTGGTTTGTCTTTCACAGAGTTTTCTTATCAACTGGTGCAGGGTTACGATTTCCTTTGGTTGTATGAGCATAAAGGTTGCCGTCTGCAGATGGGCGGATCCGATCAATGGGGTAACATCGTGACCGGTACAGAATTGATTCGGCGCAAAGCCAATGGCGAAGCTTTTGCTTTGACGACGAAACTGATTACAAAAGCGGATGGAACAAAATTCGGGAAAAGCGAGGGTGGTAACATCTGGCTGGATCCGGCGAAAACATCCCCGTACAAGTTCTATCAGTATTGGGTTAATGTGTCCGACGCCGACGCCGCCAACTTCATTCGGATTTTCACATTGAAGTCGAGAGAAGAAATAGAAGCACTGGAAACCCGGCATGGCGAAGCCCCGCATCTGAGACAACTCCAACAGGCATTGGCTGAAGACATAACAATGCGTGTACATGGAGAGGACCTGCTGCAAAAAGCGAAGGAAACAACCAGTATCCTTTTCGGAAGTTCGTTTGATGATTTCAAGAAACTTTCCGGTGCTGAAATCGAAGATGCCTTCGACGAAAGCCTGACGTTTCGGTTAAAGAAATCCGACTTCGAAGAATCCGTTGATCCGGTCAGTTTGCTGGGTGAAAAAACGTCTGTTTATTCGTCGAAAGGTGAAGCAAGAAAAGCGATCCAGGGCAATGGTGTAAGCATTAACAAACAAAAGGTTTCACTCAATGACAAAGTCAGTTCCAATGACCTTCTTTACGGAAAATATCTGTTGGCGCAGAAAGGAAAGCGGAATTATTACCTGTTGGTAGTTGAATAAAAAGGAGGCTTTTAACAGAGGAAACGGTTACAAAATTTCTCGCAGAAGCCGCTGAATACGCAGAAGAAGCCGCGGAAAAATACAGCTTATCCTTCCGCGTGTTCTTCCGTGTGATCTGCGGGATCTGCGAGAGGAAACGGTTACAAAATTTCTCGCAGAAGCCGCTGAATACGCAGAAGAAGCCGCGGAAAAATACAGCTTATCCTTTCGCGTATCCTTCCGTGTGCTCTGCGGGATCTGCGAGAAAACGACTGCCAGATTGGTTTCTTTTATTGAAAATATTATCCGCCCGTCCTGATAATCTTATATCCAACCGACACCTGCCACACTTGATTCTTAGTGGCTTCGAGCATGGGATTATCCTGAATGCGGCTTAGTCCGAGATTATAACGCGCATCGAGTGTTAACCCAAAGGGAAGATCCCATCCTGCACCCAGGATAAAGCTAAGATCGGAGCTTTTGTAGTGTTCCTTTGCCACGTGAATTATATTGGACTGGCCATTCTCAATTTTGACAGCCTGGCCATCGACACCGGAAAGAAATCCGAACTGCGGTCCAAGCTGGACGTTCAGCCCACCGATAGCGTATAGTTTAAATACGATGGGTACATTGAAGTAATCAAAATTCGCCTCATAATCCTGCGTATTGAGTTTGAATTTTGTGCCTTGTTTGGAATAGATGAACTCCGGCTGGATCCCGATCTTCGTCAACTTGATCAGGGCAAAAGCGCCACCATGAAAGCCGGTACGATTACGGTAATTTTCACCGGCAGTTGCCTTGGTGTCGATAGTTGAGAAATTCGGGCCACCCTTGATGCCGATGGCGAATTCTGATTGCCCGAAAGAGGCGAAGGAAATACCTGCAAAGAATAAGATGAAAAGTGTCTTTTTCATAATAAATAATATTTGGAGAGGACACTAACAAAGATAGTGCCTCTCCGCAATATTATTAAAATGACGGGCGATAAACCCGATAGAGTTCACTTAAGGCAGATAAATCTGAAAGCCAACTTGCAAAAACAATCCCGGATAAAGTTCCCGATAATCATTATTGGAATCGGGATCGGCATACCTTACTGAACCGTATCCAAGCATGGGCTCAATAGCCACCGATTCATTGATCATGATAGCATATCCGGCAGCGAGTGACCAGCTCATTAGGTTCTCCTTTCCTTCCACGGTGCTACCGTTACCCGCCTTTCCACTGGCTTTTGTCGTACCCAGACCAAATTGTCCTTCAAAAAAAACGCCGGCGGGCAAATAGTATCTCACGAAGGGAGCTAATTGAAGTGTTGTGTAAGTAGTATTTCTTTCGGAAGTCTTTGACTTGGAGTTCGACAGACTCAAATCAAAGGCCGCTCCAAGGGCAAGTCGGTCAATTACAAAATAGCCGAACTGCGGAGAAATTGAAAAATCTGTGTTCGTTTCAGTTTTCTGCGTAGTGTTGTCCCACTTGGCTGTTGCCGTTCTGGATGAAAACGAAACCGTTCCACCTACCATTTTAGTTCCCTGTTGAAACTGCGCAAAAGCGCCGGCACTCATTGCCAGTAACATCAATGTAAAAATGTGCTTTTTCATAAAATAGTTTATAATGCAGCACAAAGAAGGCCGAAAGACAAAAATGAAACAACAGGATGTAAGTTAAGCGATGAAGTTCTCTAAAACGGCATCGTCGACTTCATGAGCAATCGTAGCTATCAAATCGTTGCGCAAACCTAACTCGCGATTAATCGTGAACTTAGCGTTTGGATTCCGCGCCCATGCCCTCCGGGCAATACCATTGTTTACGTCGAAGTATAGCATGCTTTCCAGTTTGCGGTCGGCGTCATCGCTCCCATCGAGAACCATCCCGAACCCACCATTGACAACCTCGCCCCATCCTACACCACCACCGTTGTGAAGCGACACCCAGGTAGCCCCGCGGAAAGCATCGCCGATCACATTGTGCACCGCCATATCGGCAGTAAACCTCGAACCGTCATAAATGTTTGATGTCTCACGGTAGGGACTGTCCGTTCCGGAAACATCGTGATGGTCTCTGCCCAATACCACAGGTCCAATGGTACCTTTTCGGATAGCGTCATTGAAGGCCCTTGCAATGTTGATCCTTCCGATAGCATCCGCGTAGAGGATACGCGCTTTGGATCCAACCACAAGTTTGTTGGTCGCGGCTTCTTTAATCCATTTGATATTATCGCGAAGCTGTGACTGGATTTCTGCAGGTGCCTGTGTCAGCAGACTTTCCATCACTTCGCGCGCAAGGTTATCGGTGTAATCAAGATCCGTTATTTTGCCCGATGCACACACCCAGCGGAACGGACCGAAGCCGAAGTCAAAACAAAGCGGTCCCATAATATCCTGAACGTATGAAGGATAACGAAAACCGGATTTGTCCGGAGTAATTACATCAGCGCCGGCGCGGGAGGCCTCGAGCAGGAAAGCGTTGCCGTAATCGAAGAAATACGTTCCCCGTGCCGCGTGCCGGTTTATCGCGACGACTTGTTTGCGCAGCGACTCCTTAACCCTTTCGGCGAACTCTTTTGGATCGTCGGCCAGCAGGGCATTTGCTGCCTCAAAAGGAAGCCCCGCAGGGTAATACCCCCCAGCCCAGGGGTTGTGAAGCGACGTCTGATCCGATCCGAGGTCAACAAAAATATTCGCGCGGTCAAGTATTTCCCACAGCGTAACGATGTTACCATGATACGCAATGGACAATGTTTCTTTGTTCCGCTTTGCAAGATTTATCCGGGAAATCAATTCTTCTTCACTGGAAATGATTTCATCGACCCATCCCTGCTGATGTCGCTTTACAATGGCTTTTTGATCTACTTCCGCGACCACAGAAATACAGCCCGCGATACTTGCCGCTTTTGGTTGTGCACCGCTCATGCCACCGAGCCCTGACGAGACAAACAGTTTGCCCTGAGGTGAGTCGTTACCATTACCCACTTTTCTGAACGCATTGAGAATGGTGATGGTGGTGCCATGAACGATGCCCTGGGGACCGATATACATATACGAACCCGCGGTCATCTGTCCGTATTGCGTAACACCCAGGGCATTGTACTTTTCCCAGTCATCGGGCCTCGAATAGTTGGGAATCATCATGCCGTTGGTGACAACAACCGTAGGCGCTCCCGCGGGTGAAGGAAAGACACCCATCGGATGGCCGGAGTACATATGCAGCGTCTGGCCTTCACGGAGGTTTGCGAGATACTGCATCGTAAGAAGGTATTGCGCCCAGTTCTGAAATACGGCGCCGTTGCCGCCATAGGTAATCAGCTCGTGAGGATGCTGTGCTACCGCCGGATCAAGATTGTTCTGGATCATCATCATGATCGCGGCAGCCTTCACAGAATGGTGAGGATACTCTTCTATGGGCCGTGCATACATGTCATAATCCGGGCGGAAACGGTGCATGTATATCCGGCCAAAGCGAATTAACTCTTCATAGAACTCGGGAGCCAGCACCGTATGATGCCGGGGATGAAAGTAGCGTAACGCGTTTCGAACCGCGAGTTTCTTTTCCTCCGCCGAGAGGATATCTTTTCGTTTCGGAGCATGGCTGATGGCCGTGTCATGTGGCCGAACCGGTGGCAACTCATCCGGTATTCCCCGGAGAACAGCTTGTTTGAATGCTTCGGACATCATCTCGTTTTTGGTTCAAAGTCTTCAAGAACGAAATTATCTTTTACGAACTGGTACCCCGACTCAAACAGGGTTTTTGCTTTTCCCAAGTCAAATCCACTGTAGCTGCCAATGGCGGGCGGTTCAATCAGGATGTCGCAAAGGCTCTTGCTGATCGTGGTGTTACCGTTGATGGCAATCAGTAAACTTCGCTCAATTACGCTTCTGATATTTTTCACATCAAACTCGGAACTTATGTAATTGCAATGCGACCCGATGATAAAATCACATTTGTCTCTGATGGGTTTTACGGGAAGATT
Organism: Bacteroidota bacterium; assembly: GCA_023417785.1. Lineage (GTDB taxonomy): Bacteria > Bacteroidota > Bacteroidia > Cytophagales > Cyclobacteriaceae > Ohtaekwangia. The sequence goes on from JAEZEH010000031.1 coordinate 125,246, forward strand.
ATCCATCAGTCCACCATCAACAAAGAGGCCACCGCGATACTGAACCGGATTAAACACCGCGGGAACGCAACACGACGCCAGCAAGGCCGGGCACAGTTCGCCATCGGTGAAGTACTCGGGTCTGCCCTTAATGAGTTCCGTCGCAGCGATGGTCATCGGTATCCTGAGACATGAGAAGTCATTTTCGGGCAACACCCTGAGCAATGAGTCGCGCAGGCCTTCAAGCGTAAGCAAGCCCGTCCATTTCCACGCCGGGCGCATTGCCCGAAATAATTTCGTAGCCAGCACATGTTCAAGAATCTCATCGGCCGAATATCCGTATGCGAACAAGGTTCCTACAATTGCACCGGCACTTGTTCCGGAAATATGCGTCACTGTGATGCCAAGTTCCGTAAGGGCTTTGATCACACCGATGTGTGAAATTCCCCTTGCTCCTCCTCCCGATAAAACCAACCCTACGTTCATGATTTATACTATTTCGCTAAGCGGAAACGTCCGGTCAAGACGCACACCTTTTTCGGTTCGCTTCACGGTACAGCACTGGTTCACCGGATCATGTTCGAAGAAAAGAATCCACTGGTTATCGGCAGCATCGTCAAGAAACGTTTTCTTTTCTTCCAGCGTAACGAGTGGACGTACATCGTAACCCATGACATAAGCAAGTGGAATGTGCCCGACTGACGGAAGTAAATCGGTCACGTAACAAATCACTTTGTCTTTGTAGCGGATCCGGGGGATCATCATTTTTTCGGTATGCCCGGATACGAACGTAATATCCATAAAGGAAAAAGGATGTTGCGCTGAATCATCGACGAATTGGAGGTGCCCACTCTCCTGCATGGGTAAAATATTCTCTTTTAAGAAACTGGCCTTCTCCCGGGGATTGGGTTGAACAGCCCAGTTCCAGTGATCCGGATTGCTCCAGTACGTAGCGTTTGGAAAAGTCAATGCAAGCTTGTCGTTTTCATATTTAACTCCTCCCCCACAATGATCAAAATGGAGGTGAGTCAAAAACATGTCCGTAATATCCTTTTCGGAGAAACCCGCGGCATGGAGTGAACCCGACAGAGACGCGTCGCCGTGAAGGTGATAGTGACCAAAAAATTTCGCATCCTGTTTGTTGCCCAGACCGTTGTCGATCAGCATCAATCGGTCTCCGTCTTCGATCAAAAGACATCGCATCGCCCATGAGCAGAGGTTATTGTCATCGGCCGGATTGGTTTTTTGCCAGATTGATTTCGGCACCACGCCAAACATTGCACCGCCGTCGAGCTTAAAGAATCCGGTTTCGATCACATGAAGTTTCATAGCCTTTGAATTCGTTTGAGTACGGGTTCAATATTAGTATTAAAGCGTATAAAAAAAAGAAAGGCTGCAAACACTTACAGCCTTCCTTCAGAAATGGTATTCGTCTACTCTTTCACGACGCCCATAGCGCAAAACTTTTCGATGCGCTGGTCGATGCGTTGCTCCGGAGTAAGTTTCTTTAGTTCTGCGGTTTGTTTCAGGATAACCTTCTTCACTTCGGTTGCCATCCATTTGAAATCGGTGTGCGCCCCACCGAGTGGTTCACGGATGATGCCATCCACCAGCTTCAGGGAATTCATGTCTTTGGCCGTCAGTTTTAACAGTTCCGCAGCCTGTTCCTTGAAGTCCCAGCTGCGCCATAGTATGGTAGAACAGTTTTCAGGAGAGATAACAGAGTACCAGGCGTTTTCAAGCATCAGAACGCGGTCGCCGATGGCGATTCCGAGGGCGCCACCAGAAGCACCTTCACCGATCACGATACAGATCACGGGCACCTTCAGCAAAAACATTTCCTTCAGATTTCGGGCGATGGCCTCTCCTTGTCCGCGTTCTTCGGCTTCGAGTCCAGGAAAGGCTCCCGGAGTATCGATGAACGTGACAATGGGCTTATTGAATTTTTCGGCAATCTTCATAAGCCGGAGCGCTTTCCGGTAGCCTTCGGGATTCGCCATTCCGAAGTTGCGCAGCTGCCGTTGTTTCGTGTTTCTACCTTTTTGTTGCCCAATAAGCATAAACGTCTGACCGTCGATCGTTCCGAGTCCGCCAACCATGGCCTTGTCATCGCGTACGCTGCGGTCGCCGTGTAATTCGATAAAATCAGACGTGATTTCGTAGATATAATCAAGGGTATATGGCCGATCCGGGTGCCGGCTTAGCTGTACCCGTTGCCACCCCGTCAGATTTTCGAACGTTTCTTTCTTAAGGTCTAGAATCTTCTTTTCAAGAGCCTTAACGGCGGTTTGGACATCAACGTCACTTACACTGGCTAACTGCTTCATATCCTGAAGCTTGGATTCCAATTCTGCAATTGGCTTTTCAAAATCCAGTAGCATTCATTTCCTGTTTAGGGTCACAAAGTTATAAGGATTGTCAAAATAGAGTAAGGAAACGGCAAGTTTTGCGAACCACCACTGGCAGCCCGGGGTCACGTTACTCAACCGGTTTCTCCGGTGTTTTGTAAAACACGGGTTTGAACGAGATCATCAGCCAGGCCCAGTGCTGTCCTTCCGACGCACTGCCGGTGCCCTTTACCCGGATCATGGTATCGGTTGGGAACATTCGCGAATACCCGGCGTCGAATGTCACCTGATCGCTGAACCGGTATTGCAGTACCAGATCCGCTTCTACGCCAAGATGGCGGCCCATTTCCTCCAACGGGTTCTCTGCGGAGAATACCCTTCCTGATGACCGGAAGTAATGAAATCGCAGCGATCCTGAAAACCGTTGCTGACGAAAATCGAGCATCGCGTAGATATCAGTCAATCCTACGGAGTTGAAGTGATTACCAACATAGAAGTAGTCCATCAGTCCGTTGAATTTATGGTTCGTGCCATAGAAAGGTGCAAAAGCATTATTCACATCCGATGGACCATCCTGATCGTTCCCGGTAAGGAACTCGAAACCCGGCGTAACGGTCCATTGGGGGGTAAACTTATAGGCCATATCAAACGCCAGGTAATGCGCCCTGATATCGGTTGTCGCGTCCGCTTCACGCCCAAACTGGCCGTAGTACGTGAGGAAGGATCTGACCCGATCGTTGGCAAAACCGAATCGCGGGCCAACGGTCTGGCTATAGTATGTCTGATAGTCATCAGGAGTTCCACCCTGCCTGCCGTGGTTAAGGAAAAGAAAACTCACATTGAATAACTTAAAGTCATGATGAGCCCATAAATACTGCATAGCCTTATAGTTGTTGGCTACCGTGTAGTACGTAGTCGTGTTTTGAATACCGTCCTGATTGAAAGCGAACGTTGCCTGCACTTCCGTGGAAGGCGTTTTGTATTTCAGCATCGCCGCGTCGTGTGCACGGGCAGGCATTTGCCAGTCTACCGCGCCAAAAATCCGTTGGTCATCGAGATTGATTTCCTGACGTCCTACTTTTAAGGAGATGGCATCAGTAAAAAAGACTTGCCCCCACCCCTCATGCAGGGCGGTTAGTGCGCCGCCGTTGCGAACCAGTTGCGGCTGGTTTCCCCAGACCCTTATATCCTGGACACTGAGTTTTATAATGAATTTCTCCTGCGAATAATCAAAAATAAGGCGTGAGCGCTGATCGATAAAGAAGCCGGCTCTCTGGCTTTCGTTCAGTGGAAACTGAAAGCCGTGACGATATTCGCTACGGGCGCGCAAATCAGCGGATACCTGAAAAATCCCCTGACCCGAAGCCTGTATTGATTGCAGGAACAGCAGAGTTGTGCAGATTGTCAGCAAGTATACGGGAGAAGTTCTGTGCATGCTCATGGTAGTACGACTTGTGTACGATGAAATAAGATTTGATCTGATTCGTAAAAAATCATGCTAAGGGAATTGATTTATCCGTGGACGTGCTTACTCCTGATCGATTTTCCCCGCGGCATGTGGCCAGGAATTGATAGTATGGTAGAAGATAAGACTACCTATTGCATAGAATACCAGATCGAGCCAGTCTGTTACGAAGTCGGAAGAGAGATATGGAAACAGAAGTTCGCAAACAAGTGCGATCAATATCGTGGCCATTACCACTTCCAGGATTGACAGACGGTACCTTTCACCTCTTCTGAAAAGGATTCGACGCTCGACGATAAGGAAGGTTAACAGGATAGGTGTGATCAGGAGATTGTCGGGATAATCATCAACAAATGGAAGACTTTGTTTTACAAGCTTTTGAATTACCTGATGGACTATAAACAGGAAACAACACAAAAGAAATACGGGTGCACGTAAAATCTGCATAATTCAAAAGGTTGCAAAAAAGGCCAGGGTCAATCCAAGCAGAAGCACGGGTGATAAAATCAGCAGCACCAGCACGGCGATACTTTTCAGGATGGTCTTGAATATGCTTTGAATAACTGAGTCAAAAGGATCGGGTGTGACCCATTCCCTAAGTTTCTTTATCTGCAGATTGAAGTATTGTCCGAACGTTTCGGGCTTTTCGTTATTCATTCAGATTGAACGGAAAAATCTACTGCCACGGGCGTATAAAAGCTGGTCAGGGATCGCTAAGGACTTTAAGAGGTCCTTTAGGTAAACTGCTCCATACAGCGATGTTGTAGCGATCCTGTGGCGGTGCTGTCACACGCAGGGCTACCCAGACCGCTACAGGACCGCTATAGCCCCGACGTAATACGGCGGTATTTAGCAGCTCCTCTTAAGGAAACTATAAGGACCTTATAAGGACCTTATTTGATATCCATCACGTGCAGGAAACTAATTGAGTGGGAAGGACGGACCGTTACCAACAGACATGATGGAACAAAAAGCCTGCGTTAACAGGTTTCTTCACGCGGACCGGACTGGATTTAATTTTGGGCGCTTTGCCGGACTGCATTAGCCTTGGTGTATATGCAGGCGAGTATCATGATCACCTTGACATATTGACGGGTTGAATTTCTATCGAAGAGCCTGAAGAACCCTTATTGCCTCTTGATGAAATCCAGATGAAACTTCTGAAACAAAAAAGCCTGCGTTAACAGGCTTAGTGTGGCGGACCGGACGGGACTCGAACCCGCGACCTCCTGCGTGACAGGCAGGCATTCTAACCAGCTGAACTACCGGTCCTCAATTCAAATTCCCTTCAGGCGCTCCGGAAGGGAGTGCAAAGATAACTTTAGGGTTGTTTTCTCCAAAATTTCGCCAAAAAAAAAGCGGATTTCAGGATCGCCCGGTTCTGCTTAATATTTGAAGTGAAACTCCCCGACGATGTTCGAACTATCCCAGGTATTCTGGCGGTTTCCCGACAATCGCAGTACGTTGGCGCGAACTTCCTTAAAAACCTGTTCGATGGTGAGGCCCGGCTTCTTGAGGGCCTTGAGCAATTCCTGGGTATAAAGTCCGTTACGCCCCGTGCCATCAGAAGCGATCGAACCCGGTGCCGTCGCGTACGCGATGAACGTACCGCGGGCTCGTTTCATCTCTTTAAGTCCTGCGCCTCCCAATGAACGGTTTACAGACGGAAAGGGATTATTTCTGCACGCATCGAGGATGACGATGTTCATCCTGGTTTGTGAACGCTCCATGTTATTCAAAACCATCCGCTGGATCGGGAAGCAATAGCGGGGTATATCGTCTTCGAACTGAACCTGCGCGTCCATGGGGACGAGATAATTTTCGTCATCGTAAGACAAGCCATGGCCGGCGAAGTAGAATAGCCCTACCGTGTTTTCGGGATCACCGCCGTCAAGTTTTTCCTTGAACCGCATCAGCGCCGCGCGAATTTGTCCATAGGTAGCGTTGGTTAGCAGCTGGACTTCGAAATGTGAATCTTCGAGTTCGCGGGCAATATCGGAGGCGTCGTTCACGGGATTTTTAAGCAATCCAATATCCTTGTTATAATTTGATACACCGATCACGAGCGCATAGCGCTTTTCGTCCTTGTAAAAATCCGCGAGTGTGGGTGTTGACGATACCTCCACAGGGGCGCTCACTTTGGGGGCGGGTTCGGACTTTGGCTCTACGCTCTTAGTCGTTTTTTTGTCACTGCCTTTGGAGGTGTTGGATTCACGTTTTGGCTCGGTCGTTTCTTTCTTCGGGACCGGCGTCGATGCTACTACAGCAGGCTTGGGATCAGCAACGTGTGCCGCTTTGAGTTCATCAAGTTCCTTGCGGAAATTACTTCCCGACGGATCAAGCTGAAGCCCCTTTTGAAAATCTTCAACCGC
>JAEZEH010000045.1 GCA_023417785.1 Bacteroidota bacterium
CACGCCCCTTCCGCCGCCGGAGTTCAGCCGTGAGAAAGACAGCCCATTTTACAAAATGGCTTACCACGTGTACGCTACGTGTAATCAGATGACGGAGGAACAAAAGGCAACAGCCAGTTTCTGGGACTGTAATCCATTTGCCGTGAATGTGCATGGCCATATCAATTATGCGACGAAGAAACTATCGCCCGGCGGCCACTGGTTGTCCATTGCGGGCATCGCTTCAAGAAAAGAAGAAGCCGATATAGTCAGGACATCAGCAGCCTATACTATTACGGCGATCACACTATTCGATGCATTTTTAAGTTGCTGGGACGAGAAATACCGGAGTGATCTGATACGGCCGGAAAGCTATATCAATGCCTATATTGATGAGAAATGGAAGCCGATGCTTCAGACACCGCCTTTCCCCGAGTACACGAGTGGCCACTCCGTTATATCGACAGCTTCGGCTGTTGTGCTTAGTAGGTTCTTCGGAAATGATTTTTCCTTTAACGACACTTCTGAGATAGAATACGGGCTTCCGGCGAGGAAGTTCAACTCGTTTACCGAAGCGTGTGATGAAGCTGCCCTCAGCCGTCTCTATGGCGGAATACATTTTATGCCCGCGATAGAGCAGGGTCAGATTCAAGGGCAGAATGTGGGGGAGCTTGTCTTGCAGAAATTATCCCTCACCCGAACGCATAAGGCACACCCCTAGGGATCGAAAGCCAATTGCTCATCGCCCGGAAGGTAAGAAACATAAACCAGTAGCATGGTGAGCATTTCCTGATCACTGCGCATGTCACCGGATGACTCGACGAATTTAGGTGGGTCGTTTGGATTCATCGGATTCGCGGAGGTGTTGTCGTATGTGCCGTACACGTGTACGATGTCACCCTTCTTAAGTACGACAGGCTTCTGATACCGGTAGATCTCCTGCCAGCGGAAATCCCACGCAGGGATATGCACCAGCCGGATCGTATCGCTCTCTTCGCGTGTGGCATACGCTTTGAATTCCGTGCCAAGGTAATGCATATGTGGCCAGACGTAAAGCACTGAAATATCTTCACGGGAGTTTGCAATCCGGAGCCGATGGGTTTCTACTTTTTCAGGAAAAAGCAACAGGGGTGGAAAGATATCACGTTCTCCGATTCCACCTGAACCAAGACTGATAACCTTTACAGTTCGTTCAATGGGTGTTTTCTTGAAGAAGAAGTTTACTCCACATATACTTTCTTCTTCCTTACCGGAGGGAGAATAGTGTATTGTGAGAAGCATGACGCCGCGTTTTGGCATAACCCAGCCCATGTTGGATGGATATGATTCGAAAGACGTTCCTGGTATCCACCCTCCGTAATACCGCATTTCTTTTTTGTAGGGCAGCCATTGTTCGTAAGTGTAACGCGATGTATTGAGATCGATGGAGTCAATTGTCTTATGTATGTCAATGGAAGGATCTTCGACGGGGTGGATGGCAAAATTAGCGTGATGTACGATGCGTTTGTTGTTCGTCGTAAATTCGATAGCCTCTACGTTGGCGTCTTCAGGTAATTCGAATGGGATCTTGAATACCATGAATCGTTCTTTTCGGTCACCTTTAAGGTGATAGGCGTAATTCATTTTGAGTACCAGATCTGGTTCACGCCCATAGGTTGTGCCGGAAGCTATTTCTTTTTGCAGGTTCTTTTCACCACGCAGATCGACTTTGCCCTTTGGCGTCCCGTTGTCGAGCCAGATAATAAGTTTTGTGAGTTCCTCGCCGGTGAGTTTTCGGCTATTTGAAAAAGTGGTATAGTGATCATTTGCTTTCCATGGCGGCATATAACCGGAAGCCACAACCTCTTTGACAAATTCGGCGCGTTTCTGGATATCTTCGAATGTGACGAGTGAAAACGGTGCTCCTCCTCCGGGTCTGTGGCATGTTGCGCAGCGCGAATGCACTATCGGTTGGATGTCCTTGTAATATGTGACCTTCTGAGCACAAACAAAGGACACTTGAATCGCCATTAAAACCGTGAATACTATACTTCGCATCATCAAATTTACCGAATCGTAATGTATACAGAAAAGAAAGGGCGACCCTTTCGAGTCACCCTTTTATCTAACCAACCCAAAAAGAGTCTTTATTCTTCAACGTCCCACCAAACGCGACCGAACGCGTCGGTAGGGCCGGCGCCGAAGCCTGATTCCTGAGCCATCTCGGCGTAGGCGGCTTGTTGATTCTCAAAGTTGGCCGAGGTTTCATTGAGAAGCGGGAGGGGTGCTCTTCTCGGAAGACCAAGGACGGCACCATTGGACCGCATCTCAGCAATCGGTACCACCGAAGTGGTATTGGGGTACCCTGTGCGTTTCCAAAGAGCCCAGGCCTCTGCAGGCTGACGGAAGTAATGAAGGTACGCCTGACTTGCAATCTGGTCAAGGGCCCTCGACTCGTCGAAAGCGATGTCAGTCTGCATTAAGTAGTTGACTATCTCGTCATCTTCCAATGGGGAATAGTTCGACAATTCTGCTGCGCGGGCGATCTGGTCGTACCATTGTATGGATGCAGTTACCCCCGCATTATAGAGTTCTTCAGTGTTTTCGGAGGTTAAGCCCCGAGCAGCGAACTCGGCACGGATAAAACAAAACTCAGCAAAAGTAATCACCGGTACAATGGAAAGCCCGGTGCCCGGTCCGTTACCTTCGTTGAACGTTGGCTGGAACAGGCGTCGCTGAATCAGGGAAAGTGTGTCGACTCTAACCTGCGTGTCACCGACTGAGGCAGTTCTGTTATTATACCATACTGCATTGTCGTCGTCAGTGGCGGCGTCCGGGCTGGTGAAGCTTCCAAAATAACGCCGTTGTGCTTCCATTGTGCCTTCATCAAGAGCATCTGCATCAATGAGAACATCAATGGTGTCTTGCGAATAGGTATTCTTTGAAAAGAATGCATCAATTCTTGGATCATTGTAATCCCACATAAAGTCAACGATCGGTTTCCCTGCGAAAAGACCGTCAGGATTGAAGTTTCCTCCTTCAAGGAAACCTCCACCCGCAACAAATTGCCATCCTTGTGCATTGCTGGTCATCAGGTTATCGGGGCCTTCGGCAAGAACCTCAGCGGCAATACTTCCCGCCTTCGACGGATCACGTTTAATCAACCGCGTCGCAATTTTTAATCGCAAAGCATTGGCGGCACGTATCCAGGATTCAACGTTACCTTTATAATATGGATCATAGTTGCCAAGTGACACCTGCGGAGAACCTGGGGTAGTTTTCAAGGATTGAATAGATGCCTTTATATCGGCATCCAAGAGGTCAAATATTTCCTGCTGCGATTCATATCCTGGCGTCAATGTTCCACCGTACCTTCCCTGCCATGCTTCCTGATAGGGGAGACTACCGTAGATGTCACTTACATAGAATGTGTAGTAAGCTTTCAAAATCCTGGAAATATCGATCATATGCACAAACCGACCGCGCTCTTCCTCCGGCATTCTTTCAACGATGAATTCAACATCAGTGAGTGCATCGCCAACGCCTGTGTATAAACGACTGTAGCGCTGAGAAAAATTGTCGATATTATTGGTGAAATTTATAGGGTTCCCGTTAAGCGGCGTGACGTACTGCATCCATGGCATGATACGCCGGTAGAAATCATAATAAGCTTCAAAGTCCTGCCCATGGATACCGATAGCCCCGCTAAGGAACTGGTTTTCGGGTGTGACTTCAGGTAAAACATCAGGATTTTTGTTTGCCTCTATAAGCTCATCGTCGCAGCTTGCCACAATCATTAGTAAGAGCAGCAGCCAAATATTGAAATGCTTCAATGTAATCTTCATAATCATTCTTTTTAACATTTAAAATCCCGCTGTAAGTGACACGCCCATCTGCCTGGTAAATGGCAATCCGCCATATTCAGCGAATTCTCCAGCGAAGTTACTTTTCAGACCTTCGGGATTGATGCCGTCTTTTGCAGTCCTGTACAGGTACGTAAGGTTACGGCCGATGACGCTAACGCGGAGGTTCTGGAGTTTAACCTTTGATGCGAATGAAGCTGGGACATTATACCCTAGTGAAATTTCGCGGAGAGAAACCCAGGAATTTTCGAACACAGAATACTCGCGAATACCTGATCCCCATTGGGTGAGGTTTTCATAGTAATTCACTGCCGGAATCGGCCGGAGATGGCCCTGTGCTACCGCATCTGAATATGTCATTCCGCCAAGGTCTAAATCAGGATCCTGTAAAGACTTGATGCCGTCGGCGAGAACTCCCTCAGGGATGATTCCATCATCACGAACAACACCATTATCATCTGTGTACTGGACTCCGCCATTTTCAGCGTTGCGTCCGAACAGGCTGTTCTTCAAACTGCCGTTAGAGCTTCCGTATTGGTGCGTTGCTGATGCCATCAGTCCGCCGATCTTTGCATCGACCTGAATATTCAGTGTAAAGTTCTTGTACGACAGCGTGTTGATGTTGCTCAAAAGAAATTTTTCCATTGCGCTACCCAGTTCCTTTGCACCTTGTCCGTAAGCGCCACTTCTCAGATATGTATAGTGGCTGGCACCCGCGGCGCCAATTACGCGTTGCCCATTGCTCGCGTGATCAATCTCATTTCCTTCAGCGTCGCGTTTCTGATAAGTCGCGAAAGCGTAAGGAGTGGCAATGGTTGCGTATTCGAGTCCCGGCTTCGCCATTGAGTAAACGTCAGCACCGAATGCAAGACTTAGCTGCTGAGATGCAACACCTTCCGGGAGCTCCAGCACGTAGTTACGATTGCGGGTGAAGTTGAACATTGTGTTCCATTCAAAAGCCTGACTCCTGATAGGAGTGCCTCTCAAAATGATTTCGACGCCCTTGTTTTCAATCTTTCCACCGTTGACGATCCGGGAGCTCACGCCGGATTCCGCAGGAACCGGAAGACTGAAGATCTCATTACTTGAAAGTTTGTTATAATATGTAAAGTCGAGCCCAAGACGGCCGTCGAAAAAATGCAGGTCAGTTCCGATCTCCCACTCGCGGGCCTCACGGTTCCGGAGAGACAGATTTGTGAGCGTATTATCACGGAAATTCGCATAAGGAACAGATCCTCCGTCAAAGAAAAAGTCGCCTCTGTTTAAATATGATCCCGTCTCATTGATGATCCATGGTTCAGTATCACCGCCGGTGATACCGAAGTTGGTACGCAGCTTGCCGGAGTTCAACCATGACGGGAGGTTGCTGAAGTTTTCAGTGAAGGTCCACGCCAGGCCGACCGCAGGGTAACTGTAACCCCAGTCACCGCTTCCATCAGCGTACGCCAACGTCGATGACCAGTCGGTACGGTAACTAAACGTTAAGGTAAGCATGTCCTGATAAGACAGGTCTCCGTATAGATAAACCGCATTCTTCAACCGGGAAGGATTCAGACGTGTATCAATTCCGGGTGTATTTAGTGAATTGGATAAAGAGAAATTTCCAGGAACCCTCAGCGAGTTTTCTTCGCTTCCGGTAAGGCTTCTCGTAAATAGCCGGGCATATCTTCCTCCGTTCAGTTTGTTCGTTTCACCCCCGAGCGTAAGGCTGAGATACAAGTCGTCAGTTAATGACTTATTCGCGGTGAGCAACGATTGTACCCGGTACTGCCAGCTGTCAGATGTGGTTTCGCTAAACTGGCCACCGACGAACTTTGGCTGCGAACCGAGTTTCTCCCTTTCGGTACGATATAATTCGTTTTGAATATTACCGCGTACGAGGAATGTTAGCCACGGTCGTATTGTAGTCGTCACGTCAAGATTGGTGCGAAAAACATTTTCCGTACGCTCCGTGACGTCCTCGAAAGTATCCCAAAGGAAACCTGTCAGACTATAGGGGTTATTTGCACCGGTTCGTGCGCCCCCATTCACAGGATCCCTGTAATTGTTCATCCAATACTCCATGTCCACATTTCTGGGCCGATAGTAAACCATCATGAACACAGGATTGAAGTTTCCTCCCTGTCGGATCGGGTTCTTGACCACATTGTGCGTGTAATCTACGACAGCATTCAAATCGAATATTTTTCCGATCTTATGGGTAGCGCGTATACTGAAATTATTGCGGTTCATCTCTGTACCGCTTGGCATGATGCTCGTGTTGGCCAGGTTAGAATACGAAGCTCTCAGACTTGATCGTTCTGTTCCGCCTTCGATAACGATGTTATTATTGGTGAATCTTCCGGTCTCATAGAAGCTCAAGGGGTCGTTGGCTTTCCAGGGGACCATTCTGCCGTCGAGATCGCGTACCATCCGCCCGTCGAGCTTCGGTCCATATGAATAGAACCAGTTGTTGCCGTCAACAACCTCTACGCCGTCAGGGTCGGTTGCGAATTCGGGGGAGATACCGGCTCCATACTCATTCTGCACATCTATGAAACGGTATGCCTTTTCGAAGGAGCTTGTGTGACTGAACGTGACTCCGATCCCTTCGCTGACAACTCCCTTTTTGGTTGTGATTAGGATGACACCATTCAACGCATCGGAACCATACAACGCACTGGCTGCAGAACCTTTCAGAACAGTCATCGACTCAATATTGTCTGGGTTTATGTTCTTCATGATGTTACCATTGTCCTGCGCAGCGCCCCACGAATCGGCACCCGTCACCTGTGGACGGATCAAGACACCGTCAATAACTATGAGCGGCTGGGTGTTGTTGCTCAGGGAAGAATTTCCGCGAATTCTTATGCGCGACGATGACATGGGCCCGCCGGTGCCCTGGTCGATCTGAACACCCGCAATCTTACCCTGCAGGGCGTTCACAACGTTGGCGTTAGTGGCCCGGACGAGTTCTTCACCATCTACGTCCTGAACGGCGAATGAGACGCGACCCACCTCTTTTCTTTCACCAAAACCGGTTACCACTACTTCATTGAGCTGAGTGATATCTTCCGCCATAACGACGTTAATCGACGTGCGATTCTGAACCGGAATTTCCTGAGAGGTAAATCCAATGAAAGAGAATACGAGGACCGCGTTACTTGATCCAACGTCCAGTGTGTAATTCCCGTCAGTGTCTGTGGTAGTACCGGTCGCGGTTCCTTTGACCACTACAGACACTCCGGGCAGGGGTGTGCCATCCGCTTCCGACGTAACCTTACCGGTTATCGTCTGAGCGCCCGCCAGACTGGCCGTCATTAGCAGGGTCATCCAGAGTAAAAAGTGCTTCATGCGTGTTTGTTTAGTTAAATAAGGTGTTAGTTCTTTTTGAGGGGACTCCTCCAAGTAAAATCTAAAGTAGCGAGTTGCTTATTCATTTCCAAGCAAAATTGGCGTTCGTTTGCGCACACGGAAGAACCGTGTACGTAAACGTAAATCCCCCAAGCTGGGCGATCCGTTTGAAAAACACCTCGTTGAGGAATCCAATTGCCTGAAAAAAATGTTAATTAGCACCTTACTTGCAATGACACTCCGGTTGACGATATGGCTATTTTTGGCAATGATTCCGGCACTACGGATTGATGGCCAGGATTTGTCCGCGCTGACGTCAGCGCCATTAATCGATACTAAAGACAGTCCTTTGAATTTGTCTTTTCCTGAAGAGAAACCGGTAGTCATATTGATTTTAGGAAGTGACTGCCCGATCACCCAGAAGTACGTTCCGACGATCGAAAGCCTGAAGACTTCATTTGATGGCGTGGCCGGATTCATCGGTATATTTCCCAATCAATACTCGGCTGCAGAGGTGGCAACGTTCGTTGAGGAATATCAAATTTCTTTCCCTTGTTATATAGACCGCGACGGTCAGGTCATTGAGTTGATACAGGCCCGGGTTACACCGGAAGCATTCCTGCTAAGTGCGGATCGCACACTATTATATGGGGGTGCCATCGACAACTGGTTCTATAAGCTGGGTAGCTATCGTACTAAAGTCACGAGTCACTATCTCCGCGAAGCGATGCGTTCTCACCTTGCCGGTGATGAGATTAAAACGGTACGCACCGAGGCGATCGGATGCCCCGTGCCTCAAAAAGGACAAAGGGCGAATCCGTCTGGTTCACATTCACATCATTAAGCCTTTTTTAGTTTGTTACCGTGAGTGTGTCTGCAAGGCGGATGTCCCGCGAGGAGCTGCCCACCATAATCCGAAATTCCCCTGGTTCCACTACTTCCTTCATATCCTTGTTCAACATCGTCAGCATTTCGGTGGTGATTTCAAACACGACCTCCCTGGACTCCCCCGGTTTAAGATGAACGCGTTGAAATCCTTTCAATTCAAGCACCGGCCGCGCCACCGAAGCCAGCATGTCCCTGATATAAAGCTGAACCACTTCATCACCAGCCACATTTCCGGCGTTCCGGATTTTTAACCTGACGGTGATTAGCGACCCAATCGGCATCCCAGGCTTTTCCAGTTCGAGGTCATCGTATTCGAAGGTCGTGTAACTAAGACCAAAGCCAAAGGGAAACAACGGCAACCCGGTAAGGTTGTGGTAGTCATCGCCGCGACCGGTAGGCTTGTGGTTATAAACCAGAGGTAGTTGCCCTTCGTGAACGGGGAAGGTAACCGGAAGACGTCCTGCAGGATTGTAATCACCAAAGAGGACCTCCGCGATGGCGTTACCGCCTTCTTCGCCCGGGTACCACGCATGGAGCACACTGGTTACGTCGTCCAGCCAGTTCATGGTGATTGCGCTGCCGCCGATAAGCACTACGATAACCGGTTTTCCCAAAGCTGATACGCGTCGGATGAGTTCCTCCTGTCGACCAGGAAGTGAAAGTATTGCACGATCCTGAAACTCGCCTTCGTGTATGCCGGCCACAATAACGGCGACGTCTGATTTTCTGGCTACAGCCAGAGCTTCCTGAATTTTGTTTTCATCGTCATCGCTTTCCGTGATATCCCATACGAGCCTGATGCGCGCGTTGCCACGGGGTTCGAAAAATTCAATGCGGATACTGTGAGACTTATCTTTGCTAAAAGTAAACTCGGCAAGTTGGGTGCTGTAACGTTCCTTTTTCCAGTTATCGATAAGTAGCTTATCATCGATGAAGAGCCGGAATCCGTCGTTTCCGTCAAGACCAATACGAGCCTTTCCTGCGCGCGGTGCCCTGATCTTTCCCGTCCACCGCACAGAGTAGAAATCTTTCTCCAGAAGTTCATGGGGTGAATACAACGTCCACAGGAAGTCGACATTTTCATCGGCGCGTGTAACCCGCGGCGTTCCGGTCAATGTGGTATTATCATAGTATTCACCTTTTAGGTTTTCGTCTATCTCGCCGGATAAGAATTCAGCGGGCACAACCTGCCACTTTTGCTCGAGTCGCATGCACCCTTCTGCATAGCTTACCTTAACCGCTTTCCCGGCTCTGTTTTGAATACCGTCGAGTATATTTACCGTGCCATTACCCCGACCGCTATAGCCACCCAGCCGGGCCTCGGTGGCGTCCTGGCCGATCAC
>JAEZEH010000047.1 GCA_023417785.1 Bacteroidota bacterium
ATCTGGCGAAATATAAACTTGAGGAAGACTAAATCATGAGACACGGTAAGAAGATCAATCATTTAGGGAGAAAGGCCGGACACAGAGCAGCATTGCTTTCCAACATGGCTTCTTCTTTGATATTGAACAAGAGAATAACCACAACGGTGGCCAAGGCGAAAGCGTTACGCAAGTACGTTGAGCCCCTGTTAACGAAGGCAAAGGATGACACTACCCACTCAAGAAGAACGGTGTTCTCATACCTTCAAAACAAGGATTCTGTAAAAACACTTTTTGGCGAAGTTGCCGGTAAGATTGCCGATCGCCCGGGTGGATATACCAGAATCATTAAGCTTGCGGATACCCGTTTAGGTGACAACGCCGAAATGTGTCTCATCGAGCTGGTTGACTTCAACACGCTGTACACCAAAGACGGTGCTGTTAAGAAGGCTAAGACCCGTCGTAGCAGAAGAGGCAGCAAGAAGGCAGAAGGAGCAGAGGGCACGGCCGAGGACACTTCAGCACCTGAGGCAACCGCAGAGGCAAAGGAAGAAAAGAAACCTAAAAGAGCTGCGAAGCCTAAAAAGGAAGAAGAATAGTGTCGCGACACGTCAAATATTCGAAGGGATTGAACTTTTGGTCAATCCCTTTTTTTATGTTCAATCGATACCAACAAATCAAATACTAACCAACCCTGAACAAACCATGAGAAACATCAGGTGCTCGGTCGAAATGACAGCAGGAATATCCTGTACAAATTCGATCCGATCATGGAGATAGTTTACAATCATGGTCTATTTTTGTGACCACTATGCAGCAGAAAAAAGCGTATCTACTTCTCGAAGACGGCCTCCTGGTGGAAGGGACCGCCATTGGTAAAATCGGTACCACCGGAGGTGAAATTTGCTTTAACACAGGTATGACCGGCTATCAGGAGATCTATACCGATCCTTCGTACTATGGCCAGATTATCGTTAACACTACCGCACACATCGGTAACTACGGCGCGCTGGACGCCGAACAGGAGTCCGATAAGCCGAAGATTGCCGGACTGGTGGTAAACGACTTCTCAAAAGACTTCAGCCGGAAATCAGCGCAGGAAAGTCTGCAGCAGTATCTCGAGAAAAAAGGTGTGGTCGGCATTGGTAACGTGGATACCCGCATGCTGGTGCGTTACATCCGGAGCAAGGGAGCGATGAATGCAATCATCTCATCGGAACTCACACCGGAGCAGCTTTACCATGAAATCAAGAAAATCCCGTCGATGGATGGACTTGAACTTGCGTCGGTCGTCAGCACAACAGAGTCTTATCTGGTCGGCGACGAAAATGCATCGTTTAAGGTGGCGGTGCTGGACCTGGGGATCAAACGAAGTATCGTCGAGAATCTGGCTAAGAGGGGATGTTATTGCAAGGTGTTCCCAGCCAAAACGTCGTTCGAGGAGATGGCTGCCTGGAAACCCGATGGCTATTTTATAAGCAATGGCCCCGGCGATCCCGCCGCAATGGACTATGCCGTTGATACTGTTAAAAAAGCGCTCGATACTGATAAGCCTCTTTTCGGAATCTGTCTCGGCCACCAGATCCTGGCCCGCGCGTCAGGTGTCTCCACCTATAAGATGCATCACGGTCACCGTGGATTGAATCACCCGGTGAAAAATATCTTCACTGGCAAAGGAGAGATGACCTCACAAAACCATGGATTTGCCGTAAGCGAAAAGGATATCGAAAAGGCCGGCAACGTCGAAGTTACCCACGTTCATCTGAATGACAACACCATCATGGGGATCCGCAGAAAAGACAAGAAAGCGTTTTCCGTGCAATACCATCCTGAAGCATCTCCAGGACCACATGACTCACGCTACCTCTTCGATCAGTTCGTGGAATTAATCAAGGAAGACAAAAAATAAGCCGACCAATCTTTTTTATCCATTTATAAATACAACAATTATGAGCTTAATAGAAAGCATTCATGCACGGCAGATTCTCGACAGCCGTGGAAATCCCACAGTAGAAGTTGATGTAGTCACCGAATCAGGCGCATTCGGCAGGGCTGCTGTTCCATCTGGCGCTTCTACAGGAACACATGAGGCAGTAGAGCTTCGCGACGGCGATAAGAAACGATTCCTCGGCCGGGGTGTAACCAAGGCTGTTGAGAACGTCAATACAAAAATATCTTCTGAGATTATCGGCTTTGATGTATTCGATCAAAACCTCCTCGACAAAATCATGCTTGAGCTGGATGGCACTCCCAACAAGGGAAATCTTGGGGCAAATGCGATCCTCGGAACATCCCTGGCTATTGCCAAGGCTGCTGCCATGGAAGCGGGACTTCCACTCTACCGCTATATCGGTGGGGTAAGCGCAAATACACTTCCTGTTCCAATGATGAACATCCTCAACGGTGGAAGCCACGCGGACAACTCAATCGATTTTCAGGAGTTCATGGTAATGCCTGTGAACGCGGATACATTCTCTGAGGCGCTTCGCATGGGAACCGAAGTGTTTCATACCCTGAAGAAAGTTCTGCACGATGGCGGACTATCTACCAACGTGGGAGACGAAGGCGGATTTGCACCGAATATCAAATCCAACGAAGAGGCTATTGAAGTAGTGTTGAAAGCCATCGAGAAGGCCGGATTCAAACCGGGCGAAGACATCTTCATCGCTATGGACGCTGCCAGCTCTGAGTTCTACGACGCCAAAGCCAACGCATACACCTTTAAAAAATCCAGCGGAAAAACCCTTAGCTCCGACGAGATGGTTGAGTACTGGGCAACGTGGGCCAAGAAGTATCCGATCATCTCTATCGAAGATGGTATGTCGGAAGATGACTGGACTGGTTGGAAGAAACTAACGGACAGCATAGGTAAAAACGTTCAGCTTGTTGGCGACGACTTGTTTGTAACCAACGTAGAACGCCTCCAGCAAGGTATCGACCAAGGTGTGGGTAACTCTATTCTGGTGAAGGTTAACCAAATCGGTTCGTTGTCTGAAACGATTGCCGCTGTGAATCTGGCGAAACGCAACGCTTACAAGAGCGTGATGTCACATCGCTCGGGTGAAACTGAGGATAGCACAATCGCTGACCTCGCCGTGGCCCTCAACACAGGTCAGATCAAGACTGGTTCCGCGAGCCGCTCCGACAGAATGGCGAAGTATAATCAGTTGATCCGTATTGAAGAAGAACTTGGCGAAGTAGCTTATTTCCCCGGAAAGAAGTTCTAAGAATCATATGAATTCATTTACAAGAAGGCCGGGACATCCCGGCTTTTTTGTTGGATTCTGCAGGAGAGTTCAAAAAAACAGCAGTGAACCAATTTTTCTTTATATTCGTATAACTTTTTTAACTGACTTATGATCTCCAGAATTCCCAAACCATTTCGCAGTTTTTATTTCGTCTGTTCCGCTTTGTTTTTGGGATGGATGTTGTTTCTCGATAGTAATAACCTGATTTCGCGGTATCAGCTTACGTCTAAACTGAATTCACTCGAGAACGAAAAGGAATACTATCAGCAGAAGATTGAGGAGGTTGAGCAGGATCGTCAGGAGCTTTTCGGAGACGACGAACTCGTTGAAAAGTTCGCGCGGGAGAAATACCTCATGAAAAAGCCCACGGAAGACATTTTTATTATTGTCGAAGAATAGACGCTTATGATCCGATTCACCGCCCTTATTCTGTTCCTTCTGATAGCACACATTTCCGCATTCGCGCAAAAAGAAATCTATGAAGATTCTTCCTGGGAACTGAAAGAGCGCGGATACGTTGGAGTTGGATTGGGTGGACTAGGTTTCGGTACGTATGCAGGCGGGAACTATTTCTCAATCGGAGCTTCCGCGCTTGGAGGCTACATGCTCACCAAAAATCTGTCGACAGGAATAGGGTTTGAATATCAATATACCAGTTATAGTTATTTGAAACTGCGTAACCACCTGTATGGGGGATACCCATTCTTGCGATACAACATCAAAAACTTCTTTCTGCAGGCTGACTATACGATGTACAGTGTTCAGGTGGATATCAGAAACACCGGTGAACGCCAAATGATGGATCGTATGTTCGTTGGCGTCGGATTCTCTTCACCTTCCGGTCGAAGGGGTTTTATGAATTTTCTTGTATCCTACGACTTCCTTTATACCAACGCTGGACGTTGGGGATCGCCGCTTAACACGCGGTTGTTCTTTACTTTTTAAGTGGTATATCAAGGCGCTTACCCAGCGCCACCAAATCTTCGACCACTTTAACATTCAGCGGAATTCCATCCACTTTTCTTTTCGCACTAATGAGCCGTTCCGGGTCACCGGGAATGATCACTTCAGTTTGGCCGTCAACTGTTTTTGATGCACGGAATCTTTTAATCCATTTATCCATATGGGTCTTGAACTCCGATGCCGGACGAAACGCATCGACACGCATCGCCCCGAGGAAGTGTCCTATACCGCTTCCGACCGGGTCGTCAGGTGGAGAAAGAAACGCGACGAATGGCGGCACCCATGGGCCATAATTAGCGCCGGAGAGCACTGCCGAGAAGATATCTACCCACGCGCCGAGGCAAAACCCTTTATGACTTCCGTGCTCGCGATCTGAACCAAGTGGGATAAGGGCACCACCGTGTTTTAGTTCATCCGGATTAGTTGAAGGATCTCCATCTTTGGTCTGGATCCAACCCACAGGTGCGATGGAATTTTTCCGTTGCAGGATCTCGAGCTTTCCGTTTGCGGCAGTGGTCGTTGCGAAATCGGCGACAAACGGTGGTTCTTCACCAGCAGGAATGGCTACTGCGATCGGATTGGTACCTAATAATCTTTCAACTGACCAGGTAGGCGCCACGAGCGGGCTCGCGTTGGTCATGGTCATGCCAATCATGTCGTGTTGCAGCGCCATCATCGCATGGTGGCCTGCAATTCCAAAATGATTTGAGTTCCGTACAGCAACCCAACCGGTACCCGCAGTACGGGCTTTTTGAATGGCAATCTCCATTGCTTTGGGAGCGACGACCAGTCCAAGCCCGGAATCTCCATCAACAACGGCAGTGCTCGGTGTTTCATGTACTACCTTAATGTCTGGCGTGGCATTGACTCGTTTTGCCTCCCATAACCTGAAATACCCTGAAAGCCGGGCGATGCCATGCGAGTCGATTCCACGCAGGTCGGCATCGAGCAACACGGTTGTGGCTAACTGCGCATCAGGTTCACTACATCCCATATGGGTAAAGACCCGGTATGCAAAGGCTTTCAGATCGTCTAATGAATACGTTTCGTCCATAATGTTTCGTTAGTGCAAATATTGGTTATTTGGCCTAATATGGGAGAATGATGCAATGTTTTTATCGAATTCCCGCTCCTGATTCGCGGTGATCTTAGAAAAGTGGTTTGCGTTTTATGGAAAAAAGCTACTGTTTGAATCTAATAATCAAAAAAACGGACATGAAGAAAATCCTGATTGGAATACTGGTGTTGATTTCCGGTTCGCTGCCGGCCCAGACTGACAAACGAATCGAATCAAAAATAAGTGACATTGTCGTTTTCCTTAATCGCGCTCAGGTGACACGTGTTGCGCAGGCCCGGATCGAGTCAGGCAAAACGAGTCTCATCCTGACTGGGCTGACATCACAACTTGATCCACAAAGTATTCAGGTTTCCGGAAAAGGAACATTCACCATTCTCGGGATTTCGCATCAACAGAATTTTCTCGATGAGTTCAATATGCCCCCTGCGCTGAAACGATTGAAGGATTCGGTGGAATATTATAATGATCAGATACGCATCGAGCAAAACCTGAAAGAGATTACAACGAAGGAAGAGCAGTTGCTTATGAATAATCAGAAAATCGGTGGCGCTGACCAGAATCTCACGGCGGCCGAATTGAGAGCCATGGCTGATTTTTATCGTTCACGGCTTTCCGAGATTAGCCTGCAACGGATGAAGCACGACAAACAAATCACGAAGCTTCAGGAAAAACTGGGTAAACTGCAACGTCAGCTTCGCGAGCAAAATGATCTGATTTCCCGGAACACAAGCGAAGTGGTCGTTAGCGTTTCCTCGAAGGAGGGCGGTTCAGTTGCACTGGAACTCAGCTACGTTGTTGCCAACGCAGGATGGGCGCCGGTATACGACATCCGTGCCAGCGGTGATCCGGGGCCAGTGCAGTTGAGCTACAAGGCGCGTGTTCACCAGAGAACTGGCGAAGACTGGCGTGATGTGCGACTGACACTAAGTACCGGTAACCCGGCTCTTGGCGGCAACAGGCCCGACTTGCGTCCATGGTACATCGATATCTATCAACCGGTGGTGAGTGCCCCCAGATATAAAAGGGAGGCAGTGCCTGAGTTGCTTGAGGGCCGGGTAGCCGGAGTTGCTATGGAGTCGGAGCATGATTCGATTTCGTTGTCCGACTATACGGAGGTGGTACAAACTTCATTGAACACGGAATTTGCCATATCGCTGCCTTACACCGTTCGATCGTCAGGTACCCCGACCGTTGTAGACGTGGCAATACATGAGGTGCCGGCACAGTACACGTACTACGCAACGCCGAAGCTCGATCCGGATGCGTTTTTGGTAGCCCGAATGGGTGGATGGGAAGAACTTAGCCTTCTCCCCGGCGAAGCGAATGTGTTTATGAACGGCACGTTTGTCGGTAAAACGTTTATAGATCCGAATGAGGTGGGAGACACCCTGGCTGTGTCGTTGGGAAGAGATAAACGAATTGTAGTACAACGCGAGAAGGTGAAGGATCTGGCATCACGGAGGGTTATCAGTTCAAACCAACGAGAAACGTTCGCGTTTGACATCCTGGTTCGGAACACGCGTAATGAATCTGTTTCGCTTGTGATTGAGGACCAGATCCCGGTTTCCCGAAATGGTCAGATTGAAGTGAGTTTGACGGACCACGGCGGAGCCCGTCATAATTCAGCGTCTGGCAAGCTCGAATGGGTAATTGATCTAAAGCCCGGCGAACAGATGAAAATTCATTATCGTTACGAGGTGAAGTATCCAAAGGACAAACGGATCTCGGGTCTGTAGTAAGACGTTATCCCGCTACCGCAGGAGCTAAAGTCGCGAGTAGCGTTTCTTGAGGAACGTAGCCAATACGCCTTCCTTAAGCGAATAGGTGGATACGCGAATCCGCTTGAAAGTATGGTGTTCGAGAATATAGCGAATAAGGCAACAGGCTACAACGATCATGTCTACACGCATCTCGATCATACCTGGTGTGGAAAGGCGCTGTTCGCGATCTTTGTGAATCAACTCGTCGTAGATCTCATAGAAACCCTCTATGGTGAGGGGTGTCTCAATCTCATCCGGATGTTTGGCAATCTGGTGCCTGGCACAGAACATGTCGCTCAACGTATCGAATGATCCCGAAGAGCCAACCATTATGGAAGTCGGAAACTTCTCAAGTGCTTCGAGCACCGGAGCGAGTTCCTTATCAAAGTGTTTGTCGAGTAACTCTATTTCTTCCCGGGTAATGGGATCATTCCGATGATAGCGTTCCAGCAACCGCTGGGCGCCGGTCTCAAGGCTTTGCATCCATACGATCTCATCAGCGTTGCCCAGAATGAACTCAACGCTTCCTCCGCCGATATCAATAATAAGCGATCGATCATTTTCAAGATCCAGCGCAGCCTTCACACCCTCGTAGATGAATTCAGCTTCCCGGTCACCGGAGATGATGTCTATGTCAATACCTGTGACATTCCTGATCCGGGCAGAGATGACGTCCTTATTACTGGCATTCCTTAATGCGCTCGTGCCGTAAGCATAGACGCTGGTAATGCCGTGGCTGTCGATCGTGTTCTTGAAGCTTTGCATGGCAAGTAGCGCCCGATTCATCGCTGCTTCCGTAATTTTTCCCGCATTGATTCCGCCCTTTCCGATCTTAACCGCCACTCGATCCCTGTGAATGATCTTGTAACCCCCATCTTCCGTTTCAGCCAGCAGCAGATGGAAAGTGTTGGTGCCCATGTCAATTATAGCTATCCGGGAATTCATAAAGCGGCGTGAAGATACAAATTCCGGTAAGATTTGAAGGTCCTTCTCAAAGGTTAGAAAACCCGGCTTAGATAATTATATTTAGCCGAAATTATACTACTATGTCGGATCTGACTTCCGGTGACGGAATCCTGTCGAACAAATTCAGCGAACTCCAGCGCAAGAATGATGAAGCGGAGTTGGGAGGCGGAAAAAAGCGTATTGAACAGCAACATGCAAAGGGAAAACTGACTGCGCGGGAGCGCGTTCACTTGCTGCTGGACGAGGATTCATTTCAGGAGATGGGCAAGTTCGTTATGCATCGGAGCAAGGATTTCGGTCTCGACAAAGAATACTATCTGGGCGACGGGGTGGTAACGGGCTATGGAACAGTTAATGGCAGACTCGTCTATGTATTTTCCCAGGATTTCACCGTCTTTGGAGGTTCGCTGTCTGAAACGCATGCCGAAAAGATTGTAAAGATCATGGACCTGGCCATGAAAAACGGAGCACCTGTTATTGGGCTTAACGACAGCGGAGGCGCGCGTATTCAGGAGGGCGTGGTATCGCTGGGAGGATATGCGGACATTTTCTACCGGAACACCCTGGCGTCGGGAGTGGTTCCACAGATTTCTGCCGTAATGGGGCCATGTGCCGGTGGAGCGGTTTATTCGCCTGCGATCACAGATTTCGTTCTGATGGTGGAAAACACTTCATTCATGTTCGTCACGGGGCCCAATGTTGTAAAAACCGTTACTCACGAGAATGTAACAGCCGAAGAACTCGGCGGCGCATTGGCTCACAGCACAAAAAGCGGCGTTACACATTTCGCGTGTGCCAATGAACTGGAATGCATCCTGTACATCAAAAAACTTCTGAGTTATCTTCCACAAAACTGCGAGGAAGATGCGCCACGGGAGCTGTATACGCCGGGGAACGAAAAACGTCCCGGGTTGAATTCCATAATCCCCGAGAATCCGAATCACCCCTACGACATGAGGGACGTTATCGAAGGTGTAGTCGATGAGGGAAGTTTTTTTGAAGTGCATAAAAATTTTGCCGAAAATATTGTCGTGGGTTTTGCGCGAATAGCGGGGAGAAGCATTGGTATTGTCGGCAATCAACCTGCATCGCTGGCAGGCGTTCTCGATATCGACGCCAGCGTAAAGGGAGCGCGCTTCGTCCGGTTTTGTGACAGCTTCAATATTCCGCTACTTGTGTTTGAAGACGTTCCTGGTTTTCTGCCTGGGACGGATCAGGAATGGCGCGCGATCATTACCAACGGCGCCAAATTGCTATATGCCTTTTCAGAGGCAACAGTCCCGCGGATTACCGTAATTACGCGAAAGGCCTATGGCGGTGCATACGACGTAATGAATTCGAAACACATAGGAGCCGATCTCAATTTTGCATGGCCTACCGCCGAGATTGCGGTAATGGGTGCGAAAGGAGCTGCGGAAATTATTTTCAAGAAAGAGATTGCCGAAGCAGAATCACCGGAAAGGAAGTTGCAGGAAAAGGTCGACGAATACACGAACAAATTTGCAAATCCTTATAGGGCAGCGCATAGGGGTTACGTCGATGAAGTTATTTTCCCCGAGCAAACTCGCGAAAAACTCATCCGCGCTTTTGCGATGCTAGAGAATAAAGTAGCAACCCTGCCGAAGAAAAAACATGGCAACATTCCACTGTAATACTTGAAAAACTGAACTGATTATTTTAAAAGAATATGGACAAAAAGAGCAAACAATTTCTCTATGAGTATTTGAATAATGCCTCACCCACCGGGTTTGAGTCATCCGGGCAGCAGATATGGCTGAATTACTTAAAACCATACATCAACGAGTACCTCACTGACGTATATGGCAATGCGGTGGGGGTTATAAATCCCAAAGGAGCCTACAAGGTTGTTATTGAGGCACATGCCGACGAGATCTCCTGGTTTGTCAACTTCATTACGGAAGATGGATACATTTACGTTCGCAGGAACGGCGGATCTGATCATCAGATTGCCCCTTCAAAACGGGTTAATATCCATACTGAAGAAGGGATTGTAAAAGGCGTTTTTGGATGGCCCGCGATTCACGTTCGTGAACCGGGGAAGGAAGAAGCGCCTTCGTTAAAGAACATTTTTATCGATGTGGGTGCAGCTTCGCGAAAAGAGGTTGAGGCGATGGGCATCCATGTAGGTACAGTAATTACCTTCGAGGACGAGCTTTTTGAAATGAACCGCAACTATCTTGTGGGCAGGGCGCTGGACAACCGAATGGGGGGATTTATGATAGCCGAAGTAGCCAGAAGGTTGTTTGAAAACAAGAAAAAGCTTCCATTCTGCCTTTATGTAGTGAATGCCGTTCAGGAAGAAATTGGTTTAAGGGGTGCCGAAATGATTTCACGGCGTTTAAAGCCGGACCTCGCAATCTGTACCGATGTAACACACGACACACAGTCGCCCATGTATAACAAGAAGGAAAGCGGAAACCTGAAAGCCGGAAGTGGCCCTGTGCTCTGTTATGGGCCTGCCGTTCAGAATAATGTGCTGAAAATGATTCTGGAAACGGCGAAAAAGAGGAAAATACCTTTTCAACGCCAGGCAGTATCACGTTCTACGGGTACTGATACAGATTCCTTCGCATATTCCGCGGAAGGAGTCGCCTCTGCACTCATTTCACTTCCATTGAAATACATGCATACTACGGTGGAAATGGTTCATAAAGACGATGTTGAAGGCGTAATCAGTCTTATTTATGAATTCTTGCTTCAATTAAAGCCAGGACACGATTTTCGCTACATAAAATAGGCTTATGAAAGGATGAAGTAAAACCTTACATCCACAAGTTTAAAAGCTGAATAGGCTCTTGCACCCAAGGTGCAGAGCCTATTTTTGTTTCAGCAAACAGCAACTACGCACTATGAAGAATCTTCGCTTACTCGCACTCGCCGGAATTTTTGCACTCTCCGCGAGTTCAGCAGCTTCAGGGCAGGAACGTCCTCTCCATGAAGTGTACTCTATGATGCTATTCAATTTTACTAAATACGTGCAATGGCCAGACCACGACGCTGCAGGTGAATTCGTAATAGGGGTCATTGGTAATGAAGAGGTATACTCGACACTTACACAATGGTATGGTGGAAAGGCCAGAGGAACTAAAAAATACGTGATAAGAAAATTTAGTTCCGCTTCGGAGGTTACCGCGTGCCATGTTTTGTTTATAGATAAGGCGAAAAGCACGGAGTTTGATGCCGCCAGTGACCGGGTAAAAGGCAAAGGAACGCTTTTGATTACCGATAAGAATGGGCTGGGCGAAAAAGGTAGTGGAATAAACTTTAAGAAAGTAGACAATAAACTAAAGTTTGAATTGAATCAGAAGGCGATAGAAACGGCAAATCTGAAGGTTTCCGGAGCACTTTCTGCAATGGCAATATTGATTTAATGGGTTGTTTGAAAGATCACGTTTTGAAAGACCTGATCTTTTCAAAAGTGTCGCAGATGATGTAACACCCTTACAAAGAGAATCTATGCGAAAATTAAAATTAACGGTTTGTTTCCTTCTCTTTCTGATCGGAACAACGCGCGCCCAGGATCGGCCAACACATGAAATACACGCCGCTATGGTGTTCAATTTCATCAAGTATGTTCAGTGGCCCGACGAAAGCGTTGGCGGAGACTTTGTTGTGGGCGTACTCGGCGATGACAAAGTGTTCGCCACGCTTCAGAAGTGGTACGACGGAAAACCGAAGGGTAATAAAAAGTATGTGATCAAGAAACTCAACGCGGCTTCAGAGTCGTCGGGATGCCAGGTAGTATACGTCGGCAAGTCGAAAAGCAGAGATTTTGATTCCATCAAAGAAAGTACTATTGGTAAGTCCATTCTTACCGTTACAGATGGTAATGGCTTAGGGCAAAAGGGAAGTTGTATCAACTTCAAAGTAGTGGATGGTAAACTTAAGTTTGAACTTAATCAGGGCACAGTAGCCGGTTCGAACCTCAAGATATCAAGTCAGCTGAGCAGTATGGCGATCCTTCTTTAGGAGATCATGCGCGATGCGACTGAAAGGAATACGCACGGGGTTACAGAGTTTTTATAGAGAGGGTCTTTTCTCTGTCTATCCTGTGCGTTGCTTTAAAACGAAACAAGAAACACGCACCTGGTTTCAAAGTTAAATAGAGAGTCTTTGTTTGCTTTGTGCGTTTTCTGTCATAAGATGGTCTTGGAAGAAGATCGTCACAAGTCTACGCACGGTGTCATAAAGTTTTATAGAGAGGGTCTTTTCTTTATGTGCACTGTGCGTTTTTTTATCTCCTGCCGGCTTAATACGCTTTTCCTTTAAATCATTTTCCGGAGTTTTTTTCATAAGTTGGGATGGTCTTCGACACCCGACATGAAACAATGAAACGCCGAAGCTTCATCGATCAGATGGGACGTGAAATCCGCATCGGGTTCCCACCTACGCGGATCATATCTCTCGTTCCTTCCCAAACAGAATTTCTCGCTGACATCGG
The DNA here is from genome assembly GCA_023417785.1 of Bacteroidota bacterium. Taxonomy (GTDB): domain Bacteria; phylum Bacteroidota; class Bacteroidia; order Cytophagales; family Cyclobacteriaceae; genus Ohtaekwangia. The sequence goes on from JAEZEH010000047.1 coordinate 12,457, forward strand.
GCTTAAGAACGAAGTTGTTGGCATAACCAAATTTTGCATTCATCCGGAAGAATGGTATAAGCAAAAGCCAAAAATAGGTGGGACAAAACGTTTTTCATTTGACGCAATAAGCGTACTCAATCCGGATCTGATCATCGGAAACAAGGAAGAGAATTATCAGGAGGGAATTCAACAGCTCGAGGGTTCGTATCCGGTTTGGATGAGCGACATCAATACCCTGGAAGAGGCCTTATTAATGATGCGGGCCATCGGCGAAATAACGGATCGGCTATCGGAGGCTTCAGCTGTTATCAATCGAATAGAGCAGAATTTTTTGCGTCTGGCCAAGCCCACCTCTTACAAAGTTCTTTATTTGATCTGGCGTAGCCCATGGATGACTGCGGGTACAGGCACTTTCATCAACGATATGCTGGAACGCAATGGTTTCTCGAATGCAGTGAAGGAACCCCGTTATCCGGAAGTGACTGCTGATGAAATGCGTGAATTAAACCCGGACTTAATCTTCCTTTCGTCGGAGCCTTTTCCATTTTCAGAAAAACATGCGGAAGAGTTGAAGGCTCAGGTGCCTGACTCGAGGATCATTCTCGTGGATGGGGAGATGTTTTCCTGGTATGGAAGCCGACTTATGCAAGCCTGCGAATACTTCGCTAACCTTCAATCGAGACTCCGCACGATTTAAGGTCATTCCAGAAATTCGGATATGATTTTCGCACCACTTCAGGTTTTTCAATAGACACTTCCAGCTTTGTGCAGAGGGGGGCGAATGCCATTGCCATGCGATGATCCTTATATGTTTCGAAAGACGCGTTGTCGGGCAACGATACCGAGGGGATCAGACGCCAATGAGCAGGATCATCTTCTATGAGATCGGCGCCAATTTTTCGCAACTCATTCTGAAGCGCGGTTATCCGGTCGGTTTCTTTTATACGAAGACTTTCAAGTCCTGTGAAATAACCTTTGATACCTTTAGCAGCGCAGACTACTGCGACTGTTTGAGCAAGATCCGGACAATGCGTGAAATCAAAATGAAACTCATCCTTTGAAGGACCTTTGCTTAGGTGAAAGACTCCATTATCGACTTTCGTGATTACGCCGAGGTCATTCATTACGGTCCGGATAACACTATCGCCCTGCAGGGACTTCTCAGAGAGTTTGGGAAGTGTAATGTCGGCTTCATCCGCGAGAGCGGTGAATGCATACCAGTAGCTTGCAGCGGACCAGTCCGATTCGACAAAAAAATCAGCACCTGTATACGCGGAAGAAGGAATGTGGATAGTATCCGTTCCCACATCACAGGGCACGCCAAAGTGCTTCATGATTTCAGCCGTCATGATGATGTATGGCCTGCTTCCGACCTTGCCTTCGAGCTTGATCATAAGTCCTTCCGGAAGTAAGGGAGCGATCATCATCAGCGCTGAAATGTACTGGCTGCTAATGTCGCCGCGCACAGCCAGATGGTTAGTTTTCTGTCCGGCGAATCCATTTATTTCAATTGGCGGATAGCCTTTTTTTCCAATATATTCAATTGATGCTCCCAGTGATATCAGCGCATCCACAAGAATTGCAATAGGTCTTTCTTTCATTCGGGATGTGCCGGTGAGAATTTTATGCTGGCCAGTAGCGGCAAAGTATGCTGTCAGAAAACGCATGGTGGTGCCGGCGTCCTCCACGTCGATGGTTTTATCCCCGGAACGGATTCTATTCAGCATGAGTTGGGTGTCATTCGCATCGGAAAGGTTATCCAAAGCAGCGGAACCACCGGCGAGGGCGCGGATGATAAGGGCCCGATTCGAAATACTTTTAGAAGCTGGCAACAACTTTGCAGTACCTTGAATGATTGATGACTGTCTAAGAAGCATGTCTGGCGGAAGGTAAAGTATGGTGGGCGAAATTAAGTTTTGTTGAAGATTTTCAGGCGGACTGAAACAAATACATCTGAAAAAAAGTTAATTAATTATATGATACCAATTCGAAAACTTGCTTTTGGACTGAGTCTTGCGTCAGGCGCGGTTCTTACGGCGTGGTTGCTAACGGGTGATCGTAAAGAAAGGACCCGAACCTATCTGGTTAAAAGAACCGAAAACATTCGCAAAGCGCTGAAAACAGAACGCTCTGAATATGACGATTCGGAGGTTCATTACATATGAACGTTAGTGTAAAAGTTCAGCCCTGCCTGCACATCGCTGATGTCGATCTCGATATCCCATAACGCTTTTCCAATTCCATTCGGAAGAACGCTTAAGATCTTTTGCCCTTTGTTTTTCTTGTCCTGAATCGTCAGTGTGGCTGCGACATTTATGTCCTTATCACTCAGCGGAATCCTGACATAAAACTTATCCACAGCCAATACGATCTCGTCTAATTCATCCTGCGTCAGCAGGTCTTTTTTTCTTGCGATCCAACCCTCCGCAACCAGCCCGATAGCAATTGCTTCACCGTGCAAAATCCGACGATTCTCACCAAGTAAATAGCTCTCAACCGCATGGCCAATGGTGTGGCCGGCATTAAGGATTTTCCGGATCCCCTTTTCTTTTGGATCCTCCGTCGTAATCCGCGCCTTGAATGTTACCGAGTGGCGGATCAGTTCATCCCACGGCTGCGCAGCTAGTTTTGTTGTGGTAATTTGTTTCCACATTGCTTTATCCGATATGAGGCAATGCTTCAAAATTTCTGCAAATCCGGACCTCAATTCGGCTTCGGGGAGTGTGTGAAGGAAACCACTATGGATCAACGTAAGCCCCGGTTGTTGAAATACCCCTATATGATTTTTGAACGTTTTGAAATCAACCCCCAGTTTGCCACCAATACTCGCGTCCACCTGCGCAAGCAGGGTGGTAGGGATGAGAACAAAATCGATCCCTCGCTTGTAGGTCGCGGCACAAAATCCGCCCATGTCACCGAGTACGCCCCCACCCACCACGACAAGAAGCGCATGACGGTCGAGCTCGTATGCCGTCATTTGGTCCCATATTGAAATGCACGTTTGCAAGCTTTTATGTTCCTCACCACTCGGGACCTCAATGAGTCCGTCAAACCGGTTGCCCTGAAGCAGTGGAAGACATGCTTTTTTTGTGTTGTCGTCGACCAGGGCCACGACCTTGCTGTAAGACTTGCTTTCTGAAAATTTCTTCAGATCATCAGCAGGTGCGGTGGAAAAAAGGACGTTTTCAGGAAGCATTGAGAGTCGTGTTAAAAGGCGAAAGTTAAACGCAACCATAGGACAATGCAAGAGTGGTGCAACTGACCGAAATGCCCAAATAAATATTGTCCATCATCACCTAACATTTGTTTGTTGTCTATATTTGCCGCGACCTGAAATTGAGTATGGACACTTCTCCAAATATCTCCTTTGACAACACCGCCGTTGCTTTTACGTACAAATCGGACGCGGACCTGAAAAAAGCGAACTTCATTTTTACCCTTGTCAATCACCCATGGATGTCGTCAGTGGCCACTGGTGCTGCGAAGTTCGCGCTCAATAGCGGGCTTCCTGTCGAAGGGCTGATCCGAAAGACTGCTTTTTCACACTTCTGCGGTGGTGAAAGTATAGAAAAAAGTGAGCCCGTGATTGGCAAGTTGTGGCATCACGGTGTTTCGACCATTCTTGACTATTCCGCGGAAGGTGAAAGTACCGAAGAAGGCTTCGATAAAACGCTGGTCGAAACGCTGCGTACGGTTGAAAAGGCCAAAGATTCACCGCAGATTCCGTTTGCGGTATTCAAACCTTCTGGCCTTGCTTCGGTCGAGATTTTGGAAAAGGTGCAAAACAAAACGCCCCTTACTCCGGCTGAGCAAAAATCCTTTGAACGGATTCGAGAGCGATTTCATGCCATTTGTGAAAGGGGGCACCGTCATGGGGTGCCAGTATTGATCGACGCGGAAGAGACCTGGATCCAGGATCCTATAGACAATCTTGTTTACGAGATGATGCAGCTGTTCAACAAGGAGAAAGCCATCGTATTCAATACGTATCAGTTGTACAGGACAAGCGCCCTGCGAAGCCTGAAAGACCTTCTTCATCTCGGGGCCATGCATAACTTCTATATCGGTGTTAAACTAGTACGCGGGGCATACATGGAAAAGGAACGTGAGCGAGCAGAGGCGATGGGTTATCCGAGTCCTATTTATCCTGACAAAGAAGGTACAGATAATGCGTTCAATCAGGCACTGGTGTTTTGTCTTGACAATAAACAGCGCATCACCACGCTGTGTGGGTCACACAATGAATACAGCAATTATTTCCTGACGGTACTGATGGAGAAACACGGCTTGAAGCCCGACGA
>JAEZEH010000066.1 GCA_023417785.1 Bacteroidota bacterium
ATCGGGGCGATTTATTATGTCAGCGTGACATTTGATCAATTACTGCGATGATAGCAACCGAACTCGAAACTACGCCCGTGCAGGATACCGGTAAGATCGGAATCCTTCTCTGGGGTTCGTTTGCCCTATGTTTTCTGTGCACCCTGAGCGCAGGGTTGTTATCAACGTTGATGTCGGCGTACCTGCCTCCTGTTGTTCAGGATCTCACCGGCAAAACGACTGCTGAAGACCTGAGCACGATAAGCGCTTATATACAATCCTTATACATCGCCGGATGGGCAGCTGGTGGTTTCTTCTGGGGTTTTATAAGTGACCAGGTCGGACGTGTTAAGGCACTCGCCCTTTCCGTGGGGTTGTTTGGGGCTTTCACGACGGTGATTTCTTTTGTGCCCTCATGGGAGTATGTGGTGATCTTCAGACTTTGTTCCGGCCTCGCCGTTGGTGGCATTTTGGTAATCAGTCCCACACTGCTTTTTGAAATCTGGCCGGCGAGGTCTCGCGCAGTGATTATCGGTATCAATTCAATTGGTTTCCCGGTCGGTATCTTTTCATCGGGACTAGTCACCGTTTTTCTCAGTGACTGGCGCAGTGCATTTCTCCTGGGCTTGTTACCAATCGGTCTGGCAATAGTCGCGTTCTTTGGCTTGCAGGAATCGGAGCACTGGAAAAACAATCCAGTGACTGCTAATGATAAAAAATTTACAGAGGCCGACAGAGCTAACCTGATAAAAGGATCTGTAATCTTTGGATCTATGCTTATCGGTCTGTGGGGAATGTTCTCCTGGATTCCAACCTGGGTGCAAAGTTTGCTGGGCGCAACGGATGGGCAGAGCGAACGCGGTATAGCCATGATGCTACTCGGCGCCGGAGGGTTGACCGGAGGCTTCGCGTCAGGCTGGGTTTCAAATGCATTCGGCGTCCGCAGGGCGATGATGTTCTGCTTTGCAGGCTGTATCGTCATGTCCGCAATTCTCTTCGGATCAAATGAGTCGTTCTCGACAATCATTTATTTCGAACTGGCCTTGCTTTCATTCTTTTTCGGTATAAGTCAGGGTTTGCTTTCGATATTTATTCCACAACTGTTTCCCGTGCATATACGTGGCACCTTCACCGGCATTTGTTTTAACGTAGGGCGTATCGTAACGTCCGTTGCAATTTTCTTTGTTGGTTTCTTAGTGATGTTTTTTGGTGGGTATAGTAATACACTTCTGGCTTTCGCCGGAATTTTTCTGATTGGGTTTCTTACAATGTTTTTTTCTAAAGACAATAAAACGAACAAATAATGGCACACATCAACGTACCCGAAGGCGTTCCGGGAATAAGAAGCTTGGTTATGTTCCGACCGGAGACGGGGAAACACCTTTATGAGCTTGCGGAAGTATTGCTGCGCGACCTCTCCCCGCTTAGCCCGGCCGAAAGAGAGCTGATCGCAACCCATGTATCTGCAGGAAACGATTGTATGTTCTGCATGAACAGTCACGCCGCCGCAGCCCGTGAATTGTTCGGTGATCAGAAAGCGGTCGTGGATTGTGTGATCCACGGACATGACACCGATTTGCTAAGCGACAAAATGAAAGCGCTTCTGACCATCGCATCAAAAGTGCGGCAAAACGGTAAACTGGTAACGGATGAAGATGTAGCTAACGCAAGAAAGCACGGCGCCGTCGATCGTGACATACATGACACGGTGCTTATCGCGGCCACTTTCGCGATGTTCAACCGTTACGTTGACGGGCTGGCTTCATTCACTCCTACAGATCCGAAAGATTATGAGCCCATGGGAAAGCGACTTGCGACAATGGGATATGTTTTACCTGAACCAAATAATAAGTAATGGCACATATACGACTACCTGAAGGACTACCCGGAATCCGCGGACCCATGGCCTTCCGTCCCGAAACCACAAAACCTCTGAATGAACTCGCCGAAGTTTTACTGCGCAGCGAGAATTCTCTGACACGCGGCGAACGAGAACTGATTGCCACGCATGTCTCCTACCTCAACGATTGCTTCTTTTGTCAGAACGCTCACGCCGGCATTGCACAACACTACCTGGCATGCGACCTCGACGAGATGGACAAGATGAAAATCAACCCTGATTCTGCGGCGATTTCTGATAAGCTGAAAGCCCTGCTCGCGATCGCGGGGAGCGTACAAAAAGGTGGTAAGTATGTTACTTCGACGCAGATTGAAAAAGCGAAATCGCTCGGGGCCACCGACCTTGAAATTCACGACACCGTCTTAATCGCGGCAGCATTCTGTATGTTCAACCGGTATGTAGATGGTCTCGGTACCTGGGCTCCACAGGACCGCATGTTTTACGTCAACAGGGCGAAGGCCAGGGCGGAAGAAGGCTACGCGAACTACGATCCGAATACGTAACCTCACCCAAAATGAAAAAGTTATTTTATTTCGGCCTTGGCGGTCTGGCTGTTTTTGAAGTTTTGAATGTCTACTTCATCATGCCGATGCCTGGAAGCCAGCGATTGAACACGGTAGACCTTGCGTATTTTTTGTACAGCAACCGATGGATCTTCAGGATTGTGTTTGGGGTGATTATTCTTGCCGGAAGCGTGGACGCCTTCCGTACGCCCCGGAAGTGGCTTCCGTTAATAGCGATGGTTCCGGTTGCCGCCATTGTCTATGTATTCAACTTCCGAATGACGGCGGATCATATGTTCCTTCAGCCTGAAACACTGGCGTTTAAGACAAGAGCGGAAAACACTTTGACGGATAGCAGCCTCGTGGTTGTTGTCGCCAGAAACATGGAGGCCAAAGCATACCCTATTCGTTACATTCAATATCATCACCAGGTCAGGGACACCATCGCCGGCAAGGAGATAATGGTCACATATTGCAATGTCTGTCGTACAGGCAGAGTCTTCGAGCCATTGGTAGACGG
>JAEZEH010000083.1 GCA_023417785.1 Bacteroidota bacterium
TTTGAAGCATGAGCGATAATGTAATAGGATACATTTCTTGTTACGTTATCTCCATCGATGGTCAGGGCGCCCAGGCACTGGGTACATCCTCCATCATCCGTATGCGGCTGAAATTCCGGATCGGCAGCCAGGTTCCACTCAAGAACAGTTCTGCTCCAGTTCCTGGTCGCGCCGACGGTCAGATTCTTCGTATGCCATCCCAGGTCGCCACCAAACGTACCTTCGGGTGATGTCCATTGCTCTGTAAAGTAAAGATTTTTATCAGGGTGTGCTTCATGTACCTTGCCCATTGCTTCAATCTCGCCAAGGTAAAGGTGAAACGCCGAACCATCGACCCACTTTTTTGCATCCGGATCGTCCAGAATGGCGATGGGATATTCCGGGTTGTCGCAGTTGTGGTCGAAGACTACAATCTTTGTTTTTATCCCCGCCTTTTCAAACTCCGGTCCCAGGTGGTTCTTTACGAAGTCGGCCTGTTCTGATGCAGTCATCACCATGCTTGGGTTATTCTTCGGATTCTCGGGCTCATTCTGGATGGTGATTGCATCGATGGTAATTCCTGCATTGGCCATGGCTTGAATATATTTTACAAAGTATCTGGCAAATGCACTGTAGTACTGCGGCTTCAGACTTCCGCCTTTGGGACTATTATTGGTTTTCATCCAGGCCGGCGCTGACCATGGACTTCCCATTATTTTTATGGAAGGATCTACTTCAAGAATCTCTTGTAAAACCGGAATGAGATTTTCCTCGTCCGGAGCTATAGAGAACTGTTTCAGTTCCGGGTCAACCTGTCCGGCAGGCATATCGTTGTATGAAAAGACCTCCGCATCGAGGTCGGACGCGCCAACAGATATGCGCAAATAGCTGACACCAATGCCGGTACTGTCAGTTGAAAACAATTCACGGATCAGCGCCGCGCGATTTTCGTCCGAAAGCTTCTGATTCATAAGCCAGGCACTCCCACCTGTAAGTGTATATCCAAAGCCGTCAATTGACTGGTACTTTTCATTGCGTTTCACTTCGATTGTCGACAGGGACGTATCCGATTCAGCGAATGCCAAACCATCTGTGCGGGAAAATAATTTTTGCTTATCCGGAGTGGTAAGCCATACTTCCACGTCGTCGCCGGATGCCGATTGGGTATCATCAGTTTTCCTGCCTTCGCATGAATACAAAACGGCCGATACGACCAAACTCAGTACAACTCCCGAAAATGTATGTTTCCTTCTTTTCATGCTCGCAAAAGATGGCCCGGGCACTTTGGACCCAGGCCAAACTGTTTTATGTTGTTATTGTTTTACAAACGCATAATCACCGGTGGTAAAATCATCGGTTACCTCAATCGATACGTTGTACACTCCACTTTGACTGATTCCGGTGAAGTTATCTCCGCCATTGGTCATCGTTCCTGTTAGCGAGGTTCCTGACGTACCGAACTGAACTTCCCACGGCGAGTTTAGTTTTACATGGTATCCGGCAGTTAGCTCGATTCCTTCGGCCTGGAAAGTATATGGGTGAATATACGTCATCGGATATTCATTTCGCTGATCCCATCCCCCGCCGGCCTCATCCCAATGGAACACCTTGACGTTATAATGTTTCCAATTCAATTTGCCGGTTTCGAAATCAACAGTCAACTGATAGGCCTGATCGTGATCAACAGCGATCGTTCCGTCACCCACGTTGTTATATGTTGTACCTGATCCATCGCTTGCCGAGTTGAGAATGTATTGTTTGCTCTGTTCGAGGGCGATGAAATCTGATGTAAAGACATCACCGTCTTTGGTAAACTCGGCGACCGAAGTACCGTTCGAGACGAGATACAACTGCTCGGGTGCTTCGTAGGTACCGAAGTCAAAGTTCCCCAAAACCTGGTCAGCCGTTGGACTGGTAGTTTTTCCTATGACAGCAACGTTGTCTCCCGGTGCTACCGGCTCAGGCGTAATGGTGAACGTGTATTGGTCAGCGCTAAGATCAAGCGTGATTGTATGCATACCCGATCCTTCAATTCGGAGATCCTCTATTTCAACTCCGGCATTACCGGCCTCGCTCTCCATGAAAACCTTTCCACTTAGTCCGCCGGGTGAAACGGTGTTCGTCACCCGTTTGATAATGTAACCCCAATCCCCATTGGCGCGGAATATCCACCCGGCATTTGGTGCCAGAAAGTTTACATCGGATTCCCACACACCATTACCTTTATATTCGAGCGGGACATCGCCCCCCCAGCCACCTTCGAATGGATCGCCTACCACGCTCCATGTTTCTACTTTCCAAAGACTGTAGGTGTTCTGATTCAGGTCAATCGTAACGCGATACTGCCCTGTCTCAGGTGCAGTGATGGCAGGTCCGCAACCGCTTAGTGATCCATCGGCGCCGCCAAAGACTTTGGAGCCTCCCGTCGGGTTGTCGCGGAATTGAAACGTTGCGCCCTCCGTCAGCGTAGTATAGACGTCGAAGATACCGGTATTCTCACCATCTGCGTTCTTCAGCGCGCGCATAGGTGTGGCGTTAGCAGGATCGCTTCCTGCCTCGGTAGCCGCACCGGTGATGAACAGTGCATTGGGAACCCGGTCGTCGGCGAAACGTGTAATGGTGACCGGTGATGAGGCCGTTGCCGTCTTCTGTATCGCATTGGCTACCACAACCCATTTCACTTCGGCAGCGGCTCCGGCAGGATAACATTTTGCCCACAAAGCGTAGTCAAGTTGTTCCGCGGTAACAGACACGGCCCGATCTCGTCCACTATTCGCTGGAGTTAATTCAAGGATAGGATTTTCAATGCCCTCATCATCTGCCGGCACAAGGTAGACCTTGTACGAGACCAGAAACCGGTTACTCGCAACGGCAGGTTGCCAGTCGAACTGGATGGGTGCATCAGCCTGAGTCTGATCAAGCGCAAGGCTCGATCCACTTGCAGGCGAAGTCAGTGCCGGAGCAGACAACTCCCAGTTGCCAACAGGATCCATGTTATCATCTTCACCACAGGACCAGATGCTAAAGGTCGCTGCTAGTAAAAGGAAATATCTGATGGGATTTTTCATATGCATAACAAGAGGGTTCATTAGTTATAGCCCGGGTTCTGTTCAAGGTTTGGATTACGATTTCGTTCCGATTGAGGTATCGGAAGAAAAAGTTTGTTTTCGGTCATGTTATATTGCTTAACCGTATTGGTTCTCAAGTCTGTCTCCTGAAGATTATTCATCACTGTTACAGCCCGACCATAACGTTTCAGATCATACCAGCGCTGGCCTTCCTGTGCAAGTTCAAGGCGTCTTTCATTTTCAATAGCCAAAGCCATATCATTTTGTGTTGTCGCCGTTGTTTCTCCCAATCCTACGCGCTCACGAATCCGGTTGACCTCCACCGCTGCATCGTCAACTCGTCCAAGCGCATTCAATGCCTCGGCTTTCAGAAGAATGATATCCGCGAGCCGAAAGATGTATTGCCTGTTGGTGCTTGCCCATCCGTTCGCACTCCTCCATTTGTACGCGAAGGGGACATTTCCATTAATCTGAAGAGACCAGAACTCATCTGCCCATGGTGCCTGTTCGAAAAGGATGGTCGCATTTTTACGAACCACATCGCCTTCGGCATCAAATGCATTTACGAGATCATGGGATGGCGTAACAAATTTCCTCCAGGTATCGCCACTCAATGATGGTGGTAACAAAAGTTGAGGACCCCAATTTGCTTCGGGTCCGCCAATAAATTGTATTTCAAGGATTGATTCACTGTTATTGTAATGATTGCCGTCGAAGAGATGGTCATAATTTTCAAGTAAGGCATATCCCGCCGGACTATTTATCACGGCGTTGGCATATTCAAGCACCTTTTCGTAGTCACGATCGGGGCGTTGGGCCCATACTTTCGCTAACAGCGCGTTGGCTGCGCCCTTTGTCGCACGGCCCTTGTTCACATTTGCATCGGCACCATAGGTATCGGGGAGGTTGGCGACTGCAAAGTCCAGGTCAGCTACGATCTGATTGTATACTTCAATTTCAGATGCTCTTGGCTTGTTCACCACTGCCGGGTCAGTCGAACCTGTCTCCAGCACGAGAGGCACGCCGCCCCAGAGTTTAACGAGGTTGTAATAGTGATATGCTCGCAGAAACGACGCCTCGCCAAGGACCTGATTTTTTCTGGTTTCGGAAAACGACGGGTCAACTATTCCAGGGACTTTCTGCAGAACGATATTAGCTTTTGCTATAGCCGTGTATATCTGGCTCCAGTTATTGAATAACCTGCTATTCGTCGGGCTGATGTCGAGGTCTTCCACGGCATATACCTCCGGATTGTCGCCACCGGCGTAGTAATTATCAGAAATAATATCACTGAATATAATGTTGTCCCAGATATAGTATTCCTGCTGGAAAGAATCATATACACCTATTAGAGCCGCCTCGGCATCACTTCCTGTACTGTAGGCATTTGCTGTGGTGTTTTCGGAGATCGGATCAAGTTCCAGTTGTTCCTCACAAGCCGTGAACGCAAAGGTTCCGGCCATTGTGATAAATATTTGAATGAATTTCGTTTTCATATTCTTCATTAGAATGAGAGGTTAACACCAAAGATCAGATTTCGTGTTTGCGGATATGTTCCGAAGTCGACACCAATAGCCGTATTACTTCCGCCGAAGGCATTTACTTCCGGGTCATATCCCGAGTAACCTGTGATGGTAAACAGGTTCTCGCCTGTCACGTATACTTTGGCCGATTTCATATTTATCCGCGAGAGCAGATCGGATGGCAAGTTGTATCCTATCGTAAGCGCTTTAATTCGTGCAAAAGAGCCGTCTTCAACAAACCGTGTCGAAAGGCGCGAGTTGTCGGTATTGTTCGGCGAAGCCCTTGGGATATCGGTTACATCACCCGGTTGTCTCCATCGGTTCAGTACCGCGGCAGTCTGGTTTTTGGCATCCGTCATGCCTTCGGTTTCGATACGCGTCGCATTGAAGATATCGTTGCCCTGCACACCCTGAATGAAAATGCTCAGATCAAAATTTTGATATGACAACGTATTCGTCAATCCATAGAGAAAATCGGGATTCGGGTCGCCGATGAACCTGCGATCCGAAGTTGCAGGATCGAATGTGCTTTCGCCGTTGCTGTCGATGTAATAGGCATTTCCCGTCTGCGGATCTACACCACCCCAGACGTATCCGTAAAACATGCCCAGCGGGCTTCCTTCCGTTGAATAGCTAACGTCACCCCTACCTGCTACACCGCCACCAATAATACTTTCAACACTTACCAGATCAATTACTTCGTTACGGTTTATGGTAAGGTTGAAATCTGTCGACCACCTGAGTTCTCCGTCCATATTGAGGGATGTAATCATAAACTCCAGACCTTTATTTCGCAGTTTACCAATGTTCTGAACGCCGGTATCAAATCCTGTGGAACGAGGGAGTGGTACGTTGAGCAGCAAATCCGATGTATTCTTGAGATATGCTTCCAATGTAACTGTCATTCTGGAACCCCATACTGCCGCATCGATACCTACGTTGAATTGCTCGGTTTCTTCCCACTTTAGATCGGCATTTTCAATGGAACTCTGGTACGACCCGGGCTGGATGACGCCGCCAATCGGATAATTCGCTCCTGATGAAACGCGGCCTACCCAGCCATACCGTTGTGGCAGGTTATCGTTTCCAACGACCCCGTATCCAAATCGAACCTTGAGGTCATCGAAGAAGTCACCGGTAAAATCCATGAAAGCTTCTTCGGATAGGCGCCATCCAACAGAAAACGCCGGGAAATATCCGAGGCGATTACTTGGACCAAACTTCGAGGAACCATCGATACGGAAGTTACCGGTGAAAAGGTATTTACTTTTATAATCGTATGTAATCCGGCTGATGAAAGAACTGTTTGCCGTTTCTTCCTTCGTGTTTCCGGCGCTTACAATGGTGGATCCGGCATTTGTTGTCGGAACCGCGTCGCCAGTGAAGCCTATCGTTTCAATGTTGGCATCTTCCCAGCGGTTTTTCTGCCATACTGTTCCGATTAGTGCCGAGAATGAATGATCGTCAATATCTTTTGTATAAGTGAGCGTGTTATCAAAGATGATGAAGTTATGAAGGTTCGTGTTATTCTGGGCGATTCCCTGCCGGGCCCGTCCATAACTTGTGGAGAATGGATCAAGAAAATAATCGTACAACCCGTTTGAAAAATTCACCCCGATGTTGGTCCGGAATTTCAAATCAGGCAGAATACCAACTTCGGCGTAAAGGTTGCCCAATACACGCTGATTAAGGTATCCACGATCAGAAGCATCGGTACTTGAAACGGGATTCTCCCAGTCCTGGAACGGGTTGCTGGTATACGTACCGTTTTCGCGGAAAATGCCGATGTTCGGTGGCGTTGAAAGCATCCCGAGTATAACGCCTCCCTGGTTGATGGCCTGGTTGTCTGATACGTCAACATCGTGATACCGCATGTAGTTGATGTTTGTTCCGAACGTCAGCCAGTCAGTTATTTCCTGATCTACACTAACCTTGAAGTTATAACGATCCATTTCCGAACTGCGGACAGCGCCTTTTTGCTGGGTCCAGCCTCCCGAAATATAGTAAGTGGTGTTTTCCGATTTTCCTGAAACAGCGACCTGATAATTCTGTGAAGTGCCACGTTGAAAAATTTCATTCTGCCAGTCGGTGTTATATGGATACTGACTCCAGTCTGTGGTCATCCCCATTTCAGTCATGAGGTCGCGATACTGCTCGCTGTTGAGAACTTTCAGTGTCCGCCACGGCTGAGAGAATCCGGCGTAAGCGCTGAAATCGAACCGGGGGGTTCCTTTACCTCGTTTAGTCGTGATAAGTACCACCCCATTGGCGCCCTGCGCACCATAAATTGCTGCCGAGGATGCATCCTTCAGCACCGTTATGTTTTCGATATCCGCCGGATTGATTGTGCGGGTATCGGTAGTTGGAACGCCATCGACTACGTATAAGGGCTCACTTCCGGCGGAGATGGAGTTTGTGCCACGAACCCGCATGCTGAATCCGGCGGATGGCTTGCCCGACGGCGTGATTACCTGTACACCCGCTGTTTTCCCCTGGATAAGATTTCCAAACTGGCTGTTGGGGCGCGACTCGAATGCTTCGGCATCTACGACAGATACCGCTCCCGTTATATCCTTCTTTTCCTGGACACCATACCCTACAACAACCAACTCATTGAGGGTCATGACGTCCGACGCCATTGTCACGTCGATAACTGCCCGATTGCCAACGGCAATTTCCTGTGTCATATACCCTATGAAAGAAAATACCAGTGTACTTCCCGATGGCACGCTCAGGGAGTAATTGCCTTCAACATCTGTCGTTGTACCTTGAGAAGTGCCTTTTACCACGATGTTTACGCCCGGCAACTCGGCCCCCGTATCATCAACGACCTTCCCGGTTACGACAGCATCCTGCGCCCACGCTCCAGTCAAAGAGAAGAGCAGCATTACCAGCATTGTAGATAGTCTCTGTCCCATATATACTGAGTTTTTTCAGGTAAAAAATTAGAATATAAAGCATGCATACATCTGACCGGGTAATTGGTCAGTAATTTTTCGAGGATCCTATGATGCTGTTAACGCAAGCTAAAAAACGGTACCTGTTATGCGATTGCGTGTGAAACCTTAACCCAAAGGGGACTGCCGCGGTTGCCGTCCGTTACGGATCTAAGTGAAGACTGACATAGCTACGTATCGAACCGGAATCAATTAACTCTCCCTTATGAATAGGAAATGCAGGTAGGAACATTCAAATCGATGAAGCGTGTACCCGTATCGTGCTATCCGGCGGCATGTTTATGGAAAGGCGAGCACTGGAAACACGATGCTTGTCTCCGGGGGCGACCCTGACCCTAACTGTAATGAAGTGTCCTTTTATAACGTCTATGGACTGTTTATAACGTCTATGGACTGTGCAAATCCCACCGCAGACTGATATTTCGGTGTGGAGCATTCGACTGCATGTAGGTTAACCGTTGCGATCCTTGTAACGGTGAATGAATATGGGATTGTCTGGATGCGTGGAGAAATATCTAAAACATGGCAGAGGGCCGTAGTCAGTCGTCATCATCAACGAATAGTCCCCACCCATCGCCTTCCTTTTCACAACTTTCAAAAGACTTTACCCAATCTTTGAACAGTATTCGAAACGTGTCAATTTCCTTTCGAAGCAGTCGAAGGTATTCTTCAGGCAAAATGCCTTCAAAGATTAATGATGCTGATTTGGTTTGTAGCCGCCTCGCATGAATCTTGATTAACGTGGCATTCTCCATTTTCAGGATGTAGTTATCGATGGCCTCGGCACCGGCTATCTTGGCGGAAAGCAGCATTGAATCCTCCAGCATAGTATTGCTGTGCAGCATTCGAATTTCCTGATCATCTATGGAATCGACAATTCTGCGGGTGAGCTCACCAATCTCTTCAGCCTTCTGATATATTGGCAGCGACTCTACTCGCCGTTGTTCTTTCTCCGGGTCGCAGTCGTCGTCTTCGGGCAAATCTTCATTTTCATCATCGTCCCACATCGTGTTATTTTAATGTTACCCAAAAATACCTCCCTTGCGTTTCGTTGTCGCTCGCGGTGCCTTACCGAAAAGCATCCCGAAAACGCCGCGTACCAGTTCACGGCCCACCTGCCGGCCAACTGAGGATTGCATAACCTGCTCAAGTGTCGATTTCTCCGCCCGACGGGTGGTCGTTGTTCTGCGTTGTTCTGCGGGCGGTGCTGCAGCATTAGCTGTTTCATGCTGTTTCATCTTTTCAGACAAAATCTCGAATGCACTTTGCGGGTCAACCGTCTCGTGATACTTCGCGTACGCCTCCGAGTGCTTCAACAGATTATCGTACTCATTCAGTTCCAGCGGACCCATATGCGACGATGGCGGGGCAAGGTGTGTCACTACCGTTTCGGTAGGAATACCCTTTTCATTCAGCACCGTAATAAATGCCTGTCCCGTGCCGAGCTGTGTAAATTCTTTTTCAATATTGTAAAACTCCGAATGGGGAAACGTTTTAACCGTTTCTTTTAAAGCTTTTACATCATTCGGTGTAAAGGCTCGAATGACGTGATGCACGCGATTACCAAGCTGTGCCAACACATTTGCCGGAACATCCTGGGTAAGTTGTGTACAGAAGAACACGCCAACGCCCTTTGACCGGATCAGTCGTATAACCTGATCGATCTGATCCAGAAACACCTTGGGGGCATCCTTAAAGAGAAGGTGGGCTTCGTCGAGAAAGAAGATCAATTTTGGTTTATCGAGATCTCCCGCCTCGGGAAGGCGCTGATAAAGTTCGGCCAACAGCGCCAGCATAAATGTCGAAAAAACGGCGGGCTGATGCTGGATATCGGAAACATTGAGCAGTGTGATAACTCCTTTGCCATCAACTTTCTGGAGCAGATCATCGACATCAAAAGATGTTTCTCCGAAAATATGATTGACACCCTGCTGTTCCAGCGATACGATTTTCCGAAGAATTGTGCTCGCCGACGCTGAAGATATTTTTCCGTAGTCAGCCTTGATTTCAGCGGCGCCTGGCCCTTCCGTAAGATAGTTCAATACCTTCTTAAGATCGGCGAAATCGACGACAGCCAGCTTCCGATCATCCGCGTATTTGAAAAGAATGTTAAGTACGCCTGTTTGCGTATCGTTAAGTTCAAGGATCTTACTAAGCAATACCGGACCAAACTCCGTTACGGTGGCTCGCATTTGGGCACCCAGTTTTCCGGACAAAGAGAAAATCTCAACAGGATATTCCGATGGCTCGTAGGTGTATCCCAAAGCTTCCGCGCGTTCGTGAATCTTATCATTGGCCACGGCGGCTTTCGCCATTCCCGAAATATCACCTTTCATGTCAGGCATGAATACCGGCACTCCGGCCCTGGAAAGCTGCTCCGCCATCAACTGTAAGGTGCGTGTCTTACCTGAACCCGTCGCGCCTGTTATGAGTCCATGCCGGTTCATCATCCGCAACGGCAGGTTGACCCTCGCCCTGGAAATTATTTCACCTTCCAGAATACCGGCTCCAAGATAAATTGTCGGAAGCGACGTTGTATAACTTTTGTTAATAGCTAAAATGAACCTGTCTTTTCCCATATCTACACCGTTAACGGAATGACCTACTCTTCTTCCTCGAAGTTGCGGAATGTGTATGCAAGTCCGAACGAAAACACCTGACTAATCTGTGCGCCAGAGTCCTGATCAAAATCGTATAGTAAAATACCTCCGAAGCCCACATTAACAAACCTTCCGGCCTTTACCGAAAGCATCAGGTCAAGCCGATGATCTATTGTTTTCATGTCGAGGGTTTCATAATTGGCGTAAATCATATAGCGCCATTTGAGGTTGACATTTGTGGCAATGTCTTTATTGAAGTCCGCCATTGCCTGAAAGGCAAGCCATTCCCAGCGCGTAGTGTTTCCGACTTCAACGCCATATGGGGCCGGCCCAACCGTGGCCACAAACCGTTCCGGATCTTGCACAATGGTGAGACGCGGCGCAAACGGTGAAATACGCACATTAAAGTACTCTACAGGTTTATATTCAAGACCCCAGGCCGACGTAATGAACGCCGGGGCAAAGATATCTGAGATCAGGTTTTCCTGTTCAATTCCGCTGGCATCTTCGATATACTGATATCCTTTCGAGAACTGCGACAAAAAGTTAAGAGATGTAAACAAGTTCCAGTTTTCTGTGAGCTTGTGACCGTATTTGGTGTCAAGAAAGATCCGGTCAATATTCTTCCTGAAACCCTGACCGGAGTTGTTAACAAAGCCATAGAGCAGATCAATCTCGTTGTCCCACGTACTATTCCCTTCGGCATAGTTCGCTTTATAATTGAACAAGGAATTGAGGCCAATGGAATTAATTCCCCCGGCTTTCCAGTTTGACGAAAATGCAGCCTGATTAAGATTAAGATTAATTGTCAGCTTCTTCTTCCAATTGGAAAGGCTGTCAATTCGTACGACCTGCGCGTTGCCGGCAATCGCGATCGCCATGAACGCAGAGAAGAAGAATAATATGGATTTTTTCACGTCAGAGTTGTTTTCTCTGACGAATATCGAATAAATGATCGGACGGAAAAAAAATCAGATGTTATTTAATTTAATTTCGTCGAGTGCGACTTCCGTCAGTGGCTTGGTAATGAATTTTATGACGTGATTATTGTTGACGATCTTATCAATGTCGCGTTTGTTGTCAGAGCTCGACAGGATAATAACTTTACACTTGTTGCGTACAAGGTCGTTGAACTTTTCGAATTCATATAGGAACACAAAGCCATCCACGATAGGCATATTGATATCCAGAAAGATCAAGCTTGGGAGATTGGCATCATTTTCCTGATTTTCCCGAAGGTAGTCAAGAGCAGCCTTACCTGAACCTTTCACCTCTACACGCTTCGCAAACTTGGTTATTTCTATGATTCGCTTACTGATAAAGTTATCAGTGTCGTTATCGTCAACCAGCATGACGAGGTCTATAGCTTTGGTATCAGTTTGCATTAAAATTCAGTAGGTTCAGCAACTCAACTCATGTTCACAGTTTACAAAAATATCTTTTTTTGTAATATCTCGCAGCGCAGGTATTAATTTGAATGTATGAGCGTAATAATTTGCTGCAATTAGAATAAAATAACCGGTTACCTGGGGCGAACCCTGAGCCGTTCTCCGACTGACAGGGTGAAATCCTTTTTGCTATTCCAGTCCATAAGTTCCTTGATGGTGACACCGTATTTCCGGGCGATGCTGTAGACCGTGTCGGAGGCTTTGACGACATGCTCGATCTCCTCAGCCCGGGCGGTTCCGCCCTCATTTGCAAGCTCTTGAGGCTCAGCTACCTTGAGGATCTGGCCGATTTTTATTCCCTGTTGCAGGTCAAGGTCGTTCCATTTGACCAGGTCCATCACGCCAACTTTATAGAGACGGGCAATGGCGTACAGTGTTTCTTTGGACTGAACAACGTGCTCCTTCGCGGGCGCAGACGCCATAGTTTTCACGGTATCTGCCGATACCACCACGGCAGGAGCAACGACCGCAGAGTCAGCAGGTAATGTTTCCACCGAAACAGACTCTTCCGGCACAGAAACCGGTTCAGGGGCAGTCTGCGTTGGTTCCTGCACAACGGGCACCACCTTTTCAGGTTCATTTGCCTTTTCAGGTTCATTTGATGGTGTTACAACAATTGCAGGTTCGGATGTAGTTGACTCCTTAACGGGCCGAATTTCCTTTTGTGCGGAGGCCTCGGGAGCTACCTCCCAATTGAAGGTCTCTTGTCCGTCGACCTCAACCACCTGCTCAGGTTGGGTGTCCTTTTTTGCTTTTTTAGGCTTCATCGAAGCCAGCCAGAGGGTCGTCCCAGGCGTTACACGTTCATCCCTTTGAAGGCGATTAAACCGTCTTAGATTCTTCATCTGTACGCCGTGCTTCTGACTAACTGTCCAGAGTGACTCGCCTTCGCGAACCTTATGATAGGCGGATGTCGCGCGGGAACGCTTCTTTCCAAGGAAATAGTATTGCCCCGCGTTAACGCGATCGCTGATTGAGATCTCATTCCATTTGAGGAATGCTGAAAGATCTACCCCGGCTCGGGAGGCAAGCTTTGTCGGTGTTTCGTTTTCGTCTGCCCGTATTGCCATGATGCCATTGATCTTCATCCGGTCGTGCGTCTTCTTCACGCTACCTTGCGGAACTGCCGTATCCTGCAGGCCCCGCGACGCATCGGCGACAGCGGGCGATGCATTGGTATCGGGGATCTTAATAACATCGGTGCTGCCTTTCACGGGGATGGCAACCGCATACATCCGATCTGCTGGTATGGTCGCACTCTTCACCCATTTGTTAAAGGCTTTCAATTCTTCCTCAGGGACGGATACCTCCCGTGCTATGTCACTCAGCGATTGTTTCGTCTGATTGTTATAGGCAACTATGCTGATTGTGCCTTCGCCCTTTACAGCTCCTTCATAGGCGATCTTATGGGCGAGATATTTCTTCACATACCAGTACGTCTTGCTGGTAATCTCCATTTGCTTCTCACCGCTTCTGGTGTTCTTTTCACTTCGCATTACTCCGCCGGCACCCATCTGATACGCCTGCAATGCGAACAGCCAGTTATTGAAAAATGTATTGTTCTTTTTCAGGTAGCGCGCCGCCGCCCTGGTAGATGAATGGATATTCATGCGTTCGTCCACCGCTTTGTCGACCCGCAGCCCCATTTCAACTGCCGTAAAGTCTTTAAACTGCCAGAACCCTACTGCATTCGAAACGGACACAGCATCCGGAATAAGGGCACTTTCCTGGAGAACGAGGTACTTGAAATCGTCCGGGACATTCTCTTCGGCGAAAATCTTTTCGATGATAGGGAAGTATGTTCGCGCGCGGTCGACCTTGATCTGGTAAGCCTTTGCATATCGGGTGAACGCCTCCACGTCCTTTTGGATCTCCTTACGCGCATCGTCCCGGATAGTCAGCGTCATATCCGCAAACTTCATTTTATGGGGAACCTCGGGTGTTTGCGCAGCTACTGTTACCGTGGTAGCTAAAAATAGCGCGAGAAATAACTTCATGTAAAAAAGTTTGGAAGAACGTTTACAAAGATAGTTTTCTTATCATCATAATGCCATCTCTAACCGGAAGAAGTACATTTTCCACTCGTTGATCATCCTGAATTCTCCGATTAAAATCAATAATGGCTTTTGTGTCTTTATCCGATTTTGCCCGAAGCACTTTCCCACTCCACAGAACGTTGTCTGCAAGAATGATTCCACCCGGCCTTACTTTGGGAAAAACAAGCTCATAATAGGCGGAGTAATTCTCCTTGTCGGCGTCGATGAACACCAGGTCAAACATCCCCGGAAGATCCGGAATAACGGTCAGGGCGTTCCCTATGCGAAAGTCGATCTGCTCAGCAAAAGCCGAGGCAGCGAAGGAGGCCCGCACCCGGTCTTCCAGTTCTTCGTTCACATCAATGGTGACGAGCTTACCACCTTCCGCCAGACCTTCGGCCATGCAAAGAGCTGAATATCCGGTGTAGGTGCCGATTTCCAGAATAGCCGACGGTCGAAGCATGCAACTGATCATGGACAGGATGCGCCCCTGCAAGTGCCCGGAAAGCATTCGGGGACGCAAAATACTGGCATGTGTGTCGCGGTTGATTTGCCGTAGCAATTCGCTCTCGGCACTTGTATGCTGCTCAACGTAACGCTGAAGTTCCTCCTGTATTATGGACACGTGTATAGCTGGTTATCGACCCAAAGATCTGAAACAATCCGAAACCTGAAATCCGAAACCGAAAATCATCCCGGCACCATAGTAAGCATGCTCAGTTTGCGTTCGTCGAAAATATCCTGAGCAATATCCTGAAGTTTCTGAGCATCGGTTTCATCGATCTTCTGGAAAATCTCCTCCAGTGTTGGCACCGAACCAAAATCGAGGACGGTTCGTCCCATCATAAGCATCAGGTTAAGGTTATTCTCTTCCGCCATGGCCAGTTGACCTTTGATCTGTTCCTTCATCGCCTGGAGCTTCCGTTGTGAAAGCGGCTTGTCACAATGCTTTTGCAGCTCCCGTTTCACCAAGCGTATACATTTGTCCAGCTGGCGGGGTTCAGTACCGAAAAACACAGCGAACAATCCGGTGTCTGTATAGGGGATGTAGTGCGCCTCAACGGAATACACAAAGCCGTATTTTTCGCGCAGCGCAAGATTGAGCTGCGAATTCATTCCGGGGCCTCCTATCATGTTCACCAGCATATACAACGGGATCCGATCTTCGTGTTTGATGTGATAAGCGTCGCGACCCATCGCGCATTTGGCCTGCTTGACTGTGCGAGTGAGGATTTGTTCCTGAGCCTGATAGTTCGAAAAGCGCTTTCGCCTGCCATTGAGACAAGTGTTCCGAAAACCTTCCAGATACTTCTTTGCCAGGCGTTGAACCTCGTCGAGGGAAATATTGCCGACGCAGGAAAAAACAATCCTGCTCGTGTTCATATGATTTCTGAAGAAGGAAACGAAATCCTTTTTCCGAAACGATCGTATCGTATCCTCCCTTCCCAGGATGTTCATTCCCATGGGATGCTTTTTGTATACGACAGCCTCGAATTCATCCTGCAGGGAATCGTCCGGACTATCCTTGTACATAGACATTTCTTCAAGGATGACTCCGCGTTCCTTTTCGAGTTCGCGCTCCGGAAAAACCGAGTGAAAGGTGATATCACTCAAAACATCGATGGCTCGTTCAAAATACTCTTTCCTGACGGAAGCATAAAATGCAATTCGCTCCTTGTCGGTATACGCGTTCAGTTCACCTCCGATGGAGTCCAGACTGCTTAATATGTCAATTGTTTTTCTTTTTCGTGTTCCTTTGAAAGCCATGTGCTCCCAGAAATGGGCGATACCCTGATTGTCGAAGTTTTCATCCCTGCTTCCAACATCCAGTATTATCCCGCAATGCACGATGGCCGTAGTTGGAATCCTTTCGTGTACAACGCGGATTCCGTTAGTCAATCTAAAGATGGTACGGTCATTCATAATTTCATCTGATTTTTTAACCGCAAGACCCGGCCGGATTGATTCCCGGGACCGGACAGTTACGCCCGCCCGCGGGCATTCGTTCTCTCAACCTTAACGGTTTTTGGTATAAATAACAAACAAATTGAGTGGCACAAGTATTGCCAAAAAACGTCAGGAGGAGGCGTTTTTTCAATATTTCTTTCTTTTTCCGGAAAATATTAAAAGAACCGCTGTTTTTGAATCCAGGAACCTGTAAAACAAATACCTATGAACACGCAAAAGGTCCGTACCTGCTTCACGATGACGTATACCGACGAGCAGTATGAGCATGCCCGGTATTATATTGAGGATATGAAAAAGCACCCGAATCGGGTTTTCTGGCAGGGTAAACAAGGCAAATCGGACGACGAATTGATCATCGAACAGATTGCTCACCGCATCCTTTCCGGCTTCTATAACAAGGATCCGTTTACTTCCCGGCGCTACATTATGCGGATGGACAGCTCTACAACCCTATAACCGGTCCAGTACTTTACGAATCAGGTCGTCCACAATCTTGTGATGATTGGTCGAAAACTCATTTCTGATCCGGTTCGCAATGATCGCGTTCACGCTCAACGCTTCATGCCCCAGCAACCGGCTCAAAGAGTAATAGGCGGCCGTCTCCATCTCAAAGTTAGTCAGGCGCAAACCAGTCTTCGGATGCTCAAACTGCTCCAGTTTTTGAAGCAAGGCCGGAAATCGAATCGGTACTCGCACCTGTCGCCCCTGAGGCGCATAAAATCCCGGCGCCGTGATCGTGTTTCCACGATGCATATCAAATCCGATTTGGGCCATCAATTCTATTGAACCCTCCACGACGTACGGGCGAAAAGGCAGGCCGGCCTGGCGTTGAATTTCTTCAGCCAAATCGGTTTCAGTTGGCGTATGCGTCAGGGAATAAAACTGCATCAGGTTGTCGAAGCCTATGCCATAGGCACTCGCCAGGTGCGTGCCCACCGGTACATCTTCCTGCAGTGATCCCGATGTGCCTATGCGCACAATGCGCAGCTTGCGGTGCCAGGGTTTTACCTCACGGTTTTGCAGATCAACATTTGCCAGTGCATCCAGTTCAATCAGCAGTATCTCAATGTTATCCGTTCCAATGCCCGAACTGATCACCGTAACCAGCTTCCCGCGGTAACGTCCCACGTGCGTAATAAACTCCCGCTGCACACGCTTGAACGTTATCTCGTCAAAGTACTTGCTCACCTCCCCGACCCGGTCCGGGTCGCCAACGGCGATGATGTTATCGCTGACATGTTCCGGCAACAGGTTAAGGTGGTATACACTACCGGTGCCGGTCAGAATCAAATCGGTGGGCGAAATTGGACTTTTCACAGGGCTTGTTAAGTGGAGAAATTACGCGGGGATGGTTTGAGCCGGATTGCCAAACACCGTTTCGCCGGCTTTGACGGAGCCGATTACAACCGATCCGGCGCCGACCCTCGCGCCCTTTCCGATCGTAACACCGGATACGATCGTGACTCCCGATCCAATGAAGGATTCGGCTTCGACGGTCACGCCGCCATTGATGATGCTTCCGGCACCCACTTGCACATAGTCTCCGACTATGGCTTCCGGCCCGATGATTGCGCCACTATAAATCAGACAATGATGTCCCACAGAGGCACCTGCGCCGATTTTTGCACCCTGATCAATGAAGTTACCATATCCTATGCTGGCCGAGGAAGCAATGATTGAGCTTTTATGAACCGCGTTTACGGGCTGCACATGGCGTACGTCGTTAAGCATCTTCACCAACGACTTCCTTACCTTCATATCATCGGAGGCGATGAAAGCTTCGCACTTTTTGCCAATGAGTTTCAAAAATCCGTCGTCATCCGTACTTCCCAGAACGGTGACCGTATCGATTTCCGTATTGTGCAGTTTTTTGTCGTCGTCAAGAAAACAATAGATCACATTTCCATTGTCTTCAAAAATTTCTCTTGCGGCACGGCCAATAGCTTGTGCACCAAAAATTATTACCGGGTTCTCCATAGTCGTCAAAGGTATATTCAGACGAATTAACCCACAAGAGGTTTGTTAGTTCTGTCAACTGCACCTGCCAGCCAGAGGATAATACTATTACGGGAGGTAATCAGCAAGACGAAAAATGGCAGGAAGCCCACCCGGTATCGCGATAGTGTACCCAGGTTGGGCGTTGACAAAGCGAGAAAAACTGCCAGAGCAACGCAGTAGATTATGAGTGGCATCGTTAGATAACTGCCGGGTTGTCTCCTGGTTACTGTCGCGATAATGAATCCGATGAAAAGAAAGAGCAAAAGAAGGTTTTCAATAGCAGCGACAATCTTCACTGCGCCGGTGGCCTCCCAAAGAAACGGTCGGAAAAGCCCCGCAACCAGTGCCATCGGGGAATGGGATAAAATACTCCATGGTTCAGCGGCGAGACCGGTGAAGGCAACAACATCATCGGGATCGGATATAGCCTGGAACGTTTCATAATTCGTCACGATCACATCAAGAAACCGCTGCGGATAAAAATTCGGATGAAGAACCGAAACGAGTGAAACAGGTATCAAAAAAAGAACTAACCATATTACCACGGAAACGTATGACTTCAATGCGATTCGGGGCCTGACTATGCGGTTCATAATCAGTTCAGTGATAATCACCGGTAGCAGAACCGCCAGATAATAATACTTGAGGCCCCATAAGATCCACAGGGCGGGAATTAGTATCATCCACCCCGAAATGGAAATCTTTTTCCCGGACCAGAGTCGCAAAAATACTCCGACGATGAAGCACAGCGCGGCCATGGCCAGGGATTCCTTTATCAATCCTGAACTCCAGCATACTACCGAAGGCAGGAACAGAAGAGAGAACAACGCCGGCCCCCGCCACCGCGGCTGAATGGCTTCAATTTCCCTGACCAGAAACCAGGACGACAAAAACGATACAAGGGAAAACCAGCAGCTTGAAATCCAGTAGTTGTATCCGGAAAGCAGTACAGACAAACTTGTGATTTTCGTGAAGAACAATGCACGGGGTGGTACCTCGTTTAGGCCGGACAATGATGAATACTGCCCTGACCATAAAAATTCCAGATAGCCGGGCCAGCTTTCACCGGCGAGGGCTGCTATCGCGCTTCCGTCGTTGAAGTAAACCCAGGTGTCTCCGCCCGTATAGTATCCGTTGTACAGTACACCGATAAAAAGGCCGCCGCAAATACGAAGGATGAGGGCCGGCCAGAAGAACGGCTTTAGTGCTACCGATTCTTTCCTCCATATCATATACGGGATGGAACAAAGAATCAATATGTTCGTAATCGTGATCAGCATGGGTTTCGGCCTGGCTTGACCAAAGATGCGCCAATATTACAATCCAAACAACGGTGACGTGAACAGAGATTACTGTACATCTCGATCAATGCCTGCGAGTCGAACGCGTTTTTGCATTTTAATGAGACTGCGTTCCACTTCGAAATGATCTTGTTCGATTCGGCCGGAAGTTGCTGCAAAATCCGAATGGCTTTCTCCATGTGTTGCTGACTATCGGTAAAGATTGCATACGCCGCGAGCAGAGGCGCGACGGTATTGATCAGTAAATTATTGACGGCATCGGTACCAATCACCGCATCCTTACGCGCAGTATAGCTCTTAAAGTTATAATGATGTTGCCAGTATTCTGACGGAGGCTGCTGAAACAAGCCAGTCAATGACCTTACGTCGCCGTCGAGAAAAGAAGCAAAAATGTTCTGTTCAAACGCCAGCAACGCTGCGAGCTGGGCGAGGCGCAACGTTGGAAAATTCGCCGGCCTCAGTCGGAGAAACTTCCATTGCATGGCCCTCATGCTTTTTTGATCGAGGCTGAATTTTTGCCGAAGCAGCAAATACTCCCGTTTCAATAAAAGATAATAAGAATCAATTCTGTCTTCATCCAGAAAGCCGGCCACGCCGAATAACAATGCCTCCAGTTGCAGAAGTTTGTCACTGTGTTTTCTCAAAACCTTGAGGGGGAGCGCCTGGGCTAACTGGAGAAACGGATCCGCGTTTATTTTGAAACCATAATTTCGGGCAAGAAGCTGATAGGCGGTTTCCTGCCAGTCACCGCGATTGCGGTCAAGCATTTTCAGAATGCCATCAGCCCTTGATTCAAGTCGCGTGATCAACATTTTGTCCAGTGTATTGAGGATAACAATCGGCCGAACCTGGTCCAACATCGGCGAGCACGGAATGATACTGATGCTCCCCATAAGGTTTTTGTATTGCTCCAGGAGATTGTCGTCCACACGCTGGTGGAGTTCCAGTGTCGGAAGTAAATTTCCATCGTTTCGTACAACGGGCATGGTATCCATCCACACAACATGCAGGATTACGTTATCATAGGCGGGATCGTGCTGATGTGAATGTTGATGCCACCCGGCGGAATCAATATGGATTTCGACGCTCCCTACCCATTGGATGTCTCCAATTTTGAGTCTTGCTTGCAGAAAATCGGGACCCGCATCGGGATTTCGAGAACCGGCTGAAAAGATACGGATCGTTTCTCCGGAAGTTGTGCGCAGGTCAGTCTTGTCAAAATACTGGTACTGCCACACATAGTGCAGGAATAATTCATTCATAGCTAACGGTTTTTAGATTGACAACGGTTCAGTCCAACGACTGATCAAGCAACTAATCTAAAGATATTTTTCCAGATATGAAGACATCAGTTCGCGAAGCTTTTTTGCTTCTTCCCCTGCCTTACTGGCAAAATCGTCGCCGGAAGACGCGTAAAGAACAGACCTGGAGGCATTCACGAGTAATCCGCACATTTTGTTCATACCCAGCCGGGACGTCGTTTCCAAATCACCTCCCTGTGCACCGATACCGGGAACGAGGAAGAAATTATCAGGCGCAAGGGCACGGATGCCTTGAATTCTTTCTGATTGGGTGGCGCCGACAACAAACATCAGCTGGTCGGGGCTACCCCATTGTTGTGCTTTGACGACAACCTCTTCATAAAGTTTCATTCCGGTTGATGTCGCCTCAAGTAGCTGGAAGTCGCTGCTTCCGGGGTTGGAGGTATGGGCGAGAAGGATAACCCATTTTCCGTGAAAGTTGAGGAACGGTCTTACGGAATCCTCACCCATATACGGCGCGACGGTAACAGAGTCAAAGTTGTATTGTTCAAAAAACGCTTTTGCATACAGTGTCGATGTATTGCCGATATCGCCCCTTTTAGCATCGGCGATCGTAAAGATACCGGAAGGGATATACGCCAGTGTTTTTCGAAGACTTATCCATCCTTTCGGACCGAGAGCTTCGTAAAAAGCAATATTGGGCTTATAAGCGACACAATGCTCATGAGTTGCATCAATAATCTGTCTATTGAACTCAAATACCGGATCGTCTGACGAGAGTAAGTGGGGCGGGATCTTTTCCAGATCCGTGTCAAGACCAACGCAGAGGTAAGACCCTTTTTTTTTGATTTCCTGATAAAGTGCGATGCGATCCATAGGTTCAGTTCAGCAAAAATGCTAAAACCTCCTGTAAGCAGAAAGGCCAAAAAACAAAAAGAGCAACCTTTCCGGGTTGCCCTTCAATATTGGTCTGCCGGGGTTATCGCAAGTCGATAACTTCAACACCGGGATGTTTCTTTGGATCAAACGTAAAGAAGTTGTCCTCTACCTTTACATTCGGATTGAATTTCGCAATGGTGTACTTATACTTGTTGCCACCTTTGTCGAACATTGTCCAGCTTTGAATGCTCTTATCCTTCTTGCTGATAAG
The DNA here is from genome assembly GCA_023417785.1 of Bacteroidota bacterium. Lineage (GTDB taxonomy): Bacteria > Bacteroidota > Bacteroidia > Cytophagales > Cyclobacteriaceae > Ohtaekwangia. Next base: position 21,291 of record JAEZEH010000083.1, read on the forward strand.
CATCTTGATTTTAAAAAACTGAGCATCTTTCTTTTCCGGAACAAGGTCAATTTCTTCACATACCACGCCGTCTTCGGAGCGGTCCTGCAGGTAGAGGTATTTGAAACCCTTTTTGTAGATATCATAGATCTTGGACGGGTTCACATCGTCTGATCCGGGGTCATAATTGTCAATATTCACCTCTCTCGCAGCCGGAAGGTACGTCCAGATAGTCGATCCATTATTGATAACTTCCTGCTCAGGCAGTGACAGGCGGAATTTATCTCCCTTAACGGTGATTTTCCCTCTAAATTCCTCACTGATGTTTTCGACTTCATTAATGAGCGTATACGCGATATTGGCTTCAAAAGCGGATATTGCCTTGTATTTGTTGCTCATGGCTTCAAGCGTTTGAAGCGCTTTCGGATCGTACTGCGCGAAAGAAGAAACAGATATTAACAAGAGGAGAAGGAAAGACGAAAGAATTTTCATTTCAATGGCTTAATAGTTGCAATTTACGATTGGTTATGTTTTTCTTTCAGGTTAGTCAATAATTGTTCCAAACTAAGTTCATCCTTTATTAATACTTCCCGGGCCTTGCTACCTTCAAACGAACCGACTATTCCGGCAGCCTCCAGTTGGTCAATTAGTCGGCCTGCGCGGTTGTAGCCGAGCTTAAGCTTTCGCTGAATGAGGGACGTACTGCCCTGCTGGTGTGCGACAATAAGTCGTGCAGCCTCCTCGAAAAGCGCATCGCGGTCGGAAAGATCCACGTCTGCTACGCCACCTTCGTCGTCGCCCTCGTATTCCGGCAACAGGTAAGCAGAGTCGTAGCCACGCTGGGAGCCGATAAAATCACATACTTTCTCGATTTCGGGTGTATCGACAAAAGGGCACTGAAGCCGTATAATATCAGAACCGGATGAAAGAAGCATATCTCCCTGTCCCACAAGCTGATCCGCTCCGCCGGTATCAAGAATGGTACGGGAATCAACTTTAGAGGTAACCCGGAAGGAAAGACGAGCGGGGAAATTGGCCTTGATAACACCGGTAATCACGTTTACCGAAGGTCGCTGTGTTGCTACAACCAGGTGAATACCGATTGCGCGCGCGAGTTGGGCCAAGCGGGCAATCGGGGTCTCGACTTCTTTGCCAGCAGTCATCATCAAGTCGGCAAGTTCATCGATTACAAGAATTATATAAGGCAGGAAGCGGTGGCCCTCTTTCGGATTGAGCTTCCGCGCCACGAATTTCGCGTTATATTCCTTGAGGTTTCTCGCCCCCGCATCTTTGAGTATCTCGTAGCGGTTTTCCATTTCGATACACATGGAGTTCAGGGTATGAACCACTTTACGCGTATCGGTAATGATCGCCTCCTCGGCATTTGGCAATTTCGCCAGGTAATGTCGTTCCAGCTTACTGTAAAGCGACATTTCCACCTTCTTGGGATCGACGAGAACAAACTTAAGCTGCGACGGATGCCTTTTATAGATCAGCGAAGTCAGAATGACGTTCAACCCGACCGATTTACCCTGCCCGGTAGCTCCGGCCACCAGGAGGTGAGGCATTTTGGCGAGATCGATAACGAGGACCTCGTTGGAAATCGTTTTCCCCAGAGCGACAGGTAATTCTTTATCGGTTTTGGCGAACGATTGGGTTGAAAACACCGACCTGATGCTCACCATCTCGCGATTCTTGTTGGGCACCTCTATCCCGATGGTCCCTTTTCCGGGGATCGGCGCGATAATACGGATCCCCAGAGCTGAAAGACTCAGGGCTATGTCATCCTCCAGATTCTTGATGCGTGAGATCTTGATTCCCGCATCGGGTACAATTTCATATAGGGTTACCGTTGGCCCGATAGTCGCTTTTATACTCTGTATACCGATTTTGAAATTGACCAACGTGGCCACTATGCGGTCTTTGTTCTGGTTGAGTTCTTCCTGCGTCACCCCGGCCTTGCCAGTATCGTATTCATTCAACAACTCCAGGGGTGGAAATTTGAAAGAACTGAGGTCCATGGTGGGATCGTAAAGCCCGTGCTCCTCTACGAGCTGCTCGGCCAGTTTCTCCGTGTCAGCGGGTTCCTCCACCGTGAAAACGGGTTCTCTACTTTCATTTTTCGGCGTGGCTACCGGTGTCTCTACCTCCAGTTTCAATTCCTGTTGTGCTCCATTCAGGACAGGTTCCGGCTTTGGTTCCGTCTTGATCTCAACTGGTTTCTTTTCAACTGTGGGTTCGGCCTCAGTCTGCTGCGGCCAGTTGTCGCTTTCATCGGTGTAGGTTGAGAACAGTGCATCATCTTCTTCGGCAGCCTCCGATTCGTTCATGATTGCGTCATTTCCCATTGGCTTGGGATCTTTTACCTGGAAGGCAGGAATCGCGGTGATATTGAAGAAAAAGATGATAAAAATGAAAAGCGTGAGAATCAGAATCAGAAACGTGCCCCAACCGAACATTCCCTCACTGAGTGTAGCCAGTGTATATCCCAATCCGCCACCGAGGAAACTCCACTCGCTTACACCGTCGTTGATCATCGTCATATAGCCGAGAAGAAGACAGAGCCACAGGCCGGTGAAAATGCTGAAAATGGTGAATGAAAACACCGGCACGAGCTGGCGGTTGAAGACAATCTTGAAACCGATAATAAACAGAATCGGCGGTATGGCGAAGGCGGCGATGCCGAACCATCGATAGATAAAGTAATGTGAAGTTATCGCCCCGTAGAGACCCAGCCAGTTTTCAGCTTCCCGTCCTGATTCCAGAAGGGGACTAGCTCCAAGACCTTCAACAACACTTTGGTCCGCCTTTCCTGTGAACAGATAAGAGAATAGGGAAAGGAACAGGTAAAGGCCTGCAATCATCAGGAAAAATCCAGCCGCGAGTCGAAACCGCGGGTCTTTCAGCCAATTGAAAGTGATTTTCTTTTTAGATGATTTGCTCTTCTTCTCCTTGTCAGTCTTCTTGAATGTATTTGACTTATACGTATTCTGTGCCATCTTCCTGATTTGCAAAACTAAGGAAAAATGCGAGAAAGCCCCGGCATTGGGGGGATTGTTCACTCCTGCAAATCATAAATTGGCGCAAAAATCTTACTAATCAAATCAGCTTAATTTTTATCAAGCCTTCTTGCAGCTTAGCCGGAAAACAATTCGTTCGGCGAAAAGCCCTGGCTTCCACATCGTATGACGGCCGCGTTGCTTTTGATACTACACTATTCGTTTTATTTTTGTAGCATCAGAAGAAAAAGAGCCATATGAAAAAATATCTGCTGTTACCCCTTTTTGTTTTCGTTATGCTTTCATGTGACGAAGACGAGGAACGTGCTTCTATCGTAGGCTCGTGGAGCGGCGACGAAGCGTTTGTTGAAGTTAAATATGGTGTAGTTCCCCTGTACACAGACGACCGACAGGTCTTCAAAGCTACGCTTACTTTTAACGAAGACGGGACCGTGACTCTCAGGGATGACACAGACGGGACCACTACAACAGGAACGTATACCCTGTCTGACGACGACCTGACTACTGACGTTGATTTTGAACTGTATGATCTGAGTGGACCACTTACCTTCAAGGTCAACCGATTGACGGAACAGCGCCTTGAACTCCAACTCGACGAACAAAGGGAAGCGAATATACAGGGATATGGCGACATCACGATTGATATTATCGGCCATCTCCATTTTGACAGGAACTAGTTCAGGTTGCGAAGGATCGCCTGATTTATTCGCTTTACCAGGATTGGGCCTTCGTAAATAAAACCGGTGTATATCTGAACAAGGTCAGCTCCTGCCTTCAATTTCTCGAGGGCATCGTCGGCCGACATAATTCCACCCGCAGCGATTATTGGAAAATTTTCTCCTGTCTTTTGCCTGAGGTAACGCACTACGTCGGTCGCGCGTTGTCGCAACGGCTTTCCACTAAGCCCTCCGTTGCCGATGGCGGTGATCCGTTCTTTCCCGGTAACTAGCCCATCGCGGTTGATTGTTGTATTGGTTGCAATTACGCCATCAGTTTTTGTCTCGAGCAGGATCGCCACCACGTCATCGAGCTGGGTATCGGTGAGATCAGGGGCGATCTTCAAAAGAACAGGTTTATACCTTTCCTTTCCCCGGCTCAGGCCAATAACATGTTCCAACAGTTTCCGCAGTGGATCTTTGTCCTGCAGTTCGCGTAGCCCAGGGGTGTTCGGGGAGCTTACGTTTAGAACAAAATAGTCAACATGTGGATACAATGCTTCAAAGCAAATCGCGTAATCCTGGAGGGCCTGGTCATTTGGTGTTGCTTTGTTCTTCCCGATATTTCCGCCGATCATCACACGTGACTTCCTTTTTTTCAAACGCTCCACCGCAGCTTCCACCCCGTCATTGTTAAAACCCATCCGGTTGATCAAAGCCTGGTCTTGTGGAAGCCGGAATAGCCGGGGTTTATCATTACCAGGCTGAGCCTTAGGGGTTAGTGTTCCGATTTCTATGAACCCGAACCCGAACGCCGCCAGCTCGTCTACGAGTCGCGCGTCCTTGTCAAATCCAGCGGCAAGCCCCACCGGGTTCTTAAATCGCAATCCCAGGACCTGTCTTGTAAGTCTGGGGTCATCCAGATCGAAAAGGCTTCGGAATATTGCCTTCATTCCCGGAACGGTACCCTTTAGTTTGAGTATCCTGACAATAAAATGATGGATCTTTTCCGGATCGACGCTGAAAAGCAGCGGGCGAATCAATTGCTTGTACATGGTGGTCAAAGATAGGTGGGTGCGGCCAAAAATGTCTTATATCACTTTTTTTGTTGCAAAATCTGCGCTTTCACGTAACTTCTTATAATTTTGCTCGTGGAAAGAATCATTTTCTTTTTAACTATTAAAACTTAAACATTACAGAATGAAAAAGGTATTTACAGTCCTATGTTTCAGCATGCTGGTTTTCGCTGCACAGAACGTGTCGGCTCAGGCTGAGATAGACAAGGGTAACGTATTGCTAAATGCTGGACTTGGGTTTGGACGCTTCTATGGTGGTGGCGTTCCAGTTATGCTTTCGGCCGAATTTGCCATCAATGATGCAATATCCGTTGGGCCTTACTTCGGATTCACTAGCTGGAAGTATTCTAGTTACTGGTCTTATACCTTTATTGACTTTGGTGCGAAAGGTGCCTATCATTTTTCAAAGCACTTGAACCTTAACACTGACAAACTTGATTTGTACGGTGCCGCAATCCTGGGATATACCGTTTCTTCGTACAAATACGATGGCCCTGGCGGATTTGGAAGATACAATGATAACTACGGTGACGGCGTTCGTTTTGGTATAATCGGTGGTGCACGCTGGTACTTCAGTGAGCGATTTGCCGTAAATGGCGAAGTAGGATATGGGCTTGCTCCACTCCACCTCGGCATTACCTATAAGCTGTAAGAGATTTTATAAGCTGTAAGAGATTTTGATACATCAAAAAATGCCTGTCTTCGGATGGGCATTTTTTATTTCCTGTGTTTCGGAAATTTCCGAAGACTCCTTCCAACCGCGGCGTTAAGTACTTCATTCAGCTCGGTGGATCGGAAATTAATTTCTGACCGCGATCTCCAAACTGACTTGCCTGTCTTACTATCGAAAACTTCGATGACAAGAGACCCCCTGCGGACTTCCTGTGTCCACATACGTGGTTGATCGAGATCAGCTCCGGTGCGGGCCGGCGTCTCGCCAAGCGGACCCAGGTTCTCCTGCTCAGTACGCTCAACAATCTCGGCCACATAGGAAATCGACAGGTCCGCCGTCGAATCCGAGTGTGCTGAATATCCTTTTTCAGCCAGTTCCTCCTGAATTGCCAGCTGTATATATTTCTTCAATTGCCCGGCATCCAAGCCCGGAGGCATTACCAATACAAGGTCGCCTTCCTTGACATAGAAGGTGCCGTAACGCCCGAAATCGGCATCTTTACTTTGAGTGACCTCAACCTTTTGAGCTGAGGCCCCAGTAATAATCCACATTAAAATCAATGCAACATAGATACGTTTTCCCATAGGAGTGTTTTGCTGATATCGTTTAAAACGGCATGCCCGGTGATGATGGTCATTATTTAATGTCGGACATGGTAACAAACGCTTGCTTAACATTTGCCTGCTATGCGATTCTTCCTGCTAACCTCGGCTTGGTTTTTTCAAACAGGTGACGGACCGGGAAATGGCACCATCCTTTACCGGTCTGGGATACAAAACGAAGGATGCTTCTACCAGACTTGTCATTTGGCTTATATCAGGCGCCTGACGATAAAATGCTTGATCCCGTCAGGCAGAAAAGCGTCAGCCTCGGCGTCGCGGATACCTTCTGATCACTTCCTGGGATGAAACTCCTGAATCACCTGCCGCAGGTAATCGCGGTCCAGATGCGTATAGATCTCCGTGGTCGTTATTGACTCATGTCCCAACATTTCCTGAACGGCCCGAAGGTCGGCTCCACCTTCGATGAGGTGCGTTGCAAAGGAATGCCGAAACGTATGAGGACTGATCGTTTTCTTCAAATCAATGGACTGGGCGAGTGTTTTTATGATAGTGAAGATCATAACCCTCGTGAGCTTCTTCCCCCGGCGATTGAGAAACACATATGATTCAAATCCCTTCTGAGCCGGTGCATGAGGTGGTAGTCCCCGAACCTGGTCGATATATATCGACATGTATTTACCGGCGTCTTTTCCGAAGGGAACTAATCGTTCCTTATTGCCTTTACCTATTACCCGCAGAAAGCGAATGTCGAAGTAAACGTTGTTGCGTTTCAGGTCAACCAGTTCACTTACACGAAGCCCGGAGCAGTACAATAATTCAAGCATCGCGCGGTTTCTGGCCCCTTCTGGTGTTGAAAGATCTATTGCGTTCAGAAGCATTTCTATTTCCTGAAAGCTCAGCGTATCCGGAAGCTTTCTACCCAGTCTGGGACCTTCGATCAACAGTGTGGGATCATTCTCAATAAGTTCTTCATAGAGAAAGTACTTGTAGAATGCCTTAACACCTGATAGGATTCGCGCCTGACTGAAGGCACTCATACCGAGTTCGTTTATATAGCCGAGAAACTCGCGGATCATGCGCTGCGATACCTGCAACGGGGAGGTGTGGGGAAAATAGAGCGACACGAAACGTTGTAACAGTTCTACATCCCGAACGTAGGCATCTATCGAATTAGTCGATAGTGACCGTTCAATCCTGAGATAGGAACGAAAATGCTTGATATGTAATTCCCATGATGCCACAGGCAAAGCTACAAATTCCCATCAGGCCCGCGAAGGCGCGCCGCAGATCAATTATTTGTTTTAATTTGCAGCCAAACCCTCCTTGGAATATGAAGATCCAGGTAATAAACGGTCCCAATCTCAATCTGCTTGGAAAAAGGGAGCCGTCAGTTTATGGCAGCGCCTCCTTCGAAGATTTCTTCGCCGATCTGAAGAAACGCTATCCTGCGCTGGAGCTACACTACTTCCAGTCAAATGTTGAAGGTGAAATTGTGAATAAACTTCATGAAACCGGATTTACGTTCGATGGGATCATTCTCAATGCCGGCGCGTATACGCACACATCGGTAGCCATTCACGACGCGATTGGTGCCATCGAAACTCCGGTGGTCGAGGTGCATATATCCAACGTTTACGCGCGCGAGGAATTCCGGCACAAGAGTCTTATTACGTCAAAGTGCGCGGGCATGATGACGGGATTTGGTCTCGAGGGATACGCATTGGCTGTCGAGTATTTCAAATCAAAAAAGTAATCCGATGATTTCGTTTTACCCCGGCCCATCGCGCGTCCACGACGAGATTCCGGCCTATGTGAAGGATGCCTACAAAGCCGGCATTATGAGTATCAATCATCGAAGTGATGATTTTATTCGAATCAGCAAGCGAACTATTATGTTGCTCCGGCAGAAGCTGGGCGTGCCGGCTGACTACATGGTCTTCTTCACTTCGTCGGCTACCGAAAGCTGGGAAATTATTGCGCAGTCACTCATCACAAAAAAAAGTCTGCACCTTTTCAACGGCGCCTTCGGACAGAAGTGGTTTGATTACACCAGAAGACTGCATCCTTCGGGGGCAGTCGCTTCTGCGTTTGGTGTAAACGACGAATTATCTCACGATTCAATCCAACCCGAATCAACGCACGACATAATTTGCCTTACACAAAATGAAACGTCAAACGGAACGCAGGTGAGTAATGCCATTATCAGACAATTTCGAACCGCCCTTCCGGAGAACCTCATTGCTGTTGACGCAACGTCATCGATGGCCGGCATCAAACTCGATTTTGCATCGGCTGATATATGGTATGCTTCCGTGCAGAAATGTTTCGGCCTGCCAGCTGGTCTCGGCCTGATGATTTGTTCACCACTTGCGCTTGAACGAGCCAAATCCATCGGTGAAAAAAATCATTATAACAGCCTCACGTTCCTGATCAGCATGATGGAGAAATGGCAGACTTCCTATACGCCCAACGTATTGGCTATTTATCTCCTGATGCGCGTACTCGAAGCCGGGGATCCGATTCGCACTATTGAAAAGAAAACCATACAGCGCTACCAGGAATGGAATGACTTTCTCAGGTTGCGGAAACGAATTACGCATTTTGTGGAGAATGAAGCAGTGCACTCGTACACGGTGATTCCTGTACGGGGCGACGAAAAAACCCTGACGAGCATCAAAAAGCAAGCGCGAAAAGAAGGACTGCTTCTCGGCGAGGGGTATGGAGAATTCAAGCCGCTCACCTTCCGTATCGCCAACTTCCCTGCCTTAAAGGATAAAGAGATCCGCCAGTTGAAAGCATTTTTGGCTTCCTATTAGGTTGAAGTGTGCGATGGTGGATCGAATTTGATTAATTTGTCGCGTAATGGATCTTAAAGAAATATTCTCGGTTACACTAATTCTATTTTCGGTTATCGATATCGTTGGGTCGATTCCATTCATTATTATTATTCGTAAACGGGAAGGCAAAATTCAGTCGGCCAAAGCGACGTTGATATCGGCTGGCCTGATGATCGCTTTCCTTTATCTTGGAGTTTCGATTCTAAACCTTTTTGGGCTTGACGTAGCTTCCTTTGCCGTTGCCGGATCGATCGTGATCTTTATTGTTGCTATGGAGATGATTCTCGGAATTACTTTGATGAAAGACGACCCTGGTGCAAAGGGGTCGGGCTCGATTGTACCCCTGGCTTTTCCACTGATCGCCGGAGCAGGAACACTCACTACTATCCTTTCGTTGCGATCGGTCTATGGTGAAGTGAACATTCTCATTGGAATCCTTGTCAATCTGATTTTTGTTTATCTCGTATTGCGTTCATCCGAATGGCTCGAGCGTGTGATTGGTCAATCGGGCTTCGCGGTCTTGCGACGGGTATTTGGCGTGATCCTGCTGGCCATTGCTGTCAAAATTTTCAAAACTCACGCGTTATGATTCGTATTTATACCGACGGTGCAGCTCAGGGAAATCCAGGGCGTGGCGGTTACGGTGTAGTCCTAAAATTCAACGACTACGTCAGGGAGCTATCGGAAGGATTCCGGCTTACCACGAATAACCGGATGGAACTCCTTGCTGTGATAAAGGGTCTGGAATCCCTTAAGAAAGAAGGAATCCCGGTGAATATTATATCGGATTCCGAATATGTGATTAACGCTGTCGAAAAAGGCTGGTTGTGGAACTGGCAAAAGAAGAACTTCAAGGACAAGGCTAATGTCGACCTGTGGCAGCGTTATATTCCACTTCACCATAAATACAAGCCGCGTTTTACCTGGGTTAAGGGGCATGCAGGCCACGTGGAAAATGAACGATGTGATTTTCTGGCCGTTCAGGCTGCGACGGGGTCGAACCTGCAGATAGACCGCGCGTACGAGGAAAGCCGGCCCCGGTGATCCGCGTTAAACCTCCTCATCTGATAATGACAAACCTTGTTCTTTAAGCTCTGTCAATATGGGCTCATAGAAATCCGGTGTGGTGGGAATTGCCACCCCTCTCCTCGTCAGCTTCCCCGTGAGAAGCAGTTTTGTCGCAATTGCCATCGGAAGTCCCACCGTCTTTGCCATAGCAGTATGGGTACCGTTATCCCCTCTTGTTACCATCGAAGAATGAATCCTTTTAACCGTACCGTTGAGATCGTATGCAAACCGGTGTTGCATCACAATGAGGTCACGATCGTTGGGATCAAGTTTCCATCGCTTGTTCAGAATATGTTC
>JAEZEH010000086.1 GCA_023417785.1 Bacteroidota bacterium
GTGGACGCATATTGAAGTATTTCACGCGCAACCAGGGATACCGGAGTCGCAGAACGCGAAGGTATCTCTGACTTCGCAGCGTTAATCGTAACCGTTAATCCGGCTTCATTCATTCCCGAAAGCACACCGGTCATCCCGCCAAAGGTGACCATCATAAAACGGTATCCCTTTTCAGGTTTGTAAAAGGCTACAATCTTATCGCGAGCAAAGTCGTCGCCGACATAGAAGTCAAAGTTCCTGCCAATGATCATTGAACCATCTTCGGAAGCATCGCCCCATGTGGCAAAAGCTGTGCATCCCACCAGCGACATATTTTGAAGTGCGTGCCCGATATCGTGAGCCGCGTGATAATTCAATATCCGCTGGTAGGGTTCCGCAATGTGATTGTATTCCGGCGACGCAGCCTTTGAAACACCATAGATCTCCAGCTGATATTCCTCGGGTACGTGCTCCGTTATGTCGCGGTTAAAAAATCCGATAAAGTATTTAAGAACAGAACGGTAGGCGGAAGAAGGTACCAGCGTCTCAATTTGTTTGTTGAAAACTTCTTCCTGGTACTTCACGAGTTCACTGGTAAGCTTACCGTTGCGAAGTCCCAGTTCGTAGGGGGCACCTTCAACGTAAAGCTCGTAAAGGCCGCTCTCACTTTGACGGAACCAGCTGTTGCCGATTTTAAACAGTCCGGAATCAACCTGTACAACGTTGGCGCTATCCACCTGAGGTGATGATGTCACCGGAGGATTGGTAACACTGACCGCGCGTACGTACATGGTGAATGCTATTAGCAGAACAACGAAGCCGCCGACGAGGATCAGTACTATTTTTCCAATGCGTTTAAGCATTCTCCTTTATTTTGTCAATCATATAGTCAATGCCCAATATCTCTGAACAGGTTAGCACTGAACTTACGGTAACCCCTAAAACGCCATGAAGGTTCAGGTTCTGGCCCGTCAGGTAAAGGTTGGGGATTTTTGTCCGGGGCGAGATGAATGTTTTCATGGGTTCACGATAGTCTTTCACGAACCCATAGAGTGATCCGTCGGACGTTCCAATGTAATCGCGGACGGACAACGGCGTAGCGGGATAATACGATTGTATAGCGTCTTTGAAACCAGGAAATTTTTTCTCGACCACGTCAAAAAGTTGCTCCGCTTTTTCTTTCTTGAAAGCTTCATAATCATCACCCCTGCTTTCCTCTTTAGCAACCGTGTTAAATGTATCAGCCCATTTTGCCACGTCTTCGAAGCGCATATAGGTCATCAGCGTAACGGCCTCCGCATACTTTTGATCGCCCCGGGATGACGCTGAGAAAAACATTGCATAACCCCGCGGCCAGTTATCCTTAGTATAATTGAGTACGCACCACGCATCGTTCTCAGCAAAATAATAGTAATTATGATTCACATACCTGATGTGGTTTTTTTTCAAGACCACATTAACATAAAACATTGAAATCGAATTATCGAGACTTCGGAGTCTGGTCCGAAAAGCCTTCTTCAGCATGTCGCTTTCTGTCATTTCGATGGTTCGCGTAGGATGAACATTTGAAATAAACAGGTCACCGTGATAACGCACCCCCTCGTCTGTCTCCGCATACACGAGCTTTTTACCTTCTTCAACCAATCGCACTACGTTCTGGTGCTTTAGCATCACGCCGCCCCGCGAAAGGATTTCACGTGAAAGATGTCGTGCTATCTGCGAGCCCCCGTCAACGAAACGCCAGCTGCTTTCAATATAGCTGTTCAGGACCAGCGCATGCACGTAAAGTGGAGTCTTATAGGGAATACCGGCATAAAGAAGACTGGTACCAGCCAGAACATTTTGCAGCTTCTTGTTCGGCGTAAGCGACTCGAGAAAAGTCTGCGTATCTATTTCGAGGACGCCAACTTTTTCAAAGTAATCACCATGTCGAAGGTTGTACAGAGGAAACTTGCTGCAAACGTCTTTGATCTTATCACAATATCTTCGAATGGCGTCTTCCTCTTCGGGAAAATCGCGGACCAACGTCTGAATGAAGTTTTCGTAACCCTGGGCATACCTGTATTCTTTCGGATCACCTTCGAATAACACCGCGTCAAATACGTCTTCGTCCAACTTCTTTAACTTGAGCTTGTCCATGATACCGAGGTATTTGAACAGCTGATAAAGGTTCTGGCCTTTGTCCAGACCCCCGACATAATGCACGCCGGAGTCAAAGATGACGCGGTCGCGAACGAATGTCTGCAACGTGCCGCCTATTTGGTTGTTCTTTTCCAGGATACAAACATTGTAACCCTCTTTCGCCAGGATAGTGCCACAAGCCAGCCCACCGAGACCACTCCCTATAATCACCACATCATACTTTTTCATGGACTCCTTTCGGTTTCGAGATTACAAAAATAACATTTGACGTGTATGTCGTCTCATCCTGGATCCGGATCTTAAGACCGTTGTTTAAGGCCAGTTCCTCAAGATGACGACCCGATATGAAATTAAGTTTATTCCGTGCCTTGTTAAAGCCGAGTATCCTGACAGAGAACAGTTCGGTGAGCCACGTGCCCCGGTGGCGGTCATGCAGATCGCTGTTGCCGTCGCGGATGATAAGTTGCCCTCCGGGATTCAAGGCATCGAAACAACGCGCGAGAAGATCATCCTGTTCAGCGCGCTGAAGATAATGAAGTACATCACTGATGATGATAGCATCGTACTTTTCCAGGGGGAAGGTCATCACGTCAGAGCATACAAATTGCAGGTTCTCGCTCCTGGCAAAACCGTGACGCGCTGTGTCAATCTTTTCTTCGTCGTAGTCGACGGCGGTGATGACGCGATGTTCCGACAGAAACTGAAGCATGTATGAAAGAAAGCCGTAACCACATCCCAGGTCGAGAATCTGGCCGTGAGTCGGAGTCAGTTCGTGGAAGCGGTCGTAGTTCTTCTCCAAACGCAGTTTGATGCGCATGTACCACTCGAGTACCGGGCCTTTATACAAATAATTGGTAATCACCCGTGCTGCCAGCGCATCGGGAGTCCGGCATTCAGCTTCAAAAGTATCAAACTGTTCGCGGAAGTACCTGCTTATTTTCTTTGTACGTTCTGAGTAACCTACGCCGAACGCAGTATTTTCAGTGTTTATGCGCGGCAGGAATCTGATCGTAATGTATGAATCATTGACGTACATCGTACCCTTTGGTATTGCGTGACTTGCTCCGAGAATCAACACCGGTTGTACGGGTATTTGTAAAGATTCAGACAGATAAAACGCACCTTTATGAAATCGCCTTATCCGGCCGTCAACACTTCGGCTGCCTTCAGGGAACACGACGATCGAATAACCCTGGGCCACGCTATGCCTGAGGTGCTCCACACTGCCTTCAGCGCCCTGCACCGCAGGGTAATAGTCCGCCAGCCTGACAACTCCGCCAAATATCGGCGAGTTCCAAACCCATTTATTGGTCATCAAAATCAGCTTCGGATCCAGCATTGTGCTCACCAGAATGTCCAGAAAGGACGAGTGATTGCTTATTATAATGGCCGGCTCATCGAATGCGTTCGGGGCTTTCCCTTCAACCCGCACTCTTAAGTTAGCTGATCCATAAACAAGCCACCTGGTAAAAACACTAATCAACTGATGAAAGAAAAGGCGAATCCGATCCCGCCGGAAAGGAATCAGTTTCAGAATGAGGCCGACAATTGTCAGGAAGAAGGAACCCAGGACAAAAAAGCCGTAGGTGTAAAGGGTCACCAGCATACCCTTCAGCGTCATTGGTTGCAGCCCCCGACTGGCACGGCTTGAGATAAGCCAACGGAAAAAGAAAGGCTCCAGCGTCTGTGACATCAGGAACACACATCCAATTCCAATTATGGATATCGCAGCAATAGACCGAAGCGCAGGATGTTCCGCGAAGATCAATACGCCTAACCCGGTCATCGTTGTAAACGCAGAAAGGAAGATGGATGTCCTCACAGAGGACAGGTGTTTCTTGCCCGCGCGATATTCTTCCAATAGCCCGTCCATGGTGAAAATGCTGTAATCATCCCCCAGTCCAAAGATGAAGGTACTTACCATTACATTGACGATATTGAATTCGATATTGAGGAGCGCCATTATCCCCAGAATCCATATCCACGTGAACAGCATGGGGACGAACGCAATAAAGGTCAGTTCAATCCGGCCATAAGAAATTAATAAAGCAAAGAATACAAGAATCGATGTAACGGACAGGATATACGTGAAATCAGCATTGACGTATTCTACAAACAGATTGGTAAGCATTCGTCGGTCGAACGAAAAGGATGGGGCGCCTTCGAGATGTGCACGAAGCTTTTCCTTGTCTTCGGGAAATACGTTTGCGAGTGAGATAACCGAAACGTCATCACCTTTCTCAATAATAAACTCATTGAAAAATGTTTGCCTCACAATCTCTTTCTCAGCTTGCTGCAGGGGCTGGTACTGTTTTGAAATCAGTGATTCAAAGTTGTTAAAAACCACCTGTGAAAAGTTGAGCGCCGCCCCTTCATTTTGGACGAGCGAGAAAATGCTGTCTTTGCGTTCCGGGGACCAGTAATCATTCCACCTTTTGATTCGCAATTCCTGAAGTGAATCAGAAATGAGGAAATCCGAAACTGAAGACAGTTTGTTTAGCGTCTTGTCCTTCGTAAGCGGATCGAGTTGCGCCAGCGTAACTTCATTTTTTCGCAGGGCGGCTTCCAGTGATGACCCTGTGGAAAGAATATAGGTCGAGGTTAACGAAGCGTTATTGATGGTTTCGAGCCGCTTTTCGGCGGTCCGCGTTTCTTCAGTCATGAAATTGAGACTGCCCATATCTTCGTTGAAGTCAACACGGGTTGAGAAGATCAGGAACAGCGGCGTGAGAAAAAGAATAACGTAGACTAGCCAGCGTTTCGACTCAAGTGGGTACCCGATAATTCGTGACGCCAGGCTGTTGGATGACACTAACGTAAAGGGATTCCCGCCAACCAGGTGGGGCAGGAAAACAAGCGTACAAATAGCAGCCCCAATTAAACTGAAACCGGAGAAGACTCCGATATCCTGAAGCACGGCTGCGTTGGTAAACTTAAGCGAGAAAAAAGCCAGAACCGTTGTTGCGCTACCCAGCGTTAAAGGTTTTACCAGACTTTTGATGACAGCCTCAGGCGTGCGGAGATCTTTCAACAGCACCAGGTAATGCAACGCATAGTCTACTGCAACGCCAAGGATTACGGCGCCCACAGCCAGCGCTAGTATAGACAACGACTCCTGAAAAAAGGAAATGCACGCCAGGGAGAAGATCCCGCCAAATACAACGGGGATCAAGATCAAAAATGGAATTCGTTTTTTTCGGAAGAATCCGAGAAGGGCAACCATAAGGAGCACTACCATCAGACTGACGGTAAGAATGGTGTCCTGCTGAAGCTGAGATGCGTTGCCGGCGGCGACGACTGAAGCCCCGAAGTATGAAGCCAGGAGTTGCGGATAGGCGGTTCCTACAGATTCCATAGTCACCTTGAGATCTTCAAGGAACCTCGTATTGTTTCCCGTATCACCGGCAGAGTAAGCCGGCTGAATAAAAAACAGCAGATGACGGTGGTCGCGTGTTACAATGAAGTTATCGTATAACTCAAAGTTTTCGTCGTACTGAAGCCGTTCCAGCTTCTTTAAAACAAGAAAGGAAAAGCCAAGCGGATCGTTAACGATAATGTTTTTGGTGACGACGCCGGAGGGGCTGATCAACTGACGATAGTTGGATTGCAATATCGTTCCTGCATACGTGGGATTAGTGATCGAATCAATCGCAGCGTAGTCTTCATCGTTGAGAAATACCGGCAAATGCTGCCGGATCGTCTGAAAGAGTTCGAGTACCCTGGCGTCATCCACCTCCGTTCGGATACCTTTGATATGCTCTGTGTGGCGATCCGCTATGCTGTCGGCAAGTTGTGTCGCGAACGCTATGAGATCATCCGGCTGCGGGGCGGTCGAACTGTCGCGCACCGAGATCATCATAACTAACCGTTCAGATACGCGGGAGTTCCTGAATACGTAGTCGAATTTTTCAACCCGCTCGTCGGACGGAAAAATGCGGGTTATGTCTTCTTCAAGCTTTATCGTAAACGCCCGCCAGCCCAGCAAGGCGATCAATGCAATAAATGAGATCGAGAATAGGAGACGCCTTTTGCGAAAGAAGGAATAGACGGAAACAAAAAAATTGTCCATTAGAAAGCCCGCCCGTAGATGAGGTTATACATTGCCCTTGCGCCTGCTGATTTTAAGTAAACCATAGGTTACCACTCCAAAGATAACACCTCCTGCGATGGCAAGTGTAATTGCACCAAAAACATATTGGGCAAGACTATCCTGAATCATTACCAGTGTAATGTCACTGGAGAAGCTGATCCATTGTGCGCGCTCTCCCAACCATAGGCCGCCCGTAACATGACTTAAGAAAACGATAAACGGGATCATCGGCGGAATGCTTATGTTGGCCGCTATGATCACTAACGGTTTGTTCAGCTTGAAAAGGAAACTTAATGCAATTGCCACGGCCAATTGAAATCCCCATATGGGTACGATGCCCATGAAAATGCCAAATCCAACGGAGACTGCTTTCAGCGAGTCAGACTCGGCCGGGTTGAATAAGTGTTCCCTGATGATTTGGCGGAAGTTTTTTTTTTAAAGCTCCGGAAGAAATCCCGGGGTTTTATGTAAAGGAAAGTGATCAGTACCAGAAAGGTGTTAAGGATACTGATGCGCGTAAAATCTTTGAACGGCCGGAAATGTGAAACGCGCTCTTCCTTTTTGGGATAGAACACATTGACGGGGACTTCAATGATTTCGAGTCCGCTCCACGCAGCCCGCACCAGGACCTCTATCTCGAATTCATATTTGCGGGTAATGAAACGCATCGATTCAATTTCCTTTACGGGATACAGCCGGTAACCGCTTTGGGTGTCGCTTACCTTAATTCCCGTTTCCAGACGGAACCAGAAGTTCGAGAAATTATTGCCGAAACTGCTTTTACCGGGAACACTGGATTGATTCATGTTTCGCGCTCCGATAATCACGGCACGCGGATGGGCTCCCAATGCGCGAAGGAATTTGGGGAGATCATCCGGGTAATGCTGACCATCACTGTCAATGGAAATGGCGTAATGATACCCAGCTTCGACGGCACGTTTGAAGCCGGTTCGCAATGCAAAACCTTTCCCTTTATTCGGGCCATAGGTCACTACATCAAGTTCCGGATAGTGCGATACTATTTCAGTTGTTTCGTCGGTTGACCCATCATTTACAACAATGATCTGGTTGGTATAACGCATGACGTCGTCAATCACCTTTCCGATCGTGGCTGCGTTATTGTAAGTGGGTATCAGCACGCAAACCTGCTGATCACGGAACAACTGATATGATTCGTCGCGGGTCATGCCTTCTGAAACGTCCCCTTAAACTTGAAAAATGTTATCGATCCGGCCTGGAGGGAGCCGGAGACATTGTATGATCCATCTGAAACCGAGTAGGTAAGATCGACGTTCACCTCTTTGTTTTCGTCGGGATTGATTATCGCGAGAAACTTAAGGTTGTCACCCCTTGTAATCCGTAACTTATGTGCGACGTGGTCCTCGAGGACTTCCCGCAGAATTTGCATCATACAAACCCCTGGTACAACCGGATGACCGGGAAAGTGACCTTCAAAAACAGGGTGTGCCCGGTCGAATGTAATGCTGGACCTGACCGACTCCCCCGCCGCCTCTGATCGCAAGACCTTATAAAGTTTGTTCCTTAACATTATTCCTTCTCAAATTTTCGTAGCGTGACCACCATATCGAATGTGTGATGTTGTATCACCGCAGAAGATGGATCAGCCGGGTTCCCATCAAAGGTGATGGTGACCATTTTCTTTCGTGGTGAACCCAACTCCAGTCTGAGCAAAGTACTACAATCCGAATCGGTAATAAAGTACGCGGTTTCTTTTTTTTGCTTTGCACCAAAATACAGCTCATTGTTCATCGATCCCACTTCTATTGGACTACCCTTGAAAGGCATTCCCAGAAGCAAACCAAAATCCTCGCGAAGCAGATTAACCACCACCTTGCGATCCAGCTGCGGAATGATTCGATGGACCTTGAAGCCACGATTATCCATAAATTCGAAATCAAAAAGTGTGACTCCTGCCTCACTGGTCATTACGACGCGTGTGCCGCCAGCAGCCATGTTCTTGATGAGTAATAAGCCGCTTATTCGCCTGCCCATTACATCCACTCCGGTAGTGAACCATCCCGACATCAGGCCCGACGGTTTCATTCGTTCAGCGCACAGATC
>JAEZEH010000153.1 GCA_023417785.1 Bacteroidota bacterium
CTTCATAAGCCCTACTTCATTCACCTGAAACTGAAACTTGAAACGATAAGCCAATGCCTTTTTGGTCAACACCTGATGGCCGGAAATTCCGCCCCTATCGGTCTGGTCGAATCTGAAAAGACAGCGGTAATAATGGCCGGTAAGGTGCCGCAATACCTTTGGATGGCAACGGGCGCAAAATTGAACCTATCGAAGGTTGATGCATTGAAGGGACGGAAGGTTGTCGCCTTTCCAGATACCGACGGCCACCAGGAATGGAGCAATAGACTAGCACCCTACGGATTCAAGGTTTCTGATTGCCTGACGAAATTCACCGATGAACCCGGCAAGGATCTGGCCGACTTCATAACGGCCCCCAATAAAACCGAAAACTATTTTGAAAAGCTATCCGATGGCCGGACGATCGAGATGTGCCCGGCAGGATATCCGGCATCATGGAATTGAATATGAAGAACACAACAACAAACTGGCTACTGATCACCGCCGGCATTCTGTTTCCGATTTCCGGAACCTGGATTGATCCGACATTCATAAACATTCACAATCGCTTAATGATTTGGTGGTTTGTCTATATGGCACTTATCCTAATCAGAGTTTACAGTAAAACGCAGGAACAATGAACGCACTGCAACTTTTGAGTGAATTGGATTTTCAGTGCAAGCGCGATTTATACAAGTCGATGCCGGAATACGCGATACCGCGAACACGGTTCAGCGATAAGGATACCAACAGCTTGACACGGGCAATTCTGGCAACGTTCAAACTGCATGGGATATTCGCAAGCCGGATCGACAGTAAAGGAACATTCCGACAGGATCTAAAACGCTTTATTCCCACGACGCAAAAACGCGGGCTACCTGACATATTCTGTCAGCCTTCAGGCCTTCCGTCGTGCTGGATCGAGGTAAAGTGCAAAGCAACAAATGACAGGCTTAAACCGCACCAGGTAAAGATTATAGAACAACTCAGAAACGCCGGTGCGATCGTGTTTATCGCTGAAGATTATCAGAGCTTTTACGAATGGTTTCTAACTATCAATAAGCATTGAAACGAAATAATATTTGGATATGACTAAATACCGAACACCCACCCAAGACGATACACGGACAAAAACAGCCATAGGAGGGTGGATTCGCGACTTTTTTGCATCTCCCTTACGAACCGCGGTCAGGCTTTTTTTTGTTTTCTACGATTTCTAAAATTTTATTCTGTTTGAAACTAACCTAAAAACGCAATAATATGACAGACAACAAGCACTCCACCGGCACTTTAAAAACACTTCCACCGGCACCCCGGGAATTGAATGAAGAAGCTGAGATTTATTACAACCGCCTCGGCAAGATCCTGATCGAAAATAACCTGTTTTTTGAAGGCGACATGAAGGCATTTTGTCGGCTGTGCCACTTATACACAATGGCTGACGCGCTTGAAAAGGAAATGAATGAAGCTTGGGGCGCATCGCTTTTCAAAAGTTCGTTTACGATTTATGACAAGCTTTTGAAAAATATTCTCTCTCTGGAAACTGCATTTCAGTTGAACCCATCCAGCAGGTCACGCAGCAAAATTCAGATTGACAAGCCGAAGAAAAGAGGCTTTGACCTTTCCAGCAATGGCCATGAAAAAGCAACGATTTGAAAAGCTCACCGGCCGCAAAGCCAGGATCTGGAAGCGCGAGCAGGCAGAACGCGCACACCAACAGAAGCCTGAACATTCACAAATGAGGCCCGGTAGAAAGGACGATTCTGACGCAATTATAGAATCATGGAAGTAAAAAAGCTTCAATATCTCGAGCAGCTCCACATCAAGCTGGAAGGCTTGCTATCCGACCCAGACCCGGCGAAGCGCGCGCGATATCACGAAGCCTATCACCGGCTAACGCAAAAGCTGATCAAGATTTATCAGAGGGAACATGATAGAGCGGAGGCTTTTTGATTTTTTCAACGATCAGTTTGAGGCACAACTTCCGGCGGCCCGAACGATGGAGGAGGCATTCCAGAAAGCTTCAGACCAGATTTGGAGTGACCTAAATTTTGTCGCCTATCGGAATTTCGAAAGCTTCAATCGGATCAGAAAGAAACGGAAGGCAACCGGAAAAAAATCACCCCATAACAAGATAAAATAACTAGACCTTTAACCTAAATAATCGGTAATGAGAAGCAACGACATAGCAAGCACGATTAACCAACATTTCTTTGGCATCGAAGTCCACCGATTTCAAAAAATTGTAACTGGCTTACGTGGCCATGAATACCGGGGCCAGGCACTTTATCCGGACAGCCGCGTCAAGTCTTCAGATGTTACACCGGAACAGCTCGCACACCTGCTCAGGGCGCTGGCACTTAACTTCAACCCGATGGGCCAGGAGTTTCATCGTCAAATAGCACGTGCCCACACCTTGCGGGATGAAAAAGGAAATTACCTGATTGACGAAATCGCAAAGTACCTGGGCAATCCGGATCTGATAAAAGAAAACGGATTGATGCGCATAAGCTTTTCGCAGGATAGGGATACCGTGGTATTTGCTTTCCGGTCACCTTTTTATCACGAAGCACTGAAGGAACACCCAGACGTTTTGCATTTCGTTGTTCGTGAACTTGACCAGGTTTTCGGGGATGTCGGACCGCTCGCGTCAGAAAGATTCTCAATGGTGAAACAAAGCGCATTGCTGCAGATCGCAGGGATGCTGAATATAAAATCTAATCAACAAATCTAATCTAACAGCGATATGCGTAGAATGAAACAACTTTTGGAGGATCGGGCCGACAAGCAAACCGAGCTTGAAGAAGTCGTAAGCCGGGGGCGGCAAAGGCACCTGACCGCGGAAGAAAAAGACCGGATCTACCGACTTGAAAAAGAACTAACCGAAATCGACGAAGAACTTAAACCGCTCAGAGCAGAAGAAAACCGAATGAAAAGAAAAATAGGGATGAACAATTTACAGGACACCATTGACGAAGAGTTTGACGAAACACCGTCAAGTGAAATAGCATTTTTCAAAAAGGGAGTGCAGATTGCCCGCACCCCGATTGTTGACCATGTTCGGGCAAATAAACAAATCGCACCTGAAGAACAGGTTTCAGTTTGGAAAGTTTTGCCCGCATTGCTTGGCAAGAAAACGAAAGACCGGAAAGTACTTGACGCGGTCGCCGGCATTCGAGCACTGTCAGGAAACGCCAATGTTTTGAACGACTATCTGAGCGGTCAGATTTTGGATGCGGCATTGCCCAAAAGTCGATTGATCCAGGCCGGTATGAAAGTCATTCCGTTGCTATCGGGCACGCACCGATTTGGCAAGATTGGAACCATACCAGATTTGGAATGGAAAAACGAATTGGATAGTACGACCGAACGCACGGCGTCTATCGATAGCGTTGAGTTCACCGCACGCACTCTGAGAGGATGGGTACAGTGTTCATCTGAATTTTTGCAGGACGGTGTTAACGCCGAAGAAATAATTAGACGACTTCTGACAACGGCAGTCGCTCAAGGTATTGACTCAGCCGGTTTGACCGGATCGGGAACGCCTCCCGTTCCGCTTGGACTTCTCAACAATACCGATATTCCGAAATTCAATGTCGGTTCTCTGACGTCGTATGATGACCTGATCGTAGGCCAGCGGTTGATCTGGGAGAACGATGGTGATGACGCGACAGCCGTTATCCTGTCACCTAATGCGATGGCCCAATACGCAGCCTTGAAGGGAACCGTTGAAGGCCAGACAATCAATCCGCCGGCGCTTCTCGGAGATCTTAAATTTTTGCAGACCAGCAAACTTTCGGGAGCTTCAACCAGTGATGCGGTGATGGGTAATTTCAATTCGCTTGTCTTGGGCGTAAGATTGGAAGCGACGCTTTACATTTCGCCAGTGATTTCAGAAACATACGCGCACAAATTTCTGATTGCATTCAGGGGCGACGTTCAATGCGCACGCGCGGAGGATTTTGCAATCCTGGAAGACATTGGAAACAATGACCTGACCTAATGCCGATTATTGTCAAGAAACGTAGACGCGCTGAAAGGGTTTCTGATTCTCAGCGACGGGAGATATTGAAAGCCCTTCGAGAGCGGGCAGGGACAAGTAATGATCCCTATCACCTTTGGGTGTATTCGGAAAGAAGATAGTTTTTTTTAGTTTTCGTACTTGAGGCCTGGCCACGTGATGGTCGGGCCTTTCCTTTTGTCCGGAAAACCAGACATTGCAGCTTAGCCAAAATGAATCTTATCTTTGTGCAGGTTTTCGGGCTAACGTGGTTATGAGGGATCGCTTCGGCGGTCCTTTTTTTATTTCGCACCCAGCGCATACTTGGGCAGCTTATTAAGGAGGGACAAGAACGGGGAGAGATTAAGACGCAAGCCACCGCCAAATCAAGTGCCCCTATGGAACTTGATGATTTAGGTATCAATAAGAAACAATCCAGCGCCTTCCAGCAGATAGCGGATATACCGGAAGATCAAAGTTCGACTTTTCAAAAGTATACCCTTTAAGTATACCCTTGACTTGTAACATACTGATAATCAGCAAAAAAAGTGGGCCCAGCAGGGCACGATCCTGCGACCCCCTGATTATGAGTCAGGTGCTCTAACCAGCTGAGCTATGGGCCCTGAAAACAGATCGCAATTTTAACGCATTACATTCGAATTGCCAAAAGCCAACACCCCCTGGGCTACAATTTCTGAAGTTTGTTCGTGATTTTTGTCCCTCAGCTTTAAACAGCGCCATTTAGTCGGCTGGTTTTGGAATACTCCCCTACTTCACCACGTGCACCCAGCCCCGGCAAGCTTCGTATTCCTGGACTTTAACGTGGTAATAATATACGCCTCCCGATACGTCGGCGCCGGTCCAATCATGGGCATAGTCTGCACTTTCGAAGATGGGGCGCCCCCACCGGTCGTAAACACTGAGTTCGGTTTTAAGACCAAAATCCGCCGGTGTTTTCGTCGGGTCGTCGCCAAACTGGATTATAAACCGGTCATTCTTGCCTTCCAAAAGGCCGGGTGTAATTACATTCGGATATTTCAGCGGACCATAGGCCATCGGCACGACCATTTCAGAAATACACCCCTCTCTTGCCGCCACGAGCTTTACATTATATTGCCCGGGCTTTTCATAGGTATGGATCAATTCGTCGAGGTCGGACGTCGTTCCGTCATCGAAATCGAAATAAAACAAGTCACTGGCCCAGGTACTATCCGTCAGGTTGCGCACGCGTAGCTCGGGCATGGCTTCTGTGCAATCCCCTTTGCGCTCAAACTCGAACTCCGGCGTAAGCGAAGGAATAACACTTACCCAAACCTCATCAGCTTGAATACATCCACTTGCCTCGGTGATCGTAACAGTGAAACGGGTCGTGTCTGTTGGCGAAATGATAATTGAATTCGCAGGTCCCGATATGTCATACAGCCCGTCATCACTCACCCAGGAGTAGCTCACGCCTCCACCCGCAACCAGTGTATGCGGGTTACCTTCACACAATGGCGCGTCCGCCGGAAAGCTACTCTTTGGTACGAAGACCTGCAGGCGCACTGCCGAAGAATCCCGGACTTTGCAAGTACCGAGGTCAATCGACTTTAGCCAGACGGTGTAGTTTCCAGGCTTAGAATAGAGATGTTTTACTGACGATTTATCTGACTTTATCAGTTCGGGTGATCCGTCGCCAAAATCCCAGATGAACGTCTCACCGCCCACGCTGTTGTTATCGAACGATGCTTCATACGGAAGGCATACCTTGTCTGAACCTTTCAACGCAATGTTGGCTCGCAGTGAAGACAGATCAAACTTGAACGCCGCGTTATTACAGTTTTCACTTTTGTTCACTCTGGAGTGTACCCCTGGCGTTGTAGGGAAATCGGAGGATGTCATGTTATCAGTGCCACGACATCCGGCACAAACAGCGTGGTATACAATTCCACTTTTGTCGAAGCGGCTTGTCCCGCCGTCGATGTGAGTCTCCGTTTGGGGGCCGCCCAGGAATGTCGCATAGAGACGTGCCTTTGCATCTTCGTCCAGTACGATGAAATAGAAGTCGTGACCTGATGTTGTACTCTGCAACGCATCCGGTGAAACGGACAAACCTGACGTTGACGTATCCCATCCGCCGGCGCGTGTGTTGAGTGCCCCACCCCATCCTGCCATATAGAGGTAGTTGCAATCGCTTACCATGAACGCCGTGGGTGAAATATCCGGTGTGCCCTTACCGGAACCAAACACCGTATAGAGTAACTGAGAACTGAGATCATTGCTAAACTTCTCAACAAACTGTCCGCTTCCCGGTTCGCTGAATACCCCCGGAGTGATCGGTCGCGACCCGGTGGTCTGGCCATAGACGTAAACTTCTTCGCTGACGTTGAGATCCAGGAAATATATCTGGTCAAAATCGTCGGAACCGGAATACGTCGCATGCATAATATTTCCGTCGTTGTCAAGTTTGGCAATCCATCCATCGGTAGAACCGGCGTGTTCAGTCTGAAACGCATCCGCCGTTACGGGGAAATCAAAACTCGATGTTCCTCCGGCGGTGTAGACGTTATTCACTGCGTCGAGTTTGATCGTATGCGCCGCGTCAGTACCACTACCGCCAATGAAGTTTATCCATTCTATGGAACCCAGGTCTTCGGGCATTTTCACAATGATACCATCCGTTTCTCCACCTTTGAAGTCAGCCACACCGCCGATTTCCGACGATTCGGTAACGGAACTAACGTAGATAAAACCATTTGAATCGGTGATCACATCGCCCCGAAGTTCATCCCCATAGTTCACGGACAGCTCGCTCATATTCAGGCCGTCGTTTTCAGTCCCGCCCAGAAAGGTAGACGCAAGCATGGACTTCCCATCGGGGCTGATCCGGGATATGACGATGTCAGATCCAAACGTATAATCTACTACGTGGGATGCTGCGGAGCCGCCATTGAATGTTCTGTCAAACGCATCGACCGTCGTGGGAAAATTGGCCGAGCTTGAAGTTCCAAGCAAAATCAACTCATTTCTGTGGTTCACGACCAGGCTATGCGGACTCTCTGATTCAGAGCCGCCGAGGTATGACGCATATAACAAGGTTTGGCCAAGTGAATCATACTTGAGGATCCCGATATCATAGAGCCCACCGTATGTTGTCTGGAACGCACCGCTCGTCGCCGGGTAAGTTCCACTGAAAAGATTTCCGACAAAATGATTAGTCACTCCCGCCGAATACAGATTACCCTTTTCTGCAGGCGTAGCTGTGCTACCCCAGTTATCTGCGGCGGATCCCGAGAAGGTGGAAAAGATCAATAGCGGATCAATGATCAGCTCATAACACGGATCGTACCCCTCGGGAAAAACAAACGACACGACGTTATTGCTCAGCACAAATTCAACCGCCACGGAACGCGTTTCTCCGTTGATCACCTGGTAAGCGTAAGGTTGCTTCTCGATGATGTCGCCAACAGGGGTCTTAACATAAAGATTACCATTTTCGTCCAGCAGGGTCTTATCCATCCCCGCATAGCGTACCCGTATTTGTGAAGGATCAGATTCAGCCGCTACGACAAAATCATACTTTACATCATCGGCATGGCGGTACACCTTCAGATCAATGCCCGCGTAGAGCGAAGGATAAACAATGTTGCTGTATGAATATGCTTCCGATGCCCACCGCGTTTCATCGTCTCCAATAAAAAAATTATAGTATTCAAGGGATCGGCCCGAAGAAGTCGGTACCGCGTCCAGGTTCGCACCTAAGAATGCCACATCAACCATCACGCCATTCACCATCGTCGACGAGGTATGCTCGTGACTGAGCCGGTTTCCATGGCTATGGTGATGCATCTCATCGAGGTGTCGCTGGTCGAGCCAAATGTATCTGAATGCCCCAGGGCGTAGTATCATGTTGCCCCCCGGAATACGGGACACGAAGTGTACGTCACAATCCCACTGGTTCTTATTTTCGACAAATGCCGTTCTGTAAGGAGGACCTGCCAGAGCCACGACACACAGAAACAGGCCAATTCCGCCAATTAGGAAACGTTTCATAGAATCAAGAATTTGAATGGCTCTGAAACGCAATATAAAACAATTTCAAGTTTCTTTTCGCAGCACCTGCAGCGGCGGCGTGTTGATCACTTCCCTGGAATTCCACCATCCAATAAGAACCGTCAGCAGGATTACGCCGAACCCGATCACAGCGATCTCGATTACGTCGAAGGCGAACTCCATTTCGAAGAAATATTTTGTAAGCAGGAATCCTGAACCAATTGACAGTAACAATCCCGTGACTGCCGAAAAGAGTCCAAGCCAGGCATATTCAATTATGGTAATAGTGGTTATTTGCCTGGTCCGGGCGCCAATCGTGCGAAGCAGCACATTCTCCTTCATTCGGACAAACTTGCTGTTCGCGACCGCCCCGGCGAGAACGACGAGCCCTGTTATCAAACAGAACATTGCCAGAAAACGCACTACCAGTCCGAGCTTATCGAACAATTGATTTACCGTTTCGAGAATCAACCGAAGATCAATCAGTGACACATTGGGATACTCTGTCACCATCCGCCGCTGAAACTCCCTGGCGCTGGTATCATCAATTCGTGTGGCGGTTACAAATGTCTGGGGCGCGTGGTCAAGAATTCCGCTTGGGAAAACGAAAATAAAATTAGGCGGATCCTTTGGCCAATCCACTTTACGCACGCCGCTGATAAAGGCTTTGAGTGGCAATCCCTGTACGTCGAATACCAGCGAATCGCCAACTGTGACGTCGAGATTTTCTTCCATGCCTTCGGAGATCGTCACCCAAATTGAATCACGTCCTTCTCTAAGCTCATGTAATTCGCCTTTGATGAGTTCTTCCGAAAGATGCAGGCTATCCCGATACGTTACGCGATATTCGCGTGTAAGGGCCCAGTTGGGCATCTGATCGGTTGTATCCTTTTGCCATTCGTCGACTGTTCTTCCTTTCACCTCGCTGATCCGGCAGGTAACAATAGGTACTACCTGGTTGACGTCAAGTTTTTGCTCATTCATTAACGCGATGATTCCATCGCGCTGGTGTGGCTGAATATCGAAAAGGATCGTGTTGCTCTGATTCTCCTGGCCGGCAAACTCCACCTGGCTCAGCATGCTTTGCTCAACAATATTGAGGGTTGATATAATGAAAGCACCGAGGCCTATAGTTACGAGCAGTACCCGGGTCTGGTTGTTTGGACGGTACAGATTAGAAAGCGAATGGCGCAAAATGAAGCCTGCATTGGCGGGAAAAAACTTTCGCACAAGATACAGCAGCAGCATCGCCACCAGACTCAGGCATCCAAGCGCAACAGCAAGTCCTCCAAAAAAGACAAGGCCGGTGATCCAGCTTTGGGTTTGATATGCCGTAAACAGTATGGGAAAAAGAATGATCAGCACAACGGCGATAATCTTTGTACGTGGGTAGATCTTTTTGCCCGTAGTGTCGGAGCGCAGGACTGTTAATGGAGGAACAAAACGTACGGATACCAGTGGAAGGATAGAAAAAAGCGTTGACACAATCGCGCCGAGCAGAAGCCCCATGGCCAGTGACTTCCAGGGCATAGACAATGACAAGTCAAATGGAAGTATGTCGCGTAGCAATAATGGGAGGATCTGCTGGATACCGGCACCGATAAATGATCCGGCAACACTGGCCAGCATACCCAGGAAAAAGATTTGTATAAAGAAAATGCTAAATGCCTGCCAACCGGTAGATCCCACACAACGGAGCACGGCCACTTCCTGGCGTTTCTCGCGTGCATATAGGTGTACGGCGCTTGCAACGCCGATGCAGCCCAGAATCAGTGCGATGAACGCGAGCAATGAGAAAAAGCGGTACACGGACCCGAAGCCGCGGCCCAATCCCTCTTTACGACTTTCAACGGTCTCCACGGAATAGCCTTCGTTTTTCAATGCCGGCCTGAGTTGGCCGACGAGTCTTTCGAGGTGTTCGGAATCCGGATCCTTCAAGAACCGTTTATAATTCACGCGGCTTCCGAATTGAACGAGCCCCGTGGAATCAAGATCGGCCATTGATATGTATACCGATGGTGTGAACGTCGCCATGATTCCGCCACCACCAGGGATCTTATCTACAACGCCGGAAACGATGAAACGTTTATTCCCCAGTTTAATAGAATCACCTGAACTTACTTCAAACTGAATGGCCAGTGTTTCATCCATCATGGCATAGCCACCGGTCTTCACTTTTTCATACGCATCCGCAGGGAGGGTTTCAATCTCGCCGTAAAACGGAAAGGGGCCTTCAAATGCTACAAGTCGTATCAAGCGGGACTGGCCACTATTAAGAAACAATACCATCGAAGCCATGTCAGCCGAAGCAGCTTGCTCAAGACTTGTGGAATCGAGCGCGACGGCGACTTCCCCATCGAACTTCCGGTCGCCGTTCACAACCAGATCGGCTCCGAGTAATTCTTTGGCATTGCGATCAATGTCATTCTGAAGCGAATAG
Organism: Bacteroidota bacterium; assembly: GCA_023417785.1. GTDB lineage: Bacteria > Bacteroidota > Bacteroidia > Cytophagales > Cyclobacteriaceae > Ohtaekwangia. The sequence continues at coordinate 10,452 of JAEZEH010000153.1, forward strand.
TTCAGCGCATCCAGCGATACAACGGCAGCGATACCTGTAACGATAGAAGCGATAAACAAAGCCAGGCGCGAAAAATTATGACGTGCATCCCGCCATGCCATGGCCCAAACCCATCGATCGAGCACCGTCCATTTCGATTTTCGTTTGAGCTTGATAGTATATTCTATCATTTAAGAATGTTGAGTTTGAGGCGAATCACGAATTGGCCAGTTGAGTAATTATCTCTTCTACGACGCGTCCACCTTTCATCCGAAGAATGCGTTGTGTTTTGCGCGCGAGTTCAAAGTTGTGCGTCACGAGCACGAGTGTGGTGCCGAGTTCTTTATTCATATCAAACAACAGGTCGGTGATATGTACCGCATTCTCTTCGTCGAGGTTTCCTGTTGGCTCGTCGGCGAAAAGAATTTTAGGATCATTCATAAAAGCCCGTGCGATGGCGACGCGCTGTTGTTCACCACCGGAAAGTTGGGTGGGATAATGGTCAAGTCGTTCCGCGAGGCCCACGCGTGCCAGCAATTCGCGGGCTTTGGCGGAAACATTCCGCTCACCGCGAAGTTCCATGGGCACCATCACGTTCTCGAGTGCCGTAAGCGTCGAAAGCAGCTGGAAATTTTGAAATACAAACCCGATATACTGGTTACGGATATAGGCCCTGTCGTCTTCACTCATGGCATCCAGTTTGTAAGTCATGATCGACACGGCGCCGGAAGTCGCAGTGTCGAGGCCAGCGCAAAGGCCAAGCAGCGTGGTCTTTCCACTTCCCGACGGACCGATAATCGCCAGTGATTCACCGCTCCTAACGGTAAATGAAACGTGGTCCAGAACCGTAAGCGTGCGGTCGCCAGAGCCATACACTTTGGTGATATTATCAGCCACAAGAATATTGTTGGACATATTTTTGAAATCAATTCTGAAAATAAAGCGTTATTAGCGTCAAAAGGTTTAGTTCAAACGAAAGATAATCCAGTTTTATGGCTATGGTCGTAAAAAACATACTTATTATTTCAATGGCGGTTCTGTTACAGGCCGTCTCCCCACCGAAAACGATTTTGTTCTTCGGTGATAGTCTTACGGCCGGATACGGACTTTCCCAGGACCAGGCCTTCCCTGCTCTGATCGGAAAAAAGCTGAACGACAAGGGAATAGAAACCAAAGTTATCAATGCCGGGTTGAGTGGTGAAACGTCGGCAGGCGGATTGTCACGAATTGAATGGGTATTGCGCCAGCCTATTGATGTCTTTGTTCTCGAACTGGGTCCCAACGACGGCCTGCGGGGTCTTCCGCTGGAACAAACGGAAAAAAATCTTCAGTCAATCATCGACAAAGTCAAAGCAAAGAATCCGAATGTGAAGATTGTAATCGCGGGTATGATGGTTCCGCCTAACATGGGGCCGGAATATGGTGCCAGCTTCAAGGCTATTTTTCCCAGGCTTGCTGCCAAAAACAACGCGACGCTTATCCCCTTTCTGCTTGAGAATGTGGCTGGGATCGAAACCCTTAATCTTGATGACAGGATTCATCCAAATGTAGAAGGTCATAAAATCGTCGCTGATAATGTTATCAAGGCGATCGAACCATTGCTTTAGCTTAAATGACCACAATACTTTCATCATCAATTCGTCCCTCGCGTTGTTATTCATTTTGTAATACATGAAAAATGAAAGACTCCTGTTGCTGACACTCGCGGCGGGAATGTTTACACACATCGTTGATTTTATGATCATTATGCCACTGGGGCCGCAGCTGCAGGAATTGTTTGCTATCAACCCGAGGCAATTCAGTTTACTAGTCGCGTCATACTCCGTCACAGCTGCAGTAGCAGGGTTCTTCGGAGCGTTTTTTATCGACAGGTATGATCGCAAGACGACGCTGCTTTTTATCTACACCGGGTTTACCATCGGAACGCTTGCTTGTGCTTTTGCGCCTACGTATGAGATCCTTCTGTTAACAAGGTCACTGGCAGGTGCGTTTGGCGGCATATTGGGGGCACTCATCCTGTCAATAGTAAGCGATGCCGTTCCCCTTGAACGCAGGGCGAAAGGGATCGGGGTCGTTATGGCATCCTTTGGCGTGGCATCGGTCGTGGGAGTCCCCTTTGGTTTGTTCATTGCCAGCAAAACCTCCTGGCATGCTCCGTTTCTCGTCCTTGGCGGCCTGGGTGTTCTTGTGTTAATCCTGATGTACTTCTCAATACCAGTGCTGCGTGGTCATCTTGAAAAAGCCATGACTAACAATCCGGTAGACGTTGTGAAGACAATCTTCACTACACGAAACACGCAGCTGGGCCTCACGTTCACATCGTTGCTCATGCTTGGGCACTTTACCATCATTCCGTTTGTCGCCACTTATATGGTAGCCAACGTTGGATTTACTAATGGCGAGCTTACCTACATTTATCTGGTAGGCGGAGGCTGTACGTTGGTCTTTTCACCTTGGGTAGGCCGCATGGCGGATAAACACGGGAGACTTAAGATCTTCACCATTTTTGGATCGTTGGTTATAGTACCGATTGTAGTTATTACAAATCTCGTCCCCGTTCCATTGTGGCTGGCGCTTTTTATTACTGCCATCTATTTTATTTTCAGCAATGGCAGAATGGTGCCGTCAACCACGATGGAAACCGCGGTCATAGCGCCTGAAATGCGAGGCAGCTATATGAGTATACGGTCTTCTGTGCAGCAACTCACCTCGGGCATTGCGTCATTCCTTGCGGGGCTGATCATCACTGAACAACCTTCACCCTTCGGAGGCGAGATTAAAGCCTTGGGAAATTATGAGATCGTTGGGGTGATCGCTGTTCTTTTCAGCATTTTCTCTTTGATAGTCGCGCGCAGGCTTACCGTCGTAAGCGATGCCTGATCTGCCTCAGGGAAGGTCGTCCACCGACTGGAGGAATCGGTTCACGCTGGTAGCGACGGCGCCGTGCCAAACAGGTTGTTTACCTTTTCGATTGTACTTTTTGTGTCGCCCATAACCAGCAGGTGATCGCCGGGTTCAATGACGGTATCGCCCCTGGGCGTAAGGTACCGCCCCTCCCGATGAATTAACACAACGAGAGCACTTTTCGGAAGGTCAAGTTCGACTAACGGTTTGCCTACTGCCTTTGAATCCGCAGCGATATCAAACTCCACCAGTTCAGAACTAAAGTTATCTTTGATCTCGATGTCCAGCGGGAATCGGCGGCGTACCTTATCAGGAACGCTTACGTGCAGGAGACGGGCCATGAAAGAAAGTGTTGTTCCCTGAAGCAACACGGAGATTGCTGATATAAAGAACACGACATTGAATATCGTATCCGCAGAAGGAAGGCCAGCCACCATCGGATAGGTCGCAAATACAATTGGTGCCGCCCCGCGAAGTCCGACCCACGATACGAATAATTTCTTTCGTATGTTGAAATCCCTGGTCCAGGCGAGCGATACAAACACTGCCAGGGGTCTCGCTACGAGGATCAGGAAGACTGAAATAAGAATTCCTTCCGGAATAACAGGCACTATGTTACTGGGATAAACAAGCAGTCCTAAAGCCAGGAACATTACGATCTGCATGAGCCACGCCTGACCATCGTAAAATTTCATCAGACTTTTCTTATGAATCAAATTGCTGTTGCCCACCACGATCCCGGCGATATACACCGCCAGAAATGCATTACCGTCGATAATATTGGTAAATGAGAATGCAAAGAAGACCAAAGAAAGAACGAGAACCGGATAAAGCCCCTCCACTTCGAGTTGAATACGGTTGATGATCCAAACCATCATCACGCCGAATGCATATCCGCACGCCCCACCAACTGCCATACTGACTACGAATTTTGGAACCAGACTGAGAATTGTCGCTTCGGGTTCCTGAATAAGAAAAATTAAGCTAATGGTCAGAAAATAAGCCATTGGGTCGTTGCTTCCGCTTTCGAACTCAAGCAATGGGCGGAGCCTTCCTTTCAGGCCAACACTTTTCGATCGGAGTATGCTAAAAACCGCAGCCGCGTCGGTAGATGAAACGATTGCGCCCAACAGCAAGCCTTCGAGTAATGTGAAGTCCATTATGAATGACGCGAAGACACCTACAGACAGCGCCGTAACGAAGACGCCCACCGTTGACATCATCAGGCCTTTCCTGATAACAGGCCTGATACTTTCCCATTTGGTGTCCAGTCCTCCGGAAAAGAGGATAAAAGTGAGCGCAACCATACCGACAAACTGGGTCAGCTGGGGGTCATGGAAGAATATTCCGCCCGGGCCGTCAGAGCCGGCCAGCATTCCTACAATAAGGAACAGAATCAGCGTCGGTATCCCGAATTTGAATGAAGTCTTACTGGCAATAATGCTGGTGAAGAGCATTATCGATCCGAGTAAGAGAATGTTTTCCGCCGATAATGTCATTCGGTTGGTGGGATGCAAAAATGCAATACTAACCAGATGACCGGATAAGGACAACCTATGTCAAGCCCCTGAACAACAAAAAAAGCAGCTTTCCCGGAGAAAACTGCTCTTGAAAATCCGCTATGCTCCTGATTAAACAGGAATCTTACCGGCGATGGTCTGCTCCTCTGTTGGGAACTGTGAAGCATTTCCTGCCTCCGGTGTGTCGGGGACGATCAACATAGGAGCTTTCAGTTGTTTCAGAAAACTAAAAAACGTTTGTCCTTTGTGGTCATATATTTCATTGGCCATCCCGGCGCTCAGAACTACAATGGTAGATGGATTTTTTCTGATGTACTTCTCAATATTATCTGAATAAAAGCCGATTTCAGTGATAAAGGATCGCGATACATCCCGGACATTGCTCAGGGTTTCCAGCAGGGCAAGAAACTTTTCCTTCGCTTCTTCCTCGGTTTTCTGCCTAAAAGACACAATATCAGCGACGTTCCCTGTTGGAATCAGCCTGTAAGAAAACAAAACAGCAAGATGGGCATTTGTGCAGCCCGCAATCTTGTTTGCCCAGCTTAAACTGTGGAGAGACGATTCCGAAAAGTCTATCACACAAAGGATATGGTCTTTCATATTGCAAATTCCCACAAGAAAAAATCATTCACCATACGAACATAAAGGGTTAGAAAAAACAAAATCCGGACTTGGATCAGTCGGAAAACTGATTTTTATCATTTAAATCGGAAATGTAAATTGCGGGCTTATGCCAGAAACAAACAAATTCGATCTTCAGATCACCTCAAACGACACCTTCCGTGAAATCTTCCAGGGATCTGCTGAAGGAATAATTATGGTGAATCAGGAAGGGGTGATCATGCTGGCGAACCCGGTTTCTGAGCAGATGTTCGGGTATCGAGATGGTGAACTGATCGGCCAATCACTTGAGAATCTGCTGCCTAACCGATACCGGGGTGATCACTCCCACCTGCGTCAGCGCTACAACAAACATCCGTCTCCGCGGCGGATGGGCGTCGGACGCGACCTGATGGCCATGAAAAAGGATGGAACTGAGTTTCCGGTTGAAGTCAGCCTGAGCCATAAAAACACAAAAGATGGGCTGCTGGTAATGGCCTTCATTATCGACATTTCGCAGAGAAAGAAAGCCGAAGAAGCTTTACGCAGCAGCGAGGAGCAGCTATTAATTTATGCAGCAGAGCTGGAACGGAAGGTTCAGACACGGACCGAGGCCCTCAACAAAAGCGTTTTGGAACTGGAAAAGGAGGTTGAGGTCCGCAAGAGAGCTGAGGAAGAAGCCAAAAAAGCCCTTGAAAAGGAACGCGAACTCAACGAGCTTAAAAGCAAATTCGTATCCATTGCAAGCCATGAGTTTCGCACACCGCTGAGCACAATAATGAGTTCCGCGTCACTGGTCTCGCAATATCTCCAACGAGGAGACATCGAGAAAATAGACAAACACACTGCGCGGATCAAGTCGAACGTAAATCACCTTACGGCAATTCTCAACGACTTCCTCTCACTCGGAAAGCTCGAAGAGGGAAGGATTGAGATTAATCGCGAGGAGATGAATGTACACGATTTTCTTAGGGAAATTCAGGAAGAACTCAAACCATCTCTGAAAGAAGGACAGAAAATTATCGTCGAATGTCCTGAGTCGGGCCGCCGGGTGAGTTCTGATCCAAGAATTCTTCGAAATAGTTTATTCAATTTGCTTTCCAATGCTAGCAAATACTCAGCAGAACACAAAAACATCTACCTGAACTGTGACGTTGATTCAAATCGGATGACAATAAGTGTGCGCGATGAAGGCATCGGTATTCCGGAAGACGATAAGAAGCACATGTTTGACCGATTCTTTCGGGCCAGTAATGTAACCAACATCCAGGGAACCGGACTTGGACTTAACATTGTAAAACGATATATTGACTTGCTTGAGGGTGATATTTCCTTTGAGAGCGAGTACGGAAAAGGAAGTACATTTACCTTCTCTATACCCTTGTAAAAAAACAACGAGCTGTTTCCAGCGGATAAAACCTATATCATGAAAAAGATCCTGTTAATCGAAGACAATTCTGAAGTACGCGAGAACACCAGCGAGATTCTAACGCTCGCTCATTATAATGTTATCACAGCACCAAATGGTAAAATCGGCGTTGAGCTGGCCCAGAAAGAAAACCCTGATCTGATCATCTGCGACATAATGATGCCTGAACTTGACGGTTATGGGGTACTTCATATTCTAAGCAAAAAACCGGAGACGGCTCGCATACCCTTCATATTCCTGACTGCAAAAACAGAAAAGACAGATGTTCGGAAAGGAATGACCCTGGGGGCCGACGACTATCTGACAAAGCCTTTCGATGACACTGATCTCCTAAATACTATTGAAGCGAGACTCAAAAAAAGCGCACTTCAGTATAAGGATTATCCATCTACGGCGGAAGGCCTTGACTCTTTTCTCAGCGACGCGCAGCAGGCGCTCAACCTGAAGGATCTTGCGAAGGACAGAAAAACCAAATTGTATAAGCGCAAGGCCGATATTTTTATGGAAGGAGATCTTCCAAACCATATATACTTCCTGAAATCGGGTAGTGTGAAAACCTACAAGACTAATCTTGATGGCAAGGAACTGATAACCAACTTATACAAGGAGAACGATTTTTTTGGATTCGAAGCCGTACTTGAGAATGCACCGCAGCCGGAATCTGCGATTGCCATGGAAGACTCGGAAGTGGTCTTGATTCCACGCCACGATTTTCTAACCCTGCTCCAGGGTCACAAAGACGTTTCCAATACATTCATATCGATGTTGTGCAAGAAGGTTGCTGAGAAGGAAGAACAACTCCTCAACCTGGCGTACAATTCCGTCCGCCAACGTACAGCCGAGGCGTTGCTAAAAATGTATCACCATCAGGATGCCAAGGAAAGTCTTTCTGTTCCTCGTGAAGATCTGGCTAAGATGGTTGGAACTGCTCCCGAATCTGTAATTCGTGTGCTGTCAGACTTTAAGGAGGAAGGCTTGATCGAAATCCAGACCGGAAAGGTGAAAATTAAAAGCTCCGCGAAACTGGAACAGGTTATAAAGTGGAACTTTGCCCGGCATTGATCAGCGGCAAAAGATAATTCCTACCTGATCTGAAAGGCCTGAAATCGCATGGTGCTGGGTGAAGAATAACCTGGCCAGAACTATTCCACCAATCAGGATAAAACTGTAGCGGGAAAACCTTCCAGGGCTGAAATTGAAGCGCCTTGCCAGCCACTCTATTGCGCCGGTGAGTCCGATCATCGCGGGAAGTGTGCCTGCACCAAAAAGCAGCATGAACTGAAACCCGTCCACAGGACCTGCCAGTGTCAGGCAATAGGTCAATGCCAGGTAAGTCAAGCCACACGGTAAGATCCCATTCAGCATTCCCGTCAGCCACATGGTTGTTGCGGTACGTTTCCTGAGCAATACGCTGAAACGGGCCTTTAGCCACAATGTGAACCTCGCCAGCAGGGGCGTGAGTACGGGAATATGCATACCGCTGATTCCGGAAAAACCCATCAATATCAGGGTAACTGCCACTGCCAGCGTAAGCACCAATTGGAAATGCGCGAAATCTATCATCGCACCGAGTAGCGACACGAGGCCACCCAGTAACGCGTAGGTAAGAATCCGCCCCCCGTTGTAGATCAGTTTATTGACAACGATCTTCTGATTGAAAGACGTAACTGCCATCGCGAGCGGGGCACACATCCCCACACAGTGAAGACTTCCGGCGAAACCCAATATGATAGCCGTTAACCACATAACATCACAGCACCACTATTTTCTCTAAATAGAATTCTTTTCCATTGTCAACCCAGGTCAACCTGGCACGGTACATACCCGGGATCGGATTTGCCAATTCAAACTCCTGCGATGTCGCAGCCGATGGTGTGATCGTAAACTGCTGATCGAGATTTGCGTCAGAAGGTCTTACCAATTTTAGTCGTACCGATTCAATTTCAGGAAGACGATCATAACTCACTTTAAGTCTTCCGGCCACTATTCCTATTTCAGGAACTTCCGTCAAGGCGTTTGTATTTTCCATTCGGTGAATCTGCTCCTGATAGGCAAGCTCTTCCTTATAGTATTCTCTGGTCACCAACGATATATCCTGACGGACACATATTGTCACAAGTGTGCCAATAAACAGGGTGAAGAATACAAAAGCCACGACAATCCATTTTCCAAAATTCATGAAGATAGTTTTAGATGCTTATAAATCTCTGTCATTACCGATTCCATTGCCCGGCGTTCGTAACAGGTGAAATAAACTTCGTAGTGATTGTTTCAATTCGCTGTCCCTCCCGGTAAACCCCTAATTCAATATTCGTTTTTGGTGTGGTGATCCGATCAGGCGAAATTCTTATGAAGTAGACGTTCTTAAGCAAGCCTTCACCGGGTACCACAAGGTCCTGCTCCCCGACCTTTTCAAGTTCCGCGTAAGCAGGCGATTCGATTCGCACTTCCAGTTTTATATCCTGGAATGTTTTGTTCACAAACTCGATATTGTAGAGATTTGAAATCAAACCGGTCTCCGTCTTCTGAAACGTTGTTCCCGGAACCTTCAGCACGGTGGTTTCAATTTCCGACCGGGAGAATATAGTAAGACTCAACACCACAACGAGGGCCAGCAGCACCATTGAATACCCAAACACACGGCCCGTAAACAGCTTCTGAATGCCATCCTTGATAGAGTTGTAAGACGCAAATCTTATCAGACCTTTTGGCTTTCCGATTTTCAGCATTACGTCGTCGCAGGCATCAATGCAGGCTGTACAATTCACACACTCCAGCTGCGTTCCGTTGCGTATATCGATACCGGTAGGACAGACATGAACGCAAAGCTTACAGTCTACACAATCGCCTGTTGAAATTGCCGGAGGTGCGGCATTCTTCCGAATCTTACCGCGAGGTTCACCGCGCACCCAGTCATAGGCGACAACAATCGATTCACGTCCCAGCAACACACCTTGCAACCTGCCATATGGACACACCGCAATACAGGCCTGTTCTCTAAACTTTGCAAAGACCCCATAGAAGATTGCGGAGAAGCCTGCGATTCCCAGGAATCCCCCAAGGTTGTTCATTGGTGATTGTGCAATCACGTCGATAGTCGATTCAATACCAATCAGGTACGCCATAGCAGTATGCCCGATCAACACAGAGATCGTAATAAAGATCAGATGTTTGGAAGTCTTCCGGAATATCTTATTTGCGTCCCACGGAGCCATATCCAGTCGCTTCTGATCGTTTGCGTCACCTTCAATCCAATATTCTATTTTGCGGAAAACCATTTCCATGAATAAGGTTTGAGGGCAGGCCCATCCACACCAGATTCTTCCAAAGACAACCGTAAAAAGGATAATGAAAACAAAAAATGTGATCAGCAACAGGGCGAGTAAAACAAAGTCCTGGGGCCAAAACGCCTGACCAAAAACCACGAACCTTCGTTCAAAGACATTCAATAAAAGAAATGGCTGACCTCCGATCTTAATAAACGGCCCCGCAAACAGGATCGACAATAAAACGACTGTAACAGCAATCCGGAGCCTGTGATAATAGCCCGAAGGCTTTTTCGGATAAACCCAGATACGCTTTCCCTTTTCATCGACGGTGGCAATCGAGTCGCGAAACTCCTCGTCAAACTGATATATCTTATCCTGATTAACCATTCTAATTAGATCCGCTGAAAACATGTAAGGATATACGGCATCGAGCCGTATATCCCTGATCAATATTTACGTATTAAAGACTTGCCTGAACCCGTGTGCTATCACTAACCCCGGCGCCAGACTTGAAAATCGTTCCCTGGGGTTGCTTCGCTCCCGGGGGATTGGAACCCTGTATGCTCATCACAAAGAACGATACGTCACGCAATTGCTCCGGGCTCATTACACCCGCCCAGGAAATCATTCCTTTTTCAGGTATGCCGTTCTTTATTACCCCAAACACGGACTTGATGTCGCCACCATGAATCCAGTATTCATCCGTGAGGTTGGGGCCGATGCTTCCGCCGCCATCGGCTTTATGACATGGTGTACAATTGATTGTATATAATTCCTTGCCCTTGGCAATAATCGCATCATCCTTTGAATAGGAAAGCGAATTCTCGTCGATCTGTAGTTTTGGCTGCGTTGCCAGATATTTTCTCTTCACCTCTTCAGCTTGTACGATCTGATTCTGATACTCATCTTCCTGAAGCGGAAGTGTATCCGTTACGTGGTAAACGATCAGGTAAACCACCGCCCATACAATAGTGAAGTAAAACAGATACTTCCACCATGGCGGCAGGTGATTGTCCAGTTCCTTTATCCCGTCATAGTTGTGATCCAATTCGATACCCTTTTCCTCTGTAACCGGTACCGATGCATTCATCGACCTCACGAAGCGCTGCCACATCGACGGCTGCGGCGAGTATGCCACGCCCTGTCTACGCGCGCGCTCACGGGCGAGGTTATCTTCCAGCGTGTTAAGTACACGGACCATATAAACAGCCACGATCACAATGAGGAAAATCGCTATAGCAATCAGGGTAATCAACCCGAAGAACGGGCTCAAAGGGTGGTTCAGCGGGTCTTGCCAAAAGGAAGGGGCCGGGACTTCCTGAGCCATTACTCCGAAACCGGTTCCCCAGAGAGCCAGGAAGGCTATAACTCTTTTCATGATTTCTCAATATTTGTTTTTACAGACTTTTCAAGTTTACCATCGTCGAACGGAAGCGATTCAATTTCCTTCAGCATTTTTTTGTCAGCTGTGAATACATACCACAACAAACACAGGAAGAAAAGGAAGAATATAACAAAGGAGATGACTGGCCAGATGGCAATGTTATCTATGCTTTGAAGAACGTTTTTATACATGATTGTCAGATTTGTAATGGATACATCATTTGGACGTTTCTACTTCTGCGGTCTTCGAGGCTTTGATGTCTTTACCGAGCCGTTGCAGGTACGCTATCAGCGCGACGATTTCAGCGTCTTCGTGAATCTCAATGCCCTCCCCTTTCAGATTCTGCGTGATGCCTCTGGCCTGACGGTCCAGGTCAGCCATGGCGTCGTCTTCAAAATTCACCGCATACGGAACACCCAGTGTCCGGAGCGCTGAGATCTTGCCTGCGGTTTCTTTTTTGCTTATCTGCTGGCTGAACAACCAGGGGTATGCGGGCATGATGGACCCGGGAGAAATTTCGCCTGGATCAAGCATGTGGTAGTAATGCCAGCTGTCAGGGTATTTGCCACCCAGGCGGTGGAGATCCGGGCCGGTTCTCTTTGATCCCCACAGGAACGGATGATCATAAACAAATTCGCCCGCCTTTGAGTATTCTCCATAGCGTTCCGTTTCTGAACGGAAAGGTCTTACCATTTGCGTGTGACAGTTCACACATCCTTCACGGATATAGATATCACGGCCGTGCAACTCCAGTGGTGTGTAGGGTTTCACATTTGTTATGGTGGGCACATTCGATTTCACAAGGAAGGTCGGAATCATCTCAATCGCACCGCCGATAAGTATAGCGACGAGGGTTAGAACTGTAAACAGAACTGGTTTGTGCTCAAGGAGTGTATGATGCCAGCCACCGCTTCCTGAGGGAACATAATTCTTCAGCAATGGAGCAGCTTCGGCTTCCTCATCTGAAATGAAGCTACCTGCGTATGCAGTCTTGATCAGGTTATAGGTCATTACAATTGCACCCGTCAGGTATAAAGCTCCGCCAATCGCGCGTAGCAGATGCAGGGGCAGTATTTGTACCGTTGTTTCGAGAAAGTTTTTGTAGATGAGAAATCCTTCTGGGTTGAATTCTTTCCACATCAGACTTTGCACGACCCCCGATACATACATTGGCAGGGCATAGAATACGATACCCAGTGTACCGATCCAGAAGTGTAAGTTGGCAAGTTTGTTTGAGTATAGCTTTGTGTTCCACATTCTCGGAACCACCCAGTAGAGCATACCGAAGATCAGAAACCCGTTCCAGCCGAGACCCCCTACGTGAACGTGTGCCACGATCCAGTCTGTGAAATGCGCAATAGCATTAACATTCTTCAGTGAGAGCAGTGGCCCTTCGAGTGTAGCCATACCGTATGCGGTAACGGCAACCACCATGAATTTGAGTACCACATCCTCTCGTACCCTGTCCCACGCACCGCGAAGCGTCATCAATCCGTTGAGCATACCTCCCCACGAAGGGGCGATAAGCATGATCGAGAATACCGTTCCAAGCGATTGTGCCCAGTCAGGAAGGGATGTGTATAACAAGTGGTGAGGTCCGGCCCAGATATAAATGAATATCAATGACCAGAAGTGAATAATTGAAAGCTTGTATGAATAGACGGGACGATTCGCTGCTTTTGGCAGGAAATAATACATGAGCCCCAGAAACGGTGTTGTCAGGAAGAATGCCACCGCATTATGTCCATACCACCATTGTACAAGTGCATCCTGAACACCGGAATACCAGGAGTAGCTTTTGAAAGCCGTTACCGGTATTGCAAATGAGTTGACCACGTGCAGGACGGCCACGGTGACGAAAGTCGCTATGTAAAACCATATTGCGACATACATATGTCTTTCGCGGCGTTTTATAATCGTACCGATCATGTTCCATCCGAACACTACCCAGATAACCGTGATGGCAATGTCAATTGGCCATTCAAGCTCAGCATACTCTTTAGATGAGGTCAATCCCAACGGGAGGGTTATTGCTGCGGCCAGAATAATGAGCTGCCATCCCCAGAAGTGGATCCAGCTCAGGTTGTCGCTGAACATCCTTGTTTTGAGAAGGCGTTGCATCGAATAATACACTCCTGCGAACATCGCGTTCCCAACAAAGGCGAAAATAATTGCATTAGTATGAAGCGGGCGAATTCGGCCAAATGAAGTGTACTGAGAGTCAAAGTTAACAATCGGGTACACCAGCTGGAGGGCTGCCGTGAGACCAACCAACATTCCCACAAGTCCAAATATGACTGTAGCGATGATAAAGGCTTTGACAATCTTGTTGTCATAGCTGAATCTTTCGAGTTCCATAAGCGGTTTATATGATCAAGGCATAAATCTAGAAGCGCACCGGTGGCTGTTTCCTGACAGGGATTAGCAGGTTTCATGATTTTTATCATGTCGCAGGAGATATAAATTAGATGACAATTATCATTTCAACACCTAATAGCCATCATACTAACGGAGTAGAAAACCTGGTTTCTTTCGGAAAAACTAATTGTTTATGACCAGATACATATCAGGTGAAGAAGCGGTAAAAGTTATCAAATCCGGCGACCGCATCTTCGTCCACGGCGGAGCCGCAACGCCGCACTTTCTTTTGCGCAAAATGGTGGAAAGAGCCAATGAATTGTCCGATGTTGAACTGGTAAGTATCAGTATGCAGGGTGAGGCCCCCTTTGCTGACAAAAAGTATAAAGGAATATTTCGGATCAACTCTCTTTTTGTTTCACCAAATATCCGCGAAGCTGTAAATGAAGGTCGCGGTGACTATGTGCCCATATTTCTAAGCGAAATCCCCGTGTTATTCCGCAGAGGCATACTCCCGCTGGATGTTGCAATGGTACAGGTGTCGCCTCCCGACAAACACGGCTACTGCTCACTTGGTGTGTCGGTTGACGTTGCTTCCACAGCTATTAAGACGGCAAAATATGTAATCGCACAGGTGAACCCACGAATGCCGCGCGTACTTGGCGACGGTATTCTCAAGATTGACAAGTTTGACGCCGTTGTGTATGCCGAGCAGGAACTACCGGAAATCCATAGCAGCGTCGGTACCGACGAGATCGCTATGCGTATCGGAAGTTATTGTGCGGAACTTATCGAAGACGGAGCCACACTTCAAACAGGTATCGGATCAATTCCCGATGCGGTTCTGGCGAGCCTGACCAATCACAAAGAGCTTGGTCTGCATACGGAAATGTTTTCCGATGGGGTGATCCCGCTTGTTCAAAAAGGTATTATCACAAACCAGCACAAGAAGAAATACCGCGGCAAGATTGTCACAGGATTTGTACTGGGAACCCGGAAACTTTATGATTTCGTGGACGACAACCCTTGTGTAATTGGAATGAACATCGATTATGTCAACGACACGGCAGTTATACGGACGAATCCCAAAGTTACGGCAATAAACAGTGCTATCGAAGTGGATATCACCGGACAGGTTTGCTCCGACTCAATAGGAACATATCACTTTTCAGGCGTCGGCGGACAGATGGACTTCGTGCGCGGGGCTTCACTTTCGGAGGGTGGAAAACCGATCATTGCATTGCCCGCCATGACGGCGAAGGGTATCTCCCGCATCACACCGTTCCTGAAACCCGGAGCGGGAGTTGTAACGACCCGGGCACACGCTCACTACATTGTCACCGAATATGGTATCGCATACCTGTACGGAAAGAACATGAAGCAGCGGGCCAAGGCGCTGATTGAAATTGCACATCCCAATCATCGTGAAGCACTTGAGAAGGCGGCCTTTGAAAGGTTTAAGAGCTACGAGTTCGAAAGAACAATATATTAAACTCCTCGTTTTTAAATGGCAGGACCACGTGAATATAGTCACGGGTCCTGCCATTCTTTTTTGGTCCGCTTCCAAACTTTCCTGCGACCGTCTGCGTTTTGAAAAAAAACATCGACCATGGCAAACGCAACGTTTTCTGACCTGATCAAAAATGACACACCCGTACTCGTTGACTTTTATGCTGAATGGTGCGGCCCCTGTAAAATGATGAAACCGATTCTTGAAGATCTGAAGCGAAGCACAGGCGACAGAGTCAAGATCATAAAAATTGATGTCGACAAAAACCCGGTTGTGTCGGAAAGCTATAAAATTCAGGGTGTCCCTACCCTAATGCTGTTCAAGAATGGCCAGATGAAATGGCGGCAGTCCGGAGTCGTCCCTACAGAATACCTTCGGCGAGTGATTGAAGAACATAGTTAATATTGCGACTTCAGGAATCAAATCGCCTTGCTGAAAATCTGTCCTGAGGGTTTAGCTGAAGTTTTTGCCCGGTAATCAAATACGTGGCAAATGTTGCGTATAAAAGCGCGACCCTGTTGCGTTACATCCAATCCTTTGCCTGTAATGCTGATTAGTCCTTCTTCCCGGAGCGTCTGCAGCTGATCGAGGATATCCGCTTTACAAAAGAACTCAAGGGCTGACATTGACAGCCTTCCCTTGCAGGCAATATCCAGAATCGCTTTCCTTATGCGCACATCCTCCTCCGTTTGTAGATGTCCCTTGAATACTGCCGTTTCACCCATGTCTATCTGCCTTTGATAGTCCTCGACCTTCTTAAGGTTTTGAGCGTACGCATACTTAGCGTCACTTATGGCTGATGTTCCAAGCCCGACAAGCAGATCCGTTTGATTTGTTGTGTAGCCCATGAAGTTGCGGTGCAGCCGGTTTTCGTTTGCTGCGATGGCAAGTGAATCTTCAGGTCGCGAGAAATGGTCCATGCCGATGTCAATGTATCCGCTATCGAGAAACATCTGGCGACCTGATTCGTAAAGAGAGCGTTTGATAACATCACCTGGTAAATCCGCGTCTTCATAGCCGCGCTGCCCGGGCTTGATCCACGGCACGTGGGCATAACTATAAAACGCTATACGCTCGGGGACCAAGGTGATCACCTGACGTACCGTATTCTGCACGGACTCGAGCGTTTGGTACGGAAGCCCATAGATCAGATCGAAGCTAATCGAATTGTAGCCGATAGCCCGACTCTGCTGAACGACGCGTTCCAGATTACCAAAGGGCTGAATCCTGTTGATTGCCTGCTGAACCTTCATATCCAGGTCCTGAACACCGAAACTTACCCGACGGAATCCGAGATCAAACAACGCCCGGAGCTGTTCCTCAGTAGTATTATTAGGATGCCCCTCGAAACTGAATTCATGTTCACGGTGGATCTCACATCCATTCAACAGACCTTTAATCAGTTCAGTGAGATTGGCGGGAGAAAAAAACGTAGGCGTTCCTCCGCCCAGATGAATTTCTCTAATCTGCGGCACATCATCAAAACGAACTTTGTACATCTCCCACTCTTTCAATACCGTTGCGATGTACCGTTCCTCCACTGCGTGATTTTTCGTTATACGTGTATTACACGCACAATAAGTACAAAGACTTTCACAAAACGGCAGGTGAATGTAAAGACTTATGCCTTTGGCCGCGTTCGACTCAGAAAAGCATCTCTCAACTGCCTGCCACCAGCCAGATACGGAAAAAGACTCAATGTCCCAATATGGAACCGTTGGATAACTTGTGTATCGCGGAACCGGTACATCATACTTTTTTATCAGCGTCGAAAGTTGCATCCTTTTTCTTTTTAGTTTTATCATCAAACAGCATTCTAACGGATGGCGTATACGTGTCTTCGTACTGGCCACTTTTCATATTCCAGAGAAATATTAACAGAAATGTAACAGCGATGGAAATACTTATCCCAATGAGCAAAACAATGATTCCCATATCTATATTTTTTTGCGTTTAGCTACGAAGTTTACTGCTAATGACGTAAACCCCACGACACTTATACTACTTATAGGCATCAGGATCGCCGCGACAAGCGGAGTCAGATGGCCGGTGACGGCGAAACTCAATGCAATCGCATTATACATAAATGAAATCACGAAGCCGGTTTTGAGAATGACCGCTGAATCTTTGGCCAGGGAAATAAACTTGTCAAGCGAACCGATTTTGTCGCCATTAAGAATCCCGTCGCAGGCCGGAGTAAAAACACCTGTATCGTCGGTAACCGCGATACCTACATCACTTTGTTTGATTGCTCCCGAATCATTCAGTCCATCCCCCACCATCATCACTTTTCTGCCATCGTTCTGGAGAGACCGAACGTATCGCAGTTTGTCGTGAGGAGTCTGGTTAAACAGCAACTGCACGCCGTTTCCGAACAGTTTCTCCATCCGCGCGTGATCGGATTCGTTATCTCCCGAAAGTAGTGCCCAGGCTCGATCTCCCAGACGACCAAGCATCTCCTCAAGACGGGGCCGTACGGTCGTGACGATGCTATAATATCCGCGAAGCAAGTCGCCTACCGAAATATAAACGCGGGAAGTAGAATCTTTTTCGAACTCGTTAGCGCCGGCGAAGACGGCCGAACCGATGCGATACAGTTTGCCGTCCACCGATCCCTCTATTCCCTGACCGGGGATTTCCCGATATTCTTGAACGGATCGTTCTCCAGACGGACGCAGATGCTTGTGCAGCAGGTTACTTAATGGGTGTGTGGAACATCCGGTAAGCGCGTGAATCGCGGCCTCATCCTCATCCGCCAGGTCTCCCACAAATTCAATTGTCGGCGCCGTGCCGTAAGTTACAGTTCCTGTCTTGTCGAAAACAACGGTATCTATCGTGGCTAACCGCTCGATGATGTCCGCGTTCTTGAGGTAGAAGTTATTGCGACCGAAGACGCGAACCATGCTTCCATAAGTAAACGGTGCGGAGAGAGCAAGAGCGCACGGGCACGCTACCATCAGAACTGCCGTGACGATCAGCCACATTTGGGCCGGATTAACAAAATACCAGTATGTCGCAGTAATGATCGCAATTCCCAGAACAATCCATGTGAAGCGTCGGGCTGCTCTGTCAATCAGTTTTTTATACTTACTTTCACCAACCTTCATGAATGCGTCATTGTTCCATAAACTGGTGAGGTGACTTTGTGATGTCTTCTTTTCCACGGCAAGCGTGACAGGCTGGCCAATCAATCGCCCCCCTGCGTATATCGTTTGACCCAGTTCGATATTAACCGGCCTCGACTCACCGGTGACAAAGCTATAGTCAATAAGCGCTGCGCTATCGAGGAGAATGCTATCGGCGGGTACGATCTCCATGTTTCGGACACGAATCTGATCACCCTTTCGCAGATTGTATATGATCACGGGTTTCCATACCGTTTCCACGAGTTTTTGAACTGCCAGTGGGAAGTAGGATTTGAAATCCCGATCGAACGCAAGACTCTCATACGTTTTGCTTTGGAACCATCTTCCAATTAACAAGAAAAAAACGAGCCCGGTGAAGGAATCAAGGTATCCCGGACCGTATCCGGAAAGAATGTCCCAGGTGCTCCGAAGAAAGAGCGCTAACAACCCCACAGCTATAGGCACATCAATATTGATCTGCTTCTCCCTGATGCTACGTAGCGAGGCGCGAAAATAATCTGCTCCGCTGTACAAGAACACCGGTATGGAAAGGGTAATATTCAGAAAAGAGAAAATTCGCTGAAGCGCATGATCGCTGGCGTCCAGTCCTAGGTAGTCAGGAAAACTAAAAAGCATTACGTTCCCAAAGCAAAATCCTGCGACGGAAAGTTTCATTATCAGGGAACGATCCGTTCTCCTTGTTCCAATGGCATCCGCCTCATTTTCCAGATTAATCTTCGGCGGATATCCGAGTGACGCAAGAAGCCGGGCCACCTGGGCCAGCGTCACCTGTGAGGCAGTAAAATCAATTTGAACCGATTTTCTCGCAAAATTAACCTCTGACTTAAGGACACCCGTAGAAAGTTTCTGCAAATTTTCAAGAAGCCATATGCAGGAAACGCAATGTATAGCCGGAACATAAAAATTTACCCGCACAAAGTCATCTGCGTCAAACGTCACCACTTTGCGCCGGATATCCGGTTCGTCGAGATAAGCGTATGTTTCATTGTCAACGTTCCTGAGCGATACGCCGGGTTTTTCGTCGAAGGAGTAGTATTCACATAGCTCGTTCGCGCTGAGTATTTCAAAAACCGTCTTGCAGCCATAGCAACAAAACGCTTTTTCATCGACCCAGAGAGTTTCTTCACAGGCGTTACCGCAATGGTAACAATTCAGCTCTTTCTTTACCGCTACTTCAACTTCCATACTTAATACAGCTGGTTCAGCCTTCTTCAATTGTTGTGGTCCATATCGGCAGATGTGTGTGATTCACGACATCTTCCGTAACACTGCCGCTGAAGATATGCGCGAGGCCACGTCGCCCATGAGTACCCATCACAATCATGCTAGACTTCAGGAAATGGGCGAAATTGATAATACCTATTTCCTCATACACGTCATTGTATATATTGATTGTGTAGTGCTGAAGCATGAAGCGATCCGCAAACTTTTGAAGCCGTTCCTTCGTCCGGTAGTCGGCGGTGAAGTTTGTCGGCGTGTTGACCCAAAGGATATGAAGGCGTGCGCCAAAAAAATCCTGAAGCGCCTTTACTCTAAGAACCAGTTCTTCCTGATTCTCCGTCTCCAGACTATTTGGGAAAACAAGATCAGTTATCGAATCGGTAGTAAACGCCTGTCTGACTACAAGCACGGGTACGGGTGACTGCCTTACAATTTTCTCAGCATTCGATCCGATGAACACTTCCCGAAGCCCCGAGGCGCCACGTGTTCCCATCACGACTGCATTTATTCCCTGATCATTGATGTAATCGAGTATCATGCGCGCCGTGGCACCGAAGAGTACCTTGGTAGATACGGGAATTCCATTAGTATTTAATTGTTGAAGTTTGGAAAATTCAGTCGCGGCCTTTTCCTCAAGTTCCCTGAAGAGTGCTTCTTCAAACGACAACACCGGCATTAGTACAGCATCGTGAAGTACGGGTAACTCAATTACGTGGAGCAGGTGAACCTCGCCCGCCGATTTTCCGGCGATCGAAAGTGCGGATTTAAAGGCTTCCGTTGCCTGGGCAGAAAAATCACAAGGAACTAGTAGCTTTTTCATAATGGTTTTCTTCCGTTTACAAACCTATTCTTTTGGCGATGGGGCAGAGTTGACGCCTATCAAGCCTTTTCATGATAAAAATCATGAAAACAACCTTGCTCGGCAACAGATTTTATGAAAGGAATAAAGGAGTTAAAATCAAAACCATACTACTTTGATAAGCGATAGGAGAATAGCCATACTGGCTGAGGATGGCGTAAATCAACGGCAATTAACCGCCATCCGCGAAGGCCTGGAGAAGGGCGGTGTAAGAACAGATCTTATAAGCTGCCGGAAACGGGAGGTCAAAGGTTGGGAGGACCGCAACTGGGGAATCCGATTCAAAATTGATTCGCATTTAAATGCTCTAAAACCTGAAGACTTTGATGGCGTGGTGATTCCCGGGGGACCTCTGCACGCCGATCACTTACGGGAAAACGCGCAAAGCCAGCTCTTTATCAGACAGCTTTTTGCATCTGGAAAGATTGTAGCCGCTTTAGGCCATGGTGTTCAGGTGCTTATTGATTCAGAAATAGTCAAAGGCCGTAAAGTCACCGGGTCGCCTTCGATTATGACAGACCTTAAAAATGCAGGTGCACTTTTGCAGGATCAGGAAGTAACATCGGATAATGGCCTGCTAACGGGGAGGAACGAAAAAACCGTGAGTGCCTTTACGACAGAGTTGATTGATGCACTCCGAATGGGGCTTCGCCAACGAACGGAAGCGGTGATTTGAGAGAAGGCTTTTTTTAGAATACCTTGTATTTCCGGTTTGTGATCCAAAAACAAAAATATTTGTAACCTCTATATTGTTACGCAAGTTTTTATAGCTTTAGAATTCGCAATCGTTTCCGACACCAAACTGCCCCAGGATGGAAATCAGTCTGACCGAATTCAAGACCCTCTTGTTCGCGCTAAAGGAAAAAAATGTTGGGCTGAAGGTTAGAACACATACCGGTTGGAGCGCGGAGTTTCTTCACATCATCGGGTTCATCGCCTCGACACGTGAACAGGAACGCAAGACATTTTCCGGCGTCGTACTTTCAAACATGAATGAAACGGAAGGTATACTGATCAATAATATTTCCTCCATTTCTGCATTCGAGTTGCAACAGGCATGTGACCCATGCATTGCCAGCACGGTTTATCACCTAAGCGACAACATGTCGTTGAAAGCCCTGATTTTGAAATAATTATTAATCTTTCGAGGCGATCTCTTCCCGCCGACTCAGACGGTGGGAGAATTCCGACAGAATTTCCTGAAGCTGGTTCACCAAAACTTCCTGACTATATGGTTTCGTTAAAAAACCGGCGGCTCCGAGCCTCATGGTGTCTTCAACGTCTTTGGCGTGTGAGGAAGTTGAATAAATAATAACGGGAATATTCGCGTAAGCGTTGATTTTCTTCAGTTCGGCAAGGAATGTACGACCATCGACCAAAGGCATGTTCAAGTCCAGGAAAATAAGGTCTGGTAAGGGTACTTCATGTTGTTGAAACGATCTCAGCGCGTCTTCCGAATCAGCAGACTTGAAACAAATAATGGAACGATCAACACTGTTTATCGCTTCACAGAAAAATTCGAGGTCATCGGTATCATCGTCAATCAGATATAATGTCTTAAAATTTTCCATGCCGCGCTTCCTTAATTGACCCAATATATGGTAGTACCCAGCGAATGCAAAATCCGACAAGGAAATTATTCCTTTCTCACGGCAGTCAGCCTGTCAAGTCGGCGAATGAATCCGAACCTTAGCCAGGTCCCCCGTTTATAATAGCCCGAAATATGTTCATCCGTCCGTTACGGAGGACTTAGAAACTTTTTAATTTTCTGAAGTAAAAGATTTATTGAAAACGGCTTCTCCAGATAGTCTTCTGCGCCAGCTTTCTTAGCCAACATACCGATCTCTGGCGTCGCGGAAATCATTATTACGGGTATATTTCTGGTAGCATCCTGCGATTTGAGGTACCGGCACGCTTCGAGCCCATCGCTGCTGTCTTTTAGTTGACGGTCGAGTATAAACAAATTAGGGAGTTCGCTCTTTTTCTCGTAAACCAACTGACCATCGGATGACACTTCAATCTCGTACCCCTCTCGTGTAAGGATGATCGTAAAAAGTTTCTGAATCGACGGATCATCCTCAGCAATCAAAATTCTCTGTCCCATGTTGTGAGGTTTGTCTGCGTGCTTGAAAAATACATACCAGCGGTCATTAGTTTCCGGAAAGTCCGTTATCCTTCGAATTGGTGAATATTTTTCCCGCACACCGGCAATAGAGATGGTCCGGACACTTGACAGGCGGCTTAATACTGATCACCAAAAAAGTCGTTGAGAGCTGCAGTCAAATCGCTTATGCGACTGGACTTTACCACGTAGGCTGTGGCTCCCAGCTCCCTGGTATCGATAAGGTCGCGAATTTCGGAAGAGGTGGAATATACAATGATCGGGACCTCGCGCAAGTGCGGCACTTTCCGGATTTCTTCCAGGCATTGTTTGCCATTCATTCGGGGCATATTCAAGTCTAGAAAAATAATATCAGGCGCCTCTTCTGTGCGTTTGAGCCAGAGCAAAGCCGATACCGGATTATATTCACTGATGAGCTTAACCGGCCACGCAAGATCTTCAAGCGCCATTGAAAAAATCTCGTGATCATCCAGGTCGTCGTCAATCAATAAACAAGTCTTATACTGTGCCATAAAACCGTAATTTACTAAATCCGGCTTATGTGTTCTGACTATGCTATTCTTTTTCTCCGCGAATGATATCGTCGATGTCATCGATTACCCTGAGATACCGCTTGGTTTTCCTACTGGGTTCAAATCGATAGATCAGGTTCAAATGATAGCGGCCTGAGTTCATGTTAAAGGTGCGATCGTCGAACGCGGGGAATCGCAATCCCGTTGTAATCAACATCACATTAACACCCCATTTCCGGGCATCATACCCTGTGGCCACCCGAAAAAAAGTATTAGGACTAACACCAACGTTATTCCGCGATCCGTCTTCGCCAAAAAACCTGTTAACACTAACGTTCAAACTCACAGACGCTGACGCCATCAGAAAAATATTCTTATGTACCCAGGTATATGCGTACCCTCCATTTGGACCAGCCTCAAAAAAACGCATTTTATTTACGATCTCCGGAGGCCCCCCTACGACAGCGCTTTTTGGTATTAGTGAGCTGTCGCCTTTGAAACGACCTACGTAAAATTCAAAGCCGCCCAGAAAAGAACCCGCGGATTTCTTTTGTGATTCTGTTTGCTGAAACACGGCGCGATAAGAAAACTTCCTATGATTGAAGATATACTGGAATGACCCTCCGAAAGCATTTACCGCCATGTCAGGACGTACATAGTAATCATCGCCGGGAAATGAAAACCTTCGATCCGTCAGGTAAAACCCTTTATATGTCTGAAGAAGAAGATCCGCTGTGAATTTTCGTCCATAGTTATGAACCTGAATATCGATATCACGTGTTTTCCCGCGGTTTTCCTGCGGGCGAAGAATACCGAATGCAAGGTTTAAGGTTGCAAACCGGTAAGAGGCACCCAGTCCCGCACTGAAGGTTTTATTAGGTCTGTACCGCAGTGAATAGTCGCGAGCACTACTGGCAATGTTCATTGTCGTGTACTTTCGGTTTGCAAGAAACCGTCCTACAAGGTATCCGTCATAAGACTCGATGTATGTTGAGTCGTATTGCGCCAGCACCGGTTGCCATAATGAGCACATCAACAAGAACATGTAACATTTCGATCTGCTTCGCATTGTACTATTCAGCTCCTCTAACAAAAAAGCCGGACTGTGCCGGCTCCTGTGGTTGTTGATTATAAATCATCGTAAGTGTTACTTTTCCGGGATCCGCTCGCCGCCCTTGTTGAAGTGATAGGTTTTTTTCTCTGTGCCTTGCGCAATCTCAACCTCATACTCCCCGGTTTGCATGTGCCGTCGTACCGTTCCGTTCCTCCATCCCTCATATGCGGGATCGTTGAGGCTTTTCATCAGCGCCGGCGGCACTTCTTCGATTTTTAATATTGTTGAATTCGCACTTGAAAAAGGTTCATCGTGCCTGAGTTGAGGTGTTGCATGGCCCTGGGAAGGCGGAGCGGTGACCTGATCAACAGAATCACTGGTGATGCTCACTGAATCAACCTGCCCCCACGCGGAGGTAACGCAGGTTATAAACAGTAAAAAAACAACTAACTTCCCTTTCATATCCTTACGAGTTAAAATCGCGTGCCACCTAAACCTCGTTGTTTCTGATCGCCGCTCTGTCGCTGATCGATGCCACAGGGCCTCTGGATTTGGGTGACTCAACCTCAAATCCTTTTCGTCGGATATGTCCTCCGGGCACAGTGTCCGGAAGAAAGTGATTAGCCATAGAAGTGAGTGCGTTTACCCAACCGGGAGCAAACCCTTTTAGCAAAATGGCAACCTTTGCACTTAGACTGAGTACAACCTCGGCTTCGCCATACTCCATGGCTCTGATGATATTTTTAGCGGCCACTTCAACAGACTGTGAGAGTAAAGGCGATGAACCTGAAATCTTGAACCAGGCATATTCGGACTCGTGTTTCCCTTTGACAGACACATTCCGGGGACTGCCCGTACGCATCAGATTAGGAACAACCGTCGTAACATGAATGTTCTCCTTTTTAAGTTCAGCATGCATGCCCTCCGAAAGGCCAACCAGCGCAAACTTACTTGCCGTATAGGGCAACAGGTGTGGCACAGCAATCTTCCCTCCTATCGATGTGATGTTTACGATTCGCCCGGCACCCTGGCGGATGAAGTGCGGAAGCACCGCGTGCATCCCATACAAAGCAGCCCAGAAATTTGTATTCATCGCTTCCTTGTAGTCCTTAATCTTCATCTCCTCCTGGGGCCCCACCTGCATCACGCCCGCGTTATTGATCAGCACATCAATCTTCCCGAATGTTTTAATTACCTCTTTGACAACTTTATTTACTTCGGTACGGCTGGTGACATCGGCAGGAATAGCGATCACATCGGCGCCACGTGCGGCGAGTTCAGTACGAGCCTTTTCAAGGTGACTTTCGGAACGGGCACAAATAGCAAGTTTTGCTCCTCTTTTGGCGAGCTGGCGCGAAAGTTCGAGTCCCAGACCGCGTGATCCCCCAGTCACCAGCACAACCTTGCCTTCCACCCGAAACCGCGTCAGCACTTTGTACAAGGTACTGGCTGCCAACACCACGCCGGCACCGGCTGCCATCCACCCGGCCATCCTCGTGTACACATCATCGCGATTTTTTTCTGAATTCATAACTTTTTCCAATTAATGAATCTTTACGTAGCACCCTTGTGCGCCTTCGTTCCTCCACTATTCCGATGGAAACAATCCAAGAACGCCATCACTACCAGTTTGCTGAGGATCGGAATAAACCCCATCCATGTCGCGAATAGGGTTGCCTTCCTGATCGATTACAAATACTCTCGAAGTATCGCTGAGATGGACCGATGAAGTATATTCGAAATCGTCTTTGGGAGGCAAACTTTCGCCCAACACATTGCGCCCGGCTCCACGAAGAGTGCCTGGGATCTCATATTTCGGACGATCCTGATTTGCGCCACCAAAATCAGCGGGTCCCGAAGACCTGGAAGGCACCATTACAGGGGAACCATCGGGATCCACCAGATACGGATCGGTGCCTACCTGCGCCATCAGCGTAGCTGTCGGAGTAATAACCAGGAACAAAAACAACAGCAGCTTGTTCATCTCAAGTGTTTTCTAAATGAGATATAATATTGTGCCACACGACAGATGTCATTGACTGACACGGCCAGTTAACTAACAAATACATCTCCATGGGCGTCATCTCACGCGAAGCTGGTACTTCTTCCGGTGTTTGCTATACGTGTAAGCATTCGACGGTTTTTGAAATAAATAAGCCACACCTTCTTCCTAGGTTAGTGGATTCGTGCGCTCATGAATTTCCTTCGCCAATTTTTTAAATCGCGACTTGTATTTCGGAATGTTCCCTTCTATGCATTTTTTGCTTTTTTCTGTATAGCGAATTTGCCGTTGACCGGACAAAAACTGAGGTTCGATCACCTTTCGGTAAAAGAAAACCTTTCACAAGGCAACGTATGGGATATATACCAGGACAAACTTGGCTTCATCTGGGTGGCCACGGAAGATGGTTTGAATCTTTATGACGGCTACGACTTCAAGGTCTTTCGAAATAGTCCGGTTGATTCATTCAGCATCAGCGCAAACAACGTTGACTGCTTTGCAGAAGACCAGGAAGGCAATCTTTGGATCGGAACGCAGAACGGGCTCAATCTTTACAATCGTAAGCTTAACCGTTTCGAACGATTCTACCACGACCCGGTGGATCCCTTTTCGCTAAGCAATAACGATATCGGCCATCTCACATTTGATTCGAAAGGCAATCTCTGGGTGGCTACAGTAAAAGGCCTGAACCGACTTGACCCCACAACGAAAAGGTGGCAGAAATTTTTCCACAGTCCGGAGGATCCCCATTCGCTTCGCGATAACGTTGTCGATGTTGTTTTGGAAGACAAAGACAAACGGATCTGGGTAGCCACCGGAGGCGGTCTGAGCCTGCTGAACCCCGACCAGCACACATTCACTAACTTTTACCATGACGAATCTGACCCCACCAGCCTCAGCAGTGACAAAGTCCGTGCTTTGTACGAGGACCACGACGGCGTTCTTTGGGTAGGAACCTTTGACGCAGGTTTAAATCGAATGGATCGGAGCACGAACACGTTCAAAAGATATATGCACGATCCTGATGATCCATCCAGCATCGGCAACAATTACATTTACCACCTTACGGAAGATAATGCCGGAGAAATGTGGGTAGCAACGGATGGGGCACTGAACCGATTCAACAAGACTGACGGAACCTTCACTCGCTACACTGCTGTTCAGGGTGATGAAACATCTCTTAGTAGTGATATTGTAAGCAAAGTGATGTTCGATCGGAACGAGAGGATGTGGGTTGGCACCCGCTTCGGTGGTCTAAACATCTACGACAAAGGAAAATATGGATTTGAACATTATAAGTATAACAGCTACGAAAAGAATTGCCTGAGCAGCAACAACGTCACGGATTTCTGTGAACACGTCAATGGCGACTTCTGGATTTCTACCGATGGTGGAGGACTCAACCACTACAACCGAAATACCGGACAATTCACGTCATACAAGGATTTGTTTACAAATAATAAAGTCCTCGCTATTGCACAGGACAAAACCGAAAACCTTTGGGCCGGCATGTGGGCGGGCGGATTAAACTACTATAACCACAGGACAAAACAAGTCAAGGCTTACGTTCACGAACCGTCAGATCCGCGAAGTCTTAGCGACAACAACGTTTTCGATATCCTGATCTCCAAAAACGGAACTGTGTGGATTGCTACATGGGGTGGCGGATTGAACAAGTATAATCCTGTTACCAATGACTTTACGCGGTACACAAACGACCCCGATAACGCGAAAACAATTAGCGGGTCCCCCCTCGGCGTATTGATGGAAGATTCATCAGGAAAAATATGGATTGGAACAGAACAGAATGGTTTCGATATTTTTGACCCCACAACAGAAACATTCACCCATTTCCGTGGCGGAAATGCGCCTGGCCAGCTAAGTGGGAACAGCGTTTTTTGTTTTTTGGAAGATTCACAAAACCGTTTCTGGATCGGCACGAACGGTTCGGGACTGAACCTCTTCGATCCTGAGACAGAACAGTTCACAACGTTCCGTGAAAACAATGGGTTGCCCAATGACGCAATCATGGGACTTGTTGAGGATCCACAAGGGTATATCTGGATCAGCACAAACAAAGGGCTATCCCGTTTCGACCCTGAGAAACGTAAATTCAAGAATTATACAGAAAGCGATGGGCTGCAAAGCGATCAGTTTAATCGGTGGGCCTACACGAAGTTATCAACAGGCGAGATGCTTTTTGGTGGGACCAACGGATTCAATCTATTGAATATTGACAACATCCGCGAAAATGATTTCAAGCCTCCGGTTTACATCACGGATTTCAAACTGTTCAATAAACCGGTTTCTGTCGGTGAAAATGGATTACTACGGGAAAACATCCTGTTGAGCCCGGCTATCAATCTTCAGTACGATCAGAATTTTTTCTCTCTTGAATTCACGGCATTGAATTATCGTCAATCTGAAAAGAATAAATACCGTTATAAACTTGAGGGTTTCGATGAAGAATGGATCGATGCTGGCAGTGAGCGAAAAAAGGAGTATACCAACCTGAGTCCGGGGGAATACACTTTCAGAGTAATCGCATCCAACAACGACGGTCTCTGGAACGAGCAGGGCGCTTCTCTGGTTATCAACATTGTTCCCCCCTTCTGGAAAACATGGTGGTTTAATACCTTTATCGGGCTGATTGCTATTTATAGCGCCCTCTGGTATTTACGTTATCAAAAAAGAACTTCAAAGCGCAAACAACGGGAGCTTGAGGCGATTATCAGCGAGCGCACAGGCGAGCTCATGAAACAGAATGAGGCTATGGCCGCCAAGGCAGAACAGGAACGCCTGAATGTATGGATCACTGAGGGGATCGCTACTGTAACTGCTGTTATCAGCAGAAACAATCAGGATATAGATAAACTTGGAAACGAGTCGCTAAAGGCAATCGTTAAATACGTTAAGGCTCAGCAAGGAATAATTGCTCTCGCTAACACGGATCAGGCAGATGACCAACACCTTCTGATTCGTGCCACATACGGAGTTCTGCGAACAAGTCTGGGGGAGCGAATCGAAATAGGATCCGGCCTTCTCGGCGAGACGTACCGCGACGGCGAGACAAAGATTTTTGAGAATCTCCCGTCAGAATATCTCAAAATAGAATCGGGTCTCGGCGAAGCGCAACCGGCTAACATTGTATTGCTTCCGCTCAAGACTGAAGATGGTGAAATCATCGGAGTAATGGAACTGGCATTTCTAGGGGCCTTGCCTGAAATGGTTTACACTTTCCTGGACAAAATAAGCAGTGTGCTCGCGTTAAATATTTTTGCGGCCTCTCTAAATCAGAAGACCACCATCTTACTCCGGCGCTCAAAAGAACAAACCGAAGAGCTGCGCGCGCAGGAAGAAGAGATGCGCCAGAATATGGAGGAGTTGGAAGCCACAACGGAGGAATTCCGAAGGAGAGAAGTTGAATATCAACGCAGAATCCGCGAATTGGAAGCATCTCTGTCGGGGAAAATGCCTACTGATTGATGGCGCCGCCCTTCCGGCAAAAATCCATCCTGAGCGAATCGGCTTGAAAACCCATTCTTTTTTTTCTTTCTTTGTGCCCTTATTTTAATACCATGCGCTATTTCATTTTAACATTGTGTGTTCTGGCTCTCTGCGGGTCAGTGGTGTCGGGGCAGTCAAAAAAAGAGTTACTGAGGGAAGTTGATCGACTCCGTGCCGAGATAAACCGGCTTGAGGACGAAGTCACGGAACTAAAAAAACCAAAAGAATACGTTATCACCAGCGAGTTGCAGAAAGTGAGTTACGGACTGGGCACCCTGATGGCGACCAATATCAAAAGCCAGGGTGTCGATTCGCTGGATCTGGACGTGCTTGGAGAAGGTTTCAAAGACGTATTCACCAATGATTCTCTGCAACAGGATCAGCAGCAATCAATGATGGCTGTGCAGTCATTTATGGATCGCGCTTACGAAGAAAAAACGGAAAAAATGCGCGCTGCGAACAACGCGTTCTTTGAAGAGAATCGTAAGAAGCCGGAAATCAAAGAAACCGATAGCGGGCTTCAGTATGAAGTTGTAACCCAGGGTTCCGGCAAGAGCCCTAAACCTGGTGACCAGGTTACCGTGCACTATACTGGCAAATTACTTGACGGTACTATCTTCGACAGTTCCGTCCAAAGCGGAAAGCCGGCAACATTTGGCGTAACCCAGGTTATCCCGGGCTGGACGGAAGCACTGCAACTGATGAAAGAGGGTGACAAATTTATTCTTTACATCCCTGATCAGCTTGGCTATGGCGAGCGTGGTGCCGGGGGACGGATACCACCTTATTCGGCGTTAGTGTTCGAAGTCGAACTGATCAAAGTGAACTAACAACTAAAGTACCTCTTGAGGGAATACCGTCACGCCAGCTCCCTCAAAGGTTTTATCCTTGTTTATCCGAAATTTGATAAAGAGACGCGCATCAGGATTACTTTCCGTGAACTGAGAATCCTGTTCGGTCCAGGTATATGTCGCATCAGACAAACAGCAAACCTTGAGTTTATCGCCGATTGAAATATCGACTATTGCTGTTCTGTCGATTTCAAATAATACAGTGTCACTTTCCAATTCGTAGACCATAGATGCTTTTTTCGGGAACAGATTAAAATCTGATACCTCTTTCAACGATGCTGTTATCAGGAAGTGAGCCATTTGACGAATCGTCCCCAAAGTGTTTTAGGCTGGGGCTGAATGTCCTCGACCGGGGCAACTTCTTCGTTGTGAATCCGGACAGGTTTCGTGGGGCCTTTGGGTTTTACACGTTTATGGTAGTGTTGGGCTTTACGTTGCTTTTCGAGTTCGGACTGCCGTTTCCGTTGCTCCTCCTGTTCACGCACCCGGCGTTCTCGCTCCAGGGCGACCGGGTTTTTTCTGGGCCGATTCTGAGAACCACGAGGCTTCGGAGAATTCCGTTGTTTTCCTGGACCTGGTTTTTCGGAAGGCGTCTCAGCGCCAGCGGATTGGTCGGAATTGCCATCCGGTTCCTTTTTACGGGGCTCGGGTAGCTCAATTTTGCCAAGCACCTTTAATCCCTGAAGTTCGACCTTTGGCGCTTTTATAACGCCATTTACTTCATTGATAGACTCGTGTTCCAGCAGCGGGTCCGAATCCCCTTCTCCAGGGCCGCTGGATTTACTCTGACTAATTTCAGTATTCGAATCAGACACGGGCTCTGCCAATGGTTGTATTTCTGATTGAGTCGGTTGCTGTATCTCAGGTAAGCCAGGCTCCTCAACATTACTTTCCTCAAGCTTACGCTCGGCTGGCAACGGTGCCATCGTCAGGTTTGGAGCAAAATGCGAGATCACCAAATGTACATGTTCGTCGTCGATACGGGCATTGAAAGAGTCTTCGATGGCAACACCGTGCGTTGAAAGAAAGCTGACAATTTCGTTTGAGCGAACCGAAATTTTTCTGGATAACTGACCAAGTCTCATGGCTAATACATTTGCGGTGCAAATATATTACGCCTGCCGGATTTTAAAAACCAGGAAAGTCAGATGGATTTAATAAGACGGAAAGGAAAAAGAAGTATAGCACCAATAAACTTGAAAGCCAATTCCACAGTGAAGCCTACGATTCGAAACGGCAGAAGGAGCAGCCAGATAAATGGAAACAGAATGATCAAGACCAGGGCAATGGGCCAGCACAGCACGAACAAAATGCACCAAAGTAAAACCGCGATCAGGGTACGCATAAAAAAAAGGAATTTTAACCCACCGTAGCTGCAAATTCCTTTCCAAATGATGAATGCCTAATTATCTTGTTCTTAAGTTGATATTGCCTTCGCGAGCCGTTCACATCTGAACATAGCGTCGCACGAAATTGTACACAACCTCAGGATGAAGTATCGATTGCATTCATCAGTCGTCTCCAGAATTCAATATCAAATGATCCTTCCCCGATTTCAGGCAACGTCGTATCATCACCCTGACGAACAACGACCAGTTCCAAACCTGGGACCACATAGATCCGTTGATCACGCTTTCCTTTTGCCAATACGGCATCTGAAGGCATGGTAACCACGATCGCCCCCCTATTCGCTACATCATTATCGTCATCATACCAGGTGCTCTTGCCGTTCAACCACCAAAGGTACCCATATGCTTCGTTAATCGCCTGCGATGTACTTAACATGTTAGTGAAGTAGCCTTCATCCTGAATAACTTTATCCCCGTTCCAGGTTCCGTCATTCATAATTAACAATCCAAACCTTGCTATATCGCGCGCGTTGGTGAGCAAATCTTTCCCGCTCCATGTGTGGGCTGACATTCCTATGGGATCGAACAGCGTCGATTCAAAAACTTCCCTGAAGGATTCGCCTGCCGCAATGTCGATGACGTTGTACAACTTGGCATACGCCGCATGGCAGTAACGCCACGTTTCTCCCGGCGGTCCGACCCACTCGAGGTTCTCATTCAAACCTGAGGACATGGTCAGCAAATGATGTAAAGAAATATCGGCTTCACTTGCAGGGGCGTTGGACCATCCTTCGCCGAGATACGATGAAACTTTATCCTCAAGTTTTAAACGTCCATCCTGCTGAAGAACACCTATCACAAATGCCATGAGGCTCTTGGATACTGACTCCAAATCATGTTGTGACGCTGCATTCTTATCTTTCCAATATTGTTCGGCAACTATCCTCCCTTTGTGAAGGATCAACAACGAATGACTATTCTTTTCTTCAGCGTATCGTATTGCTGCATTCAGATGCGCAGTGTCCCAACCCAGCGATAACGCCGAAATTGTTTCCCAATCATCTGTTCCTGAAGGTGGGAAATACATCTGTCCGGTGACATCCTCCACCTCACCGTCGCCGGATTGAACTTGTTCTTCCACAACCGCGTCAAGCGGTATCTCGTCGCCTTCTTCGTCACAACCTGCCAGAAGGAAGCCGACCACTAACGTTATTACGTAAAAGTATATCGATTTCGGTCTCATAATAATACCTTACTTCCCTGAACATGAAACAACCTTATGCCTATGCGCCATGGTCGCTTATAAAGAGGAAAATACGGTGGGTCCTCAAATATCTCGTTTAACAGACAAGACTTGATGGAAATTTTTCCCAATCCCACAGGCGGGCGTC
Organism: Bacteroidota bacterium; assembly: GCA_023417785.1. Classification (GTDB taxonomy): domain Bacteria; phylum Bacteroidota; class Bacteroidia; order Cytophagales; family Cyclobacteriaceae; genus Ohtaekwangia. The sequence goes on from JAEZEH010000153.1 coordinate 43,419, forward strand.
GCGTCTGGCTAACGTCGATTAACTAAGTTTAGCCTAGCGATACTGATATCCGTGCGACGGCAGCATTTGCTTTCTCGCGTGCTTCTGAAATCGAACCAGCTCTCGCAAGGCAAACGCCCATTCTTCGTTCACCCCGAACTTCCGGCTTACCAAAAAGTCGAAGCTGCGTGTCTGGTTCAGCGAGTGCATCACCGAGGCCTGAGTATGTGATATTATTTGAGTTCCCCGCAACCAGGATTACGGACGATGCGGATGGACCAAACTGCCGGATCACCGGTATTGGCAATCCAAGTACGGCACGTACATGTAATGCAAACTCTGAGAGATCCTGCGAAATCATGGTGACCATGCCAGTGTCGTGAGGGCGGGGTGAAACTTCACTAAAGAACACCTCATCGCCCTTGACAAAAAATTCTACACCAAAGACACCCTTTCCTCCCAAAGCATTCACCACCATCGATGCCATCTCCTGTGCTCTGCCGAGAGCCACAGGGCTCATAGGATGAGGTTGCCACGATTCGCGGTAGTCGCCTTTTTCCTGTCGATGACCAATAGGCTCGCAGAACGAGATTCCACCTGCGTGACGAATGGTAAGAAGCGTAATCTCATAATCAAATTCGACCAATCCCTCGACAATCACATTGCCTTTTCCGCTCCTTCCACCTTCCTGTGCATAATGCCAAGCGCTGTCAATCTCGCGATTTGATTTCACCGTGCTTTGACCTTTCCCCGAAGAGCTCATGACAGGCTTGACGACACATGGTAATCCTATTTCGTCTATGGCGGACTTCAGATCGTCTATAGTAGATACAAAGCGATACGGCGACGTTTTGATCTTCAATCTTTCAGCTGCAAGAACGCGAATACCCTCGCGGTTCATTGTAAGCTTCGCAGCAGTGGCCGTAGGTATTACCACAAAACCTTCGCTTTCAAGTTGAACCAGCATATCTGTATCGATCGCCTCAACTTCGGGGATAATGAAATCCGGTTGCTCTTTTTCTATGACTACACGCAAGGCGTCACCATCCAGCATAGAGATTGTATATGATCGGTGCGCCACCTGCATTGCCGGTGCATTCTCGTATCTGTCAACGGCTACAACTTCTACACCAAGGCGCTGAAACTCCAGCACAACTTCTTTACCCAATTCGCCGGAGCCCAGAAGCAAAACTTTTAAAGCGGAGCTGGTTAAAGGTGTTCCTATCTGTACCAATAAATTATTTGCCATATATATCGCGTTGAGTTGAACAAACATAAATAAATGCGCAAACACCAGGGCCGACGCCGGTTATCATTCATGAAAACCGATGTCGCGCAAATCTTACTTTTGGTCCTGCGAGTCTGGTCAGCCATGTAATTTTTCCACCGATTTTTCAATAAATTCCTTTTTTTGTCGATCCGAGATGTTTCGGAATAAGAATTTTTCACAATCGATTTATTGACTCTATTTAAGATTATGCAAATTCAACGAAATTTCGAGGTTATGGAGGCGTATACAAAAAAAGATCAAATAAAAAAACAAAACTTTAATTCATAAACGACGTATCTTTGTAATGTACATAATAGCAGAAATCGATTAGCAAAAGTACAGTACTAAAAAAGGCACCTCCCCTCTCTATGTGCCTTTGAAATGTGCAGACCCTGGCAAGTCTCACAAGGCTTTAACTAAAAAACTTTAAGATGAAACGTGTCTTTTCAATGTTGGCTATTGTCGCAGGTATTGTAGTCTTTGGTACGGGGTTTATCGCAAGAACTCCGGAAACACCCGCCGAAGAGCCACAAAAATTTTGTCGTGGATATGAAGTCATTGAGGCTAACAAGGGGATTGACTGTAACGGTGACACCATTCAGCTTGTCAGAAAGAATGGCTTCTTCGAGATTGCGTCCAAATAGTTGTAATCCCGAAATTATTGTTCAGATAAAAAAATTTCAGGCGGCACATGCCGTCTTTTTTATTTTTTATACTTTGCTGAAGTGGATATCCTTTAAGTCCATCAAATTCACTAATGCTTCGATTCAAAATCAAGATCGAAAAATTTGAGAAAAAGGGCGAGAAAAGTGGCTGGTCTTATATTCTCATTGAGAAAAAACACGCTGGTAAACTGAACGGAGAGGGACGAACAACGTTCCGTGTCAAAGGAAAACTTGACGACTTCGTCATCTCGCGCACAGCGGTACTTCCTGTGGGAGACGGATCATTCATTCTGCCAATCAATGCGAGGATGCGAAAGGAAACCGGAAAAAAAGTCGGTGATACTTTAACTGTTCAGCTTGAACTGGATGAGCGTCCCCTTGAACTTTCCGGCGACTTTATTACCTCGTTGCGCGATGATGCTAGCGCATTTGAATTTTTCAACAGCCTGCCCCGTTCTCATCAACAATATTTCAGCAACTGGATTGAAAGCGCGAAAACAATCCAAACAAAAGCCAGACGCATCACCATGGCTGTAATTGCCCTTGCGTCAAAGCAGGGATATGGTGAAATGATCCGGGCTTACCGTGGAAAAGGCTTACCTCATAAAGGATTCTGACGCCACTTTTTCTTTTCTGAACGTTGCTTTTTTTCTTTTATACGTTCCTCTTTGGATCCTTTAGTTGGTTTTGTCGCTTTTCGTTTCTTCTTTTTTTCGAAAGCTTTCCTTAGTAGGCGGTTCAGCTTCGCCAATGCAGCCTCCTTGTTTTGCTGTTGCGAGCGTTTATCCTGCGCCGAAATAACCAGTATCCCGGAGGTTGTAATTCGCGATCCGCTTTTATCCGCAAGAGTATCTTTTTCTTCCTCAGTCAGAATTTTTGAATTTGTGACATCAAAACGCAGGGTCACCTTAGTATTCACCTTGTTTACGTTCTGTCCGCCGGGCCCCGAACTGCGCGATGAAACAAATTCAAGTTCTGGCATCAACAACTCTGATGTAACGCGACTATTCATAGGATCAATAGGTCATTTTCATTGGATCGGGGAATGTAAAAGAGTAACCAAGTTCACGTCGAAGGCGTGCATTGCTGACAATCTTCGGCGCCTCGTTCTCAGGACCAACAAACACGGGTAGCGAGACGTTGCTTTGGGAGCAGACAAATTCATAAAAATCGCGGCGTGTCGGATGAATATCGGAACAAGCATTGAGAACTCCACCCCAGACATCAAGATCGAGAACGGTTTGGATGATACGTATACAGTCCGCGAGATGAATAAGGTTTACCGGATCATTTCCTCCTGACACTTTCCTGCCTGAAAGGAAACGTGAGGGATTCCGATCAGGGCCTACTAATCCGGCAAAGCGAAGTACTGTGGTGTCGAATTTATTCTGATCCTTAAAAATCGCTTCGGCTTTAAAAAGATCTGAGTTTTCGTTTGCATCATGTTCCTCCACCACGCCGATCCGTCCCTTGTATACCGACGTTGAGCTAATGAAAATCACTTTTGAAACGTCTCCGTTTATGATTTCGTTGCAGATTGCCTGCATCTTCAACAGGAAATGTGCCGGATCGGTTTTTCCAATTGCGGGAGGTATGCCGACAATACAAATCGGACTCTTGAAAAAAGGCGCGGCTCCATCGCCGGCGAGACCCGGAGAAAAACGGAACGAGAAGGCGTCGATACCTGCAGCCTTAAGTTGGGGAAGCTTCTCTTCAGTGGTAGTCGATCCCAAAACCTTGTATCCGGTTTGTATCAATGTCATCGCAAGAGGTTTACCCAGCCAGCCACACCCCAGAATACTGATAGTTTCACGTGGTCCCATAAATCCACCGCACGGAATTATTATGCGGTGGGCATGAATTTATAAAAAATCATTCCGCAACTAAACATTCACACAAAAAGAACAACATTATGATACGTGCCCTCGGATTAGTGTTAACAATTGCGGGTATAATTGGCCTGGTACTGGGTGTATTGGGGATTTTCGGACAGAACCTGGTGACATTGAGTCCCTGGGCCCTTGCCATACTGGGTTTGATATTCTTCACCTCCGGAATCGGGCTTCTGAAGAGGCGTTAAGCCACGTGGGTTCGCAGCGATGCAGAATATCCGGAGTTGTTCTCTTATTTGATGAATTCGTATGGAACACCGTTTACAATATAAAGGGGATTTGGCCCCTTGAATCCGACCGAGACCAATTTTGAAATCATCAGTTTGATGATCCACCCATGGCAAACAATTATCGCGTCGTCGCCTTCTTTTATCAGCGAATCAAGAAAGGCATGAACTCTTTTCCTGCTATAATGATACCCTTCTGGTTGCGGCCCCAAATTGAAGCGCCATTGAATACGACCGATAACGTCCCAGATTATTTTCGGAAACCTCAGGCGTGTCTTTGCAAAAGGCTTAATGGGAACCTCACATAAATCATCGTGCGAATGATCCGGCTCTCTCCCAAAAACAATACGAGAAGTCTCCAGTGCACGTGCCATAGTGCTTGAGACAAGTTTACCTGATAACGGCAGATCAAGTGGGCCCTTAATAACAGCTGCTGCGTTATATCCGGCACAAGCTGTTTCATATTCCTGCGAATTGTAAAGAAACTTCCACTTAAAACCAACCTTGAAATGTCGGATTAATACGATCTTCATACTTTTAGACGGGTAAATTCGATACCTGGTCAGGTATGGGTGTGTGACCATTCTCGTTTCGCTGACTGGTCAAGTTCCCTTATTTCAACCACGAACCGCGATGGGAGAATTGCTTTCTTCAGGAACCACTCCATTCCCACCGCCCTGGCCAATTTATACACAGGGACAATAACACTAAACGTTCCCCAGTCCTTAAGTCTAAGTCTGCGTCTTACTATTGCCGGAGTTATTACCGCCTGCGCCCCTAACAGAATCCGATAGCGAACTAATCCCAGGTGTATACGATACTGTTTGTAGAGATCGTGGGTGAAGTTTGAAACATCAAGGTCTTCCGCCATGTGCTTTTCCCGATCGGGTAGCCAGGCGTTGTAATCTGGTGGAAGCGACGGAATCCCCATACGCAAACCTACACGGAGAAAAACATCATACACTTCTGCTTTCTCATCTTCTTCAAGTCGCCGAACTAAAAGTTCATGCGCCCGGATTGAATAGTCAATGAGCATATACAGAACATCACGATAGGCCCATGGGGGGATAGTCATTCTCCTCGTTTCCTCAACTTCACGATGGATCGCAGCCAAACGGTCAATCACGGCATTTGCACGTTCCATGGATGAGAAAACAATTTGGCGGGCATACGTTACTGTTGAAAACAGGCGTCCGAGCGGATCTGCCGGTAGGCGTCCGGTGAAGAAAAGCCAATCCACGGCCTTGTTGAGAGAAAATTCAGCTGCAGCTCCAGCGAATATGAAAAGAATCGAATCGCTCGTACCCCATATTTGGCGCACAACACAGTTTTGTTCGACAAACCAGGTTTGGGACTCTGAAACTTTCCATACGCTCATAAGGCCAAATCAAAAGGAATTGAAAGAGGGAGGCTACTATTTCTGAAAAGGATCATCGCGACCGCGACCGATTTGACCATCTCCCGTACCTTCATCAGCGTTTTCGTCGGTTTCACTTTCATCCAGTCGTTCATCAGCCTCGTCTTCTTCAAAAAAATCGTCCTCGACATTGTCGACGGAAAGGTTTTCATCCTCGCCGGGTCGATATTGCATTCGGATTTTGTTATCATAGTTCATAACTATGACTGCAATGAATTTTGTGCCAGTCGCTGCCGCCGGCAACTTTTTCCCATTCACGATGGTTATACCAGCTAAATAGCCCGAAGATGAAAGCTGCACGTCTACTTCTTACGTTTCTGATTGCATTGAGTATATCTTCATGTCAGGGTCAGGAAAAAAACACAGAGACAAAAACAATGGCTGCAATGAAAACGGAACCCATTATCAAGAAATCAGAACAAGAATGGCGGGAAGTGCTTAGCCCCCAGCAGTTCCAAATACTCCGCGAGAAAGGTACAGACCGACCGTTTACAGGGAAGTATTATCGGACCACCGACGAAGGGGTTTATCAGTGTGCGGCCTGCGGGAATGAACTGTTTACATCCGATATGAAGTTCGACTCTGATTGCGGGTGGCCAAGTTTTGATCGCGCCGTCGAAGGTGGAAAAATAACGACAGCCCGGGACCTTTCACACGGAATGGTACGCACTGAAATTCTTTGCGCGAAATGTGGGGGCCATCTTGGGCATTTATTTGAAGACGGTCCGACGGACACCGGACTCCGGTACTGTGTGAATTCAACTTCTCTTAACTTCATCAAAGAGGAGGCTGACGAACAAGCGAAAGAATAGATTCTCCTATCAGGTGCGGTGTTCGACCGCGGGTCGCGCGTAACGCAAACTCCTTTATCACTACTCGGTTGAAATAATACCCAACTCGTCGCGACGGCAGCTGGCTTTCAATTTTATGCTGAACATTCAGGTATGCGGTTTTCCGCGCAATAATTCATGTTCAGTAAAGTAAATTCTCGCTACATGTATTGGATAGGAGGTTTCCTTGTTCTCGTTTTCGTCATTCCGAATACTACTAACTTCAAGGAACGCCGGGCTTTTTCGGATGAGCAACGCCTTATGGAAGCAATGGCTCTTTACCCGGTTGGACTGGAGGCGGACTCAGTGACTGTTATTCCAGGGAAGTACTACGAACGAGGAAAGTTCAGTAGCCTTTTTTTGGGAAAAAAACAACGCGCCTTATGGACCGAACCTGTCCGCGTCAGAATATTCAGTTATACCGATACGTATGGCGGGATGAAACCTTTCGAATTTGGTGGCGGCGAACAGACGATCTCCATAAAACTGGAGGATAGTCAGGAGCGCAAGTGGGCATTGCGTTCCGTGAATAAGGATCAGCAACACGTTTTGCCGAAGTTTTTCCGATGGACTTTTATGAGGTTTCTGACCCGCGATCAGGTTGCCGCCGCCAATCCATATGGGCACCTCGTTGTGCCTGCCCTGGCCGACGCCATTGGCATTCATTACACGAACCCGCGACTCTACCTGATACCTTACGACGAATCGCAGGGTGATTATAACCAGCGTATGGCCGGACGACTTGCCTATCTGGAAGAAAACCTGAACAGTTCCTGGAAAAACCGCGAACGTTTCGGCTCACCCAAGGACATTGTGAATACCGAGGAAATGCTGGAAATGCAGGAAGAAGAAATAATTCCAATTGACACATTGCTTTTTTTAAAAAGCCGCCTGTTTGATATGCTTATCAGTGACTGGGACCGACATGAAGGAAACTGGGAATGGGCACTGAGCAAAGAGAAGGACGGTAAGATCTTTGAACCGATCCCGAAAGACAGAGACAACGCCTTCTTTCAATTTGATGAAGGTTTACTCAGTCATATTACATTAATCTTTGTTCCGAAGTTTCAATCCTTCAGAAAGGACTATGGCAAGGTATCAGGGCTTATGTATCAATCCCGTGACCTGGACCGCAATATCCTGTCAAAAACAGATCGGGAAATTTTTCGAAAGGCCGCCATAGAGATACAACAGCAATTGACGAGTGAACGAATTCGAGACGCATTCCGTCGATATCCTCCAAACATCTACGGCATGGTGGGACAGGAACACCAGGAAATACTTGAGGCCAGACTGAGCCAACTAACGGAGGTTGCGTTGGAGTTCCACAACCTTCTAAGAAAGTAGCGCCTGGGCGAGCGTGGACCAGGCAACTACCTTAAAATAAATCATCGAGTGATCTGCCCTTCAATACCGTCGTCCAAAGGTTTTCCCATAACAGCGCCAGCAGCGAGTTTAATGAGTTGGATCATTCGGTTGTTCTTTGTGTCCCAGTAATAGGCATCGGCAACATTCACTTTGAGAATCGTAAGGTCGGGATCATCCTTCCCTTCACTAAACCATGCCTTTGCGACCGGCGACCAGAGTTCTTCAAGTTTTTGGCGATCCCGGATCACCTCAGCGTAGCCATATACGGAAAGATATTCGGAACTATCCGGTTTGGAATAAAACAATTGTATTTCCGGATCGTCTTCGATTTCGTTGTTCTTATGACTGCTGTCGTCGCTCAAAAACCAGAAGTTACCCTGATCATCGACTTCCTGTGTCGTCATCGGTCTGCTGTTCAGTGGCTTTTGCCCGAGTGCCGTCACGAAATGACAGAACTTCGTATCCATGGCAAGCTCGCGCATTTTCTCAATGCCTTGCTCCCGGTTCAGATTCTTTGTTTCTCCCATGATAAAGTTTTTTACTCATCAGGTATAAAATTTCATTCCTCCTGATGGGTGAAGTTTGTCCGGTAAGACTAATCGGTGATGTAGCCCAGCTGCATTGGCCATGCGCAAAGAATGGGGTGGGAAAGTCGATTTACGGAGTTTTCCGGTGCTAATCTGAAGACCCGACGCAACAGCTATTCAAATGATAGCCCCTAAAGGGCGAGCCTATCCGGCAGTAAGTCCATTTTTCAGGAGCCGGAATTCCCCAAGTAAAGCGTTGAAGTTGCTTCGCTCCTGGCCCTTCATGCCTTCAAATTCATGGAGAATTTCAGTCAGGCGACTGATTAGGGTTTCCTTTTTGTTCGACTTCTTCAAAAACCGGCAATACTCCAGGCGATGTTGATAATTCGTAAACGGTCGATCCAGACTTTCGAAGATGGTTTCGGCCCTGGCTTCATCCCCAGAATGATAATATGACCATGCCAACGCTGCTTTTTCCTCTGCGTTTTTGAATGACTTTTCATTTTCCAACATCTCACCAAACCGGATGGCGGTGGAATAATCACCTTTCAGGAAATAAGCGTTGAGAAGTTTCATGCGCAATTCCGGATCATCATGCATAAAACCTTCGGCGCACTGCTCATAAAGAAGTATCGCCTGATCTGTCCGTCCGGCGGCCAGATAGGCATCAGCCAGATTCATTTTATTCGTTACACTATCCGCATGGTTAACCTCTTTCTCAAGTTGCTGAATGCGGTGACTGCTGTTCACTACCCCCCCAACTCCATCGGCAATCGCTTCCAGATTGCGATTTCCAAACTGATGCACGATATAAAGGATACATCCAATGAGTGGAAGAAAGAGTATCAGCCAATACCAGCGTTGCTCTGCGTTATTGCGATAAGCGTGATACAAACAGACCGCGTGTAATACCAAAATGGGGGCGTAAAATCCGAACATCTGGTAATGTACACCTTTTTCAGCGAAGGAAAAACTCTTATTCGCTTGAACGGTGCAATAGTTTAATCAAAGCCAATCATCCCGTGGTTGTCAGAACGGCACTCTTCCGGTTCCGGGTCACCTTCCGTTCAATAAGCGTTTCCGCTATTTTCAGCAGTAATACGATAAATAGCTTGATGATTATGCTATAGCTTATGCTGTCGCCGAACATTTCAATAATGGGCTCCACAAAGAACTCCTCGAGAACAAAGAGGGCAATAGCGATTGAATATATAATTGCATAAGCGCTTCGACTTGCCTGTGCCTTCGTGAGATCGTTAAGGGTATTTCGCAAATCTTCATTTTTACTATGAAGCTCCCGGTTTGTTCGCTGCAGTTTTCGTTCGAGCCTGCCACTAATCCACGTAAGGAACCTCGTTTGCTCTAAAAGACTTTTGTACTTACGCGTCAGATCAACTAAGCCATCTTTCGTTTCTTCAGGACTGGTATGCGTACCAATCATTCTTCGGTAATGATCCAGTACAATGCTTTCATTTCTGAAAAGCTTTTCCTCTCTGGACATTTTACTCATAAGGGCTTGGGGTTGGTCAGAATACCAAATATAGAAGAAACCCTTAAAGTGATTTAAGTGATGTAATATTGCCTAGCGAATCGAAGCGCCATCGTTTCGGTTAATCCAGAATGTGCGTCTTCTCGCCTTCCTGCTGACCTTCCGCTTCTTCCGAAATGAGTGCTTCTATGTGCTTTGGCTCAAAATATCGGCTCGCAAACATGCGTATAGGCACAAGTGCAGCAATTAGCAACGGGAACAATATCCCAATGGCCGAAGACTTCAATATCCACAAGGCAACAAAGCAGACAAACTGTATTATTGTGAAGGCATGAATTACCATATGGGGAACCTCTCGTGTGTAGTGAGTATCGGGATACAGTTTGGGATCCGTAACCCAAAGCATCATCCGCTCGAAGAACTGATTACCGCCAAGTGAAGTAAGCCCCATAAATAAGAACAACCCGAATAGCACAGCCATCGGAATATACTGGACATATACCAGTAGAAAAATTGACGCGGCGATCATAATATGAATCAGCAATCCTGACAAACGATTCTCCCGTACCCAGCCGATGACTTCTTTTTTAACGCCGCCCACGTCGATGATTTTCATTTGCGCGAGGCTCTTCACATGGTTCAGGGAGTGAACAGTAGCGGCAACAATCCAGGGTAGCGCAAACAGACTGCCTACTACAACGATGACACCTACTATCGCAAGATCAAGATGATAACCACTCCCTTTACGCAATCGATTGTCTGGTGAATTCACGAGGCGGGTAGTGATATTCTGATCGAGAAAAAGAAGGATTGTCGCCAATATAGCCGGACCTATAGCCGCAAAGATGACCCACGTCGGAACCATAAAGATATCCACAAGCCAGGGGCGGCCTGATGTGGTCCCGATCTTTTCCGGAATCGCGGCTCTTTCCAGGCGTACCTCCGGGTATTGCATCGCGATTAAGGTCATTATGATGATCGCGATCGCAGGGCCAAAATCGCTGAGGAAGTCGCGGACCCCTTTTCGAAGATATGGTGTATTCGTAGCACGTTTCAGATTCCGCGCGATGATAAATGTTCCAAGAGCAAGAATCAGCGATAAGAATGCACTCGCCAGGCCATTGCCATTCTCACCAAAAGATCCGGTTACGTTGTTCACCGCCTCTACGATGAAGATCACCGATATTAAGGCTGCGAAAATCTCGTCGGTAAATCTTGTGAAAAACCGCATAAGCGCACTCGCATCGGTGACGGCACATATAATCAGTAATACTCCCGACCAAATTCCAACCCACGCATAGGTAGCGAGAAAGGAAATATTAAGTTGCGCACAAGCCTGATAAAGTAAGCCGGTGAAAATAACTATTGGTCCGGTTCCGCCGAGGATGGTAAGTGGTTGGCCTCCAAGCAACGCAAAGACGATACCTCCGATAGCAGTAACCACCAACATCTCCATTATCCCAATTTGATTACCGGTATACAATCCGGTGAGTGCTCCGAACGCAATCGCATTCGCAATGGCGGCGAAGTATAGGAATAAGGTAGTACCTACTACCTTTGAATGAAGGCCATCTCTGAAATCGCTGCCGTAATGAACAGCTTTTCGCTTGATATCTTCAGTAATACCACCGAAGAGTCTTCCGGTGTAACGCAGGCCGTCAGTATGCATAACAGATCTGATTTGAGAACCGGCTCATACAATCCGGCACATGAACAATACAGCGGCAATATATAAATTCAGAAATATTTTCCAATCCATTAATTGAAAGACGGATCAATCACAATCGGATTATCCCCAATGGAACCCGATCCGGCCTCAGGGTTACCAACGCTTTCGTGACAGGTGTATGAGAGGTTGGCCGGACATCAAACTCCCTAAGGAAATGCTGCAGGAAGATTGCCATTTCTGCCATGGCAAAATTATTTCCGATACATAACCTTGGCCCTGAGCCAAATGGAATAAAAATATTTCCGTTTTCCCGCGACGATGATCCGAGAAAACGCGCTGGTCGAAATTTTTCCGGGTCAGGCCAATGGCTGGCATCGCGGTGCAGCCCGTAAAAAAAGAACAATAATTGTCTTTGCCGGAAAGGTGAAGCCGTTGTATGTGTCGTCGTTCACAGCAACGCGTTCGCCGATGTATGCGGGAGGGTAAAGCCGAAGTCCTTCGTTGATAACCGCCTTGAGATACTCATCCGTCGTAATGTCCATAAGGCCAAGATCTTTAGTCCTGTCACGAAGCGTATTTAGTTCCTGCGGATTTGTCGCCAACAAAAATAGTATCCATGAAAGTGCGTTCGCTGTAGTCTCATGGCCCGCGATAATGAGAACAAGAATCTCATCGATTAACTGTTCCTCTTTCATCGGTTCGCCTGCGTCCTTATACCTTGCCTGAAGCAGCATGTCAAGCAAATCGCCGTGCATTCCAACCGATGGCCTGCGCTCCTGAATGATGCCCGCGATGATCGCCCTGGCTCGTCTGGCTTTCAGGTGGTCTCTTTCAATTCGCCCGACAGACGGAACCACCAACTCAGATGCGGCTGGCGAAGATCCCGCATCACAAAATCCTGTGTGTCGGCTATAAACCGCCCCAGCTCAATCCGCAGATTGTCCCGAATCGCGACATTGAAAAGCGTGTTCACAACAATATCGAACACCAGTCTGTTCATCATGGGATACACATCGGTTTCTCCAGGTTCGAGTCGCGACAAGAATTCTGCAACCGTTCGTTGCATTATCTCATAAAGCCCATGAATCTTTTCCAGGTGAAATCCCGGCTGAATGAGCCGGCGTTGCCTCAACCAAAAATCACCATTGGAGGTGAGAAGCCCCGAACCCAGGAAACGTCCCAGTGCGTCGGTTTGTAATTCAGATTTGAAGTAGTTTCGGTGGTTCTTCTTCAGGACGTGCTCAATGAAAGCTGGCTCTTGTGTGACGATAAAACGTTTGCGGCCATGGTAAACACTGTACGTCCCATTATACGCCGCCATGCTTTCCTGCATGGAACCAATTGGATCTTTTATCTGCCTGAGTGTCCGCTCAATTGAACGAAGGAATGCATAGCCTTCAGGAAACACATATTCAATCATCAAAAAAAGTTACAAACGGGTCCGGCACTTCCAAACATCGGTTAAAAAAAATTATTATCCTCCATTTCACTGATGCTGCCGTAAGGCCCGGGTTTGAAAGTCCTTATCCATGGTAAAAAAGTAAATGTCGGTGATCTGCAGCAGGCATGTCTCGGCTATTGCAATGGTGAAGCCTTTTATCAGGGGCTTATTATATGAGAGCGGGCGGAGGACGCCGTATTTGTCGCGCGGAAGGACGAGGATAAAATGATATCCCCTGGACTATTTTTCGTGGAACAGTACTAAAGATAGGCAAAGCGGGCCGCAAGGGAACCCCGGATTTTTCCGGGTTCAGGAAGTTTCACGTCATTAATATTTATCATGGAAGCCCGAAGGCGACGTTTTTTTCTGCATGCCGGCAAATCGCTTTTCCGCGAAACGCCTGACAATTCTTTCGATAGCCTCTTTTCGGGGATTTGATTACCTTACGAACTCAATTTCACGAGAATCATCAGTGAGAAAGCGATCCGGATTTCGGAATTTTTTAATCAAGAATCAAAAGGGAGTTTCACGCGGAGAGGCGAAGCGCCTTATGCTGTCGGGGTTTTTCGCATTCATGGCGTTCGTGGTAGCGATCATCTATTCAATATTCGACTTAATCAATGGCGTTTACTATTCCCAACCGGCCTACGTTATCCTGGCGGTTGTCTCGATTTTAGGGATAGTTCTGATGCGGGCCGGCAAGCTTAAGGCTGCTAAAATCATCCTCGTAATAGTCGCCAATCTGGTGGTTTTCTGGGCGGCTATCACGGATCCCTTTGAGACGGGGGTTTTTCTTTTCTTCATTCCGGCGGGTATCAGTTCGTTTGCCATGTTAGGCAATGAAGATCGAAAGACGTCTATCTTGCTGGCGAGCTTCACCACCTTGCTCTTTTTACTGGCGTATTTCGTGCACTTCGCACGCTTGCCTGTTGCGCCGCCGGATCCGGTGTACATCAAGATCAGCCTCCTGATCAACTATGTAATCTCGATTACGATCACCATTCTGGCCATAAACTTCTTAATCGGGTTGAACAGGGAATCGGAAAATGAACTGATTCAAAAGGAAGTAATCGCGAAGCGAAAGAACGAGGAGTTGAAAAAAGTCAATATCGAACTCGATCGTTTTGTTTACAGTGTGTCGCACGATCTAAGGTCACCGCTCAGTTCGATTCAGGGCCTGATAAACATCGCTAAACTTAGCCAGGATCCAAATGAGATAAGGCACATCCTTTCGATGATCGAAGATCGCGTGCTCTCGCAGGAACACTTCATCAAAGAAATCATCGACTACTCACGCAATTCCCGGACAGAAACCCGGCGGGAATCCATAAACCTTTATGGACTGGTCGACGAAATCGTGAACTCACTCCGATTTTCGCTAAACGCCGACCGGATTGAGTTCAGAATGGCGATCGCGCATGATACCATGCTGTTGTCGGACCGCATTCGCATAACAGTCATTCTAAGCAATCTGATTGGAAACGCTATCAAGTATCATGACTTGACAAAAAAACATCCATTCATTGAAATCGGTTATCGTCCCGGCGAGTCGATACTCTACATTATTGATAATGGTTCGGGTATCGATACGCCCCACCAGGATAAGATATTCAATATGTTTTACCGTGCCTCGGAGGCATCTAAAGGCAGTGGTCTTGGCCTTTTTATAACCAAAGAGACAATAACTCGGCTGGGTGGAACCATCAGTGTAAAATCGAATCCCGGCGAAGGAAGTACTTTCGAAATCTATCTACCTCAGGATTTGGCGAGCCAACCTGCCTGATCTTCAAACACCGCCCCGTCCGGTGCCGAACGATACTGTTCAGATTCGTGCGCTCCGTCACGATTAGCTCAACGATCCGCCTCGGATTGCAGCATTTTTATCGGCATTCTTCTTGTCATGGCACCTTCCATTAAATCCGCCTATGTTTCAAAGTTATTTTACGATCGGGGTGCGAAACCTCCTTAAACAAAAAGGGTTCGCTTTTATCAAGATTGCTGGACTTGCTCTGGGCCTGGCTGCAAGTCTCGTGATCTACCTTTATGTGCTGGAAGATCTTTCTTACGACAAGTTTCATCCCCATCATAAAGGAATCGTCAGGCTCCTGACTATCGACAATGCTGAAGGTGTGAGCAGCAAACTGGTGGGCGTCACACAACCGAGGCTTGGGCCTGCGGCTGAGGATGAGCTTCCCGAAGTACTGGAGAGTGTCCGGTTTATCGGCGGTGGTCAATACGACCTTTCATACGGCGACAAAACACTTAAAAGTAAGGCTGCTTTCCGCGTCGATCCCGCTGTTTTCTCCGTCTTCCACTTTCCCGTGGTAAACGGACCATCTTCCGGCGTTCTGGATCAACCGGGTTCTATTGCCATAACCACATCACTGGCGGAAAAAATCTTCGGGAACGAAAACCCTGTTGGTAAAACATTGAAACTTAATCAAACTACCGACCTGCATATAACTGCGGTGCTTGCTGATCCACCAAGAAATTCGCACATCCAGTTTGACTTGTTGCATTCACTTGTTCCCGGTCAAAACGAAGACGGGTTAAGACAGGCCCTCGACAGCTGGCAAAGTATATTCACATTCACCTATCTTCTCCTTGATAAGCCCGGAGACATCGATGATCTCAATACCAAACTTCAGGCGATCGCAGCCAAAAACAACACCTTTGACTTCTTCTTTCCCGTTGCTCAGCGTCTGGACGATGTACATCTGAATTCGAAAGGGACATTGTTCGAAACAAATGCCAATAAGTCGGATATGCAGAACGTGTATATCCTTTCGATTATAAGCGTGTTGATTCTGGTGCTGGCACTGGTAAACTTCACTAACCTCGTTACCGCCAATGCTGCGGGACGTGCAAGGGAGATCGGAATGCGCAAAGTGATTGGCGCGGTCAGGAAACAACTAATTACACAACACCTGACGGAGTCGGTGCTAATTACGATGGTTGCCATGGTTCTCGCAATAGGGGTGGTTTTTTCTATCCTGCCAACGCTCAATATCCTGTACAACCGGTTCGGTGATATCGGTGTTTTATTTCAACCCGCAAACATCGCACTGATTGTTATTCTAATCGTTTTCACTGGCGTACTTGCCGGAATCTATCCGGCGCTGGTTATGTCGGGATTCAAACCCGTCAGTGTGCTGAAAGGGAGTTTCAAGGGTTCCGATAGCGGCATCAGGCTTCGCAAGGGTCTCGTAATTCTACAGTTTACAATATCGATAGCGCTTATGGTGGGATCCGGTATTGTCTACCAGCAAATGGATTTTATCTATACGGCTGACCTGGGCTATAACCGCGATCAGGTTATAACCATTCAGCAAAACGGAGGGGCTACCGGCAGGTCGATGACGTTTAAGAACGAGTTGCTGAAGAACGATAACGTCGTATCGGTCGGAACATCGAGTGTGCGGATTGGCCAGCAACTGGGTCGCACAAACATTATTCCGGAAGGCCGCAGCACAACTGACATCAACATCATTGCCAGTATTATGGCGTCCGA